>NZ_JBKQBJ020000001.1:0-704199 GCF_046825355.2 Flavobacterium sp. C3NV | reverse complement strand
AGTTTACTATTGCAATAGACCACACAGAAGGAATATTAGACGGGCAAACTATTTATCTTGAGGATAAAAAAACAGGAGCAATACATAATTTAAACACTAGCGATTATAATTTTATTGCTGAAATAGGCACTTTTACAGATCGTTTTGTACTTCGTTACACCAACAAAACATTAGGAACCGGCGATTTTGAAAACATCGAAGACGGTATCTTAGTTTCGGTAAAAAACAAAACTATCAGTATAGTTTCATCAAAAGAAAACATAAAAGAAGTATCTATTTTTGATATTACAGGAAAAACACTTTACAACAAAACGAAAGTTTCGAATACCGAACTTCAGGTTCAAAACCTGCCATCGAGCAATCAGGTTTTACTGGTAAAAGTGACTTTAGAAAATGATTTTACAACGACTAGAAAAATAATATTTCAATAATATACAAACAATACATTTACTTCATAAAAAAATCCATTCGTTGCGGCGAATGGATTTTTTTTTAGAACTAGTTTTTATTAAAAACAAACTCAAAATTTTACTAAATATCACTAAAAGTGGGTATTGCAAAATATAGAAGTAATTTTTAAATTGCAGTTAAATCTTACAATTTAAAAATTTCTGTTTTGATTAAAAACTTACTTTTAGCAATAATTATTTCTGTCGTTTCTGTTGATTCAGAGTTGTACGCACAACAAGGAAAGGTGGATATTAATTTTAATTCGTTTGATGATGGATTAAATGGAGACGGTTTCGATAATCCAGTACGAACTTTATCGTTACAATCAGATAATAAACTTATTGTTGGCGGGGATTATTTAAATCTCAATGGTATTTCGGCTTCTTGTCTAAGTCGTTTGGAATCAGATGGTACTATCGATAATAGTTTTAGTATAGGAACGGGTTTTAAAGGCAAAGTCTATGATTCGTATATTCAAGATGATGGAAAAATAATTATTGCCGGAAGTTTTACTGTTTTCAACGGAAGTAATACAGGAAGGCTTATTCGTTTAAATGAAGATGGTTCTCATGACACAACACTTAATACATCAATAGGGGCAACCGATGGAATTATTTATAAAATTAGTCTTCAACCCGATGGTAAAATTATAATCGTTGGAAGTTTTACAAAATACAATAATACTGCAGTAAACAGGATTGCTCGTATTTTGCCCAATGGATCATTAGATACATCTTTCTTGACAGGTAAGGGTTCTGCCGTAAATATTACAAATGCTGAAGTTTTAGCAAATGGAAAGATAATATTGTCTGGAAATTTTACAGAGTTTAACGGATTTGCGACAAATAAAATTGTGAGGCTAAATCAGGATGGTAGCGTTGACGCTAGTTTTAATATCGGAACTGGTTTTAATAATGATGTCAACGCCATGTTGCAGCAACCAGATGGCAAGATTATTTTGGGTGGAAAATTTACAAGTTATAATGGCAATACGGCAAATAGAATTATTCGTATTAATGAAGATGGAACTCCTGATACTGATTTTTTGTCCGGAACAGGATTTTCAGCAGATGCTGTTCAAACAATCAAAATGGATAGTTTTGGTAATATTATGGTTGGCGGCTCTTTTAAAGGCTCTTATGACAATAAAGAGGTAAATAGAGTTGCGTTTTTAAATTCAAACGGTACGTTTAAAACAGATTTTGATATTGGTTCAGGACCAGGATCTGCATCTGTGTTCGCTTTTGCAAATACCTCCGACGGATCGTGGTATATAGGAGGTTCGTTTTCGGTGTTTGATGGCCAAAATCAAGGTAGATTAGCAAAAGTAAATTCAGATGGAGAACATGATACAGGATATTTGGCATCTGGAGTTGGTTTTGATAATACTGTTCAGAAAGTTTTGTCATTAGAGAACAAAAAAACGATGGTATTTGGAAGCTTTACCAAATTCAATGGCATTTTAGCGCCAAGAATAATTCGACTTTTAGAAAACGGTTTATCAGATAATAGTTTTAATTCAGGAAAAACAGGAGCCAATAATTTAATAAAAACAGCTGTCGTACAATATGATAATAAGATTGTTTTAGGAGGTAATTTTACAAAATATAATGAAAAGACTTGTAATCGTGTTGTTCGAATTTTACCTGATGGGGAAATTGATAATACATTTAATACAGGTTCAGGATTTAAAAGTCAAGTATATGCCTTGTGCATGCAAGAAAATAAAATAATTGTAGCAGGAAATTTTATCACCTATAATGATGCACCGGTGGGAAGAATAGTGAGGTTGCTGGAAGATGGCTCACGTGATCCGGGTTTTAATGCAGGGCTTGGCGCTGATGCTATAATTGAAGCAGTTTTAAATCAGCCCGACGGGAAGATTCTTGTTGCTGGAAGATTTAACACCTTTGGAGGTCAGTCATTTTCTCGTTTAGTTCGATTAAATTATGATGGTACTATTGATTCTTCTTTTCATGTTGGGGATGGTTTTGACAAATACGTATATGCAATAGCTTTACAATCTGATAATAAAATAATTATAGGAGGCTCTTTTGTTACCTATAATGGAGTTTCTCAAAAACGAATTTTAAGATTAAATACCAATGGTAGTTTAGATACTACTTTTGAATCCGGTACAGGTTTTAGTAATGCTGATGTTTTGAGTCTTTTAGTTCAGCCTGATGATCGTATTTTGGTTGGAGGGAATTTTTCGGGCACATATAAGGGTAACCCTTCTATACGATTAATTCGCTTATTAAAATCTGGAGATTATGATTCTTCTTTTCAGGCAACATTAAATGGTAAGGTTTACACAATGTGTTTTACATCAGATCAAAAACTAATGATTGGAGGAGATTTTAATTCGGTTTCAGGAGTTGTAAAACATAGAATTGCTCTTCTAAGACTCTGTTTAGAATCAACGATATGGAATGGAAGTTCTTGGTCAAATGGTTTTCCGTCAGGCGGAAAAGAACTCATATTTAAAGAAGATTATCCCAGTCTAACAACTGCGAATGTTTGTAGTTGTAGTATTGATAAAGAAAAAACAGTAACGCTTTTAAGTGAAAATACTTTAGGAATCATGTTCGATTATTCGGGGTTAGGCACTTTAATTTTAAATGATAGAGCCAGTTTATATCAGGATGATGATGAAATGGTCAATACAGGAATTGTTTATAGTAAAAGAAAATCATCACCCATTTTAAAATTCGATTTTACTTATTGGTCTTCTCCCGTTGATAGTGAGAAATTAATTGATGTTTCTCCAAATTCATCGTTAGATTATTTTTTTTCATATGACTATGTGTCAAAGAGCTGGAAATACGAAAACCCTCTAAGTAGTATTATGAGTTTAGGAAGAGGATATAGTATTATTGCACCTGACAACTTTTCGAATTTAATACCTGAAAAACTTGAAGTTACTTTTAAAGGAATTCCAAATAACGGAAAAATTAAGACGGATTTAGGTGTGGTAAACACGTATAATTTAATTGGAAATCCTTATCCTTCTGCTCTTGATGCAGATCTATTTTTAACCAAAAATGCATTCAATATAAAAGGAGCACTTTATTTCTGGACTCATAATACACCAATAACTAATAATAAATATAACGCAAATGACTATGCAGTATACAATCTATTGGGCGGAGTAGGAACAAGGGCTGTAGCTTTAGGATTAAATGAGACTATTCCGGATGGAACAATTGCTTCCGGCCAGGGTTTTTTTGTAAAGAGTAAAAACTCCGGTACTGTAGAATTTGATAATAGTATGAGAATTGCTGCAAGAAATTCTACTTTTTTCAAACCAGCTCAAAATAAAGAAACTAATAAAACTGCCGTTGAAAGGCATCGGATTTGGTTGAATTTTGAGAATAAAGGAGGGATCTTCAAACAGATACTATTAGGTTATATACAAGGAGCAACGAATTTTTATGATGAAAGTTTCGAT
Organism: Flavobacterium sp. C3NV; assembly: GCF_046825355.2. Taxonomy (NCBI): domain Bacteria; kingdom Pseudomonadati; phylum Bacteroidota; class Flavobacteriia; order Flavobacteriales; family Flavobacteriaceae; genus Flavobacterium; species Flavobacterium sp. C3NV. Next base: position 700,298 of record NZ_JBKQBJ020000001.1, on the reverse strand, counting down.
GCCGAAACTTTTAACGGAAATGCTTATGCAGATTTTTATAGTGTAAACGATAATAAGAAACTTGTAATTCAAGGACGCGCGTTACCATTTATAGACACAGATACAATTCCCTTGGCATACCGCACTACAATTGCAGACGATTTTACAATTTCGATCGATCATGCGGATGGCGATTTAAGTAATCAGGATATTTATCTCGAAGATAAAATAACAGGCAAAATTCATGACTTAACAGCCAGTAATTACACTTTTACAACCGATGCGGGAACCTTTACAGATCGTTTTGTTTTAAGATATAATGATACTGACAAAACATTAGAAAGTGAAGATTTTGAGAACCTTGAAAACAGTATTTCAGTTTCAGTAAAAGACAAAACAATAAATATTGTATCATCAAAAGAAAATATAAAAGAAGTTACGGTTTTTGATATTACAGGAAAGGGGCTTTATAATAAAACGAAAGTTGTAAATACAGAACTTCAAATTCAAAACCTGCAATCGGGAAATCAGGTTTTGCTGGTAAAAGTGATTTTAGAAGATGAAAATATATTCAACAGAAAAATTGTGTTTTAGGTGTTATTTATATAGTTGAAAAATATTTATCCACTATTATATATTAGGTTTTTTGTGCAAAACAGTACTCATTGGGCTTGTTTAATGTTTTACTTTAAATAATTTACATTTATTTTTATTTTTGTAATTTTTATCTTGTAAAATTTAATTTTTTTATATTATATTAGCAGGTATAATACTGTTAATATAAAGTTAATAAAAATACAGAAATTATCTCGGTTAATGCAATCCATTTTATAATTTTTTTCATTTCTGCGATTCCCTGTTCATGATCGAAAACAAATAAATACCACCTCCATTAAAGAATATAGATATAAAATAACTGATCTATATGGCTGTGCCTTTATATTTCCTAAAATAATAAGTAAATAAAATTTAATTAAGATAGCTGTAGAAAGTAAATAATTATAAGCCTATAAAAAATGAAAAAACTAAAAAGAATAATTTTCCTATTGATCATAATTAATCCTTTGATGAATTTATATTCTCAAAATCAGGACGTGGCATATCCGCACGTAAGTGTTATGACACCAGAAGCTGCAGAATTTGCTAAATATGCAGATTCTCCGGTTTCTTATTATACTGGTACCCCAAATATCAGCATTCCGCTTCACGAAATAGACGTAGATGGTTTTAAACTGCCTATCAATCTTAATTATCATGCCTCAGGAATAAGGGTAGATCAGGAAGCCACATGGGTAGGTTTGGGCTGGTCACTTGATGTGGGAAGCAGGATATCCAGAGCTATAAAAGGTAGTGATGATTTTATGAAGGGCAAATTTGATGTGAATTCTCCTTGGTCTGAAAAGGGATATTATTATGCTCCTGATATTTCAGTAAATTCAGAGAACCAATATCGTCTAGATGGAGTAGATTCATGTCCTGCTTTCGTGGGACTTGAATATCATCAAATATACGATCAGGAACCAGATATTTTTTACTATAACTTGCCAGGTATGAGTGGTAAATTTATACTGGACAAATCCAGAGGGGCAGTGTTATTTGATAAATCACATAATTTGAAAATTCAAATAATTGATATACCGGGTTCTTTAGATGTTAGCTTTAAAATAACTGATAAGGAAGGAAATCAGTATTTTTATAATCAATCAGAAATTACTGAAAATTATTTAGATAATACTCCGCTAAATAGAAATTCAAATGCCAGCAATGCTAAATATGATGATACTGTATACGATTATATCAGCTGGGATTTTATCCGAGCAGGAGATTGTGGGTCTGAAGATGACTATCAGCCGCGTCCGCAAAGTCCTGACCCTTTGAAAACAAGTTGGTGTTTAAGTAAAATAATTACAAACACCAACAAGGAGATAAACTTCACTTATGATTCAGAGATGCAATACTTGCCAACTCAGGAATCCAGTGAAAAATATCGCTTTAATGAAAAAAGCTGGTCGTATTATTACAGATCAAAAATTGTTAATAGAGCTTTGAGGTTAAAATCAATACAGTGGGATTTTGGACACATTGATTTTATTTGTTATGATAGATTTGATATAAAAGGCAGTAGTAAAAAACTTGATATACTCTCAATTTATAATAACTTAAACACCGTAATAAAATCATATAAATTTGATTACAGCTATTTTAATAATGATTATTCGGGAAATAAATATGAACACGTTTTTAAAAGGCTGAAATTAAATAAGGTAACAGAGTACTCAGGAATAACACCTTTAAACGACGGACACAAATTTGATTATTTTGAAGGCAGTTTCCCTGCTAAGAACTCAAAAAATGTTGACTATTGGGGTTTTCAAAACGGAAAAAATTATGGCGAAGATTATGTAATAGGATTGAAATTTTCTAATATAAGTTATTCCGGTGTAAAGAAAGATGCCAATTTTGATAAGGCAATTATTGGAACATTAAAAAAAATCACTTATCCAACAGGAGGAACAGAAGAATACAAATATGAACCTCATTTAACTACTAGTGGTTATTTTGAAGGTGCAACATATGAACCATTAACAATCTTTAATAGTACTATTAAAGATATACCTGTTTATAATTTTTTCAGTATAAATCCTTACCCGGAGGTTTATCCGTCTTCTTATGTTCACACGTTTCAAATTAAGACACCTACAACATTAAAAATGACTTGTAGTATGGAAAGTTCGACTGGTCAGATAGATCCATATTATGATTATAATATTACTAACAATCCTTTAGGAAGACTAAGAAAAATAAGCCCATCTGCAACTACTCTTTATACTTATAGTTGCCCCCGCGTCTATGATTCAGGTCCTTATGCCGAAGGCAGTGAAATCAAACTTCTCGACAAAGAGATCAGTTTAAGTATAGGTACTTACGAATTTATAGCCTACACTCCACCAAGAAATGTACAGGCCTATTGGAGGTTATTTTATCGGGAAGATTACAACCCTATGGCAAATTATCAGATGGGAGGAATACGAATAAATGAAATCATAACAGATGCAAAACGACGAAGATTTAGATATGATGGGTTTGAAATGCTTACTCAACCTATGCTGTACTATTTTGGAAAACGCATAGGAATTCCAAATTATATTGGGAGTTGTACTGTTCAAGTATCAGAATCTAAGACCCCGTTGTCTTCATTTAATAATGGATATTCCTTTGGGTATCATTCGGTAGAAGAATATTCCTGGGATGAGGAGGATGATACTTCTACTATAAAATATAATTTTTATAACGAACCTGAATCGGAAAAATTTGGAGAGTTCTTTCCAGATTCACCTTCGTTTTTAATTTATAGAAACGGATTAATTAAATCTATTGAAAAATTTAAAATGTATGCAGGACAGCTACGTACTCTTGTAGAAAAGGATGAATTCGATTATACCTCTACTTATAGTAATACTATTAAAGCAATACGAGATATAAGCCATAAAAAAATTGATTCGGATATTTTAGGATATTATTATAAAGTCGAGTGGCCTCTAAAAACCAAGCTTACTAATACACTCCAAACAGATGATGGAAAAAGTATAGTAACGGAAACTAACTATACATACAATACAAAGGATTTAATACAATCGACTACATACAATGTTGACAATACTCAGATTATTGAAAAAGTAAAATACCCTTTTGATTTTTCTGATAGTGTAAACTCCGCTTTGACAGCCAAAAATATTATTGGAACGCCTGTAGAAAGTATCACTTTAAAAAATAATATAGTAACACAAGCAACAAAAACGGAGTACTTTAACAATTTTGGATTATATCTGCCTAAAACAATTTATAAAACAGAATCTGATATTACTGTTTCAGAAGCTAATTATGCATCATATTATAAACCCGTCATGAGTTTTGACCATTATAATAATAAGGGGAAATTATTGCAATTTAAAAATGTAAATGGTCCGTCTACTTATTATGTATGGGGTTATAATGATCAGTATCCAATTGCAAAACTAGAGAATTTCTCTGCAATTGATGCGACAGGCATACAAAGCATTATTACAGAGGCGGTAAATGCATCAAATAAAGATGCTTCACCAGCATTAGAAAATACATTACGGATAGCTTTAGCCAATTTACGTGATGCTGCACCCAATGCTATGGTAACTACTTATACCTATGATCCGTTAATAGGGGTAACAAGTATAACAGATCCAAAAGGTTATACGATGTATTATCAGTATGATGGGTTTAACAGATTAAAAGAAGTCATCGATGCTGATGGGAATATTGCCGGAAAAAACGAATACAATTATAAACAATAATAGAGGGACTTATGAGAAGGTTACTTTGTATTTTAACGATTCTGTTAGTGTCGCCATGGGCTTTGGCACAAACAACTACAAGAAATTTCATCAAATCGACAACCTTTCAGGTAAGAACGACTACCGGGAACGTGGCAACTGATGAAAAAATAGAAACCATAAATTATTTTGATGGTTTAGGACGTCCTTTACAACGTATTGATAAACAGGCAGGAGGTAATAAGCAAGACATTATAACTCCTTTTGCATACGATTATTTTGGAAGACAGGTTAAGGATTTTTTACCATATGCCAGAACAGCTAGTAGTTTAAATTTTGATTCTGATTTGATGGATCTTTATGGATATAGTAATGAACTTAGCGTTTTCTATACATCTAAATATCCTGACGATTTTCAAGTACTATATCCTGAAGATGCAAATTCGTTTTCTGAGAAATATTTTGAAGCATCTCCTCTTAACAGGATTAGAAAACAGGCTGCTCCAGGGGTTGCCTGGAAACTGAGTAAATTTTATGATAACGACCACACCATTAAATTTGAATATTATGCAAATGATGCAAATGATAATGTAAAGCTATTTAAAATTTATTTTACTAATGAAAATAAGGAAGCTCCTTATTTAGAACAACAGGGTATTTATACTAATTTGCAGTTATATAAAACCATTACCAAAAACGAAAACTGGACCTCAGGAAAAAATAATACAACAGAGGAGTTTAAGGATAAAGAAGGGCATGTGATATTAAAAAGATTCTACTCGGATTATAAAGATTCTAATGGGCAGCTTATTTCCAGTCAGACACCACATGATACATATTATGTATATGACAGATATGGAAACCTGACGTTTGTAATTCCGCCAAAGGCTGCAGACCTAATTGGCAACACGTCAGGAATACCATCAGACCCAACATCAACAGCTGTATTAACCGCAAATAGTGGTCCTTTAAATATTAAAGCTACTAATTCTATCCAATTATTACCTGGTTTTCATGCCATGGCCGGAAGTACTTTTAGCGCTGTAGTTGTAAACGGAGACCAAGCCATTTTGGATAATTTATGCTACCAATACAAATATGATAGCCGTAATCGTTTGGTTGAGAAAAAAATACCAGGAAAAGATTGGGAATATATCATTTATGATAAACTAGACAGACCCGTATTAACACAGGATGCTAACTTAAGAGCTCAAAACAAATGGATATTTACCAAATATGACATTTTTAGCAGACCTGTTTATACCGGAGAATATGTAAACTCAGGACAAGTTACACGTACAGGTATACAAAATTTGGCAAATACAAATAATGTTTTGTTCGAGAACAGACTTAGCTCTCCTATAGCCATTAATGGTACCAGCAGCAGTTATTCTAATCAGGCTTTCCCGGATAGCGGAATTGATTTGCTAACCATAAATTATTATGATAACTATAATAATATAGATTTAGATGGAGGAATAGCTGTTGCCACTTATAATGTGACACCTATTACGAATGCAAAGGGATTAAGTACATGTTCTAAAGTACGTACTTTAGGTACTTCGTTATGGACAACAAGCGTTATTTATTATGATACAAAAGGAAGGGCTGTTTATACGTACAGTAAAAATAATTTTTTGAACACGATAAATACTACTAAAAATTATCTCGATTTTGCAGGTAAATTGCTTACAGCTACAACGACACATCAAAAAACGGGAGCTCCAAATATTACAATATCAGATGTTTTTACCTATGATCATATGGGTAGGATGTTAGGCCAAAAGCAAACCATAAATAATCAGCCTCAGGAAATCATTGTGGCTAATACTTATGATAATTTAGGACAGTTGGTAACAAAAACGGTGGGTGGCGTCCAGACTGTTAACTATAAATACAATGTTCGCGGATGGCTTAAAGATATTAATGATGTAAACAATATGGGGAATTCTTTGTTTGCGTTTAAGGTAAATTACGATAAACCAACTACGGGAACATCGTTGTTTAACGGAAATATAAGTCAGACTCTCTGGAAAACAGCTCATACTGATGCTAGTTTAAGAAGTTATGTGTATGAATATGATGACTTAAATCGCTTAACGGCTGCTAAAGATAATTTAGACCGTTATAACGAAAACCCAACTTACGACAAAAATGGCAATATCATGACGATGTTTAGAAATGGTAATACAATTCTAAATACGTCTAATTATGGTATAATAGACAATTTGGTTTATTCTTATGATGCTGGAAATAAATTATTAAAAGTCGAAGATAATGCTAATAATGCACAAGGATTTAATAACGGAAACAGTGGTACTAATATCGACTACAGTTATGATGCTAATGGTAATATGATAACCGATGCCAATAAAGGGGTTACTGCAATTTCGTATAACTATTTAAATCTTCCGGTTCAGATTACCATGCAGTACGGAAACATCAATTATACTTACGATGCTGCCGGAGTAAAACAAAGAAAAGTGGTTAAGGGTATCACTACAGATTATGCAGCCGGATTTCAATATGAAAATAATGTCATGCAGTTTTTTTCACAACCAGAAGGATATGTGCGTAATAATTCAGGAGTTTATGAGTATATTTATCAATACAAAGATCATTTAGGAAATGTACGTTTAAGTTATAATAAAAACTTAAACATCATCGAAGAGAATAATTATTATCCTTTTGGGTTAGAGCAAAAATCTCATCCAAATATTATAAGCACATTAGGAAACGCTATTGCGCAAAAATATAAATACAATGGGAAAGAGTTGCAGGACGAGCTGGGACTTAACTTTTATGACTATGGAGCAAGAAATTATGACCCTGCACTTAGCAGATTTATGAATTTAGATCCTATGACTGAGAAACGTATTTGGTTATCTCCTTACAACTATGTACAAAATAATCCAATTCTAAAAATTGACCCAGACGGAATGTTAGATGGCGATTATTTTGATTCAGAAGGAAATTATATGGGATCAGACGATGTAAATGATAAAAAAATATACATTGTAAATAATCCCACTTCACCATTAGAAATGAAAAAAAATTCGTTTAACTCTCCTGCTAATTTTTATAATAAAGACGGAACAGTTAATAGAAAGGTCGGATTAAAAAGTTCAACAGAGATTACTGAAATTAATTCTTTAGAAGATAAAGGAAATTTTGCGGAAGGAGTTCTTAATTATTATTATGAGCAAGCAGGATACAATTTGAAAGAATTAAAAGCAAATGGAATAACAGATGATTTTGAAAGCGGACTGGCATTAACGCGTTATGGTGGAGTATCCCCAAATTCTAGTGACTTGAAAAAAGGAGAGATAGATATTAGTGTTACCTATGGGCATCTTGGAATAGCTTTGCAAAATGGTCATGATATAATAAATCTTTTTTCACACGAAAGAGGGCAGCATGTGGAAGATTATAAAAAGTTAGGAAAGGGAATTTATGATACCCGTTATGAATACAATGCGTATATGCATCAATTTCAGGATAAGTCTTGGAAAGCTACTTCTCCAATTTATAAAGAATATATACAATCGGTGGCGGGTAAATATATACATCATTCAGAAACAACTAAATATTTTAAAAAATGAAAAAAACTTTGATACTAATTGCATTAATTGTTTTCTCTTGCAAATATTATAAATCAGATGATAATTTTTGTTTAAAAAAGATTGCATATGTAAATCAACGATTGAAATTAATTCATTCAATTATAGAAATTCAAATTGAAGATTCTAATGGTATCTTAGAAAAAAAATTAATGTCTGGTAAATTGAAAAATGTGATTTTGTATTCTGTTAAAGAAAGTGATAGAAAATACTATTACTTAACACCTTTTGGTACGGGTAAACAATTTAAAATTCAAAATAATTTAATAATTATACCATTAATAACAACATTATTTGAAGATGATTTGGGAAACAAATTGTCTGATGCCGAAATTCAGGAAAAAATTAAAGGCGACGTAGGGTTAACATTTGATAAAGATACTATTATAATTAAAGGGTGCCTTTCTCCCCTCGCTTCGCAAAGTGTAGCTGCTGTGCAAACGTCTGTGACTTTGCACCTGCAACAATAAGACATAGAGAAACTAAAACAAGAAAGCCTCGCTGGATGAAAATTGACCCATTGGCTGAAAAATCAAGACGGTTTTCTCCATATACTTATACTCTTAGTAATCCTGTTTATTTTATTGACCCAGATGGGATGGAAGCTATGTCTCCAATTTACAATAGTAATGGCGACTTTCTTGGAACAGATGACCAAGGATTGCAGGGCAAAGCAATTGTTATGGAAAATAAATACTTTACTCAAAATATGAATCATAGAGATGCAATGAAAAAACAGATTATATTAAATTTTATAACCATTATACTGATTTATCAAATCGACCTGATTATGATGGTGTAGTCCAAGATTGGGAAGCTAGACAATGGTGGAACAATGGAACTGGAAAACCCTTATATATTGATGTAGCTCAATTAGATTTGACTCCTTTGACTCCTTTGACTCCCGCATCTTTTACTGATACAATCGTCGACTACAATATAATTTTTTCCTCATGCTGGCACGAGCATCTTGCTCGTGAACGCAAAGAGAGTAATTCTTACTGAGAAAAATAGATGAAGACAATATATAAAACGTTATTACCCGCTTGATTTTACTATTCGTGGATTAGACAGGTCAGGAGATAATATTGGCAGGAAGGGAAGCGCTTCACATTTTAAATCAAGTGATCTTGTAACTCTAGGAAATGTTAGATCTTTAAGTGACAAATCATTAAGCGTGGTTAAAATCTTGGAGCAAATAGGATATATTTAGTAACACTTAAAAGACTAGTTTAATTTTAAAAATATTTATTTTGAAAAAACAATTAATAATCATATTATCATTAGGAATATTTCTAATCCTTATTCTGTTTTTAGTATTTAGAAATTCATTTTTTAATGAAACTCCAACTATCAAATACTCTAAATTAAATAAACAAAAAACAATAGTACAAGGAGAATGGATAAGTAACTTAGATTCTTTATCAGGAATTAGTATTAGAGAGAATAAAATAGCTTTTTTTAAAAATATGGAGTTTACCTCTGACGATATTTACGAATATCAGATTATTGATTCCATACATCAAAGTAATGGAAGAGATATAAAAGTTGGAGAGTTTTTAATGATGAAAGACTTTAAAGACACAATATGTTATCAGATTATGAATAGAAATGATAGTAGTTTTACGTTAAAAACAGATAAAAATAAATCAGAAATTTTTAAGCATAAGGCATTTAAAAAATAATATGTCAGGTCTCCGAAGTGTTGCTATAAGGTACTGGCGAATGTCTCTGACTTTTCCACTCCCGCGCGAATCATTTCGTGTGGCACAAAGAGTATTGATAAAGAATATAAAAAGAAAACCACTCGAGAATGAGTGGTTTATTTGTGTTTTATAGAGTTAATACGTTAGAAAGTCCCAACTGGCAGAAGAGTCTCGCTTGTGAAAGAAAGGAGAATCGCTAATTAAGCAAGAAACCTCGGTCAAAATAGATGAGCTTTTTGCTTCGAAAAAATAAAATTTCCAGATCAGATCTTGCATTTTTTGAAAGAATGATCATTTTAATTTAAGAAGTTGTAGTATTTACTCCAGCTGCTTTTTTGCTTCAATTTTTTACGCGCTCTTTCTCAGGTTTTCATGAGTATTTGTAATTGCTTTTTCATTCTTATAATCAATCCATTTTTGGCCTTTAAATTTCCGCATCAAAATATCAAAATGACGCATGATAAAAACGTTGTAAACGGCTTTTGATAAATTGGTAATGTTTTTAGGAAAAGCACGTAAACTCATAGAGAAACCTGGAGTTAAATATTTCATATAATGCCAGTAACCTTCGGGCATATACAAAACTTCGCCATGTTTGAGATTGGTGATATAGCCTTCGGCATTTTTTAGGGCGGGGAATTTTTCATAATCGGGATTGTCAAAATCAATGTCTTCTCTCGAAATTAAAGCATGCGGAACTTTGTACATATACTTCGACTGATCAGGAGCAAAAATCATACATTGTTTTTCGCCATGAAAATGAAAATGCAGAATATTCGAATAATCAATATCATAATGCATGAATACTTTCGAGTTTTCTCCGCCAAAAAACAACATCGGCATTTGCTTGACTAATCTTAAACCAATATCCGGCCATAAAAAGTCATCCTTTAATGTTGGTACTTCCTTCATTAAATTATAAAGAAAGATGCGGTAATTGGTAGGCTTGGATTCTAATAAATTGATATAATCGCTCATTTTCATTTTAGTATGCGCTTCATTAAAGCCATCTTCATGATTTACGGGTCTATTATCGTACAAAGGAACGACAGTATCACCGGCGATTTCTTTGATATAGTGTAGTTTCCATTTATGATAAGCCGGCCAATCTTCGGTCAGCTCTTCAATAACAACTGGAATTTGTTTTTTTACATATTGGGAAATAAAATCAGATTTTGAGATCTTTTTTACCCTTTCGATTTGTGTTAACTTCATCTCTTTAAATAAAAAAATTGCTTATAGCTCTCTGCTACAAGCAATTTAAAAATATTTCTTGAAACTTATTAACTCTTTTAATTAATTTTTTGATTTGATCGAAGCCTCAAGGTTTCTTTCAATCGTATGTCCTGGTCTAGACCATTTAGGTTTTTCGCCTAATGGAGCGAACTGAGAGTCAGCTGCTTCAACGGTTTGTGGCTGCGAAACTTTAACAAATGGTTTTTGCGGAATCAAGCCTAACAAGTCAAACATTTTCATGTCTTCCTGAACATCAGGATTTGGTGTTGTAAGCAACTTATCTCCGGCAAAAATAGAATTTGCACCAGCAAAAAAGCACATTGCCTGTCCTTCACGGCTCATATTGGTTCTTCCTGCAGAAAGACGTACCTGAGTATCCGGCATTACAATTCTGGTTGTGGCAACCATACGAATCATTTCCCAAATTTCAACTGGTTTTTCTTCTTCCATCGGAGTTCCTTCAACTGCAACTAATGCATTAATTGGTACAGATTCCGGTTGTGGATTTAAAGTCGAAAGAGCTACAAGCATTCCGGCTCTGTCTTCGATGCTTTCTCCCATACCAATAATTCCTCCGCTACAAACCGTAACATTGGTTTTACGAACATTTTCTATTGTTTGCAAACGATCTTCGAAGCCACGGGTCGAAATAACATCTTTATAATATTCTTCAGAAGTATCTAAGTTGTGATTATAAGCATATAAACCAGCTTCTGCCAAACGTTGTGCCTGATTTTCGGTAATCATACCCAGAGTGCAGCAAACCTCCATGTCTAGTTTATTTATGGTACGAACCATTTCTAAAACCTGATCAAACTCTTCGCCATCTTTTACATTTCTCCAAGCAGCTCCCATACAAACTCGGGACGATCCGCTGGATTTGGCACGCAAAGCCTGCGCTTTTACCTGACTTACACTCATTAAATCATTTCCTTCGACACCCGTGTTGTAACGTGCAGCTTGCGGACAATAGCCGCAATCTTCAGGACAGCCGCCTGTTTTGATCGAAAGTAAAGTAGAAACCTGAACCACGTTTGGATCGTGTTTTTGCCTGTGTATTGTGGCTGCTTCATACAGCAGGTCCATCATCGGTTTATTATATATGGCGATTATCTCGTCTTTTGTCCAGTTGTGTTTGGTAACGTTCATAGGTTATTGTTTTTTTGGAACTTCAAATGTAATTAAATTGTTCTAATCAAGAATGTAGATTGCCTGAAATGAATATTCTGCATGAAATTTCAAAAAAGAAGCATTCTAAAATCATATTTTTTTGTAATTATATGATTTTAGAATGCTTAAATGATTGTTTTATTTTGAAATATTAATCGGCTACATATTTATTGTTCCAATACAGCATCATCATTAAAGTGACAATTACCGACGACGCGACTCCTTCAAATAATAAACAAATACAGTAAGTTGGTACCGAAGGGTTTCCTCCAAACATAAAAGCTTCAGATAGCGTTTTTACATAGGCATCTCCGCCTCGTGCATAACTATAAACCAGTAATCCGAAAACGCTCATCGCCACACCAACCACAGAAGTTGCCATAGCAGAAACGGCATTCGATACAAAATTGGTTTCTCCTTCCTGCAGATTCATCTTCATTGTTTTATTTACTCCGTAGAATATAAAAAATACATTCAGGGTACGTAAGTAGAATAAATGTGCTAAACCTAATACGTTCATCAATAAAAAATAGATTCCTATACCTAGGAAAATCAGGAAACCGTTGGTTATTTCTTTAGGTAATTTCATAGTAGTTATTTTTAAAGAAGTTAATGGTAAATATTTGATAAACAGAGTTCTATATCAAATTTACTAAAAAAATAACTACGATGATTTAAAAATGGCGAAAAGTATAATCAGGTACTTTTTTAAAGGTGGCTTACAAAAGCCAAAGCATCTTTTTTATCCTGATTTAATTGGGCTTTAAGTAAATCTAATGAGCCAAATTTTTGTTCTTCGCGAAGATATTGTAGTAACGAAACTTCGATTTTTTGACCATAAATATCAGCATCAAAGTCGAATAAGTTGACTTCGATAGTTTGATTTTGCCCATTTACAGTTGGGTTGTAACCAATATTCATCATCCCAAAAACTTCTTTTTCATTTATTAAAGCTTTCACTATATAAACACCAATTTTTGGAATTAGCTTGTATTCTTCTTCAATTTTGATGTTGGCAGTAGGGAAACCAATTGTTCTTCCTAATTGTTTTCCTTTTACCACTTCACCGGTTAAAAAATAAGAATATCCCAAATAGTCATTGGCCAAATCCATATTTCCTTCGTTTAAAGCTTTTCTAATTTTGGTTGAACTTACAGATACATCCTGAATTTCCTGAGCCGAAATTTGTTCGACTTCGAAACCGTATTCAGCCCCAAAAGCAATTAGATCATCAATATTGGCGGTTCTGTTTCTTCCAAAACGGTGATCGTGACCAATAATTATTTTCTGAATATGAAATTGATCTACCAAAATAGAATGTACAAACTCTTCGGCAGTTAATCTTGAGAAACTTTCGTTAAACGGATGAATAACAAGATTTTCGATTCCGGTTGCTTCCAGCAGTTTTGTTTTTTCAGCAATAGTATTCAAAAGTTTTATTTCTGATTTTTCCTGCAAAACCATTCTTGGATGCGGGAAAAAAGTAAGCACTAAACTTTCGTATTTTCCGTTTTCAGTATTTTGAGTAATTCGTTCAAGAATTTTTTTATGACCAATATGTACGCCGTCAAAGGTGCCAAGAGTTAAAATTGTTTTCTTGGTTGACTGAAAATCGTTTATAGAATGAAAGAGCTTCAAAACAAATAATTTAAGATGGTGCAAATTTATACTATCTATTTTAAATTTTATACTAAGCCCAATTGATTTTTAATGAGAATCGGGCTATTTTATATAAAATATAACAACTTGTCGACTAAAAAGCATTAATTGTCGCAGATATGTAAGAGTTTAATTTAATTCACTTAATTTTGATTCGTCAATTATCATTCTGGGTATGAAAAAAAATCTACTTTTTTTATTTTTTATTTTTTGTTGTGCAAATATCTATGCTCAAAGTGATAATTTGTGGCAAAAAGTAAGTTCAGTTTCTGTGAGCAAAAGGATAAATTCGTCTAATTCAGAAAGACTCTACTATAAACTTAATACTGATTTTTTAAAATCGAAACTTTCCGGTACAACAACCCAATCATCAAAAAAGAATACAATACAAATTACAATTCCAAATTCTAATGGTGTTCTGGAAAGATTTACAGTGTGGGAATCTTCTAATTTTGAACCGGAACTACAAGCAAAATATCCGGAGATAAGAGCGTATGAAGGAATTGGTGTAGACGATAAATCGGCTAAGATTCATTTTAGTGTTGCACCTATTGGTATTCAGACTATGGTATTTCGTTCTGAGAAACCTTCTGAATATATTGAACAAAATCCCGAAGACAAGTCAGGATATGTTTTATTTACTAAAAACGATATGGCATCTACGGCACGATTAGAGTGTAAAACGACAAATGAAATTCCGAATCTAAATACTTCATCAAAAACAGCTAAGTCAGCTGCAAATAATAAAGTTTTCAAAACGTTGCGTTTAGCTATTTCCTGTACGGGAGAATATACCGCTTATTTTGGCGGAACGGTAGACGGTGCATTAGCAGGAATGAATGCTACGATGACAAGAGTAAACGGAGTTTTTAATAGAGATCTAGCTGTAAAATTGGTTTTAATTGCCAATACAAATGCAGTTATTTATACCAATGCCGCAACAGATCCATACTCTGATGCTTCCAAAGGAACATCCGAAGATAAATCAGATGGTAATGATTATTGGAGTAAAGAACTTCAAAGTACATTAACAACCGTTATTGGCGATGCAAATTATGATATAGGACATTTGTTTGGTGCATCCGGAGGTGGTGGTAATGCAGCTTGTATAGGTTGCGTTTGCAATAGTCCAACACCATCAAATGTTATTGGTAAAGGAAGCGGATATACCTCGCCATCTAACAATAAACCTCAGGGAGATACTTTTGATATTGATTTTGTTGCACACGAAATGGGACATCAATTGGGAGCCAATCATACTTTTTCTTTTGATGGTACCGAAAGAACAGGCATGAATGTAGAACCAGGAAGCGGATCTACCATTATGGGTTATGCAGGAATAACAAATTATGATGTTCAGGATAATTCAGATGATTATTTTGCCTATACCAGTATTTGGCAAATTCAGAGCAATCTTGCTGCAAAAAGCTGTCCGGTAAATACGGCAATAGCAAATAATCCGCCCGCAATTATTGCCGGCTTAGATTATACAATTCCAATAAGTACACCATTTATTTTAACGGGCTCAGGGTCTAATAGTGCTGCCGTAACTTATACCTGGGAACAATTTGATAGTGCGATATCATCATCAACGGCCAATAGTAATAGTGTTGCTTATCCCACAAAACCTGACGGGCCATTGTTTAGATCTATAATTCCGTCTACTTCTCCGGTACGTTATATGCCGGCTTTAAGCACTGTTCTTGGAAATAAATTAACCACAACCTGGGAGTCGGTTTCGTCTATTGCAAGAACGTTGCATTTTACTCTAACAGCAAGAGATAATGGAGCTGAGGGACTGGCGCAAACGAATAGTGATGAAATGGTAGTGAATGTGGCTGGTAATGCTGGTCCTTTTGCAGTAACCTCACAAAATACCAATGATGTAAGCTGGCAAATAGGATCATTTCAAACCGTAACCTGGAGCGTAAACAATACCAATACTTTGCAAGGCTCTTCAAATGTAAATATAAAATTATCTACAGATGGCGGATTGACATTTCCGATTGTTTTGGCTTCAAATACACCAAACGATGGTTCTCAATCTGTTCAGATTCCAACAAGTGTAGAAGCTTCAACAAATTGCAGAGTTTTGATTGAACCAACAGCTAATATTTATTATGCCATAAATAGCCAGCCGTTTGCAGTAGGTTACACCTCTACGACAACTTGTGATTCTTATAGCTTCGGAAACGCTTTTGATATTCCTTTTGCATCTACTTTTACAACCAAAACGGTAAATGTACCTGCTTCGACAGGAACAGTTTCTGACGTAAATGTGATGGTAAATTTTACACATGAAAGAATTTCTGATGTCGAAATTCAAATCGTAAGCCCAAAAGGAACAATAGTTAATTTATATAATAATAAAAGCTGTGGCGGAATCCAGTCTACTTTAGCCTTGCAGTTTGATGATGCCGGAGTTCCTTTAGATTGTTCTAAAATCACCAGCCAAATTGTTATTCCGGTAGATTTGTTAAGTGTCTTTACTGGGCAGGATCCTAAAGGAACCTGGACTTTAAGAGTTCGTGACGCCGTTACAGGCAGATTTGGGAAAATAAACTCGGCTTCGGTAAATATTTGCAATCAAACTTTTAGTTTAGGGCAGCCTAGTGAGGTAAAAGTAGAATTTGCAATACATCCAAATCCAACCAGAGGAAATCTTACCATTCAGCTCGAAAGTGATTCTTTGCAGAGAATTGAGGTTTTTGTACACGATATGGCAGGCCAAAAAGTCTATTATAATTCTTTTGATAAAGCACATCATTTTAATCAGAACATTGATTTAACAAATCTGTCTGCAGGAATGTATTTTGTGACCGTTATTGATGGAGATGACAGAACTGTAAAGAAGTTGATTGTTTATTAAACTTTTAAAATTCCAAAAAATAAATTCCAATAGCTATAAAAGTTGGAATTTGGAATTTATTTTTTGGAGTTTCCTCCAAAGATCAAGTTTGGAATTTCCATTTAAGGTTTGGAATTTGGAATTTTATCCCGATGTTTCGGGATTGGAATTTAATTTTAAGAGTTCGCCATCGCCATACAAACAATACTAATTTTAGCTCCGGGAATTTTTAATAAAGCTTTTGAGCATGCTTCGAGAGTAGCGCCGGTGGTTAAAACATCGTCTACAATTAAAAAATGTTTGTTTTGATTTTCTTCTGTAAAAATCACATCAAATATGTTTTCGATATTATCAGATCTTCCAATAAGGTTCTTTTTTGATTGCGTTTTCGAATATTTCTTTCGATATAAAACAGCATCATTATAATCAATTTTTAATCCTTTGGCCAAAGCTTTTCCAAAAGTGGTAACCTGATTGTAGCCGCGTTCCCTGAATTTTTTAGGATGTAAAGGAACAGGAATAACAACATCAAAAGGAGTTTCTAAAGCGAGTTCTTTTAAATCTTCTACATACCAATTTCCCAAAACGGTTCCAATCTCTTCGTGGCCTTTATATTTTAGGTTATGAATAAGTTCCTGAACAATTCCTTTTTTGTTGAAATACAAAAGCGCCGATGCATGTTCGATAGCAATTTTGCCATAGAATTTCTTAACTGCTTCGTTTTTTGAATCTAAATGATATTGGGTAAGAGGCAATTCATGACGGCAAACGGTACAAAATACAGTTTCGTTGGTGATCAAAATAGTATGACATCCAGTACAAACTTTAGGAAAAAACAGGTCAATAATATAATTAAACACAAATAGACAGAATTTAGTTACAAAAATAACGAAATCAATGTCTCAATCTTTATAATTTTTCTTTTTTTTAAACGTACTTTTTATATTTTTGCATCACTATGGCAAAACAAGAAGATTTATTTAAGAATGTGGTTTCGCACGCAAAAGAGTACGGATTTATTTTTCCGTCAAGCGAAGTATACGATGGATTGAGTGCAGTATATGATTATGCACAAAATGGTGTCGAGTTAAAAAAGAATATCCGTGAATATTGGTGGAAATCAATGGTTCAGATGAATGAGAATATTGTAGGCCTTGATGCTGCAATATTGATGCATCCAACAACCTGGAAAGCTTCAGGCCACGTTGATGCTTTTAATGATCCGTTGATTGATAATAAAGATTCAAAGAAAAGATATAGAGCAGACGTTTTGGTTGAAGATCATGCTGAAAAGATCAATCAAAAAGCTCAAAAAGAAATCGAAAAAGCGAGAGCTCGTTTTGGAGATGCATTTAATGAAGAAGAATTTGTTACCACAAATGCACGTGTTGTAGAATATCTTTCAAAATATAAAGAAATTTTATCAAGGCTTGCAAAAGGAATGACTGATGATCTTCAGGATGTAAAAGCTTTAATCGAAGAATTAGAAATTGCTGATCCTGAAACTGGTTCTAAAAACTGGACAGATGTAAAGCAGTTCAATCTAATGTTCGGAACTAAACTTGGAGCTTCTGCAGATTCTGCAATGGATTTATATTTACGTCCGGAAACAGCTCAGGGTATTTTTGTGAATTTCCTGAATGTTCAGAAATCAGGTCGTATGAAAATTCCTTTTGGAATTGCTCAAACGGGTAAAGCATTTAGAAATGAAATTGTTGCAAGACAATTCATTTTCCGTATGCGTGAATTCGAACAAATGGAAATGCAATTTTTCGTTCGCCCGGGTGAAGAAATGAAATGGTACCACCATTGGAAAGAGACACGTTTAAACTGGCATTTATCTTTAGGATTAGGAAAAGAAAATTACCGTTTTCACGATCACGAAAAATTAGCGCATTACGCAAATGCTGCGGCAGATATCGAGTTTAATTTCCCTTTTGGATTCAAAGAACTAGAAGGAATTCACTCTCGTACTGATTTTGATTTAAAAGCGCACGAACAATATTCTGGTAGAAAATTACAATATTTTGATCCGGAACTGAACGAAAATTACGTGCCATACGTAGTAGAAACTTCAGTTGGTTTAGATCGTATGTTCCTGGCTGTTTTTGCAACTTCATTACAAGAAGAAACTCTTGAAGACGGTTCTACAAGAACAGTTCTAAAATTACCATCAGTTTTAGCACCAACCAAAGTGGCTATTTTACCATTGGTTAAAAAAGATGGATTGCCGGATATCGCCAAAAAAATCATTGATGATTTAAAATGGGATTTCAGTGTGGCTTATGATGAAAAAGATGCTGTAGGACGTCGTTACAGAAGACAAGATGCTCTTGGAACTCCGTTTTGTGTTACAGTAGATCACCAAACAATCGAAGACGAAACAGTAACAATTCGTCATAGAGATACAATGAAACAGGATCGTGTAAAAATTTCTGAATTGAAAGATATTATCGAGAACGAAGTTTCTATGAAAAACTGGTTGATGAAAATGTAATTTTCTTAAAACTACAATATAAAAAATCCCAAATTCCATATCGGAATTTGGGATTTTTTTAATTTTACAAATGCATTTCATCGGACTTTTTTGCATTTCATCCTTATGTGTTAACATTTGTTTGCAATGTATTAACAATGAAATACTAAAATAATTGAAATTCGTATTTTTAATTGCGGATAAACCATTAAAATAAATTTTTTCAAAAGTATTGATGAAACTAGAGGGATAGTTGTCGGGGATTCATGAAAAATCAACAAAAACCAATATTGAAAAAGTATTCGTATATTATTATTGACGATGATGCTGAAAGTATTTTGAAAACCAGAACAATTGCAGAAGGTTTTTCGGAGTTAACTTTTCTGGCCTCGGCTACGAATTATCAGGACGGTTTGCATTTGGTATTAGAACACCGGCCTTCGATTATTTTTTTAGAAATTGATCCCACTGAACTATCCAGTAACCTCTCGCTCGCTTTTATAAACGAGCTGTACAGGTTCTTATCCCTGTTACCCAAGATAATTGTTACAACAACAAAAAAAGAGCTGGCATTTGACGCCATTCAATACGGAGTATTTGATTATGTTTTAAAACCGGCACAGTCAATTGACTTACTAAAGGTAATTTTAAAACTTGAAAAGACAATTCCGGAAATGAATACTGTCGAAATAAGAAATGAGATTATTTCTCCGCTTCCATTAATGCAAAAATTGCAAAATATAGAGAAGCCACTTATTTTGTGTATTAAATCCTATGGTGATTATCGCTACATAGATGCCGCAGATATTTGTTATCTTCAGGCTGATAATAATTCGACAGATATTTATTTGAATTCAGGTGAAATGATCACTGCTTTTAAAACTTTAAAGCATTTTGAAGCCATATTATCGCACCCTTTTGTTCGAATTCATAATAGCTATATCATCAACAAAAATTACATTGCGAGAATTCATAACGGAAACTCAGTTTGTTACATCAAAAATTCGATTAAAAAGATCCCTTTTTCTAAAACCTACAAATCGAATGTCGACCTAATTATTGCAGATTTTTCTATAGGAAATTACTTAGAAGTCTAAAAATTAGGAGTTTACATAAATTTGGTACCCATTGACTATCAATTGGGTATGTTCTACCATAAACCTGTTTTTTTGTATAAATTTTTTTTGAATCCGGAGTTAGTTTTACACCATGATTCGCACAAAGCGATGATTCTCCATAACAAAAAAATCAACATTTAATACCTCAGATCATGAAAAAAGCAACTTTAACATTCGGATTATTTTCTTTAGTAATGGTAGCAACATCTTTCGCTACTCCTGAAACTACAAATTTTTTAACAGCTTCAGACTCTATTAAAATTGTGCCTATAGATGGAGGTGCTACAGGTAAGCAAAAGAAAGGTGATATCATAGCATATATAGACGGAGGCGCTACAGGAAAACAAAAGAAAGGCGATGTAATACTAAACAATACAAGACAATTAACTTTTGCTGGTGTTAATCAATCTATCGGAACAGATAAAAAAGTAGATTAATCTACAATTCTAATAAGTTTATATTAGGCTGTTAATTTTTAACAGCCTTTTTTTGTGTCTATAGTTTTAGTATTTTTGGTAAAATTCAAAGACACAAATTGAAAAAGAAATGTAAAATAATATTAATTTTATTCTTCGTTTTATTGGCATGTACCAAAAAAACAACATTAGATAAAAATATAATTTCCTCTGTAGACAGTCTTCCTACGTATCTTTCGTTAGCAAACGAAAATAATTTGCCTTTAAAGATCAAACAAAACTATTGTCAAAAAGCTTTGACTATAATTTTAAACCAAAAAGATGACTCACTTAACAAAGTAAATCTTTTTAAAGTTGCTAATCGTTACTACAACATGAGCGATTGGAAATCATACCTCAAAACAACCAAACTAATTTTAGACAGGGCACAAAAATCTAAAGATTCAGTGCACATGGCCAAAGCTTATATGTACTTAGGAGATTATTATGAATCACAGGCAATTTCTGACAGTGCATTTTTGAATTATTTTCAAGCCGAAAAACTTTATATAAAAATAAATGATCAATACAATTTGGCAAAAACGTTTTTAAATAAAGCAAGCCTGCAATATAATGAAGGTGATTTTTTTGAAAGTGAAATAGGGGTTTTTAAAGCATTACGCAGTTTAAAAAAACAGCAAAAGGTAAATGATCTCTATTATGAAAGTTATAATCTGTTAGGAATCTTGTATAATGAACGGGAAGAATATACAAAGGCATTAGAATTTCAAAACAAAGCTTTGGCAATTTTGCAGGATAAATCAATATTATCATTTTATCAGTATAAAGCAGCATCACTCAACAATATAGGCTTTATCTATATGAAAATGGGTAATTATAAAAGGGCTAAGTTTTTCTTCGAAAAAGGATTGGCACAAGAAAATCTATTTGAAGACAGAGCAAGTTTATACGCAATTCTGCTCGATAATCTGGGATATTCGAAATTCAAATTAAAAGAACAGGATCAATTGCCGGATTTGTTTTATAAATCTTTAAAAATCAGAGACAGCCTTGATCTTACTTCAGGAGTTGTTTCGAGTAAAATTCATCTGTCGGAGTATTTTGCTTTCAAAAAAGATACCTTCAAAGCATTTCAGTTTTCAAGACAAGCTTTGGCTTTGTCCCGTACATCAAATAAATTTGTCAATACACTCGAAGCGCTCAAGCAAATTGCTATTGTCGATCCTAAAAATGCATCTTCCTATTCTAAAGAATATATTAAGCTAAATGATAAGATGGTAAAATCAGAACGAAATATGGGAGAAAAGTTCTCTCGCATTGAGTATGAAACCAACGAAATAAAAGATCAAAACTCAAATCTGCAAGAGAAAAACAAGACCCTTATCTACGTTTTTAGCATCTGTACCTTAATAGGTTTGTTTTTTTATGTTTACAAAACCCAACAAGCCAAGAACAGGGAATTGCTCTTTAAGCAACAGCAGCAAGTAGCAAACGAAGATATTTATAATTTGATGATTTCGCAGCAAAACGATATCGAGCTCACCCGTATTAAAGAAAAGAAAAAGGTAGCCCAGGATTTGCATGATGGCGTATTAGGAAGGATGTTTGGCGTTAGGATAAGTCTGGATAGTTTAGATAAAGTAGATGAGGAAGAAGCAGCTCCAAAAAGAAAAAAATACTTAGCAGAACTTAAAAATATCGAGCAGGATATTCGTGAAATTTCGCATGATTTAAATAGAGAGAAATCCGAATTAATTAATAATTTTATTGCGATTTTAAACAAATTGTTCGAAGACCAACAAAACACTTATGAGGCAAAATTAATAACCTCTTTTGATTCTAATATCAAATGGGAATTGGTTAGTAACGCTGTTAAAATTAATTTGTACAGAATTGTTCAGGAGGCACTTCAAAATTGTAATAAATATGCAGATGCAAACACTATCAAAGTGGAGTTTAAAAGCGAAATAGATCATCTGGTTTTGTCCATTGCTGATGATGGAATTGGTTTTAATGCCAAAAGATCAAAAGATGGTATAGGTTTGCATAATATTCAATACAGAACCGCAGAATGCAAAGGCACAGTAGCTTTAAAATCTGCCAGAGGAGAAGGAACGCTTCTTTTAATTAAAATCCCTATCGATCAGAAAATTAACCTACAAAATAGATGACAATTGATTCAAACGCCTCAGATTCTCAATTAATTAAAAAGAATATATTAATTGTCGATGACCACCCTTTTATTATCGAAGGGTATAAAAATGCGATAACACGTTACCACCCTCATCAATACGAATTTTTAATTTCGCAGGCACATGATTGTAAATCTGGGTATGATTTAATCGAAGATGAAAAAACGCCACAGTTCGATGTTGCTTTTTTAGACATTAGTATGCCGGCTTATGAGGAAAAAGATATTTTTTCCGGCGAAGATCTGGCAAAACTCATCTTGAAGAAAATGCCAAACTGCAAGGTTATTTTACTAACGATGTATACGGAGTTGCTAAAAATAAAAACCATAATCAGAACCATTCAGCCCAATGGTTTAGTTATTAAAAATGATCTTACTTTCGACGAATTGCTTTTTGCATTTGATAAAGTAATGAAAAATGATAAATATTACAGTCAGTCGGTTCAGAAAATAATCAATCAGTCACCTCATAATTCTATTGAAATAGATGAGTTCGACAAGCAAATTTTGTTTCATTTATCAAAAGGAACTCAGGTAGAAGATATGCCGCAGTATATTCCGATTTCTATTAATGCAATCGAAAAGCGTAAAGTAAGCCTGAAAGAATTGCTTAAAGTAAAATCAGGTTCTGATGAAGATTTATTGAAAGAAGCCAGAAGTAAAGGGCTTTTTTAAAAGGAAATTCCAAAATAAAAAAAATCCAATTGATAATCATATCGTTGGAATTTGGATTTTTTTTATTTTGGAATTTAAAAGTTTACTCGCTCAAAGCATCCCAACCTCTAGCTTTCAAAGGAATTTGAGTATTGGCGCGTGTTACTAAATTGATTCCTTCGCTTTCATCTGCCATATGACCAATAATAGAGAAATTTGGGTTTCCTTTTATTTTATCAAAGTCATTAATGTCAATTGTAAAAAGCAACTCATAATCTTCGCCGCCATTAATAGCAACTGTTGTACTATCAATATTAAACTCTTCGCAAGTCGAAATAAATTGCGGATCCAGCGGCAGTTTATCTTCGTATAAATTACAACCCACTTTTGATTGTTTGCACAAATGAATAATCTCAGATGATAATCCGTCAGAAATATCGATCATCGATGTTGGCTTAATTTCAAGAGCATGCAGTAAAGTACGAACATCTTTTCGTGCCTCAGGTTTTAACTGGCGCTCGATTAAATAACTATACATATCAAGATCAGGCTGACTGTTTGGGTTGACCTGAAAAACCTGCTTTTCGCGTTCTAAAACCTGCAATCCCATATAAGCAGCGCCAATGTCACCGGTTACTACAAGTAAATCGGTTTTTTGGGCACCATTTCTATATACAATTTCATCTTCGTTTGCTTCACCAATAGCAGTAATGCTTATGATTAATCCTTTTTGCGATGAGGTAGTGTCTCCGCCAATAACATCGACTTTATATTCTTTTGCAGCGTGTGTAATCCCTTCAAATAATTCTTCTAACGCTTCTAACGGGAAACGATTAGAAACGGCTACAGAAACCGTTATTTGCGTTGGTCTGGCATTCATGGCACAGATATCAGATATATTTACAACAACTGCTTTATATCCTAAATGTTTTAAAGGCATATAAGCCAAATCAAAATGTACGCCCTCGATCAGTAAATCAGTAGAAACCACTACTTTTTTGTCTTTAAAATCAAGAACAGCAGCATCATCGCCTATACTTTTTAAGGTAGATTCCTGAGTAACATCAAAATTTTTGGTTAAGTGTTCAATTAAGCCAAACTCGCCTAATTGCGCTATACTGGTACGTTGCGGATTTTTATCTTCGATCATTTTTTTTTAAGTTCCAAAGTTTCTAAGGCGCAAAGGTACAAAGGTTTTATCGAATTTAACCGGAAGTTATTTCCAACCGCCTTATCTCTGTGTAAAGATGCACGGCAATACATTTATGTCTCCTGAATTTTATTCTTTTGCAAACAGCATTTTTTTTCGGATCTTTAGTAGAATTAAAAAAAACAAAAATGAAAACATTCGATATAATTACCTTAACCGTAAACCCTTCGGTAGACAAAAGCACCCATTTTTCAGGCCTGATCGCCGAGCAGAAAATACGATGCGGAGCTCCACAATTTGATGCAGGCGGAGGCGGAATAAATGTTTCTAAAGCTATTGCTCGCTTACGCGGAAATTCATTAGCTATTTTCACTTCAGGCGGACCAGTTGGCGAAATGCTGAAAGACTTAGTAAAACAGGAAAAAGTAGA
Source organism: Flavobacterium sp. C3NV (assembly GCF_046825355.2). Lineage (NCBI taxonomy): Bacteria > Pseudomonadati > Bacteroidota > Flavobacteriia > Flavobacteriales > Flavobacteriaceae > Flavobacterium > Flavobacterium sp. C3NV. The sequence continues at coordinate 675,338 of NZ_JBKQBJ020000001.1, read as the reverse complement.
TTTTGAAGCTATTGAAACCCAAACAGCAACCAGAGAAAACTTTATAGCCGTTGATGATAACACTAATTCTCAATATCGTTTTGGGTTTACAGGAGATATTTTAACTGATTCAGAAGTTCAGAAAGTTTTAGAAACCATTTCAAATCTAAAACCAAAATTTCTAGTCGCAAGCGGAAGTTTAAACGAAGGTTTATCGACTGATTTTTATCAGAAAGTAGCTGAAATTGCCAAAGCATCAAATTCAAAATTAATTGTAGATACGTCAGGCGAAGCCTTAAAGAAAGTTCTGGAAACCGGAGCATATCTCATAAAACCAAACGTTGGTGAACTCGCAAAATTAGTTGGAGTAGGACGCCTTGAAATGGAAGAAGTAAATGAAGCCGCCAAAAAAATCATTGCCAAAGGCGGAGCCGAAATTGTCGTAGTTTCTTTAGGGCCACAAGGGGCTGTTTTGGTTACAAAAGACGATTACGAATATGTTCCTGCGCCAAATGTTGCCAAAAAAAGTACTGTTGGTGCCGGAGATAGTATGGTTGGAGGGATGGTTTGGGCATTGTCTCAAAATAAAAGCCTGAAAGAAGTCATTCGCTGGGGAGTTGCCTGCGGATCTGCTGCAACAATGAACGAAGGAACGCAATTATTCAAGTACGAAGATGCACATCGTTTGTTTGAATGGCTTAAAAATAAATAAAGATTTAAGAAAAACGAAATGTAGCCACAATCTATATCCTAGAGGCGCAGATTGTAGACATGCGTACATTGTAGAGACGCGCAGTAACCATAAAGTAAACCCGACAGGTTTTTAAAACCTGTCGGGTTTCGTATGTAATGACACAAAGATTTTAATTGTAGAGGCGCACAGCAGTGCGTCTCACGCACAGTAACCCCATTTTTATTGCTCTATTGTTCTTTTTACACAACGTTAATATATTGTGGTTACGTTGTGTGAGACGCACTGCTGTGCGTCTCTACGTTTGTCAGCAGGAAAAAAAGTAAATCTTTTTTTTCCTGCTGACAAACTGTTGTCACCGACCCTCAATACTTTTGAAGTATTAAAAATAATTAAACTTTAAAATTATGAAAACATTAGCTGCCCAAGTAATTACTCCCGAAGATTTGTTGAAACACTGGCAAGGTCACCGCGCCCTTACACGTAATGTTATTGAAGCGTTTCCTGAAAAAGATTTCTTCGAATTTTCGATAGGAGGAATGAGAACTTTTGCTAAACTGACTGATGAACTTTTGGCCATTGCAGTTCCGGGACTTAAAGGAATCGTAAACAAAGAAGTGAAACCATTTAGCGAAGAAGCATCAGAAAAATTGATTTTTAAAGCCCAATATCTTGAAAAATGGGACGAAGCAACTGCAGAAATCAACAAGTATTGGGAGAAATTATCGATTGAAGATTTTAATGAAAACTTTAATCTTTTTGGTCAATACGAATTTCCGGTAATTCAGAACATTCTTTATTTTATTGATAACGAAGTACACCACCGCGGACAAGGCTATGTGTATCTAAGAGCTTTAAATATTGAACCTCCTTTTTTCTGGGAAAGATAGCATTTTTGAAGATTGACTGAATAAAAAAACTCCTAAACTGAATTTACTTTCATGTTTAGGAGTTTTTTTATGATAATCTCTCCAGATAATTTTCGACTAATTCCCGGATTCTGGTTTTGAGTTTTTCGGGTTCTATAATCGAAGCATAATCGGCATACATCAAAAACCAACGTGGAAATCCTTCCTGGATATCGCGGGCCATAAACGTCATTTCTATTTGGTCACCAACATCTTTTTCAGAAACATAACCGTGGTATTTTTGTTCAAATCGAATATAATTGATGATTTTTTTCGAAACTAAAATTCGAACCTTAATCGTCGGAATTGTTTCATTTTTCTTTAAGTACGTTTCTAATGAATCATGTTGTATGGTAAAACTACATTCGGTTTTTTGAATACCCAGAATTCTGTCTGTTCTAAACTGGCGATAATCTTGTCGTAAATGGCAATAACCCAGAAAATACCAATTGTTATGATCATGAAAAACGCCAACAGGTTCAATATTTCGATTACTTGCTTCTTCAGCGGTTTTGTATGAAAGAAGAATTTGTTTTTTCTCTGCAATACTTTCAAACAAGATGGCCAGCGTATTAGGCGAACTATCATGAAATAGAGGTTCCTGATTTTGCATCAAAATTTTAGATTCTATATTCGAAAGCCAGTCTTTATCAGTACTTCTTAAAACCGATTTTAGTTTATACATTGCCGATGCATGATGAGATCCTAAAGAAGGATCCGTAAATTTCTGCATCAATTTTTCGGCAGCGATAAAACTGCTCACTTCTTCGCGCGTAAACATAACAGGAGGCAATCTGTAACCATCCATTAAAGCATAACCCACTCCGGCCTCGCTATAAATAGGAACTCCCGAAGCTTCAAGAGTTCGAATATCACGATATATGGTTCTTAAACTCACTTCAAAACGATTGGCTAATTCCTGCGCCTTTACAATTTTTTTAGATTGTAACTGAATAAGAATAGCAATAATACGGTCAAATCGTTTTGGGGTTTCGTCCATTTTTTCTTTTAGTTGAAGATTCAAAGATACAAAGGTTCGAAGTTTTGAAATAAAAAAAGCTGTCCCAAATTGAGACAGCTTTTTTTGAAGATTTAAGCGATATAAATCTAGAATCTGTATAAAAGACCAAATTGTGGTTGATCGAAAATGTTTTCAAATAAATTAATGTTTAAATTAAAAGTATCCGATGATGGTCCATTTTCAGGAGAAACACTATTATACGCTAATACATTAGCCAATGTAAAAGTTACCGCAATGTTTTTGGTCACAAAATAGTTTAATCCAACAGTAATATCTGCTGTAATACTATTATCAGTGTCATCTTCAATTCCTTCAATTTTAGTCTTATTGCTTCCAAAACCTAAACCAGCTTCAGCGAAAGCTTTAAAACGTTTTTTGTCTAATTCTAAAAAGTAGTATCTCGCAAAAGCACCAACTCCGAATACGTTGGTTTTTGTTTCCGGAACAGTTTCTTCTTTTTCACTAGAATAATTTAGTTTTGCTCCAACGGCAAATTTGTCATTTAGTAAATACCCAAATTTTGGACTAAATCCATAATAATCGGTTTCTCCACCTGTACTAATTTTAATAGAACCTTCTAGGAACATATCACCTTTTTCAAAAGTTATTCCTTTTGCAGAGTTTGTTTCAGCGTCTACTTCGTCTTGTTGTGCATTCGCGAAGGAAAAAGTTAACATTGATAAAATAACAAAAAATTTAGTTTTCATAATAATTGCTTTTAAAAGTTGTAAGATTAAAATTATGTTTTTAGAATTAAAACTTTTGCGAAAGCAAGCAATTGCATTAAAAATGAAGTTATTGAGTTAATAATCCTACTTTTTTATAAGTATTTACGTGTTTATTTTTGAGGTTTTATTATGATTTAATTAGTAGTAAAGATTGAAAATCGGGCTATAATTGTATGAAAACCGACTTTTTTAAAGCAAAAAACCCGATAACTTTTTGCTATCGGGTTTTGATTCAATTTGGTTAAAAGATTACTTTTTAATGAATTTGCTTGAGATAGGTTTTTCACCGTCATTCAATTCGATTATATAAATTCCGGAAGGCAGCATGCTGACATCTATAGCTTGTTCTGTTACGTTCCCTGTTTTTATAATTTGGCCACCAATATTGCTTATTTTGAAAAAAGCAGCTCTGTCATTACTTGCCTTTATAAATAAATTATCATGCGATGGATTTGGATAAATTACATAACGTTGCGATTTTGAATCATGCTCCTCTATTGAAAGGTTAGCTGTAGTTAACGAAATTGGATCGCTTGAAGCGGAAATGTTTTTAGCATAATCTTTTGCTTTTATGGTATATGAGTAAACCGTTTCGGCACTTAATCCAGTCAGCGTATAATTGGTTACGTTCGTAGTGCCAATTAAAGTATTTCCTTGGTAAATATCATAACTCGTAACCGCTATATTGTCTGTTGATTCTTCCCATGATAAAATAGCTGAGGTTTTAGTAATATTTGATACACTTAAATTTTTTGGTGTGCTTGGAGCTTCAAATTCAATAATAGGATCTTTGATATCCAATATATAATCTTGAATTGCTCCATTATAAAACTTTTCACAAGGAGACGGAATCCCATTTTCTTTTAAGGAAATTCTCATCTTTGTCCTTCCAGGAGTTACCGTAACTGGGATTGTGAATTTTTTGATTGCTGTAAATGTTTCAGCAGTAATAATGGTACTGAAAATCAATTCTCCATCGTCATCAAAGTCTGAATCTCCATTCAAATCAATCCAGTACGCTAATCCGCTGGGTTTAGAGCCGGAATAGTATTTAGAAACAGATACACTTATCGTATTTTCTTGTCCGGGAATTACGAATCCTCCTGTGCTTTTAAAATCACTATACACCCCAGATGAGGCAGAATTATTAATTTTACCTAGTGTAACATTAGTAATATTATCATTGTTTTGTGCGGTACTTCCCGGAATGCAGTATTTTGGTATAGACACTGTGGTAACAGAAAGAGGACTGCTGGATGTTTTGTTCAAACCTCTGTCTCTGGCAACTACAGTAAAAGAATAGGCTGTCCCTTCTTTTAATCCTGTCACATTATAATTAGTAATTTCCCCTGATACAGAATAAAGTAAATTTGCGCCATTATAAATATCGTAATACGTAACATATTCATCATCTGTAGCGGCGGTCCAGGACAAGTTTGTCGTAGTTGTTGTTGTTTCAGTTGCTATAAGCTGAGTTGGAGCCGCTGGAGGAGTTGTATCTTTTAATGTCATAACCGAAATAGCAGCTTTGACCGATTTATTTCCGAATTCATCAGCAGCTTGAACACTAAAGTTATACGTAACATTATTTGCAAGTTTAATTATGGCTGCTTTAGTATCTTTTACTGTTGCAATTAAATCAGCATCATTATAAATTAAATAGGATATACCGCCACCGTTATTAGTCGAAGGATCCCAGGAAATGGTGATGTTTGTAGCCGTTATTGTTGTTGCTCTTAGATTTGCAGGAGTTGTTGGGCTTGTTGTGTCTTTAGGTGTTGTTACTGAAACCGGAACACTTGATTTTGATAGAAGTCCGTTTGAATTTTTAGCTTTTACAGTAAATAAATAAACGTAGCCTTGCAGCAATCCTGTAACATTAAAATTAGCTGTTGCTGAAGTTCCAATTAAAATATTTTCCTTATAAATTTCATAACCTGTTATATCTGCATTGTTTACTGGTGCTGTCCAGGATAAGTTCGTCGTTGTCCAGGTCGTGCCGGATGCAGTTAAATTTGCAGGTGCTTCCGGTGCATTCTCATCTACTGTATTATTTATTATGTCAGCAGTATAATCTTCTGTTTCGCCGTAATTATAAGTGTTGGTGTAATCTCCACAAGGCGATGGAACTCCTGCTGCGCCACCATCTCTAACAGTTATCCTAATTCTGGTTTTGGCTGTAATAGCATTAACAGGAACCGTAAAAGTTCCTCTTACGGGTGAGTTTGTTGTAACTTCTTGAGACCAAATCAATTCTTCCGAATCATAAAAATCCATATCGCCGTTATAGTCAATCCATGCAGCATATCTTAACCCAAATTGAGTTTTTCCGCTGATCCACTCTTTTGGTGTAACGGTAATAGAATAAGTTTCGCCTTTTTTTAATTCTGTCGCAATATTTGTAGCGTCAGTATAGCTAATAGCAGAAACATTTGATTTTTTGTCGATAGTTCCAATTTGAACTCTTGCTATATATTCATCAAATATTTGACTGTAGCCTTTAGACACACAATATGCAGGATTTGTTTTTAAAGTAACAACATTGCTTGATGCTGATGAATTTCCAGCTGCATCTTTGGCTTTTACATAAAATGTATAATTTGTATTTGGTGCTAACGTAGTTATTCTGAATTCTAAAACATTTAGAGTCGTTGATAAATTGCCATTTACATAAAGTTCATATCCAGTGACTTTTTTATTATCTGTTGAAGCAGTCCAGGATAGATTTACTGATGTATCGCTTATTTGAGATGCTGTCAAACTTGCGGGTGTGGTTGGCGGAATTGCATCAAGAGTTTCGCATACCAGTGGGATCGTTGCGTTCGAAATATTTCCGGCTGCATCTCTGGCTTTCACGGAGAATGAATAAAAATTATTTGCTTGTAACCCTGTTATTGTATAGTTTGTGTTAGCTGTATTTCCAATTAGTAAATTTTCTCCTTGATAGATGTCATAAGCTGTAACACCTTCACTATCTGATGAAGCCGTCCAGGACAAATTTACTGATGTGGTTGTAGTGCCAGAAGAGGAGAGGTTGGTTGGAGTCGTAGGGGGAATAATATCCAGGGCTCTAACCGATACAATATTACTTTCTAAAGAACTGTTTAGTGCCGCATCAGTAGCCTTAATTGAAAAATTATAGGTAGTTGATTGTTTTAATCCTGTAGCGTTGAAAGTTCTTGTGGCTCCGTCTACTTTTGCCCATAATGTAAAAGTGTTATTGTATATCGAATAACCGGTAACACCAACATTATCTGTTGAACCGGTCCATGATAAATTAACTGAAGTTGCGGTTATATCTGATGCTGTTAGATTTGTTGGTGTAGTAGGTTTAGTTCCGTCTGGCGTAGTAACCAAGATCAAATTGCTTGATGAAGAAACGTTTCCAGCCGCATCTTTTGCTTTTACACTAAAGGTATAAGAAGTTAATTCTGTTAACCCTGTGATTTTAAAATATGGAGCAGATTGATCTGATGTGCCTATCAGAACAGTTCCATTATATATCTCATAATAAGCAACTCCAACATTATCTGTTGAGGAAGTCCATTGTATGGAACAGGTTGTGGCAAAGGTTTGATACGCTTTTGCATTAGTTGGAGCTGTAGGAGCTTCGGTGTCTGCGATTTGAAATGAAAATGAGTCTTTGTAATTAGCGTGTATAAATAATGGCATTAAGAACAGAATCACTAAAACTAATTTGAATTTTTTTTGGAGTAAAGTTCGTTTCATAGGCAGAGTCTTGAACAATTTCTGATTTAATAATATGTTTTTTTAGTATGTAATTTTTGTAGTAAATCTATTGTTTTTTATGCATTAAAAAAATAGTATTAATTTTTTTTTGTTTAAAGCAAATTTGAAATAATGAATTTTGAAAGCAACAAAAAACCCGACAACTTTCGTCATCGGGTTTAGTCTATATTCTTTATTCTAAAAAACAAATCTAATCGTTAAGTTTCAAAACAGCCATAAACGCTTCTTGAGGAATCTCAACGTTTCCTACTTGTCTCATACGTTTTTTACCTTTTTTCTGTTTCTCTAGTAATTTACGCTTACGCGAAATATCACCACCATAACATTTTGCGGTAACGTCTTTACGAAGTGCTTTTATCGTTTCACGAGCAATGATTTTTGCACCAATTGCAGCCTGAATCGGAATATCAAATTGTTGTCTTGGGATTAACTCGCGTAATTTTTCGGTCATTTTTTTACCAATGTTATACGCATTGTCTTCGTGAATCAAAGCTGAAAGAGCATCAACCGTTTGAGCATTCAAAAGAACATCCAGTTTTACCAGTTTCGAAGTTCTCATTCCAATAGGAGAGTAATCAAAAGAAGCATAACCTTTAGAAACTGTTTTTAGACGATCGTAAAAATCGAATACAATTTCCGCCAATGGCATATCAAAATTCAATTCAACACGTTCTGTTGTCAAATACGTTTGATTGGTAATTTGACCACGTTTTTCGATACACAAACTCATTACGTTTCCAACGAAATCAGATTTTGTAATGATGGTTGCTTTAATATAAGGTTCTTCAACTCGGTCTAAACGCGAAGGTTCAGGTAAGTCAGAAGGATTATTTACAACAAATGGAACTTCTGGTTCTTTTTTGGTATAAGCCAAATACGAAACGTTAGGTACAGTTGTAATTACCGTCATGTCGAACTCACGCTCTAAACGTTCCTGGATAATTTCCATGTGAAGCATTCCTAAGAACCCGCAACGGAAACCAAATCCTAAAGCCGCAGAACTTTCTGGAGTAAAAACTAGCGAAGCATCATTAAGCTGCAGTTTTTCCATAGAAGAACGCAAATCTTCGTAATCTTCAGTATCTACTGGATAAATTCCGGCGAAAACCATTGGTTTTACATCCTCGAAACCAGTAATCATATTAGTAGTTGGTGTTTTAGCATCTGTTAGTGTATCACCAACTTTTACTTCTTTGGCTTCTTTAATTCCTGAAATTAAATAACCAACATCACCAGCAGAAATCACATTTTTAGGAACTTGATTTAGTTTTAAAGTTCCAATTTCGTCAGCAAAATATTCATTGCCTGTAGCCATGAATTTAATTTTTTGCCCTTTTCTGATTTCACCGTTTACAACCCTAAAGATTACTTCGATTCCACGAAACGGATTATAATGCGAATCGAAAATCAAAGCTTGTAATGGCTCATCAACATTTCCTGACGGAGGTGGGATTTTTTCGATAATGGCAGCTAAGATATTCTCAACACCAAAACCGGTTTTTCCCGATGCATGAATAATATCTTCCAGTTTACATCCTAATAAATCGATAATATCATCACTAACTTCTTCAGGATTAGCACTTGGTAAATCTACTTTATTCAAAACCGGAATAATTTCAAGATCATTCTCTAAAGCCAGATATAAGTTAGAAATCGTTTGTGCCTGAATACTTTGTGCAGCATCAACAATCAAAAGTGCCCCTTCGCAAGCTGCAATAGATCTTGAAACTTCGTATGAAAAGTCAACGTGACCAGGAGTGTCAATAAGATTTAAAATATATTCTTCTCCTTTATAAGTATATTCCATCTGAATGGCGTGACTCTTAATGGTGATTCCACGCTCACGTTCCAGGTCCATGTTGTCAAGCAATTGAGCTTTCTCTTCACGAGCTGTAACGGTTTGTGTAGCGCCCAATAAGCGGTCTGCCAATGTACTTTTACCGTGGTCAATGTGTGCAATAATGCAAAAGTTACGTATCTTCTTCATTTTAATATTTCAATTCTCTTAGCGAGTTTTAAGTAATTTTCAGGGTATAAATTTGCGCTGTAGCAATTGCTGTTGAGCGTGTTATTAAGCCGCAAAGATAGCGCAAAGTTTTGGATTCTGGAATGTACTTCTCCGATTTTGAGTTTTGAGGCCAGAAAGCTGTTTTTTAAGAGATAGAATTATGCTAATTCGTTCATTATCAATTATAACTTTGTGCCCAAAAATGTAAGGATTATCTTTTTTATTGCCTTCATAAGAAAACATCTTTGCTGAAAAAAAAACATAACTAAGTTTTGTTTGAATAATCTGTATTTTTTGTGCGAATACTTGTCGATTTCTGAAAATACAACTATACTTGTAGTCATTGTGACTATAATAATAATTGCGTTATAGTTGAAATTTTGATATTGCTTTTTATGAAAAATCTGTGCGCAGGATTTTATTGCAAAAAGTACATCAAAAGAGAGTGTTTATTTTTTACTAATAATTAAAATCAAACAAATTATGAAAAAACAAACCATGCAGCTTACTGAAAAATTTGGCAAGCTTAGTAAAGATGAAATGAAAAATATTATGGGCGGTGTAACTCCCGTTGGCAGATTTACTGTTCCTAAAAGTATTTGCTCGTCCGGTTACGGATTAGTGGCTACAGGTTGTCAGGGAAGTTCTTATCCTATGCTTGACGGTTATACCTGTGTTTTAATGTGTTTCTAATCAGTAAAATTAGTATAAAAAAAGAGGTATCAGGAAACAGATACCTCTTTGTGTTTTAGAATTCAAAACTAAATCCTTTTTCAGTAAGTTTTTTATAAGTATCAGAATCGAATTTGTACAATTTAGCCGCTCTGTGCGATACAGCTTTTTGTTTTTCATCGAGTTCAACAAGCAATTTCATATGGAGAATTTTTCTTCGGAAATTAGATTTGTCTAATTCGATTCCTAAAATTTCTTCATACAAATGCATTAATTGCAATAAGGTAAATTTTTCAGGTAAAAGATTAAAACCAATTGGAGCCTGACGAACGCGATTACGCAACTGCATCAAACTAAAGTTGAGGATTTCGCTATGGTCGAAAATTAATTCGGGAACCATATCAATCTTGTGCCACTTTGCTTCAATGACAGATAAACTTGCTTTGATATTATAATCTTCACGATTGACCAAAGTATAATAACCAATAGTAACCACTCGTCTTTCAGGCACACGATCCGGATTTGTAAAAGCTTTTAACTGCTCTAAATATATATTATCCAGACTCGTAAGCTCATACACAATGCGGTGTGCGGCATCATCAGCGCTTTCTTCTCTCTTCATGTATCCGCCCAGAAGTCCCCATTTACCTATGCTTTCTCCTTCAGCGTGCTGAACTAAAAGTACTTCGAGACTTGCTTTATTAAATCCAAAAATAACGCAGTCAATCGTCATTCCGTCTATTTCCGGAGTAGTCGTTTTATTGGTAGTATCCGAAATGTTTTTAGAAGATAAAAAAGTCATTTGCTAAGATTGTCGATAGTTTTAAAATTCAAAATTGAATCCCTTTTCGGTGAGTTTGTTGTAAATCTCCGGATCAAATTTATACAATTTAGCAGCTCTATGCGAAACATCTTGCTGTTTTTCGTCTAATGCAACTAATAATTTCATGTGAAGAATTTTTCTTCGGAAATTAGATTTATCCATTTCTACACCTAAAATCTCTTCATACAAATGCATCAATTGCAATAAAGTAAATTTTTCAGGCAAAAGATTGAATCCAAGCGGTGCCTGGCGTACTCTGTTTTGAAGATGTTTTAAACTATAAGCCAAAATTTCGTTATGATCATAAATCAAATCCGGAATGCTATTGATCTTATACCACTTGGCATCAGAAGCCGTAAAACCTGCTTTAATATTATAATCTTCTCGTTTTACCAAAGCATAATAACCTATAGTGATAACGCGTCGAAGCGGAAAACGATCCGGATCTCCAAATGCTTTTAGCTGTTCTAAGTAGATGTTATCCAGACCCGTAAGTTCGTTTAGTAAACGATGCGCGGCATTGTCTGTACTTTCCTTTTTATAAATCCATCCTCCCGGAAGTCCCCATTTTCCTTTACTGATACCTTCTCCGTGTTGTACCAATAGTACTTCTAAACTCCCTTTATCAAATCCAAATATGACACAGTCAATCGTGATCGCATTCATTGCGGTTTGTTCGGCTTTTAAAGCTGAATCGTCGGCTACATTTTTGACCATATGCTACTTAAATTTTAAACAAATTAAATAAATAAAATGACTAGTTGCTTTTATAAATCCTTTATATTTTTTTTAACGAAATAATTTTCTGACAATCAGCTGTTTGTAATTTGTTAAAAAAAGTCATTCTTAAATTATAATTCCTAAACGGCTGATTGTCAAATTGCTAATTCGTTATTTTTTTGATATTTTTTTATTCTATTTAAGCCAATATTTTATTGTATTCATAAAAATGAGGATCCAATTATCAGAATTGAAAAAATATAACCCTAATATTTTGTTAATATAGAAAAAATGTTTTACACTTGTAGTCAAATTAACCATAAGATAAGTTCAGTTTGACTATAAGTTTAAAAAGGACAAATCTATAACTAACTTAAAATACCACCAAATGTTTTTTTTAGGAATTGATTTAGGAAGCTCTTCGATAAAATTATCAGTTTTCGATCCCAAAAAAGGAGCGACCATTGGAGCCGTTAGCGTTCCTGATTTTGAAATGCCAATTATTGCTCAGGAATTTGGCTGGGCAGAACAAGATCCTGAATCATGGTGGCAATTTGTAAAAGACGGAATCAAACAATTAGGTTCAAAATCTAATATTGATTTAAAGAAAATTGCCGGAATAGGGATTGCCTATCAAATGCACGGTTTGGTTTTAACCGATGAAAATTTGAATCCCGTTCGTTCTTCGATTATTTGGTGCGACAGTCGTGCAGCCATTATTGGAGATGAGATTTATGCTAAAATGGGTGCTGAGAATTCTCAAAAACAAATTTTAGGAAGCCCCGGAAACTTTACAGCATCAAAACTAAAATGGGTAAAAGACAATCAGCCGGAAGTTTTTGCAAAAGCAAAATACATGATGCTTCCAGGCGATTTTATTGCTGCGAAATTATCAAAAGTGGCTCAAATTAGTACTTCAGGATTGTCAGAAGCCGCTTTGTGGAATTTCTCTGAAGGAAAACTAGCAACAGAAATCCTTTCTCAAATGGGATTATCATCAGATATAGTTCCGGAAATTGTCTCCAATTTTGGAATTCAGTCAACCATTCACCCGGAAATAGCACAAGAATTAGGGTTAAATCCTAATGCAAAAATTACTTACAGAGCAGGAGATCAGCCCAACAATGCATTGTCATTGAATGTTTTGAAACCAGGCGAAATTGCTACGACAGCCGGAACTTCGGCAGTGGTTTATGCCGTAAGCGATCAGGATGCTTACGACAAACAAAACAGAATCAATACTTTTTTACACGTCAACAATACAGAAACTGAAAAACGCAACGGTGTTATGGTATGCATTAACGGTTCTGGAATTTTATACCAATGGTTACGCAAAATCATGTCGGTCGACAGAGCGGAATTAATTGCGTACGAAAAACTAAATGCCGAAGCTGCAAAAGTGGCGGCAGGTAGCAACGGACTTCGTTTTTACCCTTTCGGAAATGGTGTTGAACGTATCTTCAACAATAAAAATGCCACTTCGGGAATTCAGAATTTAAACTTCAATATTCATCAACCCTCACATTTGGTGCGTGCAGCCTGCGAAGGAATCGTGTTTGCCATGAATTACGGTTTTGATGTGATGAAAGAAGTTGGAGTTTCTGGAACTATAGTTCGCGCCGGAAATTCGAACTTATTTTTAAGTCCGGTTTTTAGAGAAATCTTCACCAATACAACACAAACAACTTTAGAATTATACAATACATCCGGAGCCGAAGGTGCAGCAAGAGGTGCCGCTTACGGTTTAGGATTTTACAATTCGCTGGACGAAGCTTTCGCAGGATTGCAATGTTTAGAAAGAATTGAACCCAACAAAATCCTGACATCGCAATATCAGGATTACTATCAGGAATGGAAAAGTCAAATTAAAATAGAACAATAATAATGAGCACAACTAATCAATATTTTAAAAACATCGATACTATTAAGTTCGAAGGCAGAGAAAGTACTAACCCATTGGCATTTAAATGGTACGACGAAAATCGTGTTGTTGCGGGAAAAACGTTGAAAGAGCATTTACGTTTTTCAATGGCATACTGGCACACGCTATGTAACACAGGTGGAGATCCGTTTGGAGCTTCGACTGAAACTTTCTCCTGGGATAAAAACGAAAACGTGATCTTAAGAGCCAAAGACAAAATGGATGCGGCTTTTGAATTCATGACAAAATTAGGTTTGCCTTACTATTGTTTTCATGATGTAGATGTGGTAGATGACGCACCAACATTGGCAGAATTTGAAACTCGTATTCAGACTATGGTTGAATATGCAAAACAAAAACAACAAGAATCCGGAATTAAATTGTTGTGGGGAACTTCAAACTTATTCAGCAATCCTCGCTATATGAATGGTGCAGCGACAAACCCAAACTTTGATGTTTTGGCGTATGCAGGAGCTCAGGCAAAAATTGCAATCGATGCAACAATTGCTCTTGGCGGAGAAAATTATGTTTTCTGGGGAGGTCGTGAAGGATACATGAGTTTGTTGAACACAGACATGAAAAGAGAACTAGACCATTTAGGAAGATTCTTAAATACTTGTAAAGATTATGCTCGTAAAGAAGGTTTTAAAGGAAACTTCCTGATCGAACCAAAACCAATGGAACCTACAAAACATCAATACGATTATGATGCAGCGACTTCATTAGGTTTCATTAATAAGTACGGACTTCAAAATGATTTCAAATTAAACCTTGAAGTAAACCACGCAACGCTTGCCGGACATTCGTTCGAGCACGAATTGCAGGTTGCTGTTGATGCCGGAATGTTAGGAAGCATTGATGCCAACAGAGGTGATTACCAAAACGGTTGGGATACAGATCAATTCCCTATCAATCTTCAGGAAGTGACTCAGGCAATGTTAGTTATCCTTGAAGGTGGAGGAATTCAGGGTGGAGGCGTAAACTTCGATGCAAAAGTGAGAAGAAATTCAATCGATTTAGAAGATAAATTCATTGCGCACATTGCAGGAATGGATGTTTTTGCAAGAGGATTAATCTGCGCAGATCACATACTACAAAATACAGATTACAGAAAATTACGCACGCAGCGTTACAGTTCATTTGACGGCGGAAACGGAGCGAAGTTCGAAAACGGAGAATTATCTCTTGAAGATCTTAGCAAAATTGCCCGTGCAAGTGGAGAACCTCAACCACTAAGTGGAAGACAGGAATTATTCGAACAGATTATTTCGAATGCGTACTAAGACTAAAAATTACTAACTATAATTTAAACCAATTCTTAACTATTATGAAAAGCAAACATTGTATTAAAACAACACCGCTCTCGTTTTGTATGGCGCTGTTGCTTAGTGTATTTATGATGCAGTCCGGTTTTGCCCAAGAGCAATCGATAACCGGAAATGTAAAATCAGGAGATGATGGTATGAGTGTTCCCGGTGCTACTGTAGCTATCGAAGGCACGAAGACAGCAACATCTACAGATTTTGATGGAAATTTTAAATTAGACGCCAAAACGGGTAACGTAATCGTGATCAGTTTTATGGGATTTAAAACGCAACGTATTACCATTGGAACTCAAAAAACAATCGCTGTTACTTTACAAACAGAAGCGGCAGATCTTAAAGAGGTTGTCGTTATTGGGTACGGTTCACAAAAGAAAACACTTGTTACTAATGCTGTTACTCAGGTGAGCGGAGAAAATCTTGCCAAAACCAATACAACCAATGCACTACAGGCACTTCAGGGGCAGGCAGCGGGTATCCAGATTACCTCTACTTCAGGGCAACCGGGAGAAGGATTAAATGTGGTAATTAGAGGTGTGGGTTCAACAGCAGGAAGCAGTCCGTTATATGTTGTAGACGGAATACTTACAACAGATATTTCTTATTTGAGCAATTCAGATATCGAATCTATTTCTGTATTAAAGGATGCTGCATCTGCTGCAATCTATGGTTCTCAAGCTTCTAACGGAGTTGTTTTGGTAACAACCAAAAAAGGAAAAAGAGGTTCTGCAGGACAAGTTACTTTTGATCAGTATTATGGAGTACAATCAGTATCCAGAAAAGTTGATTTACTAGATGCAACAGAATATGCTACTATCTTGAATGAAGCAGCTGTAAATTCAGGGAAAAATCCATATTTCTCCAACAGCCAGATTGCTTCAATGGGAAAAGGAACCAACTGGATGGATAAAATGTTAGTAGATAATGCAGCGACTAAAAACTTCTCATTTGGTGTTTCCGGTGGTTCAGATACTTCTGTTTATTCCTCATCTTTATCGTATTTAGGACAAGAAGGAGTTGTAGGAGGTAAAGATTTATCAAACTATGAGCGTTATAATTTCAGATTCAATTCAGAACATAAATTATACAAAGATGTATTGACTTTTGGTCAGAACTTAAGTTTTGCTTACATCAATAAAAACGGAATTGGAGTTGGAAATCAGTACAGCAATTCTTTAAGAAGTGCTTTCCAGGTATCACCATTATTACCAATGTACGATGCAAATGGTAACTATTACGATAGTACCAAGAACAGCGAGCCTTGGTTAGCGGGTCAGGCAAATCCTTATGCATTAATGGAGTACAACAATCAAAATGAAAATAACAACCAAAAATTATTGGGTAATGTTTATTTGCAAATTGAGCCAATAAAAAACTTAACATTCAAAACTACTTTAGGTCTTGATTATTATGCTGGCGAAGGACATTCTTATTCTCCTAAATATCAATTGTCGATTTATGCAAACAGTGCTTTTGATAAAGTAAATCAAAACATGAACAAAGGTAAAACACTTACCTGGGATAACTTATTGACGTATAAATTTAATGTGGCCGAAACGCATCATTTTGAAGCAATGGTGGGAACATCGTCTATTAATTTTGACGGAACGACTATATCGGCTACAAATGCAGATTCGTTTTTTGATGATTTAGAACATGCCTGGTTAGACAATACGACTAATAAAGACGGAGCTAAAATAGCATTAAATGGTATCAAGCAACAGACTAAAAGAATGTCTTATTTTGGTAGGTTAAACTATAATTTTAGAGAAACCTATTTATTAAATGCCACTTTTAGAGTTGATGGATCTTCTATTTTTTCTAAAGAAAATGAGTGGGGATATTTCCCATCAGTTTCAGCAGGTTGGATTGCATCAAACGAAGAATTTTTAAGAGATTCAAAAGTGATCAATTTTCTTAAGTTAAGAGCATCCTGGGGGCAAGTTGGAAATCAGAACGCAAGAGCTTTTCAATATCTGTCACCAATAAAAGTGAATAATACTAATTATAATTTTGGAGACGAAGAAGGAGTACTTACTCCGGGAGCATACCCGGACAGATTATCTAATCTGGATTTAAAATGGGAAACTTCAGAGCAAATTGACCTTGGTCTTGATGCAAGATTTTTAGACAATGCATTGAATTTTACGGTTGATTTTTATAAGAAAACAAACAAAGACTGGTTAATATTAGCTCCAATTTCAGGAATTAAAGGTGCTAACCCACCATTTATTAACGGAGGAAATGTTGTAAATAAAGGTGTTGAGGTAAGTTTGAATTACCAAAACAGTATTGGAGATTTTAAATACAGTGTGAGTGCAAATGGTGCTTACAATAAAAACACAGTAGGTGAGATACCTGCAGACGGTGGAATAATTCACGGTTTACCAAATGAACTTTATGATAATTCACCTGAATTTTACAGAGCACAAAACGGATATCCGTTAGGCTATTTCTGGGGATATAAAACTGGAGGTGTTTTCCAGAATCAGGCACAGATCGACAATTATAAATCGGCAAACGGTGTAGTATTACAACCTACTGCAGCTCCTGGAGATATTATTTATGTAAATACAAACGGAGATGATAAAATTGACGCTACCGATAAAACAAGTATAGGAAATCCTAATCCTGACTTTACTTACGGATTCTCTTTATCTGCAAGTTATAAAGCTTTTGACTTTTCTCTTTTAGCAAATGGAGTAGCAGGAAACCAAATTGTACAATCGTACAGAAACCAATCTGGTGCTTACGGAAATTATACTTCTGCAATATTAGATCGTTGGCACGGAGAAGGATCTTCTAACACAGTACCAAGAGTAACAGAAGACAACAGAAACTTTACACAGTTTTCTGACTTATATGTTCAGGATGGTGATTTCTTAAGAATTAGCACGGTAACATTAGGATTTGATTTGGCAAAAATGAAACAATCAAAACCATTTTTTGCAAGCCAGTTTAGAGTTTACTTTTCAGTATTAAACCTTTACACTTTCACGAAATACAATGGTATGGACCCTGAAATTGGATTTGGATCTTCAAACGATGACCAGAAATTTTCATCAGGTGTAGATGTTGGATATTATCCAAGACCAAGAACATTCATGTTAGGATTAAATGTTAAACTTTAATAAATAAAAAGATGAAAAATACATATTTATATATTTTCTGTTTGAGTTTATTGTCTCTGGGTTCTTGTAGTTTAGAAACAGAGCCTTTGACTCCAATAGATACAAGTTTTTACAAAACCAAAGACGATGCTTATGTAGCATTAGTAGGTTGTTATGATGGAATGCAGGTAGCAACAGGCGGAGCAGGAATGGGAATTCCTGTAATAAGCGAAATAATGTCTGATGATTGTTTTGGAGGTACCGGAAATTCAGATGGTTACAATTATGCCGCTATCGACGAATTTGATATTTCAAGATCTCCCGGAGATACTGATTTACTTAATTCCAACTGGATCGCTTATTACAAAGCAATTTACCGTTGCAATATGTTATTGTCTAAAATGGATCAGATCGAATGGCAGGGAGATACTGCTTTAAGAAATACATACGAATCTGAAACTAGATTCATAAGAGCATATATTTATTTTGAAATGACCCGCTTATGGGGAAGTGTGCCTTTAGTGACAACTCCAGCAGCTGAAGATGAAGCTCAGGCGACTCCAGAAGCAATTTATAAAGTAATAGCAGATGATTTGGTATTTGCATCAAACAATTTACCTACAGAAGCTTATAATGCAAAACCAAACGGACGCATTACAAAATGGGCAGCAAAATCTTTACTAGGGCGTGTTTATTTATATTACACAGGATATTACGGGAAATCTGATTTAGTTGGTGTAGTAAATAAAACTCAGGCTTTAGGACATTTAGAAGATGTTATTGCTTCTAGTGGTCATGGTTTAGTAGCTGATTTTTCTACTTTATGGCCGGCAGCTTCAGTAGATAAGTATGCAGGAGAAGGTAATAGAGAGTTTGTGTTTTCAATAAAATACACTTATACAAGCGACTATAACGGAAATACTGATAGTAACCAATGGATGGTAATGTTTGGTATGAGAGAATTCTCTTCTTATCCATACGGCCGTGGTTGGGGAGTTACCGTAAATTCAAAGTTATGGAATGCTTACAGCGCAACAGATACAAGACGTACTGCAAGTATTATTGGAGTTGATGAAGAAAAGATACCATTTGATAAAAAAAATAGCCAAAGAGAATATACTGGATATTACAACAAAAAATATTCTCCAATGGTGAATAAAGACGGAGTAGATCTTCCTATTGCTATGGGAAGCCAGTTTTGGGATATCAGTCAGTTTCAGGATTATGTCGTGTTAAGATACTCAGATGTTTTATTGATGGCTGCAGAACTAGGAAGTGGAAATGCGCAGCGTTACTTTGATGAAGTTAGAGAAAGAGCTTACAAAGAAAACTTTGTTTCATTACCGGTAAATGCTGATAATATTTTGAATGAAAGACGTCTGGAGTTTGCTCTTGAAGGAGTAAGATACTATGATTTATTACGTCAGGGTATTGGAAAAGCATCTTCTGCCATTGCAGAATCTACAACATTATTAAATGGTGGAGTTCCTACAACAAAAACAATTTCGGCAGGTAAAATTCAGGAAACAAAAGGACTGATCCAAATTCCGAATACTCAGATTACATTATCCGGAGGACTTTTGAAACAAAATGCTGGTTGGTAATTTTAACTAAAAAATCAAAGAAATGAAAAATATTAAATTATTAGTTACATCATTTTTGGTGTTAGCACTAATGCTGGTTTCGTCTTGTTCTCCAGATTCATATGCTCTGGACAGCGCAATGGACAAATCGGATATACATTTTGAAATTACCCAGGATTTAGTAACAGATCCGGGTGGAAACACTGTAATACTAAAAAATACAACTCCCGGAGTGGTATTAAACTGGGATTATGTTACAGGAAAATCAAGTAAGGCAGAACAAAAAGTACAATATGCTTTTAAGGGTACTTATACAATCAAAATTTCTGCAACAACTGGTGGTGGTCTTGTTGAGCTTGATCCGGTAACTATTACGGTAAGTCAGGATAATTTAAACTATGTTAATGATCCGCTTTGGACTGCATTATCTGGTGGAGTTGGCCATAAAAAATCGTGGGTACTTGACAATGGTAAATATGGTTTAGCGCAGGGAGCAATGTCGTATGCAGATCCAAGTACAGTTGTAGAATGGAATAAATTCTCTCCAAACTGGGAACCTGCAGGAAATGCAAATTCAAGTACAGATGCAGATATGCACTGGGGTAGATACATGACATTCAGCCTTGACGGTGGACCATTTATGACTACTCATGAAGCTGACGGAACTAGTATCGAAAGCGGAGCTTATTTCTTAGATGTTAATGCACATACTTTAACAACTACAGGAGCAACTATCCTAAGACCGGACAATTATATTGCAAATGCAAGCAACTGGACAAGTGAAATCAAAGTATTAACACTTACAGACAATCAGTTACGAATTGCAATTAAGAGAACCAACAGCGAAGGACCATGGTGGTACATCTGGAATTTTGTTTCTAAAGAACATGCAGAAACCTACGTTCCTCCAGTTACAGTACCAGTTTTTGACGAAGGTTACAATCCAACTTTTGCCCCTGGCGAATTGTTGACAATGTTAACCGGTGGTGCTGGTGCAGGAAGAGTATGGAAATTAGATGCAGGAGGAAACCCTGTTGACTGGGTAGGAAAAGGTATAGGCTGGACAGTTGATGCCAGCAGCTCTTCTGATTGGGGATGGAACCCTGGCTGGGCTACAGTAGCAGGTAATTCATGGATTCGTTTTGATCAATGGGGAGGTAAATTAAACTATACCCGCAGTCAAAATGGTGTAGTAACTACAGGTTTATTTACCATAAATGCAGCAACCAACGAGATTAATTTAGGAACAGAAACATTGATTCAAAATTCAGATAGCTGGATGAGTCCAACTGTAAATGTTATTAAAGTAGTAAAAGCATACAATAAAGATTATCTTCAAAAAGGTATTTGGTTAGGGACATCTTACGATGCGACTAAAGATGAGTGGTTCGTTTTCCATTACATCATCCCTTAAATAATGGCGGTTTTTATAACTAAAAACCAAATTGTTTAAAAGTATAAAACAACCGGTAGGGGATTTACAAAGTCGCCTATCGGCATGTTTATATTTGTTTTTAAATATTAAAAATCCTTTCAAAATGAAGAATAAAAGAAAATACTTCAATAATGGACTACCATTATTAATGCTAATCGGAATTATCTTGTTGGGCTCTTGCAGCAAAAAAGAGGATGCTTTTGCAAATAGAAAAGTTTCTTTTAATTCAGATTGGAGTTTTCATTTAAATGATAGCATAATTGATAAAGATACCATTGGCACTTCTACCAAATGGAGAACCTTAAACGTTCCTCATGATTGGAGTATCGAAGGTAATTTTGACGAAAAAAGTCCTGCCGGATACGGAGGCGGAGCATTAAACGGAGGTTTAGGCTGGTATAAAAAAACATTCAAAGTTGCTGCTGAAGATAGTAGTAAAGTAACTTCAATTACTTTTGATGGCGTTTACAAAGACAGCGAAGTTTGGGTAAACGGACATTATTTAGGAAAACGTCCAAACGGATACATTGGTTTTCAATATGAAATCTCCAAATACTTAAATTACGGAGATAAAAACAATGAAATTATTGTAAAGGTTGACAATTCAAAACAACCCAATTCACGCTGGTATTCAGGATCAGGAATTTTTAGAAATGTCTGGATCGAAACCACCGATAAACTACACGTTGCACAATGGGGAACTTATATGACAACGCCCAAAGTTACTGCAGAAAAAGCTTCGGTACATTTTGAAACTACCATTCAAAACCAAAACACAGCTTCAAAAAAAGCAACAGTAACCACTACTATTTTTAAAGAAGATACAAAAGTAACATCGGTTACTCAAAATATAACGATTGGTGCAAATGCCAATCAAACCATCAAACAAGAAACTCAGGTAGAAACGCCAATTTTATGGTCTGTTGAAAAACCTGAATTGTATATAGCAGTTACAGAGATTTCGGTAGATGATAAAATTGTAGATCAATACAAAACCAATTTCGGAATCAGGGATTTTAAATTTGATCTTGATAAAGGTTTTATTTTGAATGGAAAACAGGTAAAAATAAAAGGAGTTTGTTTACATCACGATTTAGGTCCGTTGGGTGCAGCTATTAATACGCGTGCTATCGAACGTCAATTGGAAATCATGAAAGAAATGGGCGTAAACGGAATCAGGACTTCTCATAATCCTCCCGCTCCGGAACTTTTAGATCTTTGCGATAAAATGGGTTTCATTGTCATGGATGAAGCTTTCGACATGTGGAAACAAACCAAAACCAAATACGACTACGGAAACGATTGGGACAAATGGCACAAAAAAGATTTAATTGATCAATTGCTGCGCGACCGTAATCATCCAAGTATTTTTGTTTGGAGTATTGGAAACGAAATTCCGGAACAATGGAATGAAAAAGGGGTTGAGATTGCCAAAGAATTAGCCGCAATAACACGTCAATACGATAAAACACGTCCGTTGACAGCAGCGATGAATCCGCCGGTAAATATGAATATTGATGACGTAACGTTACAATTCGAAAAAAATAATGTTCAAATCAATCCGCTTGCAGCATCTGGAGTTTTAGATTTAATTGGTTACAATTATGCGCATCAAACGTACGAACATCATCAAAAGAACTTTCCAAATACACCTTTTATAGCAACAGAAACAACTTCAGGTTTACAAACAAGAGGTTATTATGATGCTGTTTCAGATACCATAAAAAAATGGCCGGTTAGTTGGGATAAAAAATTTGAAGGAGGAAATTCGGGAAATACGGTTTCGGCTTACGATCAGGTACAGACACCTTGGGGTTCTACGCACGAAGCGACCTGGAAAGTAATCAAAAAACACGATTTCCTTTCAGGAATGTACATTTGGACAGGTTTCGATTATATTGGAGAACCAACTCCATACGAATGGCCGTCGATCAGTTCGTATTTCGGAATTGTAGATTTAGCCGGTTTCCCAAAAGACGTTTATTATATGTACCAAAGCGAATGGACAGACAAAACCGTCCTTCACATTTTCCCGCATTGGAACTGGAAAGCAGGACAAACCGTAGACGTTTGGGCTTATTATAATAAAGCAGATGAGGTTGAACTTTTCCTTAACGGAAAATCAGTCGGCATCAGAAGTAAAAAAGGAGATGATTTACATGTAATGTGGAGAATTCCTTTTCAACCCGGAACACTAAAAGCGATTTCCCGTAAAGACGGAAAAACAGTTCTGGAAACCGAAATTAAAACAGCCGGAAATCCTGAAAAATTAAAACTGACAGCAGACAGAAGTAATATTAAAGCCGATGGAAATGATCTGTCATTTGTAACCGTAGACATTCTCGATGCAAAAGGAATTTTGGCACCAAATGCAAACAACGAAATCAATTTCTCATTAAAAGGAAACGGAAAAATTGTTGGCGTTTGCAGCGGAGATCCGGTAAGTCACGAACCGTACAAAGGAACTAAACATAGCGCTTTGGCAGGAAAATGTTTGGTCATTGTTCAGTCGGATACGAAAACAGGAAGACTGGAATTAACCGCTAAAGCGAATGGACTAAAACCGGCCACAATTGTAATTACAGCAGAATAACCACTATTAATAAACTAAAAAAGACACAATGAAAAAAATACAGATAGCCTCATTATCTCTATTCATGGGTTTTGCATTATTGCTTTCGCCAAAAGCGTCAGCACAAATTCAGAACGCAGATGTGCTTAACGCTCCGATAGACATCAGCAAAGATTTTCAGAATTACCTGAATACCTTTTATTTCGCCGATGAATTAGCTTCTTTTGATCCTGCAACAGGAAAAGGAACGATTAAATATCTGAGATATAACTATAAAACACGTCAGGCTTTCAACAACATGATGATGAAACCAGATGTTGAAAAAGCAAACGAATTTCCAACAACAGAGTATGAAGAATCTCCTGTTTTGCCATTCGAAATCCAGTTTGTTTCCGACCGAACCATCAGAATCAAAACAACTTCAGGGCCACAATTTCATCCTCAAAAAGAGTCTTTGATGCTGATAAATGGAGTTGCGCCCAATCATCCTGAATTATGGAAATATTCTAAAATCGAAGGCGGACACAAATACACCAGCAAACACGGAGTTGTAGAAATCTTGACAAAACCTTGGCACGTAAAAATCTACGATGAAAAAGGTAAATTGCTGACCAGTACGCTTCACGATACCGATTTTAAAAACACCTATACACCAACACTTCCGTTCTCGTATGTGCGCAGAAACAGCGATTACTCCAGAAGTATGGGAGCTGCTTTTAGCTTAGAACCGGACGAGAAAATATTTGGTTGTGGAGAATCTTTCACACAATTCAACAAACGCGGACAAAAAGTAGTTTTATGGACGGATGACGCCAACGGAATCCAGAATGAAACCATGTACAAACCAATTCCGTTTTACATGAGCAGCCGTGGTTATGGCGTTTTCATGCACCATTCGACACCTATTACTGTTGACTTTGGAAAATATTTTTCAAGTGCCAACGAAATGTATATTGGTGATGACGAAGCCGATTTATTTTTCTTTATCGGAGAACCAAAAGACGTTCTGGATCAATACACAGATTTGACAGGAAAAGCAGCCATGCCACCACTTTGGTCGTTTGGTTTCTGGATGAGCCGAATCACTTATTTTTCTGAAAAAGAAGGACGTGACGTTGCAAGAGATTTACGTAAATATAAAATTCCAACCGATGTAATTCATTTTGATACCGGTTGGTTTGACGTAGATTGGAGAAACAATTACGAGTTTGCAAAATCTCGTTTCCCGGATGCTACAAAAATGATGTCGGATTTGAAGAAAGACGGTTTCGAGGTTTGTTTATGGCAATTGCCCTATTTCACACCAAAAAATACCTTGTTTCCTGAAATCATGGAAAAAAACTTAGCCGTAAGAGACCGCAAAGGAAATCTTCCTTATGAAGATGCCGTTTTGGATTTTTCTAACCCTGAAACTGTAACCTGGTATCAGGCAAAATTGAAAAAATTATTCGATCAGGGCGTTTCGGTTTTCAAAGTAGATTTTGGAGAAGCAGCACCGCCAGACGGAATTTACCATTCAGGAAGAACAGGTTTTTACGAACACAATTTATACCCGTTACGATACAATAAGGCTGTAGCCGAAATTACCCAAAAAGAAAAAGGATATACTTTAATTTGGGCAAGAAGTACGTGGGCAGGATCTCAGCGTTACCCGTTGCATTGGGGAGGAGATTCTGAAACCTCAAACGGAGCAATGTCGGCAGAATTACGCGGCGGACTTTCATTAGGATTAAGCGGATTCAGTTTCTGGAGTCATGACGTAGGAGGATTTGCCACAAAATCACCAGAGAATTTATACAGAAGATGGGCACCTTTCGGAATGTTTACTTCGCACGTAAGAAGCCACGGCGAACCTCCGCGCGAACCTTGGTTGTATAGCAAAGATTTCCTTGAAGGATTTAGAAAAGCAGATAATATGCGTTACGAATTAATGCCATATATCTACGCTCAGGCAAAAGAAAGTTCTCAAAAAGGATTACCAATGATGCGTGCTTTATTTGTAGAATATCCAAATGATCCGGGAGCATGGTTAGTTGATAATGAATATTTATTTGGATCAAGCATGTTGGTTGCACCGCTTTTTGAAGAAGTAGAAGAAAGAGACGTTTATCTTCCGGAAGGAACCTGGATCGATTATCAAACTAAAAAAGTATACCAATCCGGATGGCATAAAATCAAAGCCGGAGAAGTACCAATTGTAGTGTTAGTAAAAGACGGAACAGCTTTGCCCCACATCGCTTTAGCACAATCTACAAAAGACATGGATTGGAGTAAATTAACATTAAAAGTATACGCAAGTGACAAAACAACTTCGGCGACAGCCAAAGTATTTTTACCGGACGGCGATGCAGTACAAGAAATAAAAGTAACCAAAAACGGAAGCAATTTCGAAGTTGCACCAAATGCATTAAACGGAAAAACCACTTTCAAAACGGAGTGGGTGAAATAAAAAAGGGTTGCCACAGATTAAAATAATTAAAAATTGAGAATTAAAAATTAAAAATCTGCCGAATCTGCGTGAAAAAAATTAAACACATAGAAACATAGGTTTCTTATTCTTTAAAAAAGAAGACGAAAAGAAACCAGTTTCTTCACACATAGCTATGTTTGTTAATGCAAGTGAAACGCCTTTTTTAAGTCTACAAAATCCTATGTTTCTATGTGTTTAAAATAAAATAATCCCAACTTAGGATAAAAAATAAGTTTTTGTTGAGTTTCTAAATCGGGTGAAAGCACTAGCAACACCCGATTTATTAAAAATGAATTAAGAAAAATATCATGAAAAATTACCTCATTCTTCCCGCTTTAATCCTTTCAGTTTCGATGGGATACAGTCAGAAAAACAAAAATGCTTACGAATTGGCATCGCCAAACGGGCAAAACAAAATCAAATTCGAGTTAGTAAAAAACGCTCCTAAATATGCTGTGTCACACGGGAAAACCGAAGTGATTACACCATCAGATTTAGGATTTTTACTAAAAGGAAATGAAGACTTTAGTTCTAATTTCGAAATCAAAAATGTAAAAAACTCAACCTTCGATGAAACCTGGGAACAAGTTTGGGGAGAAAAGAAAAACATCAGAAATCACTACAATCAGTTAGTAGTCGAGTTACAGCAAAAAAGCGGCAACAAACGTAAATTAGAAATTCAGTTTCGTGCTTTCGATGACGGAGTAGCTTTTAGATATGTATATCCAAAACAAAATGTAAAAGACAGTATTTTCATTATGGATGAAAAAACGACTTTTAACCTGAAAGAAGATGGAAAAGCATGGTGGATTCCGGCCAATAGAGAAAACAGAGATGAATATTTGTTTGAAGAAGCACCGGTTAGTAAACTCGATACCGTTTTAACACCGTTAACAATCGAAAGTAAAAGCGGATTAGCATTAAGTTTTCACGAAGCAAACCTTATTGATTATGCAAGTACAACTTTGGTAAACAATGTAGGAACACAACTAAAAACAGATCTTGTGCCTTGGTCAGATGGTGTAAAAGTTCGTGTAAAAGATACTTTCACATCTTCGTGGAGAACCATTCAGATTGGAGAAAAACCAACAGATTTAATTACATCTTATCTGATTTTAAACCTGAACGAACCAAATAAGCTAAAAAATACAGACAGTTATTTTAAACCTTATAAATATCTTGGAATTTGGTGGGGAATGCACATTGGAAAATATACTTTCTGGGAAAGTAACAAACAAGGCGCAACCACAAAACACGCTGAAGAATATATCGATTTTACCGCAAAAGAAGGATTTCATCATTTATTGATCGAAGGATGGAACAAAGGCTGGACGCCGGGTTGGTATGAAAACCGCATGCACATGTTTAGTTTTACAAAAAATGCAGACAATTTCGACCTAGAAAAAGTAGTAGAATATGCAAAGAAAAAAGATATTGAATTAATTGGATATCACGAAACAGGTTCGAACCTGATCAATTATTTACAACAAGTTGACGAAGGTTTTGCTTTATACAAAAAACTCGGAATTCATACGGTAAAAATTGGACACGTAGGTTCTAAATTAAACATGAAAGAAATGCACTTCGGGCAATTTGGAGTAAACTATTTCAGATATATTTTAGAAAAAGCAGCACAATACGATTTAGCCGTTTTATACCACGAATCGATTAAAGACACGGGAGAACGCAGAACTTTCCCCAACATGGTTTCGAGAGAAGCAGCGCGCGGACAAGAATATAATGCATGGAGCGAAGGAAATCCGCCTAACCATTTAAGCATTATTCCGTTTACAAGATTACTTTCTGGACCAATGGATTTTACACCTGGAATTTTCGATGTTGAGGTAAAACAAGGATATCCGGGAAAAAGAATTCAGGGAACCGTGGGGCAGCAATTGGCGATTTATGTAACAACCTATTCTCCAATTCAAATGTTGGCCGATCTTCCTGAAAATTACGAAGGAAAACCAGCATTACAATTCTTGAAAGATGTACCAACAGACTGGGAAGACACAAAAGTACTGAACGGCGAAATTGGTCAATACATTACAACAGTTCGTAAAGACAGAAATAGTGCCGATTGGTTTTTAGGAAGTATCACCAATGAAAATGCAAGAGATCTTGAAATTTCATTATCATTCTTAGATAAAAATGCGACATACGAAGCACAAATTTATGCTGATGCCGAAGGAACAGATCAAAAACACAATCCGGAAGCAGTAGCAATTTCGAAGAAAACCGTTAAAGCTTCAGACTCACTAAAATTACATTTAGGCGGAGCAGGAGGAACAGCAATTAGATTCAAAAAATTATAGATATAGAATTTCAAACCCGACAGATTTTTAAAACCTGTCGGGTTTATCAACGTAACGATTAGATTTTGTTATAATAACAGGTTTCTAAAACCTGTTAGGTATTTACCAGGCACAACAATTAGATTTTAAAAATATAATTTATAAAAATTCAGACCCGATACGTTTCAAAAAAAGGTTTCGGGTTTAATAACCACAATTTTTTTAAATGAAAAACCTCACCCTGCATATTGTTTTTCTTTTGTCGGTCAATTTGGTGTTATCACAACAAAAGCAATATCCTTTTCAGGATCCTAAATTAGATACTGAAAAGCGTATTGATAATTTGTTATCATTGATGACCCTGGATGAAAAAGTTCAGGCTCTAAGCACGAATCCGTCGATAAAAAGATTAGGCGTTACAGGAACAGGACATGTAGAAGGATTGCATGGTTTGGCACTTGGCGGACCGGGAGAATGGGGCGGAAAAAACAAACAACCCGTTACAACCACCACTTTTCCTCAAGCTTACGGTTTAGGAGAAACCTGGGATGTTGATTTGCTTCAAAAAGTAGCACAAGTTGAAGGTTACGAAACACGTTATGCATTCCAGAAATACCATCGCGGCGGATTAGTCGTTCGCGCTCCAAATGCAGATATCGCAAGAGATCCGCGTTGGGGTCGTACCGAAGAAAGTTATGGCGAAGATGCTTTTTTTAACGGAAAAATGACCGTTGCTTTTGTAAAAGGATTGCAGGGAAATAACCCAAAATATTGGCAAACAGCTTCGTTAATGAAACATTTTCTGGCCAACAGTAATGAAGATGGCAGAACCTATACATCGTCTGATTTTGACGAAAGATTGTGGCGTGAATATTATGCTTTGCCTTTTTATATGGGCGTTGTCGAAGGCGGCTCGCGAGCGTATATGGCGGCCTATAATAAAGTAAACGGAATTCCGGCAATGGTACATCCGATGCTTAAAAATATTACCCAAAAAGAATGGGGACAAAACGGAATTATTTGCACCGATGGAGGCGCATTCAAATTATTACTTTCAGATCATAAATATTACGACAATCAATATCTTGGTGCTGAAGCTGCGGTAAAAGCAGGAATCAATCAGTTTTTAGATGAATATATCGAAGGCGTTTACGGAGCACTTTCGCATGGATATTTAAAAGAAAAAGATATTGATGCTGTTATTCGCGGTAATTACAGAGTCATGATCAAACTTGGGATGTTGGATGTTTCAGATGAAAATCCATATTCTAAAATTGGAACAGAAAAAGATACCATTGATCCGTGGAAAACCGAAGCGCATAAAAAAATCGCTTTAGAAGCCACTCAAAAATCGATTGTATTACTTAAAAATGATTCGGGATTATTGCCTTTACAAAAAGAGAAACTAAAAACAATTGCCGTAATCGGACCTCGTGCTGATGAAGTATTGCTGGATTGGTACAGCGGAACTCCTCCGTATACAATTTCTCCTTTACAGGGAATTAAAAATAAATTGGGAAGCAACGTTGAAATCCTTTACGCTAAAAACAACATCGACGGCAAAGCAGCAGAAATTGCTAAAAAAGCAGATGCTGTAATTGTTATCGTTGGAAATCATCCGGTTTGTAACGCCGGTTGGGCAAATTGCCCCGTTCCGAGTGAAGGAAAAGAAGCCGTGGATCGTCAATCATTGACTTTAGAACAAGAAGACTTAATTAAAGTTGTGCATCAGGCCAATCCTAAAACTGTTGTTGCCCTGATTAGCAGTTTTCCATACGCCATAAACTGGACACAAGAACACATTCCGGCAATTGTACACATGACACAAAACAGTCAGGAAACCGGAACGGCTTTGGCCGATGTTTTATTTGGAGATTATAATCCCGCCGGACGATTAACGCAAACCTGGGTAAAAGACATTACCGATTTACCTGAATTATTAGATTATAATATCCGCAATGGCAGAACGTATATGTATTTTAAAGGCAAACCCTTATATGCTTTTGGTCACGGATTGAGTTATACTACTTTCAAATACAATTCGGTT
Source organism: Flavobacterium sp. C3NV (assembly GCF_046825355.2). Taxonomy (NCBI): domain Bacteria; kingdom Pseudomonadati; phylum Bacteroidota; class Flavobacteriia; order Flavobacteriales; family Flavobacteriaceae; genus Flavobacterium; species Flavobacterium sp. C3NV. Next base: position 645,284 of record NZ_JBKQBJ020000001.1, on the reverse strand, counting down.
GAAACCAATTCTGAAACCATTCCGAAAAATGGAGAATTAAAAGTTACCGTTTCTATTACCAATACAGGAACCAAAGATGGAGACGAAGTTGTTCAGTTGTATGTAAAACAATTAAATTCAAAAGTAGAACGTGCCCAAAAAGAACTAAAAGCATTTCAGAGAGTTTTCTTTAAAGCCGGAGAGACCAGGAATGTTTCTTTAATTTTAAAAGCTAAAGATTTAGAATATTGGAATACAGCCAAACAACAATTCGAACTCGAAAATAATGCAATTGAGATTCAAGTAGGAAGTGCTTCGGATGCTATTCTTCTCAATAAAAATATAACTGTCAAATAATATTATGATGAAAAGAAATTTAATACTACTCTATATCTTATTTTGTCTGACAAATATTCAATTGTTTGGACAAAATAATGCTCAAAACAGAATCATAAAGGTAGATTACAACAAAACTTCGGGCGCTTTAAACACCATGTTCAAAGAATGTATTGGTGCCGGAAGAGCAAACGAAGGCCTGCGCGCCGACTGGCAACAGCAATTGGCCATGACCAAAAAAGAATGTGATTTTAAATACATCAGAATGCATGGTTTATTGTCTGATGATATGGCGGTTTACAGAGAAGATTCAAAAGGAAATCCCGAATACAATTACCAATATATTGATGCTTTGTATGATTTTCTTTTAAGTATTAAAATAAAACCTTTTGTAGAACTAGGTTTTATGCCTAATGCATTAGCAAGCGGAAGTCAGACTATTTTTTGGTGGAAAGGAAATGTAACTCCTCCAAAAGATTATAAAAAGTGGGAAGATTTAATTCGAAATTTAACCCAACATTTCACAGAACGTTACGGAGCCGAAGAAGTAAAAACATGGTATTTTGAAGTTTGGAACGAACCTAATTTAACACCGGGTTTCTGGACAGGAACTCAGGCAGAATATTTCAAATTATATGAATATGCAGCACGCGGTATAAAATCTGTAAATCCTGCATACAAAGTGGGCGGACCAGCAACGGCGGGAGCAGCTTGGGTTCCGGAAACAATAGATTTCTGTGCGAAGAATAATGTGCCGTTAGATTTTATTTCGACACATACTTATGGCGTAAAACAAGGATTTCTAGACGAATTTGGGACTACAGGAACTGTTCTTAATAAAGAAGAATCGAGTATAAGCGGAGATGTAATCAATTCACGCAAACAAATTTCAAATTCGGCTAAGCCAAATCTTGAATTGCATTATACAGAATGGAGTTCTTCCTATACTCCGGCAGATCCTGTTCACGACAGTTACCATTCAGCAGCGTATATTTTGCAAAAGCTAAAACAAGTTGGCAATGCTGCAAACTCGATGTCGTATTGGGTTTTTACCGATATTTTTGAAGAACCGGGTCCAAGATTCACGCCTTTTCACGGAGGTTTCGGATTATTGAATACGCAGGGAATCAAAAAACCCGCCTATTTCTCTTATGCCTTTCTAAATAAATTAGGCGAAACAGAACTTCAAAATAAAGACAGTTCTTCATGGGTAACTAAAAATAAAAAAGGAGATGTTCAGTTGCTGTTTTGGGATTTTACCAATACACATCCGGGAGATTCAGTTAATAATCAATCGTATTATATTAAAGATTTACCCTCTCAACCCAAAGGAAGCGTAAAGATTGAAATTGATGGTTTGCAAAAAGGAAACTATACTTTAGAAATATATAAAGTAGGATATAAAGTCAATGACGCTTACGCCGATTATCTGGCTTTGGGAAAACCAAGTCAGTTAAATCGTGAACAAGTTCAAAAGATAAAAGAAAAAAATAATGGCGCTTTGATCGCAACAGAAAAAGTAACCATCAATGCAAAAGGAACTTACAGTAAAGTATATAAAATGAATGAGAACGATGTCGTCTTGTTCAATTTGGTAAAACAATAATTCATTAAAAACAGCTATCAAGAACTAAAAATAAATTTATTAAGCATGAAAAACAAAATCATATACCTATCAGCAGCATTAGCTTTTGCAGTATTTACATCTTGTAAAAATGATGCAAAAAGTACAACAAGCTCAGATTCAGGTGAAGCAAAAGAGTATCAGGGAAAAGAAATAGGATCAGAATTTGATGCCGAAATCGACAAGTTAGTCGCTCAAATGACATTGGAAGAAAAAATCGGAATGTTGCACGGTAACAGCATGTTTACTTCCGGTGGTGTAAAACGTTTAGGTATTCCTGAACTTAAAATGGCCGACGGACCGCTAGGAGTTCGTGAAGAAATTTCACGCGACAACTGGGCTCCGGCAGGATTAACAAATGACTTTGCTACCTATTATCCGGCAGGGGGAGGTTTAGCCGCAACTTGGAATGCGGATATGGCATACACTTTCGGAAATAGTTTAGGACAGGAAATGCGTGCACGTGATAAAGATATGTTGCTTTCGCCAGCGATAAATATTGTAAGAACACCGCTTGGAGGAAGAACATATGAATATATGTCTGAAGATCCGTTTTTGAATAAAAAAATTGCAGTGCCATTGATTGTTGGTTTACAGGACAACGATGTTATGGCTTGTGTAAAACACTTTGCAGCCAACAATCAGGAAACCAATCGTGATTTTGTCGATGTTCAGATTGACGAACGTACACTTCGTGAAATTTATTTACCGGCATTCGAAGCTTCTATAAAAGAGGCTCATGCGTATAGTGTAATGGGTGCTTACAATAAATTTAGAGGAGAATATTTATGTGAAAACGATTATATGCTAAATAAAATCCTTCGTGACGAATGGGGATTCAAAGGCGTTGTCGTTTCAGATTGGGCTGCGGTGCATTCGACAGTAAAATCTCTTAAAAACGGATTAGATATTGAAATGGGAACTCCAAAACCATTCAATGAATTTTTCCTTGCCGATAAATTAATAGCTGCCGCAAAAAACAAAGAAATCTCAGAAGCAGAAATTGATGTTCACGTAAAAAGAATCCTTCGCACCTTGTTTCAGGTAAAAGCAATGGGAGGAAAAGAACGTGCAAAAGGAAGCATTGCAACCGAAGCACATTATCAGGATGCTTATAAAATTGCTGCGGAAGCCATCGTTTTATTGAAAAACGACAACAACGCACTACCATTAAAATTAGACGGAGTAAAATCTATTGCTGTAATTGGAAACAATGCAACAAAGAAAAATGCGCTTGGCGGATTTGGTGCAGGAGTAAAAACAAAAAGAGAAGTTACACCACTTGAAGGTTTAAAAAACAGATTGCCATCGTCAATAAAAATCAATTATGCCGAAGGATATTTAGAACGTTACGACGAAAAAAACAAAGGAAATTTAGGAAACATAACCTCAAATGGTCCGGTAACAATCGATCAGTTAGATCCGGCTAAATTGCAGGAAGCAATAGAAACCGCTAAAAAATCTGATGTTGCGATCATTTTTGCAGGTTCAAACCGTGATTACGAAACAGAAGCTTCTGACCGTAGAAACTTAAAATTACCATTCGGGCAAGAAGAATTAATTCAGAAAGTATTGGCAGTAAACCCAAAAACTATTGTAGTGATGGTTGCCGGTGCGCCTTTTGATATTGATGCAGTAAGCAAAAAAACGTCAGCTCTAGTATGGACATGGTTTAACGGTTCTGAAGGAGGAAATGCTTTGGCAGATGTAATTTTAGGAAAAGTAAATCCGTCAGGAAAATTACCTTGGACAATGCCTAAACAAATCATGGATTCTCCTGCACATGCGACAAACAGTTTCCCTGGAGGAAAAACAGTAAACTATGCCGAAGGAATCTTGGTAGGATACCGTTGGTTTGATACTAAAAATGTTACGCCATTATACCCTTTCGGATACGGATTGTCATACACCACTTTTGCTTTCGATAATGCAAAAACAGACAAAGAATCGTACGCACAAAACGAAACAATTACTGTTTCTGTAGACGTAAAAAACACAGGAAAAGTAGATGGAAAAGAAGTAGTTCAGTTATACACTTCAAAATCAGATTCTAAAATAACACGTGCAGCACAAGAATTAAAAGGTTTCCAGAAAACATTGGTAAAATCAGGAAGTTCTAATACTGTAACCATCAAAGTTCCGGTAAAAGAGTTGGCTTACTATGACGTAGCTGCCAAAAAATGGACGATTGAACCAGGGAAATATACTTTGAAACTTGGAAATTCTTCCCGAGATATCAAAAAAGAGGTTGTTGTAACAATTAAATAAAACGTGAGATAGTAACACAAATTGCACGAATTTGCACAAATTTTAAAAGTTAGCTTAGTTTGTGAAATTAATTTCACCAACAAAAATTAGTGGTAATTAGTGCAATTCGTGTTTATTTTTATGTTTAGGTCCAGATGGCAGGATATTTATCGGGACTATGTGTGAGAAACTAGTTTCTTTTTGATTTACTTTTTTTTACAATCATAATATCTATGTTTCTATGTGTTTAATTAAATTTTATGCATTACACCAACGGTTATTTTAATAAATAAAAAAGATTTTGCGTGAATAAAACTTAAAAACTAACTATTAAACCAACCAAACCAAATGAAAAATACTATTAAGAGTTACCTGTTTAGTGCCATTTTATGTTTGTCTTTCTTAACTATCTGGGCTTGTAGTGCAGACAAAGATGCAGCAGATCCGGCACCGGTAGAAAATACGCTGACTGCAGATACCAATAAAATTGATTTTTTAGGCAAAGGCAACGAATCTATTGTAAAAGTTACTGCCAATGTGCAGGCCTGGACAATTACGAGTACAAATGCAAACTGGATAGAATTAAGCCAGACATCAGGAGTAAAAGGAACTGTTATCGTAAAAATAACAGCTTTAGAGAACACTACTAAAGAGGCGAGAACGGCAACCTTAACATTAAGCTCAGCTGAAGCCCCATCAATTCAAATTGCAGTTTCGCAAGCAGCAGGAAATCCTGTTACAGGATTGTACCCAAGTTACAACACAAACCCAATTGCGGCTGATGCTTCAGGAATGTCAAGTACCGCAGTGCAATTGGCAGCAAAAATTAAGTTGGGCTGGAACATTGGTAACACTTTAGAAGCCACTAACGGAGAAACCGCCTGGGGAAATCCAAAAGTAACCAAAGCACTAATCGATGCTGTAAAAGCAAGTGGATTTAATGCGATAAGAATTCCGTGTTCTTGGAATCAGTATTTAGAAAATTCGGCTACAGCCAAAATCAAAGCAGATTGGCTCAACCGTGTAAAAGAAGTCGTGCAATATTGTATAGACAATAATATGTATGTGGTAGTAAACATTCACTGGGATGGTGGCTGGTTAGAAAACAATATCACCGAAGCCAAAAAAGAAGAAAACAATGCCAAACAAAAAGCATTCTGGGAACAAATTGCAACACAATTGCGCGGATTCGACGAACATTTACTTTTTGCAAGTGCTAATGAACCAGCGGTTGAAGATGCGGCACAAATGGCAGTTTTAACCTCTTATCACCAAACTTTTATCGATGCAGTTCGCTCGACCGGAGGTAAAAACGCTTACAGAACATTAGTAGTTCAGGGTCCAACAACAGATATCGAAAAAACAAATAAGTTAATGACCATCTTACCAACAGATGCAGCAGTAAATCGTATGATGGTCGAAGTACATTACTATACACCATGGAATTTTGCCGGATTAACCAAAGACGAAACCTGGGGAAAAATGTTCTATTATTGGGGAACAGGTTATCACTCGACAACAGATACAGATCGAAATGCAACTTGGGGAGAAGAAGCTGATTTAGAGAAATACTTTAAATTAATGAAAACCCAGTTTGTCGATAAAGGAATTCCAGTTTTACTAGGAGAATTTGGTGCCATTCGCAGAACCACTTTAACCGGCGATGCATTAACTTTACATCTAAATTCAAGAGCTTATTATTTAAAAACAGTGGTAAAAACAGCCAAAGCAAATGGTCTATTGCCATTCTATTGGGATGAAGGAAGTCTTGGAGACAACAGTTTCGGAATCATTAATAGAGCCAATAATACAGTTTCCGACACTCAGGCACTAAATGCAATGATCGAAGGATTACAATAAAAATAATGAATTCACCACATAAGTGATATAAGAAAACATAAGTACAAGCTGCGTGCAAAACTTAAATTATCTTATATCACTTATATGGTTTAAACAAAAAAACAATGAAGAAAAACATCATCTTTCTTTTTATAATGTGCAGCATCTTGGCCAATGCCAATGTTAGAATGCCTTTATTATTTTCTGACGGAATGGTACTGCAGCGCAACAAAGAAATTCCGGTTTGGGGTTGGGCAGATGCCAATGAAAAAGTCGAAGTTCATTTTAATAAACAAACCAAAACCATCCAAGCCGATAAAGACGGAAAATGGATGATAAAACTATCTGCAGAAAAAGCTGGTGGACCTTTTGAATTATCTATTACAGGAAAAAACAAAATCGTCATCAAAAATGTTTTGGTTGGTGAAGTATGGATTTGCAGCGGACAATCGAACATGGAATTCCAGATGTACAAAACCATGAATGCTGATAAAGAAATGGCAGATGCTGATTATCCTATGATTCGCCATTTTGGCGTAGCACAGGATTTAAGCGGAACTCCAAAAGAAGATCTTAAAGCCGGAAAATGGTTGGTTGCCAACAAAGAAAATATTCGCGATTTTACAGCAGCAGGTTTCTTTTTTGCCAAAAAATTATATGCAGAACTTAAAATCCCAATCGGAATCATAAATACTTCCTGGGGCGGAACCAATGTAGAAACCTGGACAAGCCGTGAAGCATTCGAAAAAAGCGACGACTTTAAAAGCATGATTGCCGATGTACCTCAGGTGGATATAGATGCTGTCTTTGAAGTATACAAAAAATCAGTTTTAGATAACATAAAGAAAGTTCAGGGTTTTGATGTTTCGATGGAAAACGAAAACCAGTTTGCAGCATTCAATTTTAATGATAAAAACTGGCCCGAAATAAAAGTTCCATCTTTATGGGAAAACCAACAAATAGGCAATATTGACGGCGTAGTCTGGATGCGAAAAACAATAACGCTATCTGCCGATCAAGCCAAAAGTGAAGCCGTTTTACATCTTTCAAAAGTAGACGATGAAGATATTACCTACGTAAACGGCGTTGAAGTTGGAACCAATAAAATTTGGGAAGCCTTAAGAGTTTATAAAATACCAGCAGGAACATTAAAAGAAGGCAAAAATGTAATCTCAGTAAGGATCGCAGATTATTCCGGTGGTGGCGGAATCTACGGCGATCCGGCAGATCTTAAAATTCAGTTTAAAGACACTAATTTACCGGTAGAAGGACTTTGGAAATTCAATGTCGTACAGGTAAAAATTGCCGTTTCACCAAACAGTTATCCGTCATTATTATACAATGCAATGGTCAATCCGTTGGTTCCGTATGCGTTTCAGGGCGTTTTATGGTATCAGGGCGAAGCTAATGTCTGGAGAGCAAAACAATACAAAAAAGCATTTCCGTTAATGATCAACGATTGGCGAACAAAATTCAAACAAGGCGATTTTCCTTTCTATTTTGTACAATTATCAACCTTCAACGAGTTCAACGGAAACAGTAAAGTCGGAAGCCGTTGGGCAGAACTTCGCGAAGCACAATCAGAAACTTTAAAATTAAAAAATACAGGAATGGTCGTAACCACAGATATCGGTAACGCAAAAGACATTCACCCCACAAACAAACAAGACGTTGGTTTGCGTTTGGCCGCAATCGCGCTAAACAATGTTTACGGCAAAAAACAAATTTACAGCGGACCAACTTTTAAATCTCAGGAAATAAAAGGAAACCAAATCATTCTTACTTTCGATAATATCGGTTCAGGATTATCAACTCCGGACAATTCAGAAAGCGTAAAAGGATTCGAAATCGCCGGAGCCGACAAAGTTTTTCATTCCGCGAAAGCGATAATAAAAGACAACAAAATAATCGTTTCCAACAACGAAGTAAAAAATCCCGTTGCTATTCATTACGGCTGGGCAGACGACGATACCGAAATCAATCTTTTCAATAAAGAAAAATTTCCCGCATCGCCTTTCAGAACCGACAATTGGGAAATGATTACGGCAAATGAAATATATAAGGTTAGTAAATAATATTTTTGTGTGACATTTGGGCGTGACCGTATTTACAAAAGGCGCTACTTAACAAACCGCTTATGTGCGCCTTTCGCAAATACGGTCGGGCTTTCACTGCTACTGCGGTAGCTTAGCTCTATCCCTCACGCACACACATTGCGTTTCAATATCCTAACAGGTATTTTCAACCTGTTAGGTATAATTTGTAAAAGACGTTAAATCTAAATACCTAACAGGTTGAAAATACCTGTTAGGATGCACAAATAAAAAAAATAGAGATTTTTAAAAGTTCCGGAGGAACGGCATATTTGTAGCAACGGATGTTAATCCGTTGATAAAAAAATCAGGAACGTAAAGAGAGTTCCATAGGAACGGCATATATTTAAACGAAATTCAAAATCAAAAAAGAATACATGAAATCAAACCTCATAAAAATATTCTTCATTGTACTATTAACCCCTTTCTGTACAAATATGACGGCACAATCAAGTCATGTTTTATGGTACAATCAACCCGCAGAATTCTTTGAAGAAAGCTTAGTTTTAGGAAACGGAAAAATGGGAGCAACTGTTTTTGGCGGCGCAAACTCAGATAAAATTTACCTGAATGATATTACGCTTTGGTCAGGCGAGCCAGTAAATGCCAATATGAATCCCGAAGCCTACAAAAACATTCCCGCCATTCGCGAAGCGCTCAAAAACGAAAACTACAAACTAGCCGAAGAATTAAATAAAAAAGTTCAAGGTAAAAATTCCGAATCTTATGCTCCGCTTGGAACATTAGAAATCAATAATTCCGAAAAAGGAAAAGCTGTAAATTATCGCAGAGAATTGGATATTTCGAACGCAATATCAAAAGTAAGTTATGAATTAAACGGTATAAAATTCACCCGTGAATATTTTGTTTCGGCACCAGACCAAATCATGGTAATTAAACTGACGAGCAGTATAAAAGGCGGTTTAAATTTTGACATTAATTTAAAAAGTTTACTAAAGTCAAATGTCGAGGTAAGAAATAATATTCTGGTAATGACCGGAGTTGCACCAATTCATGAAAATGCAGGATATCAGATTGTACCAAAATATCAAAAAATACAAGACAGAGGAACAAGATTTACCACTTTAATTCAAATTAAAAAAACAGATGGAAAAGTGACAAGTTCCAGAGACTTTTTAAGCTTAAAAGATGCCACAGAAGCATATGTTTACGTGTCTGTTGCGACAAGTTTTAATGGTTTCGACAAAAACCCTGCAACCGAAGGATTAGACGATGTATCAATTGCCTTGCAAAACCTAAATAAAGCATATGCAAAATCATTCGATCAATTAAAAGAAAACCATACAAAAGATTATCAAAAATTCTATAATCGCGTAACTTTAGATTTAGGCAAAACAACCGCTCCGGATTTACCAACAGACGAACGCTTATTGCGTTACGCTGACGGAAAAGAAGATAAAAACCTCGAAATCCTCTATTTCAATTTCGGACGTTATTTGCTCATAAGCAGTTCCAGAACTTTGGGCGTTCCGGCCAATTTACAAGGCATTTGGAATCCGCATTTAAATCCGCCCTGGAGTAGTAATTACACCATGAATATCAATCTGGAAGAAAACTATTGGCTGGCAGAAAACACCAATCTTTCAGAAATGCATTTGCCGCTTTTATCTTTCATAAAAAATCTTTCGGTAACCGGAAAAATTACAGCAAAAACTTTTTACGGAGTTGATAAAGGCTGGGCTGCGGCACATAATTCTGATATTTGGGCAATGACCAATCCCGTTGGGCAATTTGGCAAAGAAGATCCAATGTGGGCTTGTTGGCCACTCGCTGGCGCATGGTTAAGCACGCATATTTGGGAGCATTATATTTTTACACAAGATAAAGCCTATTTAAAAAATGAAGGTTATCCGTTAATGAAAGGTTCTGCTGAATTTCTTTTAGGATGGATGGTAACCGATAAAAACGGAAATCTAATCACATCGCCATCCACATCGCCCGAAAATCAATACCTGACACCAGATGGTTTTGTTGGTGCAACCATGTACGGAGGAACGGCTGATTTGGCCATGATAAGAGAATGTTTCGATAAAACGATAAAAGCTTCGAAAGCCTTAAATACCGATACCGATTTTAGAGGGAAACTAGAAACAGCGCTTTCAAAATTATATCCGTATCAAATTGGCAAAAAAGGAAATTTGCAGGAATGGTATTTCGATTGGGAAGATAAAGATCCTAAACATCGTCATCAATCGCAATTGTTCGGACTTTTCCCCGGAGATCATATCACGCCAGAGAAAACTCCTGATCTAGCCGCAGCTTCAAAAAAGACTCTGGAAATAAAAGGCGACGAAACCACAGGTTGGTCAAAAGGCTGGAGAATCAATCTTTGGGCAAGACTTTGGGACGGAAATCGTGCCTATAAAATGTTCCGCGAATTATTGCGTTACGTAGATCCGGACGGAAAGAAAACCGAAAAACCAAGAAGAGGCGGAGGAACTTATCCAAATTTATTCGACGCGCATCCGCCATTTCAAATCGACGGAAATTTTGGAGGAGCCGCAGCCGTTGCTGAAATGCTGGTTCAATCAAACGAAAACGAAATCAGATTATTACCTGCTTTACCTGACGCCTGGGAAACAGGATCTGTAAAAGGAATTTGTGCCCGCGGCGGATTTGAAATCGAAATGAATTGGGAAAATAAAATCCTAAAGAAAGTAACGGTTTCCTCTAAATTAGGAGGGAAAACAACTTTAATTTCTGGCGATAAAAAACAAAATATCACCTTGAAAAAAGGAGAAAAACTAGAAGTAAATTGGTAAAATAGTTCTAAACGCAATCTTTGTCAAACCCGACAGGTTTTAAAAACCTGTCGGGTTTCGCTATAAAGGCGTTTATTGTTTTTTACAAATATTCGGGATTGGAATTGTTGGATTTACTTTTTTCAAGCTCCATAGGAGTGGCATGTTTATAGCAAATAATTGTACGTCCGGTAAATCCAGCTCCATCGGAGCGACATATTATATTTCACCCCGATGGGGTTCTATGCTGATAGGATTAAAAATTTCTATAAATATTTCGTCCCTCTGGGACTTAAATTTCTTTTGAAAACAAAAATAATAAACCCGACAGGTTTTTAAAGTCTGTCAAGTTTTGCTGTAAAGGCATTTATTCTTTTTTATAGATCTTCGAGATTGGAATTGTTGGATTTACTATTTTAAGCTCCATAGGAGCGGCATATTTATAGCAAATAATTGTACGTCCGGTAAATCAAGCTCCATCGGAGCGACATATTATATTTTACCTCGATGGAGTTCTATGGTTATACCGTTATAAATTTCTTTTGAAAACTGATGTCATCCTGAGCGAAGTCGAAGGCTTGTTTTATATAAAGAGCTTCGACTTGACTCAGCCTGACGATTTAATTATTCCTTTTCGGTAGTAGTTTTATTAGACTTCTCTTCAGAACTTTTAGCATGTTCTTCTTTAAAAGTATCATACCATTTCTCAATTGAAGGATAAACAAAGGCCGCTACTTTTTTTATTGGATTATAAAAATAATATTTATCGAGCGTTTCTTTTTTAGCAAACGTTTCATTGAAGTTCATTTTCTCAAAAAGGGCGATAAAAATACTCATAATCAGGATCGTTTTCAAAATTCTGAAAAAACCTCCACCCAATTTATTCGCCCATCCCAGAAAAGCAAAATCAGCAATTCCGGTAAGGATTTTGGCTAAGAAATACACACCAATTACGACCAGAATAAAAGTCAGGATAAAAGCCGTAACCTGTATTGTGTTCGGGTTCCAGGAAACATGTTTCATGATGAGTTCCTTCATAAACGAAGAGAATTTAATCGCAATATAAATTCCCAACAATAACGAAATAAAAGAAGCGATTTCTACAAAAAGGCCATTTTGGATTCCCTTATATAAACTAAAAGCCAAAAGAGCGGCAACAATAATATCAAAAAAACTCATGGTTCTGTTTTCATTTAATTAAGGCGCAAATATAAAAGAATTATCTGCTTTCGGCGGGCAAAGTTTTTGAGTAAGTTTTGATAGCCCACAGATTAAACGGATTTAGCAGATTAACGCTGATTAATATTATTTCAATTGGCTGAGGTTTTGCTTATACATGGCGAAAGAATTTACAGCGCAAAAAAAGAAACCCGTGTTAATCCGTTCAACCCGCTAAATCCGTGGCCCATTTATTTTATAATGTATGAGAAATCTTTAATTTTAGGTCTTTGGATTTGAACTTCCTATCTTTGCGATAATAATTTTAGAGCTATGATAGTAGAAATTAAGTTTAAATAATCTTTAAATCGTTCTTCAATCTGAAATCTAAAATCTAAAATCCACAAATAAAATGTCCAGAGATACACAACTAAAAGAGCGATGGGAAAAGCTCGTCGATATACTATCTAATCAGTTTTCGCAAGGAGAAGACTTGGATTTAGATGCCATAATTTACCTAATTGGAGTTCAGGAACTAGGAAAAGTACACCGTGAATTCAAAAAGGATGAAAAATTAAACCTGATGCACATCGCCATTTGTCGATTATTAGAGCCTTATGGGTTTTATGAATTCGATTTTTTTGATGCCGAAGGATGGCCACACTACAAAGTAAAAGAAGAATTACCACCACTAAAAGCAGGAGAACAATCGGTTTTGATGAAAGAAGCCATTGTGAATTATTTTTTAGAAAGAGAACTTATTGAATAGTTTTTTAGTTTTCAGTCGCAGTCTCATTTTTCAGTGTCAATTAAACTGCAAACTGAGACTGTAAACTGAGACTAAAATCTGCGACTGAAAACTGCGACTGAAAACCAGAAAGAAATGTGTAGATATGCAATGGTTTCTTATAAACCACATTATGCTTGTTTTAATTGTCGAAAGACATTTAAAAGAAGATTGATGAATGACATACAAAGAGGCGAACAATCAGTTCAGGAAGCAAAATGTCCGGAATGCGGGGACTTAATGGCGAGTATGGGACTTGATTTTGAATCGCCCAAAAAAGATGATCTCAAAAAATGGGAACATATGAAAAATCTCTATTCTGTTGGAATCGCTTTTCATTCTTGTGGCTGCAGCGGGCCGGGTTATATTCCTAATTCTAAAGAAAAACTAATTGAGTATTTTGAAGATTTAAAAGAAAAATACTTTAAAAATATAGAGTTTTGGCGTTCCAGAACAGAACCCGCAAACAATATCGAGCGAGATAAAGAATGGAATAAAAGCTGGGCTGAACTGGGTAAAGTAGCATCAAAACATAAAAAAGAAATTATTAAAAACGACGAAGGAATAACTTTTTGGCTGGAAAAAGTCAAACAAATAGAACATAAAATTAGTTTGATAAGATAGATTCAAGAATTTGAAAGGAAACTTTAAATTTTAGACCTCATACTTAGAACAAAATCCTTAAATTTGCACCTTCAAAGTAAGATCGATGATAGACAAGATAAAACAACATATAGAGGAAGCTAAAGCCTTTAATGATAAAAATAAAGAATCCTTAGAGCAATTCCGTATTAAATATTTGGGGAGTAAAGGATTGTTGAAAGAACTTTTTTCAGAGTTCAAAAATATTCCAAACGATCAGAAAAAAGATTTCGGACAAGTTATAAATACTTTAAAAGCTGTTGCCGAAGAGAAAGTTCGTGTTATACAGGAAGAACTTGAAAGCAAACAGGAAGTCAAAGGAATGTTTGGTGATTTAACGCGTGCAGCAGAACCGGTAATTATTGGTTCGCGTCACCCTATTTCGATCGTTAAAAACCAAATTATAGATATTTTTGCCAACATTGGTTTCAACGTTTCCGAAGGTCCGGAAATCGAAGACGACTGGCATAATTTTACTGCATTGAACTTACCGGAATACCATCCGGCGCGTGATATGCAGGATACATTTTTCATCCAGACCAATCCTGATGTGTTGTTGCGTACGCATACATCATCTGTTCAGGTGCGTTATATGGAAAATCACAAACCGCCAATTCGTACTATTTCTCCGGGACGTGTATTTCGTAACGAAGCAATTTCGTCACGTTCTCACTGTATTTTCCACCAGGTCGAAGGTTTATACATTGACAAAGACGTATCGTTTGCCGATTTGAAACAAACACTGCTTTATTTTACGAAAGAAATGTTCGGAAAATCGAAGATTCGTTTACGTCCGTCATATTTCCCTTTTACAGAACCAAGTGCCGAAATTGACATTTATTGGGGTCTGAAAACCGAAACCGATTACCGTATTACAAAAGGAACCGGTTGGTTAGAAATTGGAGGTTGCGGAATGGTAGATCCTAACGTTCTTAAAAATTGCGATATCAATCCGGACGAATACAACGGTTTTGCTTTCGGAATGGGAGTAGAGCGTATTGCAATGTTATTGTACCAAATTGGCGATATCCGTATGTTTTACGAAAACGACGTTCGTTTCTTAGAGCAATTCAAAGCCAATATTTAATTTTAGAAATTAGATTGTAGATTTTAGATTAATTTTTGAAAGATATAATTCTCATTAATACAACAAACCTTTGTTGAAGTTTAGACTTTAACAAAGGTTTTAAAATTTAATAAAAATGAAAGCAGATATAACAATCCCGGAAGTAGAAAACGTATTTATTGCCGCTGTTCAGGAATGGAGCGACGATTTTATGGAAAAAGTTTGGTACGCTTATCTAGTAAACGACAGCGACTTTAATCTTGACAGCGTGATGGTCGTTTCTAAAGCATTTGGAACGATAGATGGCGAAATGAAAAAGACTTCGGTTTTACGTCACGCATTTGTAGAAGTTCCCGCAGTTTCGGTAGTAAAAATCGAAATGGTCGAAAAAAGTTTGTTGGTTCTAAACAACGAATTCATGGTGACTTTCTTCATTGATAATAAATTATATGACAAGAAATTCATTTTCAAATCAAACATAATCAATGAGAACGATACAGAAGAAGTGCCGATTCTTTTTGTTGAAGGGGTGATGGTGAAGTAGGCTAGTTTTTAGTCTCAGTCTCAGTCTCAGTCTCAGTCTCAGTCTCAGTCTCAGTCTCAATTTTTATCAAGCTTATAAAGTTAGAATAATTTATAAATAAAAAGAGTCCGGAAAATAATTTTCCGGACTCTTTTTATTATTTTTCAAGTACTCACATTGAAACTGAAAACTGCGACTGCGACTGAAAACTAACCACTATTGCGGCAATTCCGGTGGTCTCATTTTATAAGCGCCGGTTGATAAACTACCTATAAAAGCTTCCAAAGCATTTAATTCTGATTGTTTCAATTGTAACTTTTGAATCAATCTGGAAGTTGTAGGGAATAATGTATCGTTTGCTTGGCTTTCTTTTCTTTTGGGTTGAGGCATTCCGGCATTGTACATGTTCAAAACACCACGTAAATTTGGGAATAAACCATTGTGCATATAAGGGGCATTTTGTGCAACTCCTCTTAAAGATTGGGTTTTAAATTCCCCCACATTTTCTGCTTTTCCGGTTACATTATATCTGCCTAAATCTTCATATTCTCTTCCGTAATACGTTAAACCAATATTGTGGAATTTATTATCAGAGAAAGTAGCCGTATTATGGCAATTGATGCAACGGGCTTTGGTACGGAATAAATGCAAACCTTCAACTTCTTTATTAGTTAATTGAGTAGAATCTCCTGCAACAAATTTATCAAATCTGCTTTTTGGGCTTATTAAAGTTCTTTCGAAAGTGGCGATGGCTTTTAAAATTTCTGTCTGAGTTAGTTTTTCTTTTCCAAATGCTTTTTGAAAATAAGGTTTGTATCCTTTTATTTTATTCAGTCTTTTTGTAGCCAGATCGATATGGAAGTTCATTTCTTTGGTATCTTTTATAGGAAAGCTTGCCTGATCTTCAAGCGTTGCCGCTCTTCCGTCCCAGAAGAAAACTTTCGCATAAGCGATATTCATTAAACTCGGAGAATTTCGAATACCCTGTAATCTTCCTTCTCCGTAAGAAACCCTTCTCGCATCTCCCCAATTTAATTCCGGATCATGGCAATTGGCACAGGAAATTTGCCCCGATTTGGATAACCTCGGATCAAAAAAAAGGACTTTTCCTAAAGCTGCTTTTTCTTCGGTGTATTTATTGTTTTCAGGAAATTCAGGTTGGCCCAGAGTTCCTATATCTTCAAAACCCTGCGCGTAAACAAGCGAATCAACTTCTGGTTTTGGCCATTTTTGATAATCGCCGCTGCTGTATAATCTCTTTAATTCAGAAATAGAAAGCGTTGGGTCAATCTTAGCATAAGAAACGATAATAAGTGATAATACCATTACGCCAATGGCAATAAACTTTGTTTTCATTTTTAATAATTTAATTGTACACCACATTGAATCCAATAAGTAGTATTGGTATTGATAATGGCGTTGTAGTCATTTTGTTTTTTTAATGCTATTTTCTCTTTCAAATTGGTAAAGAAAACCACTGTTTTGTTGTTTTTTACCGGATAACTGTATTCTAAACGTAAGGCAGGAGCAAAATAATTGGTTGTGTTGACTGCATAATCGTAAATAATTACTTCGTCAAAAAAACGGGCATTTGTGCCGCCAGAAGTATCGTAATAATCTAGCTTAGATGATGCTAATGGGAAATACATATTGAAACTTACAGTCGAGTTTAGTTTGCTTTTTTTGAATGAAAAATCTTTACTGGTATAAATTCCGGTATTCAATGAATTTAATTCAATATGAGTTGTTGCCAGTATGTCGTTGTATTCGTTTTGTTGATAAAGCATATTGAAGCCAAATAAATAATCTATTTTAGAACCTGTTTTTTTAGAAAGCGAGGTTGTCCAGTTTACTTTATTTATTGAATTGGTATAGTTATAACCATTACTTTGCACATCAAAATTGCGCGCATCACTTTGATCAAATTGTAAAGTAGACTGAATTTCTTTTTTATTCCACTTATGAAAAGCAAACAATTCTGCATGCTTGCTTTTTGTTTTTATTTTCATTCTTTCATTTTCTGTTAAATCAAGAGAACTAGTATAAAAAACATTGTTTGAATTCTGGGTGTAATATAATGCAGTGAATATTGAATTTTTACTTGTATATGTATAACCTAATCCAATTTTATCTATAAGATCTTTATATAAATAACCAGACTCGGTATGTTTAAAAGAATTCAGTATTCTGCCGTAACCAGCATTAAAACGTAAGTATGTTTCGGGATATGCTTCATAGTTTAGGCTGAGGTTGTTGTACGTGTAATTAAAATCTTTTTGATCTTGGGCATAGCTGCCTAAAACAAAGGCTTTGTGATTTTTTGAAATTTGATAACCAATTTGTGCTTCTCCTCCCAATTTTCTATTGGTGATTTGTGATCTGGCATCTAAAGTCCTGCTAAATTTTTCTGCACCATAATTGGCTTTCACAGCGACAGATAAATGATTGGTAATATCTTTAGAAAAACCTCCACTCAAGGCATAAGTTTGATTGTCCCAATTGGCTTTTCTGGGAACGTAAAAATAATGCGGCGTAATAACTTCCTGTTCTTCAGCACGATCATCAGTAAGTACCCATCCTAAATTTTTTTCCAGTACTTTTTTGATAGCAAGATCGCCAAATAACTTCCATTTAGATTTTGTTGTAAAATATCCCTGCGCTAAAAACTGAAAGGTATTGATTTCGTTTGCAACTTGCTTTCGGGCAAATTCATTTTGCTGATGTTCATAAGAAACTTCAGTAAATGTAAAATCCTTAATATTTGGAGTTGTATATGCGATTGGATATCTGAAAATTTGATTTTTGATTTGATTGTCAATAATATGATTTTGCACTTTTATAGTGTCTTGTGCATTGACAGTAAAAACGAAAGAAAATAACAAAAGAAGTAATGCCCAGTATTTCAGGGCATTACTTTTAATGTTGTTTATTTTAATCTTATAGATTTTCATTAAAGAAAATTTTAGTTAAATCCTCTAGGATTTGCAGTTACTTCTACAAAGTCATTTGTAGAATTATTCGTGTCCTGAAGAACAATTCTTCCGGCAATTGTAGTCTTAGTTTTTCTCATTACCGATTTTGAAGAATAGGCTCCAGATGGTAAATAAGTATTTCCTCCGTCAATTTGAGATGGCAGTTTTTTAGGAATTAAATTTGAACCTAAATCTTTTGTAGTATCAACTCCGTCAATAAGAACTGAGTTAGGAATTTGAAGGAAAAAATTCTTGTCAGCCTTAGGGTTTTTGTATTTTTTTAGAGCTGTAAATTCTCCTGCGTCCATTTTAAAAATAGCATACGCTTGTCTTCCGTTTGAGTCTAATATCATATCATTATTGGTATTTCCCCAATAAGCGATATCTACATCCGGAACAGCAGGATTTTGAATGTCATATTGATAAAGATCGCCTGAATATGTACCTAAAAATGATTCGAAATCCGCCGTGCTTAAATCTACAGTTAATTCCGGGCTTACAATACTAACTGCTTTACCATTATTGTCGATATAATTTGCTTTATGATTAACTGCATTTTGAGCAATAACAATACTTTTTCCTGGTTGTACGGGATATTGCGTGCCGTTGCCAGGGATTTTAATGATATTGATTCCGTAAACGTAATCTGTATTTGCGGTACTTCCTATTGTCATTCCTTCAGATTTGCTCCAGTCAAACTGACCATTTGGTAGAGAGTAAGCAAATACTGTTGATACTGTAGATCCGGTAAGTTGTGCCATGTATAAACCGTCTGCGTACTGAACGGTATTGGAGTTATTATAAATTTCTATAAACTGATCTCTAAAAACAGCTCCTTTTTTGGTGTCAGATCCGCCATAATAAATTTGTTTAATAACAAAGTCGCCTACTTTAGAAGTTTTCATTTCTATATCTGCGGTAGTAGCAGTAGCATTTACAATAACACTGCTTGCAGCGCCATTAAAGTTAATTTCAGCTTCTGTAGGAGTATATCCAAAAGTCTCTGTAAATTCTGTTGCCTGTATCACTTTTGTTGCAGAAATAGAATAACTACCCGGTAAGATCTGCTTAAAAGTTGCTACGCCGCTTTCATTAGATTCTACAGTGTATTTATTTGCAGTTTCTGTATTGACAATAGTGACACTTGCTTTTTTAACATTTAAACTGTTAAAAGCAACCTCATATTTAAGCGAAACACTAAAGTCTACTGGTTTTAATGCTTCACTTTCGTTATCATCATTGCTGCAGGACTGAATGATTAATCCAAAGAGTATTATAAAAATAGAGAGAGTTTTTTTCATGGTTATATATATTTAAAATTGATAATTAATTCTGGTTCCAAATGAGAAGTTTGCGATGTCGTACATGCTCCGTATATTGTCTTTGTCGTAATAAGGCTTTAGGTTTAAAAAATTGGTAGAATAAAATGAAACGCTAAATCC
This sequence comes from Flavobacterium sp. C3NV, assembly GCF_046825355.2. Taxonomy (NCBI): domain Bacteria; kingdom Pseudomonadati; phylum Bacteroidota; class Flavobacteriia; order Flavobacteriales; family Flavobacteriaceae; genus Flavobacterium; species Flavobacterium sp. C3NV. The sequence goes on along the minus strand of NZ_JBKQBJ020000001.1, from coordinate 625,814 downwards.
GTTTAAGAAATCTTTAGAAATACGCAGATGAAAATTATGTAACATATCGCCAAGTTCGGTTTGCGTACCTTTTAGCGTTCGAATAATGTGACCGTATTTTTGCATATCAGTACGCTCTGCTTCTGGAATTTCGTGGTAATTCAATTGAGCGTCTAAATAACCATTTGGATATTCACTCGTAGGAATACGGGAAGTACGTAATATAATATGCTCGCTTCTCAAGGACAGTAACAAACCTACTTTTGGGATATGGTAACTAAAATTAAAACTTGCTGTAAAATTCTCGTTTGTTGTTGACATTGAAGGAAATACTCCATATTTTTCTCCAGAGAGTAAGTTTGTCGAAGTATAATAATTTATAGATTTACTATTATCTTTAGATCTAATATAAGATGCATTCATGCTGACATCCAGATTTAATGCTTTAATTTTTCGGAAATTTATTATTGTTTCAATACCTGCATCCTCAGAATTCGTATTGTTTTGAATGCTGTTGGTTAAATAATATAGTTTTGATGTACCAATAATCTCGTAAGTTGGAATTTCGGTTCCGTTTGTAATGACGTTTGCATTTGGGATTTCTTTAGAAACAGGAATCTGCTGGCCTGTAAACCCATTATTCAGTTTGTTATAATATCCTGTTAGATTTATATTGGCGATAGGAAGATCTATATCTATTCCACCTTCAGTTTTGAACGATTTAGAAGGTTTTAAATTCAAGTTGTCTCCGGGACTCACGACGGTTAAAATCCATGCTTTTTGATAAACGCCCGGATAGGAGTAAATTCCGTTGCCTAATAACCTGTCTAAATAGCGGTCTCCAGTGTATAATTGATTAAGTGAAGGAGCTTTAGAAGATAATCCAAATCCGCCTCGAACTCTAAAGGTTTTATTTATTGAATAAGATGAATTAATACGCGGCTGTAAGGATATGTTTCCGGACTGATTTTCATATCGTATTCCGTAATCAATATTTAGAATTCTGTCTTCTTCAAATTTTTTATATACTCTGTCTTCCAGATAAGCAGAAAATTGGGTTTCAGTTTGAGTTCTGTTAAAATCATAATCTCTATAACCTAGTTTGCTGTCGCCTCCTTCGGCAAGGACATAAAAATTGATTAAACCGGTCGCACTGCTTTTTCTTCCTTCTCCTTTATTAGAACTTGATCTTCCTGATAGTCCAAATGAGAAGCTGTGAATCCAATTAGCTTTATTAGTAATCGTTTTTGTAATATCAAGATTAACAAAAGTAGAAATCGGAATACCTTCTACCGTGCTTACACTGGTATATTGCGATGGAAGAACGAAAGCCTCATGAATCCCTTCTTCTTTACTATCTGTTGCTGCAGTTAAGGATCGATTTATCCATCTTTCTTTTCTGGAAAACTGTCTGTCATACGAGAAACCGCTGTTTACATTTATACCATCCAGCCATATATTAGCAGGTTTCCACATGAAATTGTTAGAGATAGAAAAACCTTGCTTTTCATTTTTAACCACATCCTGTGCAATATTATCCGGATCATGTTTTGCATCATCAAGATTTGATTTTACAGATAGATTTAAAGTGTTTTTTATTTTAGAAAGCTTATCTGTAGTTTTCCAGGCCAGACTTCCACTTATACGTTGATAATTCAATAAGTTATCTCTCGGATCTGCTTTAGAATCCAGGAAATTGATTGCAAAATTCATTGAGTTTCTTGAATTTAACTTAACTCCTTTGGTTAAATTCAATTCACTTGTGGCATCTCTTATAGAAGCAGAAACTCTATAAGGACTATTTCCAACTTTAGTTGTAATTAAAACTAATCCTGAAGTTAAGTCTCCATATTTTGCAGAAGGGATTCCCTGAATAACTTTTATTTCTTCAATATTATTTGTTGAAATTTCCCTAAGATCAATACCAACATTTGGATTAGTGAAAGTATTTTGACGAATACCATAATCATTGCCCCCTAAAGTAGAAACATTTGGATTTAAAGCCTGCATGTTTTCATTGTTGGAAATAGGAATGTCATTTATCATAAATGAGGTTCCAAAAGCTTTACTGTTTTTAGAATTTCCATCAGATGCCGTACGAAAAACAATATTTTTAAATTGATTTAAATTAAAATCTGTAGTGGTCTGCCCAGGAAGCTGTTGTAAAACATCATCAAGAGAAAAAGCCTGAACATTATTTATCGCATTTGTACCCAATGTTAATTCAGAATATTTTCTTTCCTTTTCGGCAGTAACAACTACTTCTTTTAAGTGTAATGTATTGTCTTCTAAATAAACTGTAATATAGTTTTGATCATTTTTTACAACTTCGTTGATGTCTTTTTTTCCAAGAATAGAAAAATTTAGTTCAACGTCCTGATAATAAACAAGAGTGATTTTAAACTTTCCATCTTTATCAGAAATACTCCAGTTGTCAGATTTTGTATCCCGAATAAAAACTCCAGATAAAGAAGTTGAGGATTCTTTATCTATGACTTTACCTGTAATCACTCTTTGAGAGAAAACAGAACCCGAAATAAGAAGGAAAAATAAAATAAAGCGCATTGTGTTTAATTAGAATCAATAAAAATAATGCGCAAATCTATCAATAATTCTTTGTGAAGCAATGCAAAATAAGGGGATTGTAAAAAGGAGTATACTTCAATTTGTCAGAAAAACATATTCGGCAGGATTCTAAAATTTTCATTTAGAGTATTGATAAACAATCGAATAGTACTTTGGTAATTTTGTAAGTACAACGACTTAACTTTTTTTTGGTAAGATGTAGGTTTGATGTATTCTGAAGCAGAGTATTTCTTGTTAATTCGTGTGGTTCAGCTTTAGATTTTAAAAATTGAGCATAAAAAAAGAGTCAGGAACTTTATATTTCCCTGACTCTTTTTTTTATTATAGTAAAATATAGTCTTTACACTGCTATTGAAAACTGTGACTGCGACTGAAAACTTAATCTAATGATTCAGTCAGTTTCTTGAATACAGATTTAGCATCTTTTCCTTCATACAAAATGGCATAAACAGCATCGATAATTGGCGTTTTTGCTCCGTAACCCTGGTTTAGTTTATAAGCACTTTTGGTAGCATAATAACCTTCGGCAACCATACTCATTTCCATCATGGCACTTTTTACGGTGTAACCTTTTCCAATCATGTTGCCAAACATTCTGTTTCTCGAGAAAACAGAATATCCCGTAACCAATAAATCGCCTAAATAAGCCGAATCATTAATGTTACGTTTCATTTTGTGAACTTTTTTGATGAATTTTTTCATCTCACGAATTCCGTTACTCATCATAACCGATTGAAAGTTATCTCCATAACCTAAACCGTGAGCAATTCCGGCGGCAATCGCGTAAATGTTTTTAAGCATTGCAGCATATTCAGTACCAATAATATCATCAGAAATTTTGGCTTTGATGTAATTTCCGGACAATGTTTTAGCAACCACTTTGGCTTTTTCAGGATCACCACAAGCAATTGTCAGGTACGAAAGTCTTTCTAAAGCTACTTCCTCAGCGTGACAAGGACCCGTAATAACACCAATATTATAATACGGAATGTCGTATTGAATATGAAAATGTTCTCCAACAATTAAACTCGTCTCAGGAACAATTCCTTTAATGGCCGAAAAGATGATTTTATCAGACAAAGAAACCGTTAGGTTCTTTAATTCAGCATCTAAGAAAGCAGACGGAATAGCAAAAATTACATAATCGGCATATTCTACAGCTTCGTTTATATTGTTCGTTAACTTAAGTTTTGCGGTATCAAATTCAACCGAACTTAAATAATTTGGATTGTGTTTGTATTTCTGAATGTGCTCGATCGCAGCATCGTTACGCATATACCAGGCAATTTCTGAAAGATTCACGCATAACATTTTTGCAATTGCCGTAGCCCAGCTTCCTCCTCCAATCACTGCAAATTTTAGATTTTCGCTCATTTTTTTAATAATTTAAAACAAAAGTACTTAATAATGCAGTAATATCACAAAATCTGATTTAAGAAATTAAAATTGATTGTTGAGATCTAAATGTCAGGAGTTGAATTTTGTGCACTATTTTTTATCTTTAAAAAATTAAATGAATTCAAAAAAGCCTTACATTCGGTGAAATTTCTCTCAAATATGACAACTAAAATTTTCAATATTATTTTGATTTTGACAAGCAGTTTTTCTTTTTCGCAAAATTCAGATCGTATTTATTATGATAAAGACTGGAAAGAAACTACTAAAGAAAACGCTTCTTTTTATAGAATTAAACCATCAAAAAAAGTAGATAATTTGTTTTTAATGGAAGATTTCTACAGTAATAAAACTCCGCAATTTCAAGGTTACGCTTTGCAAAGCGACGAGAATAGTTATGTTGGAGATATTGTTTGGTATGATGAAAACGGTTTCGATACATCGGAGTATCAATATTACAATAATTCTGCCGTTCCCGTTTTGACCTATTATTATCCTAATGGAAAAAAACGTAAAACCATTGAATATAAAAAAGGAAGGAAAAACGGATTTTCGATTGTTTATCATCAGGACGGAACTGTTTTAATGAAAGGAAAGTATCTTAACGGCAAACCGGTCGAAGGAGATTTTGAAGAAGTTAGAAACTGGGATGATTACCGAAACAACAAGTCAGAGGAAGAAGCTTATCAGGAGCAGACCGATGTTATGGTTGAAACGGCACCTGTAATGGTTGAAGATTATCATGCAGGAACTAAAAAAAAGGTTATAACGAAAATAGTGAAGAAAAAAATATTCTGGATCGACTCAAAACAATTGGCTCAGGAAATATGGTACGATATTGAGTACGACCGAATGCATCCTTTTAAACAGATAAATTATGATGTGACAGGAAAAGTGCTGCAAACCATCAATCAAAATGATTTTGAGGAATACGGTAGTGAGATTTCAAACGGTAATGATTATCAATATTATACTCAAAACAAATTTGCAGTTTCTATTAAATCGAAAACTGGTTATAAACAAGGACAAAAATTTGGCGAAGAAATTAAGTATTATCCAAATGGTAAAATTCACGAATTGACTAAATATACCGATGGTGAAAAAGTAGGCGATGAAATCGTTTATAATAAAGATGAAACCATAATGAAAAAGCGATTATATAAAAATGGCGAACCCTTTGAGGGGAATTTTGAAGAAAATTTTGCCGGAAGATTGCTAATTAATCAAAGTTATGTAAAAGGTTTAAAAGAAGGAGAAGCAATCGTAAAAACGGATACTGACAGTATTGTCGCCAAAGGTATTTACAAAAATGACAAACCTTATAATGGAACATTTGTTGTAAAAACCGGAGAAGATCTTCATGAGTTAATTCATGTTGCTGATTTTAAGAAAAACGGATTGCAAAAAGTTTTTAATTATGACATTAATAATCCTGTAAAGACGTACAACGCTGTAAATGATATTATAGATGGTGAAACTATTTTTTATGATAACGGAGAAGTAACCGGAAAACTCGAATATAAAAATGGTTTGCCTTATGAAGGAAAATTAGCTGAAGCTGAAAAAGCCATCATTTATAAAAAAGGAACAATTGCTGAGGAAATCTTTTATAGAAGTACATATGGAAGAACGGATGAAAACAATATTTTAAAATCAAAACATTATACAAACGGAAAACTCTCAAAAATAGACGATCGCTCTTTTACCCTTGCAGAAAAAATGCAGGATTCTTATGAAGGAATTTATAAAGATGAAAAACCCTATTCGGGATATTTCTCAGCAGATCTCAGAGAGTTTAATTATGTCGATTATTATGAAAATGGTACAAAAAAGTATCAGTATTCAAACAATTATCTGGAAAATCTCGAAAAATATCAATACCCAAATTACGATATAAAATCGACTTACAAAGACGGGAAAATAGTCGACGGTCCTGAATACATAAAACAAGGCAGGCAGTTTATTTCGAAATATTGGAAAAATGGAGTTTTAAAGAGTTTTGATTTTGATGTTTTTGCCATGCATTATTTTAATCGTTATCATTTTGAGTTAAAAAACAATGCTATCGAACTTGAGGAATTTAATAATAAAGTAAAAGGGAAAATCGTCTTAGAAAAATCAGGTAATAGAAATATCGGGAAATTTAGTATTGATAATAAAGTGCTTGCTAATAGTTGTTTATTAGAAGTTAATGATGCCGCACCTGTAGAAACAGGAAGTGTTTTGTATTTTGAAAACAACAATAAAATTGAGGCAAGGCTTTTTACTGTAACAGAAGGAAATGACGATAAAAGACGAGATTCAGAAATGTTTAATACCGTATTTACGTTGTATATAGACCATAACAAAACGATCGAAGAAAATTTTAATATAATAGCTGAAAGAATTTCATCAGAAAAGGATGTTGAATTATTATTTGGCAATGAACCAAAAGGAAATATGATCGCCGGTCTAAGACTTAATCAGGCAAAAAAACCGGAAATTGGAACGCTGATATTGAAAAACAAAAACAATTCGTATGATTTGAAATTATTTATGAAGGAAAAGCTTTTAGCAGAAAAAAAGAATGTTGATCTTAAAAATGTAAAAACAGAAACGAAACTATTGCATGAAATTCTGGAAAAGAAAATGAATGAAGACTTTAAATAAGCCGTTTTCTGCGATTTTAGAAGAAGATCAAAAAAAATAAAAATTATTTTTAATTATACACAATAAAAATAAAACTACTACGTTGTAACTACTTGTAAATTAGAATTTAATGAGTTTAGCAAAAATTGAGTTAGTTAGTTTTGTTTTAGTATTGTAAAAAGGCGTTCCTGAAAAATTCAAGAACGCCTTTTTTTTAAATTCCAATTTAGAAATCCCAAATTCCAAACTTTAGAATTTAAATCCCAAAAAATAAATCCCAAATCCCAACAATTACATCTGCATTGGAATTTGGAATTTAAAAAATTGAAATTTTATTTTTTAGTAGCTCATTTCAACAATCGATTTTACTTTATCTAAAGTAATCAATTGTTTTTCTCCTAAACCTTTCCAGCCTCTTTTGTCGAAACGATTTACAATAAAATCTGCTGTTTTGCTGTAATCCTCAATATATTGAGAAAGTTTAGTATCCATTCCCATAGTATGGAAAAATTCAACAGTTTTGTCGATAGCTTCTTTGGCTACTTTGTCATCAGAACCTGTTAAACCGAAAATTCTTCTTCCGTATTGCGCCAATTTTTCTTTTTTAGTATCAAACATCACCTCGTATAAACTTGGGCCAATAATCGCCAAAGTTCTCGCGTGATCAATTCCGTATAAAGCAGTTAATTCGTGACCAATCATATGCGTTGCCCAATCAGACGGAACACCTTTTTGGATCAATCCGTTTAACGCCATTGTACAACTCCACATAAAGTTCGAAGCCAAAGCATAATCAGTTGGATTTTCAACCACTTTTGGACCAACTTCAATTAATGTTTGAAGAATTCCTTCAGCAATTCTGTCCTGCAAATACCCTTCGTGCGGATACGTTAAGTATTGCTCCATTACGTGCGTGTAGGCATCTACAACACCATTTTGTAATTGTCTTTTTGGTAAAGAAGCAATAACAGTAGGATCGCAAATAGAAAATTGAGGAAACATCGCGCTTCCGCCAAAAGCCAGTTTTTCCTGAGTTTCGGTGATAGTAACCACAGCTCCTGAATTCATCTCACTTCCTGTTGCCGGCAAAGTTAAAACAGTTCCAAAAGGCATTGCATTTTCTTTAATCAACAAACGTTTTTGCAAAATATCAATCGGATTTCCGTCAAAGTTTACGGCTGCCGAAATGAATTTCACTCCGTCAATAACAGATCCTCCACCAACAGCCAGGATAAAAGTAATTTTCTCCTTTTTGATTACTTCTACAGCTTTCATTAAAGTCTCAAAATGAGGATTTGGCTCAATTCCGCCAAATTCAACAATATCAAAACCTTTAAGATTCTTGATTACCTGTTCGTGAATTCCGTTCTGAAAAATACTTCCGCCACCGTAAGCCAATAAGATTTTAGCGTCTTTTGGAACCAAAGTCGAAAGTTTTTCTATTTGTCCTTTTCCGAAGATTAAATTCGTCGGATTATATAATTCAAAGTTTAGCATGTTTTTTTAAGTTTCTGAGATGCTAAGTTTCTGAGATTCTAAGTTTTTTTTCTTTGAATTTACCCAGCAAACTTAGCATCGTTATTATTTAAATTTTATTAATTAGTGAATAAGAGATTGAGCTTTTAAGTTGCCAGCAGAAAATCTTAGCAACTTAGAACCTTAGTCCCTTAGCATCTTACTTTAATTTCTCCAATAATTTACCAGCTACCAATTTAGACGAAGCCGGGTTTTGACCTGTAATCAAAAGACCATCTTCTACAGAGTATGGTGCCCAGTTTGGTCCTTTTGAGAATTTACCGCCGTTTTGAGTTAAAGCATCTTCTAATAAAAACGGAACAACTTTAGTTAATCCAACCGCTTCTTCCTCTTCATTGGTAAAACCGGTTACTTTTTTGCCTTTTACTAAAAATTCACCGTTTACTTTTACGTTTTTCAAAACTGCCGGAGCGTGACAAACAAAAGCTACCGGTTTTTTGTGCGTATAAAAAGATTCGATCAAAGCAATCGAGTTTTTATCTTCGACTAAATCCCAAAGTGGTCCGTGACCTCCAGGATAAAAAACTGCATCATAATCTTTTTGATTAATAGTCGAAAGTTTAAGCGTGTGTTTTAATTTTTCCTGTAATGTTTTATCGGCATCAAAACGTTTTGTATCTTCAGTTGCAGATGCAGGATCGGCGCTTTTTGGGTCGATTGGCGGCTGACCTCCAAGCGGAGTTGCAATGGTAATTTCAACTCCCTGATCTAATAATTCATAATAAGGTGCAGCAAGTTCTTCTGACCAAAATCCAGTTTTTTCTCCTGTATTGCCCAGTTTATCGTTACTGGTTACAACAAATAATACTTTTTTCATACTTTTTTTATTTGTTTTTTGAGCTATAGCGGTTGAGCTAAAAGCTGTTAAGGTTATAATCGCGAGTAATGCTATTTTTTTCATAAGTTTAAATTTTCATCAAATTTACAGCTTAAGTGATATTTGTAAAAATAAAATAAACTATGTTTGTTATAAATAAATTTATGTCATGGTAAATCTCGAATGGTACAGAACATTTAAAGCGGTTTATAAAAACGGAAATTTTTCTATCGCTGCAAAAGAGTTGTTTATGAGCCAGCCTGCAGTGAGCCAGCAAATCTCAATGCTGGAAGCTCATGTTGGAAATAAATTGTTTAACCGAAAGTCAAAGGGCGTAGAACCAACGGAATACGCTAAGTTACTGAATAATTTAATCATTGATGCGCTCGATCGCCTTGAAAATGTAGAGAATACTTTTAGGGCAAAGGCCGAGGATGCAAACAGATTAATATCGGTAGGTATTTCGAAAGATCTTTTTAATTGTATTGGCAATTTGTTAATCTCTAAATTTGATTTAATCGATTTTACCTTTGCAGACAACGATGCGCTATTTGCGCTTGTCGATGCCAAAAAACTTGATTTTGCCATCACCACAAAACGTTTTGATACGTTTGACACTATTTATGAAATCGTCGGAAAAATTAAATTGATCATGGTGGCACCGGTAAATTTGGATGCAACAGAATTTCGTCAGAAATTAAAAGCAGACAATTTTACTGATTTAGAGCTATGGCTTAACGAACAAAAATGGTACAGTCACGATGCTAGAATTCCGCATATAAAATTATTCTGGCTGCACGCTTTTAATAAAAAACGCCCATCTATGGTGCCCAATTATATTATTCCGTCAGAATCTGAAATGCTTAGAATGTTGTCAGATAATGAAGGAGTAGCCATAACGTGGAATTGTAATGCGAGAAAATATATCAAAGAGAATAAACTGCAATTATTATGGAATAGTTTTCACGTACCGGAAGAATACGTTTATTTATTAACTGCTAAAAACAATAATCTGAATTCTTTTTTTGATATTATATCTAAAGAACTGAAGTTGTTTTTTGGTAATAGATTATAATTTTTTTAGCCACAAAATCTTTTTTTTTGGCCACGAATTCCACGAATTCGCACTAATACTTTGTGGTTAAAAAGTTAGTCACGGATTAAAAGATTCTAACAGATTCGAAATCATTTTAATCTTTTAATCTATGGCAAAATAATAATTCGATAAAATTAGTGCAATTCGTCGCAAACTCTTTTTTTAAGTTATGGAAAATTTACAAAATATTAGAATCGCCGTTGATGCCATTGTTTTTGGATATAAAAACAACGGTTTGTATGTTCTTTTAATCGAACAAAAATTTGGCTCTGCCGATAAATACTGGGCTTTACCAGGCGGATTAGTAAAAAATGATGAATCTTTGAGTGATGCGGTAATTCGGGAATTACACGAAGAAACCAATGTCCAGCTTACTTTTATGGAGCAACTGTATACTTTTGGAGATGATATTCACAGAGATTCCAGAAACCGTGTTATTTCGGTTGCGTATTATGCTTTAGTAGATGCTTCGAATCTTGAAATTAAAGCCGATACGGATGCGGATAAAGTACAATGGTACAAAATTGACGAAATCCCTTCTTTGGCATTCGATCATAATTTAATTATTGAAAAAGCCATTTTAAGATTAAAAGCAAAACTGACTTACGAACCCATTGGTTTCGATTTGCTTCCGGCAGAATTTCTGTTTTCAGACCTGGAAAATCTTTATTGTACCATTTTAGAAAAAGAAATCGACCGACGAAATTTTAGGAAAAAAATACTCAGTTATGGGTTTTTAGAAGAAACAGAAAAATTTTCACCCATAAAAAGCGGTCGTCCGGCAAAATTATTTCGATTTAATAAATTGAAATACAATGAATTAATTGACAAAGGCTTTCACTTCGAAATAAAGTTTGCGTAATTTTTACACAAAATAAATTGTTTATTTAAAATTTAATTCTACATTTGCGTATAATTAACGCAAACTATAAAAAACTATGATACTTAACCTAGACCCACAATTCGCTCCGATACTTAATCAGGAAGAAATCAAATTTCAAAGTTTTACATTTTCTGGCGGAGAACCACACATTAAAATCAATCCAGATTTTGATACAACTCAAAAAGTAACCATCACACATAGATTAAATTCATTCAACGATTTGGGTTTATTGTGTATCACGGTAGATGCTTTACGCAGAATGGATGTTAAAATTATCGATTTGTTTATTCCGTATTTTCCGGCGGCAAGACAAGATCGTGTCATGATAAAAGGAGAACCGCTTTCTGTAAAAGTTTACGCGGATATCATAAATGGACTTCAATTGAATAAAGTTTTTGTTTTTGATGCGCATTCTGAAGTTACTGCGGCATTGGTAAACAATTGCGAAGTGATTCCGAATCATACTTTTATTCAACAAGTTTTAAAAGTTACAGGCGAAAACGTAAAACTAATTTCTCCGGATGGTGGCGCTCTTAAAAAAATCTACAAAGTTTCTGAATTTTTAGGCGGAGTTGATGTAGTAGAATGCAGTAAAAGCCGCGATGTAAAAACCGGAAGATTATCTGGTTTCAAAGTATACGAAGACGATCTAAACGGCATAGATTGTTTAATTGTAGATGATATTTGCGACGGCGGCGGAACTTTTGTTGGCTTAGCCGAAGAATTAAAAAACAAAAATGCCGGAAAATTATACTTAGCCGTAAGCCACGGAATCTTTAATAAAGGTTTTGAAGTTTTAGATTGTTTCGACAAAATATTTACAACGAACTCTTTTAAAGATTTTGACAACGAAAAGGTTGAGGTTGTAAAATTAGAATTATGAATAAAAATTACAGAGTAGAAATAGCCGATAAGACCTTAGAAATCGTAAAAAATGGTTTTTATGAATACAAAGGAAAAAAGGTTGTTATCGAAAAAGAACTCAAAGAATCTATAGAAAATACGTTTACAATTGCACCAAACGATTGGGATGCAATCCTGAAAACACCAATTTCAAATACGTTTGAAACAGAAATTGTCACCAAAAATTGTTCTACAATTGAAGCAATCGTTGATGAGAAAAACGGAAAAATCTGTGTTTTAAATTTTGCTTCTGCAAAAAATCCGGGCGGTGGATTTTTAGGAGGCGCTTCGGCTCAGGAAGAAAGTCTGGCAAGATCTTCAAATCTTTATGAAACGCAGATAAAAGACAAAGCGATGTATGACTTTAATAGAAATCAATCTTCGTTTTTATATTCAGATTACATGATTTATAGTCCGAATGTTTTGTTTTGGAATGATGATAATGGAAATTATTTTGAAAAACCATTTATCGCAGACGTAATTACAGCACCTGCACCAAACAAAGGCGCGATGCTGCAGCATAACAGGAAAGAAGAAATTGCTGAAACAGAAGAGGTCTTAAAAAATAGAATGGATAAAGTTTTGGCAATTGCATTAAAACAAAAAAGCGAAACATTAATTTTAGGAGCATGGGGTTGTGGGGTTTTTAGAAACGAACCCAAAGATGTAGCACAATTATTCAAAGAAATTATTGCAGAAAAATACGCAGGTGCTTTCAAAAAAATAGTTTTTGCAGTATTTGACAATTCCGAAAAAAAATCAAATTTCAAACAATTTGAAGAAACTTTAAATTAAGTTGAAAGGTTTCAAGTTTCAGGTTTCACGTTCTATACGGTAACCTGAAACAAGAAAAACCTGAAACCTGAAACAAAAAACAAAAAGCTATTAACCGTTTCAAGTTTAAGATTCCAAGTTTTAAGTTCAACGCGCAACTTGAAACCTGAAACAAAGAAAACCTGAAACAAAACCACAAAAGACATGAGTGATGATTTAAAACCAAGATTTATTGAGTCTTTAAAAAGAAACAATGATCAGATTAGAGAAGACAGAGCCAAAACCATTGGTGAAGATTCTGAATTAATTTACAGACGTCGAGTTGAAGATATCGAACTTAAAATAAAAAGACTCGAAAGAGAGCAGGAAGGCCTTATCGATATTAGTCCGCTTGACAAGAATAGTTTGACTTTTGCCGACTTTCAACCGGAAGCATTTGTACAAAAAGATATGGAATTATCATTAACAATCAGAAATTTAAATATTCAGTTTGAAGTGACAAAAAAGAGATTCGAATATTTATTTGGTAAAACATTTTAGTTATGGGAGGTACAAGATATGACTTAGGCGCTCGTTTGAGCAGAGCAAAAGAAGCAGGTTACGGATTTAAATCTGCAAGTGAGATTTTTGTTCAAAATCAATTAGGAATGGCACATGAATCTATGAATCCAAACGGCATTACTTTTCGTGAAGCCAGAGATTCAGAAGTTCATCCAAACACAGTTCCAATTATTTTAGGATTGGATGTAACAGGAAGTATGGGACACATCCCGCATGAATTGATCAAAGACGGATTACCAAAATTAATGGGCGGAATCATTCAGGGCGGTGTTCCCGATCCGGCACTTTTGTTTTTAGGAATTGGAGATCATGAATGCGACAGATTTCCGCTTCAGGTTGGACAATTCGAATCTGGGGACGAAGAACTGGATATGTGGCTAACCAGAACTTATATTGAAAGTGGAGGCGGAGGAAACGCCGGAGAAAGTTATTTATTAGCCTGGTATTTTGCCGCTTTTCATACCAAAACCGATGCTTTCGAAAAAAGAGGTCAAAAAGGATTGTTGTTTACCGTTGGTGACGAACCAAATTTGCCAACGCTTCCGGCATCTGCCATAAAAGAAATTATGGGTTCAGGACAGCAAACGTATACGTCCCTTGAATTATTAAAAGAAGCTCAAAAACGTTACGAAGTGTATCATATCAGCGTTTTACATTCTGATCAGGCGGTAAGAGCAAATGTAGCGTGGAAAGAATTACTGGGACAAAATTGTTTGTCAATCGAAGATCACAGAGAAATCCCGAATGTAATCAAGAAAATCATTTGCGATACACATAAAAGTTCAGTGTCAGGTTTAGGAACAATTCCGCTTGATGGATTAGATAATATAGAAATGCTTTAAAAACTTTGCGGCTCTGCGTCTTTGCGAGATTATTATTAATACTAGCGTGAAATTTGCTCGCAAAGTCGCGAAGTCGCAAAGTTTTTTTTCTAAAGTTTAAGTTGAAAGAACTTAAAAAATATTTTACAAAATGAAAACAGCTCAAATAGTTATAGGTTTAGGATTTGGTGATGAAGGAAAAGGAATTACAACAGATTTTCTGGCGAAGCAAAATCCTGAATCTATAGTTATTCGGTTTTCAGGCGGACAGCAAGCCGCGCATACCGTAATGATTGAGGGCAAAAAACACGTTCATTCGAGTTTTGCCAGCGGAGCACTTCGCGGTTTGCCTTCTTATTATAGCGAACATTGCACGATTCATCCGGTTTTTTTATTCAATGAAAAAGAAGAACTCGAAGCAAAAGGCGGAAATGTTGCACTTCATATTCATCCGTTAGCCAAAATAACAACTCCGTTTGATGTTTGGCAAAACCGAAACAATGTGAGAAACCTGGATCACGGAACTTGCGGAAAAGGCGTTGGAGCGACAATGAAACGCAACGAAGGTCAGTATAAACTTTTCGCCATAGATTTAATTGCGCCAAGACAAATGCTTTTAGAGAAACTGCAAAAAATCGCTTATTACTACGGTTTTTTAAATGAAAGTGAAATCGATGAAGAAGTAGATCATTACCTGGAAATCATTGATAAAATAAAATGGAATATCAGTGATTACAGTTATTTAGAAAAGTATGAGAACCTGATTTTTGAAGGAAGCCAGGGAATTTTACTCGACATGGATCATGGTGTTTTTCCGAATGTAACGTATGCGAATACAACATCCAAAAATGCAGTTGAAATCTGCCAGAAATTAAAAATAGAGGATGTTGAGATTTATTATGTTACCAGAAGTTATTCAACGAGACATGGAAGCGGCTGGATGGCAAATGAAAGAGAATTAAAATTAAAAAATAACGAAGAAGAAACCTGTGTTTACAATGATTTTCAGAAAGAATTGCGAACAGGCGATTTAGATTATGAACTATTAAATTATAGTTTAAAGTTGGATGCAGCTTATAGTTTAAATGCCAAAAGAAATATGGTTGTAACCTGCATGGATCAGATCGAAGTGGATTATGAATTTGAAAAAATAACAACAGAGTTTAAGGAAATTTACGGATCATTTTCACCCGATTCTAAAGATTTCAAACAGGTAACTTCTTTGTATCAATAAAGAGAAAAAATGAAATATACTATAGAAAATATAACTCCGGAAAATAAATTTTTATTTTTCTGGGGACACCAACCCAATAATGACGGAAGCATTTCTAAAACCTGTTTTAGTCAATGGTGGCTGAGCTCTTTTGAAGTTGATAAAGTGACTTACAAAACTGCAGAACACTGGATGATGGCCAAGAAAGCCGAATTGTTTAAAGATGATGCCGTTCTGGAGAAAATCCTTCAGGCGAAATCTCCTGCCGAAGCTAAAAAGTTTGGTAGAGAAGTGAAAAATTATAATGAAACGCTTTGGCTGGCAGCCAGATTTGACATTGTAAAAGAAGGGAATTATCATAAATTCAGTCAACATCCTGAGTTAAAAACTTTTTTACTAAACACAAAAGACAGGGTTATAGTAGAAGCAAGTCCCGTTGATGCGATTTGGGGAATCGGGATGGCTGGTGATCACAAAGATGTTATGAATCCGAAGAAGTGGAAAGGCTTGAATTTGCTGGGTTTTGCTTTGATGGAAGTTAGGGATGAATTGAAATAAAATTAATTATGGAAACAACAAGATTATATCGTCCGGTAGGAATGAAGGAAATGGAACTGATTGCAGAGACAGATTATAAATTGTTTCCTCCAAGATTAGATTGGCAGCCTATTTTTTATCCGGTAACGAATCAGGAATATGCTGAACAAATTGCTTTCGAATGGAATACCGTTGATGAGTTTTCCGGATTTATCGGAATCGTTACAGCTTTTGAAGTAAAAACAGCCTTTTTAGAAAAATATGAAGTTCAAAATGTTGGAAGTAAAAATCACAATGAACTTTGGATTCCATCTGAAGATTTAGCAGAGTTTAATGCCAATATCCTTGACGGGATAGAAGTTGTGAATGGTTATTTTACAGATCGTTCTTTCGTAAGTGAGAATGTGGAATTAAGAGATAAACTAAACAAGTTTAGAAAATGATTGTAGAAATTCTCAAAGCAGACATTACTGAAATTCATGTTGATGCAATTGTAAATGCAGCCAATACTTCTTTGCTTGGCGGAGGTGGAGTTGACGGCGCTATTCACAGAAAAGGCGGGAAAGCAATTTTAGACGAATGCATCCAGATTCGAAACAGACAAGGCGGTTGTAAAGTAGGAGAAGCAGTCATTACAACAGCAGGTAATTTACCTTCTAAATATGTAATTCATACCGTTGGTCCGGTTTGGAATAATGGAAAAAGTTTTGAAGAGGAATTGTTGAGATGCTGTTATTTAAGTGTTTTGGAATTAGCGGTTGAAAATAATATCAAAACGATTGCTTTCCCTAATATAAGTACGGGTATCTATAAATTTCCCAAAGCATTAGCAGCAGAAATTGCAATTAATATGATTTCTATTTCTGAACACAGAGAGCAATTCGAAAAAGTCATTTTTGTTTGTTATGATGATGAAAATTTCAAGATTTATAATGATATAATAGAAAGCATTTTTGAATATAAAGTTAAATCAGGATTGTTCGGTCTGGCAGTTGGAGATGCATTAGGTGTTCCTGTAGAATTTTACTCCAGAACTCATCTAAAAGAAAATCCTGTTTCTGAAATGACTGGTTTTGGAACTCATTATCAACCCGCAGGAACCTGGAGCGATGATAGTTCTTTAGCTTTTTGTTTAGCCGAAAGTTTATGCACAGGGTATGATTTATCAGACATTGCCAGAAATTTTGTAAAATGGTATAGCACAGAATTATGGACTCCGCACGGAAAAGTTTTCGACATTGGAATCGCAACAAGAAATGCAATTCATAATATCGGAAAAGGCCATCAACCGGAATTATGTGGTGGTTTTGAAGAAAAGGATAACGGAAATGGTTCTTTGATGAGAATTTTACCTTTAGTATTTTATCTTCAAAATGAAAGAGATATTGAAGCTATTTATAAAAAAGTAAAAGATGTATCCTCAATTACTCACGCACATTTTAGATCTGTATTTGCCTGTTTTATTTATGTTGTTTATTGTTTAGAAATTTTAAATGGTTCTGATAAAATAGAGGCATATAAAAATATGCAAAAGATTGTTTCTGGTTTTTTAGGTGATAAACAATTTAATCCTATTGAAATTCAGTTGTTTGATAGGATTTTAAAAAATAATATAGCGGATTATTCTGAAAATGAAATTGAATCATCAGGTTATGTTCTTCACAGTTTAGAAGCTAGTTTTTGGTGTTTTTTGAATTTTAATACCTATGAAGGCTCTGTTTTAAAAGCAGTGAATTTAGGAGGAGATACTGATACAACTGCAGCAATTACCGGAGGCTTGGCAGGAATGTATTGCGGAATTGACAATATTCCACAAAAGTGGATTTCCACATTAGCAAGAAAAAATGATATTGATGATTTGTGCGAAAGACTGTCTTTAAAATTAAAAAAAAATGAAATAGACAGTTTATAATTTTTAGAAAGAATAGATCGAAAGTAATGAATTGTAAAAGCGCGATTTAGTGTTCCATAGGAACATCTCATCGGTAGATAAAAATAGTGTCGTATTGTATTTACGTTCCGTAGGAACGTTTGATTAAAATAATGAAATAAATGAAAGATATTCAATATACAAAAGGAGATGCAACGTCTCCTCAATCAGAAAATAATAAAATCATTGTGCATGTTTGTAATGATATTGGAGGTTGGGGAAAAGGATTTGTTATGGCAATTTCTAAAAGATGGAAAAAACCGGAAAATCAATATAGAGAATGGTTTAAATCAAAAGACGGTTTTGAATTGGGTAAAGTTCAGTTTGTTCAGGTAGAAGAAGATCTTTGGGTAGCAAATTTAATTGGTCAGCATAAAATCAATAAAGATGAAAACGGAAATGCTCCAATACGATATGATGCTATTGAAGATGGCTTGAAAGAAGTAGCTTCATTCGCAAAAGAAAATAATGCCAGCGTTCATATGCCAAGAATAGGCTGTGGTTTAGCAGGCGGAAAGTGGGAGATGATAGAGCCTATTATTCTCAAAAGACTTTCAAATAATGATGTTGAAGTCGTTGTATATGACTTCTAGAAAAAAATATATTAATCATGAATGAAAATATAGCAAAAACAGTGAGCAAATTTCTAAGTTTAGTACTTAGACATTCGCCGGAAAAAATAGGATTAAAACTAGACGAAAATGGCTGGGCAGATGTAGAAGAACTAATATTGAAATGTTCTCAAAAAGGAAATAAACTAGACGCTATTCTTTTAGATTACGTAGTAGAAAACAACGATAAAAAACGTTTTGCTTTTAATGAAGATAAAACGAAAATCAGAGCAAGTCAGGGACATTCGATTTCGGTTGAATTGAATTTAGCAGAAACAGAACCTTCAGAATATTTATACCACGGAACCGTTGGGAAGTTTATGGACAACATTCAAAAAGAAGGTTTGAAAAAAATGAGCCGTCAGCATGTACATCTTTCAAAAGATAAAGAGACTGCCATAAAAGTAGGAAGCAGGCGAGGAGTTCCTCAAATTCTAACCGTAAGAAGCGGTGCGATGCACAGAGACGGATTTAAATTTTATTTGTCTGAAAATAATGTTTGGTTAACAGATGAGGTTCCGGCAAAATATATTGAGTTTAAATCATAAACAGAATCCCCCAAATTAACAACCAAAAATAATACTTATGATACTAGAAGCAGCAATAGGCGACGCATACGGAGCAGGTTTTGAATTTCGAGATTTAGATTTTATTTCTCAAAACAACGACTTGACTCAATATCATAAACACGGACTTTATACGGAGATTTATAAAAGATATACAGACGATACTCAAATGGCAATTGCAATTTCGGAATTGTTATTAGAAGATGAAAATTGGAATGAGATTAAAGTTGCGGATAAGTTTGTCGAAGTTTTTCACAGAGATAAAAGACGAGGATATTCTGATAGAGTTTACAATGCTTTAGACGCCAGTAAAAATGGAACTGATTTTATCAAAATAATCAATAACGGCAGTAACGGAAACGGTTCTGCAATGCGAGCATATTCTATTGGTTACGTAAAAAATATAGAGCAATTGATGGAGTTTTGCGAAATTCAGGCAAAGACTTCTCACCTTACGGTTGAAGGAATTAGTTGCGCGAAACGTATCGCTTTGGCTGTGCATTATTTTAAATACAATTTAGGTGACGGATCGACTTTGATTGAATTTCTAAATGAAACTTTAAAGGAAAATGAGCATTATAGAATTACTTCTCCAATCGATATGCACGGTTATCCAACGACACAAGCCGTTATAAAAATTGTTTGTGAAGCAACTTCAATGAAAGATTGTTTGAAAACAAGCATTGATTATGGAGGAGATACAGATACTGTTGCCGCTTTGTGTATGGCGATTTTAAGTCATAAACAAAATTGTGATAAAGTTTTGCCTTCGTTTTTATATGAAGAACTAGAAAACGATAAATTCGGGAAAGACTTTTTGACTAAATTAGATTTGGACCTTTTGAATAAGTTTCAATAATTAAGCGAATATCATGAAACGAACATTAGTTTTTGGAGATATTCACGGCGGTTTAAAAGCATTGATTCAATTATTAGAACGAATTGATTATTCAGAAAATGACCGATTTATTTTTCTTGGAGATTATGTCGATGGCTGGAGCGAATCGGCACAAGTGATTGACTTTCTGATTGAATTATCCCAAAGGCAAGAATGCATTTTTATAAGAGGAAATCATGATGTTTGGTGTCACGAATGGCTGAAGAATGATGTTGTAAACGACATTTGGTTTCTACACGGAGGAAAATCAACTATAGAAAGTTATCAGAATATTGATTCTTTCGAAAAAGAAAAACATTGTAATTTTTTTGAAAACAGTAAAGATTATTTTGTAGATGAAAATAATAATTTGTTTATTCACGCAGGATTTTCGTCGATGCATGGTCCGGACAAGGAACATTATAAAACAAATTATTCCTGGGACAGAACTCTTTGGGAAATGGCATTAACAATGGACAAAAGGATCAAAAAAGATTCGCTATCCTATCCTAAAAGATTATTGCTTTATAATGAAATTTACATTGGCCATACACCAACGCTTCATTATAATATTGAAATTCCAATGCAAGGCTGTAATGTCTGGAATATTGATACCGGAGCAGGTTTTTACGGAAAATTAAGTTGTATTGATGTTGCAACTAAAGTATTTTGGCAAAGCGATGCTGTACAGACATTTTATCCCAATGAAAAAGGAAGAAATAAAGTTTAAATATTACACAAAGACACACGAAGAAAAACACAAAACAGCGCAAAGAAAATTAAAACTTGGCGAGTCTCTGTGAAACCTAAAATTTACGAGAATTTAAATAATTAAAAGATATGAACCCACTATTATTAACAGACGGTTACAAAGTTGACCACAGAAGACAATATCCGGACAAAACCACATTAGTATATTCTAACTGGACACCTAGAAAATCAAGAATTGAAGGTCTTGATGAGGTGGTGTTTTTTGGATTGCAATATTTCATCAAAAAATATATCATTCACGATTTTGATGCTGATTTTTTCAAACAGCCAAAAGAAGAAGTGGTTAAAAAATACTCACGAAGAATCAATAATTATTTAGGCGAAAACCAAGTCGGAACAAAACATATCGAAGACTTACACGATTTAGGATATATTCCGATGGTTTTTAAAGCCTTGCCGGAAGGATCAAGCGTGCCTTTGAGAGTGCCAATGTTTACGATGTACAATACGATTCCGGAATTTTTCTGGCTAACAAATTATTTCGAAACCTTACTTTCTGCCGTAATTTGGCTTCCTTGTAACTCGGCTACAATTGCCAAAGAATACAGAAAAGTATTAGACAAATATGCAGATGAAACTTCATCGGTACCTGAATTTGTAGATTGGCAGGCTCACGATTTCTCGATGCGTGGAATGGGCGGAATCGAAGCGGCAATAACTTCTGCAGCCGGACATTTATTGAGTTTTACAGGATCAGATACTATTCCGGCTATTGATTTCTTCGAAGATTATTACAAAGCCAATTCCGATAAAGAATTAATCGCAGGTTCAGTTGCCGCAACAGAACATTCTGTAATGTGTATGGGAACTACTGAAGGTGAATGCGAAACCTTTAAAAGATTAATTACACAAGTTTATCCAAAAGGAATTGTTTCTATCGTTTCTGATACCTGGGATTTATGGAAAGTTTTAACGGATTATTTACCTCGCTTAAAAGAAGATATTGTTGCCAGAGATGGTAAAGTCGTAATTCGTCCTGATAGTGGTGATCCGGTTGATATTATCTGCGGAAATCCAAACGGAAAAACAGAACAAGAAAAGAAAGGCGTGATTGAGCTTCTTTGGGATGTTTTTGGAGGAACAACTAATGCAAAAGGATACAAAGAGCTTATTCCGCAAATTGGAGCTATTTACGGCGATAGTATCACGGTTGCAAGAGCAACTCAAATTGCAGAAAGATTAAAAGAAAAAGGATTTGCTTCTACAAACGTTGTTTTAGGAATTGGTTCTTTTACATATCAATATAACACCAGAGATACTTTTGGTTTTGCCATGAAAGCTACGTACGGAGAAGTAGACGGAGAGGGAAGAGCGATCTTCAAAGATCCAATCACAGATGATGGAACTAAAAAATCAGCCAAAGGATTAATGAAAATTGATTTAGTCGACGGCGTATATCATTTAACCGATAATGTTTCATGGGAAGAAGAAAAACAAGGCGAATTGAAAGAAGTTTTCAGAGATGGAAAGCTTTTAGTTGATCAGTCTTTAAGTGATATTAGAGCGAGAGTTAAAAACGAGATAAACATTGAAGCGTAAAAACAAAAAAAGCCTGAATTTTTAATTCAGGCTTTTTTTGCTCTATTTTTCATTTCGAGGAAAAAGGAATTTTCATAAACACCAATATTTTATATTCCGTAGGAATATCTCATCGGTAAAAAAGTAGTGTCGTTTTGCGCTGTGTCCTGTAAGGACACCTGATTTTATTGATACAGGATATCCGTACCGTTAATCAAACGTTCCTACGGAACGTATAATCATAATTTAAATTTAGTTCTACCCAGCAGACATTCCTACGGAATGATTTTTATTTCTTATAAAAATTATTATGATCGATATATTCCCAAACTTTTGGAGGTAATAACGGTTGAATATTTTTTCCTTCTTTTATGCTTTTTCGAATAAAAGTAGCAGAAATTTCTACAATTGGCGCATCAATAATATGAATATTAGGGTGCGATTTTAAAGTATTTGGTTCTTCTTCTAAAGTTTCACCAGTTTGCGTTTTGTCTTCGAGTCTTGGATAAACATAAATTTCGTAGTGCTCTAAAAGAACCTCATAGTTTTTCCATTTATGAAGCGTTTTCAGATTGTCTTCGCCCATGATTAAGGAGAAATCATGCGTTGGATACTTTTCATGCAAATGAACCAAAGTATTCACTGTATAATTAGGCTGAGGTAATTTAAACTCAATATCCGAAGGTTTAATTTTTGGATAATCTTCTGTTGCCAGATGCACCATTTCTAAACGTTGATGATCGTCTAATAAGGTAGATTTCTTTTTTAGCGGATTGTGAGGCGTAACCACCATCCAAATCTGATCTAAATCGGCAAACTCCGCCATGTGATTGGCAATAATTAAGTGGCCAACATGAATGGGATTATACGTTCCGAAATAAAGGCCTATCTTCATAAAAGAGTTTTTTTCATAATTCAAATGGTAAATATTACATTCAAATTAATCTGTGGTATTAAAATAACTTAGTAACGATTCTTTTTTGAAATCAAATAATCAATAGAGAATTTACCACTTCCGGTTACCAAAAGAAGTACATAAAACAGTAAATATAAAATTCCCATTTCTTTTACATCGATTGGGTCAGCACCATGAATAACAAATACAGCAACTAACATTGTAATAATTAATGGCAAAGTCGCCAATCTTGTGGCTAAACCAATGAAGATAAAAAAGGAGCAAAGTACTTCTGCAAAAATGGCAAGAGTCAACGAAGCTGTTTTTCCTACTCCAAGCGGGTCAGGAAACTGAATTTCACCTCCGGCCAAAAGCATATTCAGTTTAGATAAACCATGAGAAATCATCAATGTTGCAATAGCTATTCTAATGACAAGAATAATGATACTCAGATAATTTTCGTTTCTTTTTATTTCAAATAAATTAATCATAATACAGATATTAATAGCGGTTACATCAAAAGCTAACGGCTGTTTTTCTAAAAAAGTATTGATTTTATGAAGTTTCTAGTCTTTATTTACAAAAGCTTTCACTAATTGATACGCTTCTTCTTTAGCCGTATCTAAATCGTAATTTTTTATAATCGTGTCAAACTGAGGCGCAGTAGCCAACTCAACAGAAGCTTTTGCAATACGCATATTAATTTTGTCATCACTTTCGGTAGAACGCTCTTTCAATCTGCGTTTTAGTTCATCTACACTTGGAGGTTTTACAAAAACAGCAAGCGTTTGATCCGGAAATTTATGTTTAATACGCAATCCGCCGGCAACATCAATATCAAAAATCACGTTTTTGCCCAAAGCCCAGATACGTTCAATTTCGGCTTTAAGAGTACCGTAAAAATTGTCACGATATACTTCTTCCCATTCCAGGAAATTTTCGGCTTTAATGTGTTTTTTAAATTCTTCCAGCGAAATAAAATAATAATCTTTTCCGTGTTCCTCTTCTCCGCGTGGGTCGCGTGAAGCCGCTGAGATCGAAAATTCTAAATTTAAATCTTCTTTCCCAAGTAAGTGTCTTACTATAGTTGTTTTTCCTGATCCGGATGGTGCAGAGAAAACAATTAATTTTCCTTTGTTCATTAATATATGCTTTAGGCTTAAGCATTACGCTTTAAGCTTTAATTTGATGCTTTTATTCCTGCTTATAGCCTATAGCTTAAAGCATATTGCTTTTTTAAAGCACATTCAAAACCTGTTCCTTAATCTTCTCCAATTCATCCTTCATCATCACGACCAATTTCTGCATTTGCGCATGATTCGATTTAGAACCCATTGTATTGATCTCGCGACCCATTTCCTGAGTAATAAAACCTAATTTACGACCATTCGCTTCAGTACCTTTTATAGTTTCTAAGAAATAATCTAAATGATTCGTCAAACGAACTTTTTCCTCCGTAATATCCAGTTTTTCTAAATAATAAATCAATTCCTGTTCAAAACGATTTTCATCTACATTTACTTTCAATTCAGAAATTGCAGTTTGCAAACGATCCTTGATAGCCTGAACACGTTCGGGATCAAGAGCCAAAGCATCGTTCATATATTGGCGAATATTTCCAATTCTTAAGTTGAATTCTTTTTCCAGAGATTCACCTTCATCTTTTCTAAAAGTCAAAATGTTTTGTAAAGCCTCCTCAATAATCACCTGAATTTGTTCCCAATCGTTTTCATCGATTTCCTCACGTTCCGTTTTTAGCGTATCAGGCATACGAACGGCCATTTTCATCAATTCAGTTTCGTCAGCGCCAGGATAAACTTCTCTAAGCTGAGCAATGTAGTTTTTTACAACAGGTACATTTACTTTTGTCGAAGTTTGTTCAGAAGTACTTTCAATGTAAATCCCGAAATCAATCTTTCCTCTTTCCAGTTTTGTAGAGATTTGAGTTCTTAAACCAAGTTCCATTTCGCGATAAAGCGACGGCATTCTTACGTTTAAATCTAAACCTTTACTATTTAAGGATTTTACTTCAACGGTAATTTTTTTTGTAGGCAATTGCAAAGAAGCTTTGCCAAACCCTGTCATAGATTGTATCATATAATTGAGTATAAAGGCGCAAAGATAAATAAAACTTTGCAGTCTTGAGTTTTAAATCGCTAATCTGTTAAAGTCAGCTTTGTATAAAGTTTTTTTACCGCAAATTTCACAAATTTCCACAAATTTTTTCCAGGCTAACTTTGAAAATATTTTCAGAATTCAAATTAAAAAAGAATGAAATTTGTGAAAATTTGTGCAATTTGTGGCTAACTTTTTTCACCACCAGCGTTTTAGTTTTTGGGCGTTCCCTCCGGTCGGGCTATCCGCTCCCAATCTTTTTTTGAGCAGAAAAAGCTCAAAAAAAGGATTTCCGCTGCTATCCCTAACGCAAACCCGGACACTTTAGAACTTTATTTTTCTAAAGCTTTCATCACCTGCAATGTTACAGGTTGTGTATTACCAATATAAATCTTTTCATCAATAATAAAAACCGGACGACTGATAAATGTATAATGTTCTAAAATGTATTTTTTATAATCTTCTTCAGTCAAAGATTTGTTTTTCAAATCCATTGATTTGTACAATTGCGCTTTCTTGCTAAACAAAGCTTCGTAACTTCCGGCAAGCTTATGCATTTCCTCTAGTTCTGCCTCCGTAATAGGGTTTTGTTTGATATCGTGAAAAACCAGATCATTATCTTTAGGTAA
The DNA here is from genome assembly GCF_046825355.2 of Flavobacterium sp. C3NV. NCBI lineage: Bacteria > Pseudomonadati > Bacteroidota > Flavobacteriia > Flavobacteriales > Flavobacteriaceae > Flavobacterium > Flavobacterium sp. C3NV. The sequence goes on along the minus strand of NZ_JBKQBJ020000001.1, from coordinate 600,173 downwards.
GCTTTTGATGATTTTGCGACACGTATCGCAAGAAGCCAAATAGTATATTTTATTCATGTTTTTTAAATTTAAGAGACTACAAAGAAAATTCATTTAAAACTGAAAAATGCCTAATTTTAGAAAAAAAAATAAAATTATGAACTCAGTTTTTGAAGTACAGAAAACCATTCGGGAAATTCTGCTAAAGGTTTTAGATCATCATTCATTAGAACAATTAAACAAAATTCCGCAAGGATTTAGTAATAATCTAATCTGGAATATTGCGCATTGCATCTCCTCGCAACAGGTTTTAATCTACAAATTGTCAGGTTTCCCTACGATGGTTTCAGATGAATTTATTGCAAAATACAAAAAAGGAACCAAGCCAGAAGGTGATGTTTCGCAAGCTGAGGTCGACGAGATCAGAACCTTACTTTCTACAACTTTGCACCAAACCGAACAAGATTTTGCAAATAGCCTATTTGTGAATTACAACGAATACACTACAAGCTTAGGATTTACACTAAAAAATATAGATGGAGCTTTAGACTTTAATAATTATCATGAAGGAATCCATACCGGAATTATCATGAGCATAAGAAAGTTTGTTTAAAAGAAAATCCCGTCTTGAATGATTCAGGACGGGATTCTTTTATTCTACTATAGTTTCTATTGTTACCTTCATAGCACCACTTCCTTTACTTTTGGTGATTTCCATAAAAGCCCTTTTAGATAAGTCAAGTTCTCTTGTTCTTACAAACGGACCACGATCTGTTACTTTTACGATGACAAATTTTCCGTTAGCTTCATTTGTTACTTTTATTCTGGTACCAAATGGCAGTTTTTTGTGTGCTGCAGTATATTTACTATTGCTGAATCGTGCTCCACTTGCAGTTTTTTTTCCGTTAAAACGGTCAGCGTAATAAGAGGCGTGAGCATTTTTTTTATAAGGTTTTAGCTTTAAACCTTTATCAGTAAAAACAGAATCAGTTGGAATGGCAAGTATATCCGGTTTTACCATTTTTACCGTATCCTGAGTAATTTTAGGCTTAGGCTCTGTGGGTTTTGTTTGACTTATAACATAAGTAAAACAGCTTAAAAAAGTTATTGTAAGGCTGGTAAGTATAATGTTTTTTTTACTTCTCATGGGTTATTTTTTTTCAGACTTGGGGAGTTTGTACAAATAATATGCCGAGATAAAAAAAGCCCTATTATTTTAGGGCTTTAATTGGTTTTTTAGAACCAAAGGTTCCATGGGATTCTACTTAATATAAGCAATAATCCTAATCCGTAATAAATAGCAAAAGTTTTAAATTTAGCTTCGCTATTAATTAATTTTTTATGTTTCGACCATCCAATAGTGATCAAAATGATCGCAATAAGATTGATTAGTGGATGTTCTAGTGAAGTTAATCTTAGTTCTGCATTAGACATTTGTCCAAAAGCTGCTTTTCCAAGCGGAGAAACAAAATAAAGTATTATTCCAATCAATAATTGAGTGTGAGTTCCTATTAAGGCGAACAATGCAATTTTACGATCTTTAGCTGTAAAATCTTTCTTAGAAGTTACTCCAATAATGGCATTTACAACTGCAATTAATAAAAGCAAAAGTGCTAAATAAGCCCAGCCAGAATGAAGTTTTTGTAGAAAATGGTACATAAATTAAATTTTTTGTTAAAACAAATATAGCAAAAAAGGCATAAAAAAAACGGCATTAGACTAAAAGTCAACGCCGTTTTTTGGTATTTATTTAGATTCTAAATATTAGAAATCATAACGTAGTGTAAAGTTCCATGTTCTTCCAAATCCGAAGAATACTGTGTTCACGTTAGCAACTCCATTATAAAGCATTCCGTTAGAAGCATAAGTTCCTTTTGAACCTGGTAGTGCAGGACTACTTGTAGGAAGATTATCATCAGCAAAAATATTAGTTCTTGCTTCAGCAATGTAAATTTTATCAAAAACGTTGTTTACGTTTAATCTGAAGTTTACAGATTTGTCTTTGTTTTTACCAGTTAACATTTTATATGAGAAACCAGCATCCATTAAACCGTAAGAAGGTAATTCTAAAGCTCCTTTGTTTGTTGCAGATGTAAAGTTTACCGGGTTTAATCCAGCATATAATTTGTCATTAAAGTTGTAATTAGCGTCAATAGTTACTCTTGTTACAACTTCATAAGAAGCTCCTAAAGATGCAGTCATTTGAGCAGCATCACCTACTTTTACTTTGTCCATGTATACAGTAGCTGCAGTATATCCTACAACTGGTGTATTATCTGCTTGGTTGTAAGCGTTTACAGTAGCATTTCCTTTGTATTCCCAGATTCCGTAAGAGAACATACCTGTTACTTTTAATCTTTCAGTAATATTTGAACTACCTTCAAATTCAAATCCAGAGTGAACCTCGTTAAGACCTACGAATTCAGTATAAGTTGAGTTTGCAGGAATAGTTGGTGTTGCAGTAAGTGCATTACCTTTTAAGTACCTGTCATTCCAGGTTGTGTTGTAAAGGTTTACAGTAGCATTAAAGAATTTAGAACGGAAACCGTAACCAGCTTCAAATCCAGTGATTTTCTCGTTAGTAAGGTTAGGGTTTACTGTAGATCTGTTGTTTGGATAAACTGAGTTAAAGAACGGTTGTCTTGAGTAGTATCCAGCATTAACAAAAACATTGTGTTTCTCGTTGATGTTATAGTTAGCTCCACCTTTTACGTTTCCACCAGTGATGTTTTTGTAAGGAGTAGAAGATAATGGATCAGTTGTTTTGTATACAAAGTTATCTTCTCTTTTGTAACCTTGTTGTGAAATTGCTCCCTGAACGAATGCTGTTAAGTTGTCTTTAGCATATTCTAATTGAGTAAATACACCATACCATTTTACATTACCAGTACTGTTGAAAGAGATTTTCTCGTAGTTTGCTTTTTTGAAAACATTCCATTGAACATCTGTATCGTAAGTTGTAGTCAAACGTCTACCGGTTGGTTTTTGATCAGCAATAAAATTGTCATAATACTCACCTCCGCCTAATAAGTCATTTAGAACTGTATAGTGGTATCCTTTGTAAGTTCTTCCGTCAAAACCAAAATCTAAAGTTAATGTATTAGATAATTTTTTGTTTAAGTTGATTACTGCACCAAACCAGTCATGAGAGTTGATAGATGAAGTTTGTGAAATACCAGTTGTATTAACATTTGTTTGTGGGTTGTAATCCGCTATGTTAGAACTTGTATTAAAGTAAGAACTGTTTTGGTAAACTCCACCGATTTGTTGTCTTTGGCTAAGTCCAGGGAAACCTGTAATAGCTACTGGTGTACCAGAGTTGTAAGCTACGATTTTATCGTAATCTACTAAACCGTCAGGTCTTCTAAAAGTTACAGCATCACTGTATGCTTTTCCTTTAATTCCTCCAGTTGCACTAGCTCCTGCACCACGTCCCATAGAAGCGTAAAGAACAGAAGAAAGTTTTGTTGTTTCGTTGATTTTGTAATCCCAGTTGAAAGATGCAACAGGTTTGTGGTAGTAATTTTTTCTGATGTTGTATTCTTCACCATTCAAATATCCATTATCAGCATTGTATCTGATATTTGGCTCACCATTACGTCCATATTGTTGGTAAGTAGCAATTGTAGATATTGTAGATCTTTGGTTGTGCCATTGTGGAGCACCTGTTACAGTAAGTTGAAAATCATGTTTACCGCTTTTGTTAGTGTATCCTAAAGCTACATAATAGTTAGAACCTTCAAATTGAGTTCCGTCAACGTAACCATCTCCCATTGTTTGAGATAATAAGATAGAAGCAGAAAGTCCATTATCTAATTTTCCAGTGTTGTATGAACCCTGAATTTTGAAGTTTCTTCCATTACCAAAACCAGAAGCGAAAGATCCACCTTCTTTTTTGTCAGAAGATTTAGTTACAATGTTAATAGTTCCCCCAACTGATGGAGTAGCAAGTTTAGAAGCTCCTAAACCTCTTTGAACCTGCATTGCAGATGTTACATCAGATAAACCAGCCCAGTTACTCCAGTAAACAGAACCGTTTTCCATGTCGTTAACCGGCATACCGTTGATCATTACAGCGATGTTATTTTGGTTGAATCCACGAATGTTGATTCTTGAATCTCCAAAACCACCACCTGATTTAGTAACATATACTGAAGGAGTGTTTCTTAAGATCTCCGGAAATTCCTGAGTTCCTAATTTTTCCTGAATTTCAGCAGCTTTAATTGTAGAAACTGCTACAGGAGTTTTTCTGTCCTTTGCAATATCGACAACTGAACTTTTTACAACAATTTCGCTTAATTCGTTTGAATTAGAAGTTAAAACGATTGTTCCTAAGTTTGTAGAACCGCCAGAAACTGAAAATTTTACAGTTTTGTTTTCGTAACCTAAAAAAGAAATAACGATTTCTCCTGTACTTGTTGTTGCATTCAAAGTAAATTTACCGTCAAAATCTGTAGAAGTTGCAGTCGTAGATCCTTTGATCACTACGTTTGCTCCCGGTAATGATCCAACTCCGTCGGTAATCATACCTGTAATTTTTCCTTGAGAAAATGCGGTTGAAACTATCATGAACAATAGTCCAGTGAGTAACCAATTTTTCATTGTCTTCATTTGTTATTAGTTTATTGTTTTTGGCAAAATTATAACAATTAAATCAGATAGTGTTATCAAAATGTTAAGAAAAATAAGTTTTATCTAATCTGTTGCGCATTAAAATGATTTTTTCTTTTTTTCTTAAATAAAATAACGTTTTTTTGATTTTTTGGGATAGTATTTTGTTAAAATCGTAATGATTCTCATGGTCTTGTAGTGCTAAACTTGCAAGAATCAGTGTTTTAGCGTTATTTTGGGTGGTTTTTATACGAAAAAACGCCTTAATTTCTCTTAAATTAAGGCGTTTCAGTTTGTTGTGAATATTTTTATTAGAGTTCTATTTGTTCTTCAAAAAGTGATTTAACAAAAATGAAGTTGAACTGTCATGATTTTTCACCGTCTTAGTGTTAATTTCATCTAAAATAGAATTCGCTAATTGCTTTCCTAATTCTACTCCCCACTGATCAAAACTAAAAATATTCCAAATAACACCCTGAACAAAAATCTTGTGCTCATATAAAGCAATTAACGAACCTAAACTTTTAGGTGTCAATTTTTGAATTAAGATAGTATTAGTTGGTTTATTTCCTGTAAAAACTTTGAATGGTAATAAATACAATGCTTTTTCTGCAGAAAGTCCTTGCTTGTCAAATTCAGCCTGAACTTGCGCTGCCGTTTTTCCGTTTAATAAAGCTTCTGTCTGAGCAAAAAAGTTAGACATCAGTTTATCATGATGATCTTCGTTTCCGTATAATGGTTTTACGAATCCAATAAAATCAGTAGGAATTAATTTTGTTCCTTGGTGAATCAATTGAAAAAAGGCATGTTGCGAATTTGTTCCCGGTTCTCCCCAAATGATAGTTCCGGTTTGGTAGTTAACTGGTTTTCCGTCGCGGCCAACACTTTTTCCGTTACTTTCCATAGTTGCTTGCTGCAAATAAGGAGCCAGTTTAGATAAATATTGTGTGTATGGAATCAAAGCTTCACTTTCTGCTCCAAAGAAATTATTATACCAAACACTTAATAAAGCCAGAATTACAGGAATGTTTTCGTCGAATTCTGCCGATTTAAAATGTTCGTCCATTTCATTGGCACCTTTCAATAAATCATTGTAATTATCGAAACCTATTGCTAAACTAATGCTTAATCCAACAGCACTCCATAAAGAAAATCTTCCTCCAACCCAGTCCCACATTGGGAAAACATTGTCAGGATTGATTCCAAATTCAGTTACTTTTTGAATATTAGTTGAAACAGCAACGAAATGTTTTGCAATATCTTCCTGAGAAGCCGATTTCAAAAACCATTCTTTGATTGTTTCAGAATTTGATAAAGTTTCCTGAGTAGTAAAAGTTTTAGAAACAATTAAAAATAATGTTGTTTCAGGATTTAATTTTTTGATGACTTCGTTTACGTGATCACCATCAACATTTGAAACGAAATGTAAGTTTAAATGATTTTTGTAAAATTGCAATGCTTCAACTGCCATTACTGGTCCAAGGTCAGAACCTCCGATACCAATATTTACAACATCAGTAAAAGCTTTTCCGGTGTATCCTTTTCTTTCTCCCGAAATTACTTCGTTGCTGAATTGTTTGATTTTATTTTTTACTTCGTAAACTTCAGGAATTACATTTTCTCCGTCAACTTTTATAACTGCCGATTCCGGAGCACGTAATGCAGTGTGTAAAACAGCACGGTTTTCTGTTTGATTGATAATTTCTCCACCAAAATATTGAGCGATCGCTTCTTTTAATCCAATTGAATTGGCTAATTCTAATAAAAGAGAAACAGTTTCCTGGCTGATATTGTTTTTGGAATAATCAACTAAAAAGTCATTCCATTGTAAGTTGAACTTTTCAACGCGGGCATTATCTTGTTGAAATAATTCTTGTATCGTAGTTTCGTGAATTGCGTTATAGTGGTTTTGCAGATTTTTCCACGCTTCAGTCCCGGTTGGGTTTGTTGTGTTTAAAGCCATTTTTGTTTAATTGAGAATGTGGTTATAAAAAACAAAAATACTGAAATTACTTTTAATAGCTTTAAGCTTCACAATTATATAACAAATAGTTACGAAAACGATTTATAAGTTTATTTGGTTTGAAGTTTCGCCGTTATTATAATGGCGCCATCATTTTCTCTTTCATTATAAATGATGCGACTACTATTTTTGTTTAAAAAATTTAAATCTATGATATCAGATTTTTTAAGGGGTAATAATATGGTGTCTTGTTTTTTGTCGTATTTAAAAGGAATTCCATTTATTACAATCAAAGGCGATTTGTCAATCTGATCTTCTTCAAAGGCATGATTGATTAGTTTTAAGACATGATATTCGTTTTCTTTTGTATCATTTAAAACAAAAGCATGCGGTTGAGAACAACCTAAAATTATTGTAGAAGAAAATAGTAGTAAAGTTCTTTTCATTAAATGATTTATGGTTTAGTAGAAAAAACGGTTTTTACCAAATCTTCCACCATGGCTTTTTGTTAACTTCAATTGTTTTCTTGGCAATATTAATTTCTATTCTTTTTAATGGTTCAGTTTTAATTTTAGAATCATCAAAAAAAAGTTGGCCATTTTCATCTATTCCAATGGGGGATTTAGTTCTTTCTTTCCATTTTTCGGTTTGCAATTCCGGAACTAATGGTAAATTGATTTTGTCTGAGAATTTTTTCCTCGCCTTTTCTATAATTTCTTCTTCTAAGTTTGAAGTTGAATTTTTAAGAAGTGTCAATGAATTATCAGGAATATTTAAAAGAAATACCTGAGTTTTATTTTCGATTTTATAAATGTCTAATACTTTAAAATAAGCAATAGAATCCAAAAGAAAGTGACCGTTTTTTGCGGAATCAGGGTTGAATTTCGATAAATCTTTTGGATGAGCACTTGCAATTAGATATCTTAAGTTGCCGGAAAGTCCGCCACCCAAAGAACTCATGTCGGTAAAACCTTTTTCCTGAATAATTTTCCCGATTTCATATTTTGAAATTAAGTCATAGGATAAATTGGTGTCTCTGTAAAATAGTTTTAAGCCTGAAAAAGTTTCATTATAAATTGCTTTAAGACGAGCGTTTTTCATTTTACTTCTTTTTAAATAATTATTTTAAAGCTGGTATTTTTAATAATGCCATTTTTTAACGATTGTCTTTCCAAATAAACTTTTTACAATTTGTTCAGTCCATTTTTCAACTTTATCCTGTCCAACTTCTCCAAAAAGATCAGTTTGAGCAAAAATTAAGCATCCTTTAATATAATCATCTACATTGTCAAACATTTTTGTTATGTATGGTCTGGTATCGTGATCGTAATAATAAATTTCTTTTGTTTCGCTATGAAAACAAAACATATTGCCGTTTCCTAAATAGTCACTAAATGAAATTAAATAGGGTAGTGAGATTTTGTGTTCTTTTGTGAATTCTTGTCCATAAGGATCATTTTCATCCCATAGATCTTTTAGCCACATCATATCTTCAAAGTTTTGCAATTCTTCTCCAATATCAGCGATTCCAAAAGTATTATAAAAAATCTTTAATCCGTTAGGAAGAGTTGTTCCTAAACGATTCTCTAAATTGTCGATTTCCTCGATCGAAATAGGGCTTTCTAATTCATTGCTCCAATTTTCAGCAAGGGATTCAATAATTATTTTTGTTTTTACTTCCCAGTCATTATCTCCTATTTTTTCAAAAGGAATTATGATGTCTTCTTTTTTGTTGATATCGATCATTTGTATTCTTTTCACAAAAATAAAGAATTATTCTTACAGATTACCAATACTATCTAATTCCCTTTTCAAAGGTTCAATTTGTTTCATGAAACGAGTTCTGTCATTTCCGGTCAGGGATTCTCCGGTAGGTAAATTCAAGCGAAGAGCATCGACCTGAACTCCGTTTTTCCAGAAACGGTAGCAAACGTGAGGTCCTGTGGCTAATCCCGTGCTTCCTACTAATCCTATGGTTTGTCCTTGTGTAACTCTTTGTCCGCGTTTTACTAAAATTCTCGACATGTGTAAATATTGAGTCGAGTAGGTTCCGTTGTGTTTTACTTTTACAAAGTTCCCGTTTCCTGCTGTATATCCTGTTGCCTCTACAACTCCGGATGCTGTTGTTGAAATTGGCGTTCCGGTAGGGGCAGCATAATCTGTACCTTTGTGTGCTTTCCAGGTATGTTGTACAGGGTGAAATCTGTTTGCAGTAAATCTTGAAGTGATTCGGCTAAATTTAATTGGTGTTTTCAGGAAGAAATTTTTCAATGTTTTTCCTTCATTATCATAATATTCTACTTTTCCTGAAAGTGTATCTTTTTCAAACGGAAAAGCATAAATGATCTTTCCTTTATATTCAAAAAAAGCAGCTTCGAGATCTTCAACTCCGTCGTACGTTTTTCCGTTTATAAAACGTTCGGTAAAAATCAATCCGTAACGATCTCCTTTTTTAAGTTTAAAGAAGTCAATAGACCATGAGAATACTTTTGTAATTCTGCTGGCAAGTGCTGTTTCTACGCTTTCGTTTCCTAAAGTTTCAGATAATGAACTTTTTAAAACGCCACCAATAATTTTACGTTTAAGTGTAACAGGTTTTACTTTTTTATACGCTTTTGCAATACTATCGCGAAAATCGATTACATAATAAGATAATGCATCCGGCTGATAAATAAAAACCTGTAGTTTATTTGTTTTATTTTTTGATCGAAGAATAGTATAAGGTTTGTTGTATCGAATAGTTCTTACATTAAAAGAATCTTTGATTTGCTCCACAACATCAAAGACTTTTTTGTCTCCAATATTTTGGCTTTGAATGATCGATCCAAAAGAATCTCCTTTTTTTATAGTATCCTGAACCACATTAAAATCAGTGTAATTAAAACCAAATTCTACCTTTTTTACTTTAGGTTTAGTGATTTTGATTTCAACTTTTTCAGCGGTTTTATTACATGAAACTATTGATAATAATAAGGTTATAAGTACGAATGCTTTTTTCAAACTTTAAAATTTTTTAGGAAATTAAGTGGTTGTTTCATTTCCCCAATTGGACAATTCTTCTTCGGTCCACAATTTAGGAAAAAAGATGCGTCTTTGGTATTTTGGATGCATATATTTTTGCCAGTCACTTCCGCCTGTGGCTTCACCATTGCCTTTTCCGCTTTCTAAAATATATTTTCGAGCGGTATTTAAATGTTGCATAACCCAAGTGATATTCACCGTTTTATCGTAATGACGCATGGCTGCAATTAATTCCTGATTTTGCTGATCTTCGATAGGGAGTTGTGTGAATTTTTGCCAGATATTTTTTGTTTTGAATGAAGAAATTTGTCTCAGAAATTGATCTTTATATTTATTTTCAAATTCTTTAAGCAAATATGATTTCTCTCCGGTATGATAATCTTTTCCGGCAGCCTGCCAGTACAAATGTTCAAAACTGGTTTCTAAATCTGTGTTTTCATCAAAATTATCTTTGTATCTGCGATCCGTTAAATTGATGACATCTGTCGAGGCAAATTCGATCAATCTATATTGTGCACTTTGAAAACCACTTGCAGGAGTTAGTGTATTTCTGAATTTCATGTATTGATCAACGTTCATTCCGTTTTCCATAATGCTGAACGAATTGGTCAGCATGTCGAAATAACGGGTTATTCTGGATAGTCTTTCACTAAAAAAATCAACCTGAATGTTCTGCGTTTCGGCAATTTGGTCAATTTCCCACAAGATCATTTTAAAAATCAGTTCGTTTACCTGATGATACATGATAAAAACCATTTCGTCAGGAAGCGTGGTGCGTTGTATTTGTAAATTTAGCAGCGCATCAGTCTGAATATAGTCCCAATAAGTAATTGGTTTTGACCAAAGCAATCCCTCTAATTGAACCTCAGTTTTTTGATTTATTGCTTGAAATTTAAGGTCAATTTCCTTTAAAATTGATTCAGAATGATCTGTGGTATTCATTATTTTTTTACTTTAAACGGATTTTTTAATCCTTTATATTCGTCGAGATCTGCCTTAAGTGAACCTACAGCAAGATCTGCTTTTATTCTAACAGGAACTTTGTTGTCATCATCTGTGATCCAAAGTGTTACGCTTTCTTTTTCTTTAAAAACGCGTCCTGTTTGTACCAAAGGCTTAAACATCATTGTAGAAACGGTTCCAAATTTAGTTGTAATATCTTGACGACCTACATATTTTAACTTAAATTTTGTGATTTCGTCGTCAAAAAACATGTCAATTGTAATCGCTTCGCCTGTTTTAAGCTTGTCGATATTAGGGTGATTTCTTAAGTAATAAAAAGACGAGATAATATCCTGTACATTTTCTGAGGTTACAATTGTCTTTTCGGTTTTGCGTTTATAATCTTTTACAAGAACTCTGTTTTCATTTTGGTTAAAGAAACCTTCCTGATCTTTTGTGTAACCGCCTTCGTTAATTTTTCGAACATAGCGATAAGGACTTCCAGTTTGTTTGTCAAAATAACTTTCGTACAAATCTTCTACTTTAAAAAATAGTTTTGACATTCCGGTAGTGTAGCCTTTACCCACAGCATGAAATACTTTTTTATTGCTTATTGTGGCATCTTTTACCTCAAGTGTGGCGTAACCTGCGTTTATAATTCCGTAGTGAATGCGGAATTTAAAGTATTCTCCAGTATCAAAAGCATCTTCTTTGAAGGTGTCGAAGCTCATTGAGGTGAGAATTAATATAAGTAGGATTAATTTTTTCATAGTACAATATTTACATTTTATTATAAAGATAAAGAAATGCAAATTCTATTCCAAATGTACCAAAACAAAAAAACTCAGTCAAGGAATGACTGAGTTTTTATGCTATTAACTAACCAAAAAACTATAAATTATGAAATTTATATCAATTCAGAAGGAAACCACCCCTTCTTGATTTGCGAGTGCAAAGATATGTAGAAAATTCAAAAAAGAAATAGCAAAAGGTAAGTTTAACATAACATTTGCATAAAAACCATCGTTTTACAGAGAATTATGCTGTTTAATGTAAAAATTTTGTGATTTTATAGTGTTCCTCTCAATTCTTGCTCTCTCTCAATAGACTCAAAAAGGGCTTTAAAGTTCCCTGCCCCAAATCCTTTTGCACCCATTCGTTGAATAATTTCGAAAAAAAGCGTCGGTCTGTCCTGAACTGGCTTCGTAAATATTTGTAATAAGTAACCATCTTCATCGGCATCGACCATAATGGCTAATTTTTCAATTTCGTTAATATCTTCTTTCATCATATCCATATGAACTCCTAATCTTTCAGGAATTGCCTGGTAATAAGTATGAGGAGGAGCAGATAAAAATTCAACTCCGCGTGCTTTTAACTGCGAAACTGTTTTTATAATATCGTCGGTTGCAATGGCAATATGCTGAATTCCGGGACCGCCGTAGAAATCAAGATATTCTTCGATTTGAGATTTTTTCTTTCCTTCGGCTGGTTCATTAATTGGGAATTTAATTCTTCCGTTTCCGTTAGACATTACTTTACTCATCAATGCAGAATATTCTGTAGTGATTTGTTTGTCATCAAACGAAAGGAAATTTACGAATCCCATTACTTCTTCGTAAAATTTTACCCAGGTATTCATTTCGTTCCATCCCACATTACCAACCATGTGGTCAATATATTTTAAACCTGTTGGTTCAGGATTGTAATCTGATTTCCATTCTTTGTAACCAGGAAGGAAAACACCATTATAATTTTTTCTTTCTACGAAAATATGAACGGTTTCTCCGTAAGTATAAATTCCTGAACGAACTACTTCTCCAAATTCATCTGATTCTACAGTTGGTTCCATAAACGAACGAGCACCACGTTTCATGGTTTCTTCATAAGCACTTCTGGCATCTTCAACCCAAAGGGCGGCAACTTTTACACCATCGCCGTGTTTTTTTAGGTGTTCGTGAATTGGCGAATCCTGTGTTAAAGGCGTCGTCAGAACAATTCTGATTTTGTCTTGTTTTAAAACATAAGAGGCTTTGTCTCTAACTCCGGTTTCTAATCCTGCGTATGCTAATGACTGATATCCAAAAGCAGTTTTGTAATAATGTGCCGATTGTTTTGCGTTTCCTACATAGAATTCTACGTAATCGGTTCCTAATAATGGAAGGAAATCTTGTGCTCCTTCGAAGATTTTTTCTAAACCGTATTCTACTGATTTTACTTCTTTACTCATGATAAGCCCCCTAGCCCCCGAAGGGGGAATTCCTATTAGGGGTAAATAGGATTTTAGTTATAAATATTTTAATCTTAGATTCTTTTTAATCGTGTCAAGAATTTTTAATTCCCCCTTCGGGGGTTAGGGGGCTTCAGTCCAGGATTTATAGTATTGCCCATCATCTAATCCCATTGCTTCTTCGGTTACCATAAGTGGTCTGAAAGTATCAACCATAACGGCTAATTCGTGGGTTTCTTTATGACCAATACTGCGTTCCATTGCGCCAGGTGCGGGACCGTGCGGAATTCCTTTTGGATGTAAAGTAATGTGACCTTGCTCTATATTATTACGGCTCATAAAATCACCATCTACATAATATAGTACTTCGTCTGAATCTATATTGCTGTGATTGTATGGCGCCGGAATTGCTTTCGGGTGATAATCGTAAAGTCTAGGGCAGAAGGAACAAACGACAAAAGTAGCCGTTTCAAATGTTTGATGTACCGGTGGCGGTTGGTGAACACGTCCTGTTATAGGTTCAAAATTATGAATCGAGAATCCGTATGGGAAATTGTAGCCGTCCCAACCCACAACATCAAAAGGATGTGTGGCGTAAACTACTTCGTGAATCATTCCTTCTTTTTTGATTTTAATTAAAAAATCACCTTTCTCATCATGCGTTTCCAGTTCGTTTGGTAAAATAAAATCACGCTCGCAAAATGGAGAATGTTCTAAATGCTGACCCGATTGGTTTTTATAACGTTTTGGAGTATAAAAAGGAGAATATGATTCGACATAAAAAAGTCGGTTTTCCTCAGTTTCAAATTCTATTTGATAAATAATGCCACGTGGAATAATTAAGTAATCGCCATATTCAAAAGGAATATTTCCTAACATGGTTCTTAGTTTTCCTTTTCCTTTATGAATGAAAAGCATTTCATCGGCATCGGCATTTTTATAGAAATAATTTCGAAGCGATTCTTTTGGAGCTGCTAAACCAATGATGCAGTCTTTATTGACTAACATGGCTTTGCGGCTGTCCAGGAAATCGTTTTCAGGTTTCAATTCGAAACCTTTAAACAATAATGATTTTATATTTTTTCCGATTGCAATTTTTGGTTCAACCGAATAAGAATTTAAAATTTCTTTAACCTGCGTTGGCCTGTGAAAATGATAAGACAATGATGAATGTCCGTGAAAACCTTCGGTACCAAATAATTGTTCGTAATAAAAACCTCCGTTGGGTTTTTCGAATTGGGTGTGTCTTTTTTGAGGAAAGTTTCCGAGTTTATGATATAATGGCATGGCTTTTCTATTAGATAATTGTAAATTAGATAATTCGAAAAATTTGAATTGTGTGAACAGATAATTAGCTCAATGTTGTCATTGCCTAATTATCTCAATTCGGTAGTTTTATTCAGGATTTCTCTTGATAAGGAATTGAAGATACTCTAATAAACCTGTCCATTTTGTTTTCATTATAACAAATGTCGTAATTTTTATTGATTTAAATTATATATTGTGTCAATTATTAACGCTAAAAAAACATTAAAAATATTTTTAAGTATAAAATATTAATCTTTATTGGGTTAATGTTTTTACGTAAAATGTATTAGAATTGGAATCCGATACTAAACCAGGTAAAACTTTTTGACATTTGAGGAGACCATGATTGTTTGATTTCGATAGGGCCAATAATTGTTTCCAGTCCGTAACCTACAGCATATCCTGAATATTTAGGCATAGAAACCCAGTCGACACTAGTAAAAATGTCATCGCCTAAGTTGGCGAAATTGGCAGTAAAGTTAATGTGATTCTTTTTTAGAATTTCGTAATCTAAATTAATGTCGGCCTTTATAAAACTATTTCCGGCAATACTTAGAAAGTCGTATCCGTAAAAATAATTGAAGTTGTTGATTTTGCTGTAGCCAAAACCTCCTAGTATAAAATCGAAAAACGGAACACTGTCACTGCCAATATTAAATCCTGCATCGGCTCCAATTTTAATTGTTGCTTTCCTGAATAAAGTTCTCGCAATAGCAATCTCGGCTTTTGCAATCGAGAAAGGCTTGAATTGTTTGGTATAATCTGATGATGCCAGATAGGTTTGTAACTCTCCGGAAAAATATAAACCAGTATGAGGGAAATATTTATTATCGAACGAATCGTATTTTAAATATCCAAAAAGGCTGAAATAATTACTTTTCTCGATGGTATTTTCTGTGTTAGAAAGAGTTGGCGAGTCTATTTTTAGGTATTTATATTCCAGACCGCCACCCATTAAAAACTTTTGTACAAAGATGGTCTGAAAATAAGCCTGATTGGTAATGTCTAAAAAATCGACATTAATCAAATTTACATTTGAATTTTGAGCAAACAAATTACTAATGCTCGTTGTTACATTTCTATTAAACTGGTTCATTCTTGAACGAAAACCAAAGCTAATGTTGAAACCATTTTCGACATAATAGTTTAAATCATACCTGAAATTGTCGCCAAGGATAATGTCCAGCGATGTTACATCATTTTTTAGAAATGTTTTTTTATGAGTAAGATTTAATAGAATAGCACTTTTGTATAATCCGTCGTAATGCAGCCCAAGTTTTAGGTAGGTTTGTGTTGGATTTTCTTTTAAAACCAAATCAAGATCGTCTTTTGTGCCGTCTGGTTGCAGGCAATAAGAGATTGCGCTGAAGTTTTGAGTAGCATTTAAGTTGTTTATTCCTGTTTTAAGATCATCGTATGTAATCGTGCTTCCGGGTTTAAAACGAAGTTTTCCGCGAATGTACTCTCTGGTATAATTGTCTAGTTTGTCACTGTTTATTTTTTCTATTTGTATGGTATCGGTAGCAATTTTTAGTTTTGGTTTTTTATAAAAATTGTCTTCGTTGGCCAATGTTTTAATTTTTTCGTAAACGGCAAAAGCGGCTTCTTCACCTTTTCTGATGATTTGTTCGCCTTTATCAAATGAAATAACGCCATAATCACGAATGTCCGGTTTGATATAAACATCAGTATCTTTTATTTTGTTTTTCATTTTATCAATCGACTGCAGATTGGTAATCTGAACTAATATTCGGGTAGCGTTTTTTAGGTTTTTTCGTTTCATTAAATCGTCCTGAACATCGACACCAATAATAATATCAGCGCCAAGATTGCGAACTTCCTGAATAGGATAATTGTTTACTACACCGCCATCGACCAATAAATTGCCATCGATTTCTACAGGAGTAAATAACGATGGGAATGCAGCGCTTGCCATCATGGCCTGAACCAGATTTCCTTTGTTTAGTAAAACTTCTTCGCCGGTTTCGATATTGGTACCAATACACAAAAATGGAGTTGGAAGTTTATTGAAGTCGCGTACATGACGCACGTTACGGGTAAGACTGCTCAGTAAATTGTAATTGTACATTCCTTTTGAAAGTGCTTCTGGAATCCCGACTCTAAAATTGCTGAATGGTAAAACGATGGCGTATAATTCGTCATTTTTTTTGCCGTAAAAGTTTTTTGAGGAACGCGGAATGTAGTCATTTATAAGTTCGTCGAAATTGGTTCTTTTAAAAATCGAATCAATTTGAGTGGCATTGTAACCGGAAGCATAAAGTCCGCCAATGATAGATCCCATGCTGGTTCCGCCAATATAATCGATTTTGATTCCGGCTTCTTCAAGAACTTTTAGAACTCCTATGTGTGCAAATCCTTTTGCGCCTCCGCCACTTAAAACCAAACCTATTTTGGGTCTTTTGGCTTCGTCCTGTTTTGCCTTTTCGGTATTTTCTTGTGAAAAAGAGTTTTGTGTATGGAAAAATAAAAGCGTGAAAAGCACCAACTGTACGCCCCAGATGGAAATGGAAAACTGCGAGAGGCAAAACGATATTTTTTCCTGTAAAAAAAGAGCGACTTTAGAAGCTCCTTTTTTTGTAATAGAAAAAAATCGTTTTGACCGAGTATTTGAAATGGACAGCTGGATTGGGCGCATAAAAAATAACTAGTTGGTTTTGTAAAAGTCGACAATTTTTTTGGCTTTTGATACACCAACGACATCAGATATTTCTTTTTCGGTTGCGAGTTTCAATCTTTTAACACTTTTGAAATGTTGTATTAACGTAAGCATGGTTTTTTCGCCAATGCCCGGAATGCTTTCTACAGAGGAATTCAGGGCTGCTTTACTTCGTTTATCACGATGAAAAGTGATCCCGAATCGATGCGCTTCGTTTCGTAATTGCTGAATTACTTTTAATGTTTCGGATTTTTTATCGAGATATAATGGAATGGAATCTCCGGGATAAAATAATTCTTCGAGACGTTTTGCGATCCCGATAATGGCAATTTTTCCTCGTAATTCTAATGCATCGATACTTTTTAAGGCGGCAGAAAGTTGTCCTTTTCCACCATCAATGATTATTAATTGCGGCAAAGGTTGGTTTTCGTCTAATAATCTTTTGTAACGGCGATACACAATCTCGGTCATCGAGGCAAAATCGTCAGGACCTTCGACGGTTTTTACATTAAAATGACGGTAATCTTTTTTGCTGGCTTTTCCGTCTTTAAAAACGACGCAGGCCGCAACGGGATTTGTTCCCTGAATATTCGAGTTATCGAAACATTCTATATGTCTGGGTTCAACAGGCAATCGCAAATCTTTTTGCATTTGCGCCATGATACGATTGGTGTGTCTATCCGGATCTACAATTTGCAATTGTTTGAGCTGTTCGATTCTGTAAAACTTAGCGTTACGAATCGACAAATCCAGAATTTGTTTTTTGTCACCCAATTGCGGAACGGTTGTTTTGATGTTTTCGCCCAAATTCATTTCGAACGGAACAATAATTTCTTTTGAAAGTAACTGAAAACGTTCGCGAAGTTCGATGATGGCGAGTTCTAACAATTCTTCATCGGTTTCATCGAGCTTTTTCTTCATTTCTAAAGTATGCGAACGAATGATCGATCCGTGCGAAATTTGAAGAAAGTTGACATAAGCAGCACTTTCGTCAGACACGATCGAAAAGACATCGATATTGGTAATCTTGGGGTTTACAATCGTAGATCGCGATTGGTAATTCTCGAGAACTTCTATTTTTTCTTTGATTTTCTGCGCTTCTTCAAAACGTAAATCCTGTGCGTATTGATTCATCAATCGCTTAAAATCTTTCATGCTTTCTTTAAAATTCCCTTTCAGGATTTCGCGGATCGCATCGACTTGTCTTTGATATTCTTCGAGAGGTTCAAGACCTTCGCAAGGACCTTTGCAATTGCCAATATGGTATTCGAGACAAACTTTGAATTTGCCTGAATCGATGTTGGATTTACTTAAATCATAATTACAAGTTCGTAACGGATACAATTCTTTGATTAACTCCAGAATGGTATGTACGGTTTTGAAACTGGTATAAGGACCAAAATATTCTGATCCGTCTTTGACCATTCTTCTGGTCGAAAATATTCTCGAAAACGGTTCTCTTTTAATACAAATCCAAGGGTAACTTTTGTCGTCACGAAGCAGTACATTGTATCGTGGCTGCAGGGTTTTGATTAAATTGTTTTCCAGCAAAAGAGCATCGGTTTCGGTAGGAACGACGATGTGTTTTATGGTTACAATTTTTCGAACCAATACATTTGTTTTGGCCGTGTCATGAATTTTATTGAAATAGGAGGAAACCCTTTTTTTTAAATTTTTGGCTTTTCCAACATATAAGATCTTTCCCTCTTTATCATAATATTGATACACGCCAGGATTGTCCGGCAGGGTTTGGATTTGAAGATCTAAAGACGGTTTTTGCATTCTGTTTTGTTTCTGAAGGAGCTATAAAGCATTTTCGAAAGTTGTTTTGATTCCGGAAAAAAGCTTAACACTGATTTAGTTTCAAATTTACGAAATCAAAAGAATAATTTCTATATTTAGATTTTATAATTCTACATGAAAAATAGTACACCCCTGGTTATTTTTGGCGAATCGATTTTGCCTGGAGAAAATAAAACAATAAATGTTGAAATTGCAAGGCTGCATACAACAACAAAGCTTAATATTCCGGTTATTGTACGCCGATCAAAAATTGAAGGCCCGGTAGTTTTATTCTCGGCCGGAATTCATGGCGACGAAATTAACGGTGTTGAAATCGTGCGCCAGATCATCAGCAAGAAGATCAATCGTCCTGCAAAAGGAACTATTATTTGTATCCCGATTATCAATATGTATGGTTTTGTAAATAAATCCCGCGAATTTCCGGACGGACGTGATTTAAACCGCGTTTTTCCGGGAAGTAAAAAAGGTTCGCTGGCGAGTCGTTTTGCGTATCATATCGTTGCCGAAGTTTTGCCTATTATAGATTATGCAGTCGATTTTCATGCTGGAGGTGCGAGTAGATTTAATGCTCCACAAATTCGAGTGACCGAAAACAATCCCGAATTGAAAATTCTGGCAGATGTTTTTAATGCGCCGTTTACTTTATATTCTAAAAACATCAACGGTTCTTTTAGGAATACGTGCGAAAAAGCGAATATAAAAATGTTGCTTTTTGAAGGCGGAAAATCATTAGATATAAATAATGTAATTGCCAATGAAGGTGTAATGGGAGTGAAGCGTTTGTTGCATTATCTGAATATGCTTGATACTAAACAAGTGGTTGAGTATGCGAAGGACGAATCTATTTATATTAAAAATTCGGTTTGGCTGCGTGCTAAATGTTCCGGTTTGCTGCACGATTATAATTTGATTGGAAAATTTGTGACCAAAGGAACTATTCTGGCGATTATTACGGATCCGTTTGGTAAATTTGAACAGAAAGTAAAAGCGCCACATGACGGTTTTGTCATCAACGCCAATCATTCGCCCATAGTTTATGAAGGCGATGCGATTTATCATATGTCTAAAAATAGCCCCGATAACAATCCTGAAAATGCAGAAGAATAAAAAGGAATTACGCTTACACTATAAAAATCTCCGGGCAGCACTTTCTCTTGATGATCTTGAAGAAAAGAGTTTGGCTGTAGCCAATAATCTAATCAAATTACCCATTTGGGATAAAACGTATTATCATGTATTTCTCCCGATCGAGGAACAAAAAGAAGTAAATACGGAATATGTTCTGCATTTGCTTTCCGGAAAAGATAAAGAAATTGTGGTGTCTAAAAGCGATTTTGACACTCGCGGAATGACGCATTTTTTATTAACGGATAATACCAAAATCAAAAAAAACGAATATAATATCCCTGAACCTGTAAATGGTTTGCCGGTTCCGTCAGCAACTATCGATGTAGTTTTTGTACCGCTTTTGGCTTTTGATCTTTCAGGAAATCGTGTTGGGTATGGGAAAGGTTTTTATGATAAATTCCTAGCCGAATGTAAACCGGAAACGATTAAAATAGGTCTTTCTTTTTTTGAAGCCGAAACTGAAATAGAAGATGTTTTTGAATCAGATGTGAAGTTGGATTATTGTGTTACTCCTGAAAAGGTTTATAGTTTTTAAATCCTATAAGTGAATAAAACTGGATGTGGTTTTTTACCGCAAAGATCGCAAAGAAATAAGGCTTAGTTTGTGATGATTTTAAGTTCGCAAAGTTTGTAATATGAGAGCTTTATCTATTATAATTTTAATCTTTTTTAATTTTTACATTTTATTCTGTAGAGCCCCACAGCAGTGCGTCTACACAAAGTTTGTCGACATTCTAGATGTAGACGCACTGCTGTGCGTCTCTACAATATGCTGGGGCGGATACTTCTAATCAGACTTCAATTTACTTATATCACTTATATGGTGAAGTAAAAAACATATTTTTCAGTATAAAATATTTAACAGGAATCTTGGCATACAATTTGGATTGCGGGAATTACAAATAATTTTCTTAGTACATCCGGAATGCTAATTATTATTTGAGAGAAAAATCAATTACTAATTCTTAAAATTTATTTTAAATGAAAAATAAACCTTTTTATTTGTTGGCATTCCTTTTACTTATTGTACTAAGTTGTAAGAGACAGGATGCATCTACAGAAGATTATGCCGTAGAATCTGCAGATATTGCAGTTGCTACCGATGCAATTTCTGAAGAATATATTTCAGATCCAAATACTGAAAGTTACACAGGACTTGACGAAAATCCTTTTGAGTCTCCAAAAAAATCTCCTCTTTCCACTTTTTCTATAGATGTTGATAATGCTTCTTATACCAATATTCGTCGCTTTATAAACGAAGGTCAAAAAGTTCCTAAAGATGCTGTTCGTATCGAAGAAATGATGAACTTTTTTAAATACAAATATCCACAGCCGGAAGGACAGCATCCTTTTTCTATCAATACCGAAGTAAGCGACAGCCCTTGGAATAAAAATTCATTGCTGTTGAAAATTGGTTTACAGGGAAAAAATGTTCCCATGACAAATCTTCCAGCTTCAAATCTTGTTTTTTTAATTGATGTTTCTGGTTCAATGGATGAACCTAATAAATTACCATTACTAAAAGAATCAATGAAAATTTTGGTAAAAGAGCTTCGTGCCAAAGACAAAGTTTCGATTGTTGTTTACGCAGGTTCTGCGGGAGTGGTTTTAGAACCAACATCCGGAGACAATAAAGATGAAATTATGAATGCTTTTGACGATTTACATGCTGGCGGAAGTACAGCCGGTGGGGCAGGAATTGAATTAGCGTATAAATTAGCGCAGGAAAACTTCATTAAAGAAGGAAATAATCGAGTTGTAATTGCTACAGACGGCGATTTTAATGTGGGTGCTTATGAAGATGCTGACATGGAAAAACTAATTGAAGACAAAAGAAAATCAGGTGTATTTTTGACTGTTTTAGGTTTTGGAATGGGAAATTACAAAGACAGTAAAATGGAAATTCTTGCCGATAAAGGAAACGGAAATTACGCCTATATAGACAATATTCAGGAAGCCAATCGTTTTTTAGGAAAAGAGTTTAAAGGATCAATGTTTGCAATTGCAAAAGATGTGAAGATTCAAATTGAATTTAATCCTAAACATGTTCAGGCATATCGATTAATTGGTTATGAAAACCGAAGATTAAAAGATGAAGATTTTAAAAATGACGCTGTTGATGCCGGAGAATTAGGAAGCGGACATACTGTAACGGCACTTTATGAAATTATTCCAACTGGTGTTGAAAGCGATTATGTTCCGTCTGATTTAAAATATACAAAGACTAAAACAGATGAATCTAATTACAATGATGAATTGGCAACAATTAAATTCCGTTATAAAAAACCTGATGGAGATAAAAGTATCGAAATCATAAATACAATTCCAAACAAAAAAGTAGCTCTTGACAACAGCTCTTCTGATTTTAAGTTTACAACTGCTGTTGCCTGGTTTGGATTGAAATTAAGAGAATCAAAATTCATTTCGAATTCAGCTTCTGCAGATATTAAAAAATTAGCAAAATCTGGATTAGCAAATGATGAGGAGGGTTACAGAGCGGAATTTATTCGATTGGTTGAGGCTGTGAACTAATTTCAAGTTCGAAAAAAGAAAATCCCAAATTCCAATTGTTACTATGGAGTTTGGGATTTTTTATTTGAGGTTTTAATGAATTGAAAACATAATCCATACACATAATCCAAAAAATAAGGATAAGTGGAAAATTATAAGGGCAAAAAAAAGCCTTGCAATTTTGTAGCATGATTGAATACGTAGTTCTAAACATTTATTTTTATTTTTTTTACGGAATAACTGATAAAGGCTTTCATCCATATCAGATATTTCAAATTTTTCTGCAGCAAGATTTTTTAATAACATACCGTCAAAATAAAGATGCCATGCTTTAAAACCAGTTATAATTGCTGTTATTATAAATAATAATAAAGTTATATTTTCAGTTATGTTTAAAACCTGATTTTTGATTAAAATAAAAAGAACGGGAGTGGTGAAGAAAATCAGAAATCCCATTTTGCTAATTGCCTTTATTGTTGTTGCGGCAACCAGACATTCTTTAGAGGTTCGTTCGGTCATTATTTAGATGTTTTTCCCAATATATTGTCAATAGGTTTTTATGTTTCTCGGATAATTTGAATTGGTAATTGTTTTGATGAAAGAAATCATAGCCTTCATTGACAGTTTTTATTTTATTAGAATATAACAACCATGCAAAAACCAATGTTGCACTTCGTGACATACCTAATGCACAATGTATAAAAACCTTATCATTGTTTCGGACCAGATCATCCAATTTTTCTACGCCAATTGATAGTTCTTCTATTGTTGGAATTACTAAATCGATAAGTGGATAACTCAAGTAACAATCAATATCATTTTGACTTTTTTCGTACTCTGCACATACATCAAAAATCACCTTAAAATCATGTGTCTTACTCATAGAGTAAGATCCTAAATACAAATTTGAAGTAATTTTTTGTGGGGTATCATATGATTTGAAAAATAAATATCTAATAAGACGAGTGCCACAACGATAAGGGAGAAACAGAATTTTGGCAGCAAAAGTAAAAGATCCATTTTCTTTTTTTTGAAAAATTACAGCTCCTAAACCGAGATATCCTAATCCTATAAAAAAGAGTGAAAATCCAATCCAAATTATAATAATTGCAATATAAACCGGGACTGTAAATGCTAAAATAAAAGATAAAATTGCAATTGATAAATGTATGACGGTTAAAGGTATTGATTTGACTTTTTGCCATTTCCAGTAATTCATTTTTGATAAAGGAAATAAATAACAAATTACTACGCCTGCTAAAAATCCGGCAGGGATATCTATAAAATGATGCTGAAAAGTGGTTAATACTGAAATACCAATTAAAAAACACCAAAAATTCCAAAGTAATTTGCTTATTCTGCCTAGATGCGGCAGATAAATCCTCCATAAAATTACAAGTAAAATAATATGCAAGGACGGAGATTGATTAAAAGGTTTGTCGAATCCCATCAGAGCATCAAAAAGTGATTTCCAAAGTCCAAAACATTCTGGTTTTGGAGTTGAAAATGTCATAGGAAAACAGTAGAAAAAAAACACTGCAACTGGTGTAGCGATCAAAAGTCTTAAAGCATGCTGACGTTGTATAAACTTAGTCATTGGCAAGAACAGCGATAAACCATAAAGTAAATCGATGCTCCAATACGGCACTATGGTAAACGGTATAAACGGAATGTGTTTTTCCCAGTCGTATACAATTTCATTAATACTTTCTTTTGGCAATGCAACGCAGTAATTATTCGCCCATCCATAAAGGGTAAAAAAAAGAGGTGCCAGAAGCAGTAACCAAAGAAATCCGTTACGCCATTGAATTTTGTTTTGTTCCATTATTTTTTTACTGCAACAGATACTGTAAAAATTCCCCAGTCATCTTGTAATTGTTCGATTTTTTCAAATCCTGCTTTTGCTACTAATTGATCCATTTCTGCCTGAGTTCGTCTGCGCATAACCCAACGGCCTTTGCCCTGATGATTGTTTAGGGTTCTTGCTATTAGTTCAACCTGAGGATGCCATGGCTGATTGGTATAGATTAAGTATCCTCCTTTTTCAATGGCTTTGTATAATCCGTTCAAAGAATCTTTCAACAGACTATTATCCGAAAACAGTTCATAAACTCCTGAAACTACTGCTATGCTCGGTTTAGGATCAACATTTGCAATTCCTTCTTCATCAAAAGCATCTGCATTTTTAAATTGTGCAAAATCAGTTAGTTTTCTTTCTTCAATCATTTTCGATCCTGCTATTACATTTATATCGCTATAATCGCGTAATAAAACTGAAGCAACTTTAGATTGATGCGGGATTATCGCATCGAGTATATATCTGCCATGTCCCGAGGCAATATCCATTATGCGTACGGTTTTGTTTTCGTTATAAAGGATCTCGATGTATTTGCCAATTAGTAATTCTAAATTTTGCTTTCTAACACGAATTCCTCTCCATCCAATTGCATCAAGATAGCCTCTGTCAATGATTTTTCCTAAACCAATTAGTTTGTAAAAACCTAATCCCTGAGCTTTATTTAAATAAACATAATCAAGAGAACTTCCGGAATCAAAACCTGTTTCAACACCAGTTTTTATTCCTTTTGAAGCTCTTTTGCCAATTAAATTCATTGAAGCACGAGTTATGGAAAAATTGATTTCATTGATAAAGGAAGATGCTTTTGGTTTTAATAATTCCGTATATTCATTATATGTATATCCTTTTTTATCTCCATCGATTAGATTAATTACAGAAGAATTTGATTCTACTTTCTGTATAAATTTACGTATTAGATCAAAAGCTTTTTCTCTTTCCAGTTCGCCTAAAGCATCATGAAAAAAACCTTCTAAAATATGTTTTTCTTTTAAGGAAGAACTTAAACCATCAAAAAATTGATGCTGAGGTTTGTCTCTTACTACTGCATCGCTTCCTGAAATTAATAATTGTGTAGGAACTATTATAGCTCCGGCATCAGCAATAATTCTGTCTGAAACCGTATAAAGATCAAGTAAAACTCTGGAGCCTATTGGTAAAGTGATAAGAGGATCTGTATGATATGATTTTATGCGTTCCGGATCATGAGTTAGCTGCTTGCCTTTTACATATGATTTTACAAAAAACTCTCCGAATAATTTTTGATATAATGCAATTCCCTGCTTTGCACCAGGAACAATCAGATCTACACTAAAAGCGGGTGATGCCAGTATTAATGCTTTAATTTTAGGTGCATAATCATGTACCCATGTAGCTGCAATAACAGCACCAACGCTTTGTGCAATCACAATAATATTTTCAACCGGAATCCCATATTGAGTATTAATGTGCTTTATAAAAACATCTAAATCATTAACCCAGGTCATAAAGCCTGGAGCATAACCTCTTGGGCCTTCTGTACGACCGCAGCCTCTAATGTCCCATGCAAAAAACGGAGTATCATCCATCTTTAGTTCATTGACAATGTGCTCCATTCTGCCCGAATGTTCATGTCCCCGATGTAGTAATACTATAACTCTCTCAGCTGGCTGAGTAGTTGTTTCTTTCCAGTTTCTATAAAAAATTACTTGGCCATCATGACTAGTAAATGTGTGCTCTGTTGCTTGTCTTTTGATATTCATATCGATAATGATTTTTTTAATCTTATAAATGTACTTAGGCTTACTAATAATATTAAGCAGAGAAAAATATAGGGTGAAAATGAAAAATTATTAATACCAAAAAAGGATAACAATCCGTAGAGACCGATGATAAAAGCCCGGTCACTTTTGCCCATTGGTCCGTCGTAGCGCCTTTCGCTGGAAACCACCTTTGCCAGAAGTCCGGCAAATTCGTTGATAATGCTCAAACAAATGAAAACCACTATGAGATATAAAGAATTTGGCTCATACTTTATTAGGGGTAAAAACAGAACAAAATCTGAAATCACATCACTTAATTCATTTAGAATTTCACCTAATTTTGATTGCTGGTTGTAAATTCTTGCCATCATTCCGTCAAGAGCGTTCAATGCCATTCTAATAAATAGCCCAATAGGAAGTGCTAAGAAAAAATAGCTGTTTAAATCTGCAAACCAAAAAAAGGCAGCAATTAAAAAAGACCAAAGAACAGAAACTAATGTAATTTGATTTGCGGTTACTCCTTTTGAGTGTAAAAACTCAAGTACAGGTTTTAATAGTGCTTGAAACTTAGGTTTTAAATTATATACTGATATCATAATATTCTATTCGGCTTTTAGTTTTAATTCTTCAATCTCATTTTTCATTTGTTCTAAAATAGAATCGACTTTTAAACTTGAAATTTTATTAGGTTGTCCGTATAGTATCGCGCTTTCATGCGGTACAATTAAGTTATCTCCTTTAGGCATTGCTTTGCCCATAGCTTTTAGATACACTGGTACATATGGAATATTAGGATTCTCAATTAAAATCAACGCGACTCCGGCTTTAAACTCTTTTGGTAAATTAGGTTCTCCGCGAGTACCTTCCGGGAAAATAATCAGAGAATAACCTTCTTTAAGCGCTTTATTCATTTTATAAATGGGATCATTCTCTGGATTTTCCTTGTCTGATTTTCTTTGAATGAGTAATGCATTTATAAAATAATTACTTAGCCATGCCTGCCATTTGGTTTTGCCAAAATGATCTTGCGCGGCAACAGGTCTCACATTAATTATTTTTGATTTAGGTACTGAAGCCATTATTGACATGGCATCAAGATGACTGTTATGGTTGGCAATAATTATAAATTGTTTTTCTTTTTTTAAAAATGTTGGTTTGGTAAATTTTACACCCACAACAAGTTTTAAAAAATTGCGAACAATAATCGAGTAGCAAATAATAAGTACTATTTTTTTCATTAGAAAGCCCAATAATAAACTAAGTGAAAGAAAATAGGAGCAGTATAGGTTAAAGAATCCAATCGGTCTAGAATTCCGCCGTGTCCGGGAATAGCTGCTCCGGTATCTTTTACACCCAAATCTCTTTTTACTGCAGACATAACGAGGTCTCCAAAAAAGCCCGAACAGGCAATTATGAAGCTTGCCAGAATAACTTGCCAATCTAGTAAAGGGGTTAAGAAACCGAGAAAATGTCCTATTATCGTAGTACTAATAACGCCTCCTATAAAGCCTTCCCAGGTTTTATTAGGACTAACTTTTGGGGTTATTTTATGTTTACCCAAAAGTTTGCCCCAAATAAATTGTAAGACATCATTTATTTCAGTTAAAAAAACCAGAAATAATAATAATCCCTGACCTCCATTTTTGAAGTTTGGAATATTATCAGGTAATGCAAGAAAGTACGCTAAGTGGCTAATTCCAAAAACAGTGAGCATTAAAGCCCATTGCATCGATGCCATTGATTTTATTATTCCTTTTGTCTCACCTTTGATTACCAATCGTACAGGTATAAATAAAAACATGTATACCGGAATGAAGATAATAAACAGCAGGTACCATTCGATATATGCCAGATAATATTGAATAGGAATGGCAATGAAAGCCCAAAAGATAGCTCTTCTGTCAGAATCCCTAAAATCTAAAATAGAATAAAGTTCTCTAAATGCGATAAAGGATAGCATTCCGATTGCGGGGAAAGTGATGGCTCTGTCTAAAAGAGCTGAGCAAACAAAAAACACAACCATGATCCACCACGAATTTGTTCGTGATTTTAACTCGGTTAAATTAGTTGTCGGTTTTAGTTTGCCCCAAACAAAGAATAAAATTGATGCAAAAGCCAGAAGTGAAAATATTATTACAACAACTTGTAAAATATCTGGCTTATTAAATAAGTCTAAATTTGAAAGAAATTTTGTGATTTTATTTTGCATGCAGGAAAAATATTAAAAAATAATGCAAATGTAATGCATTATAATGTATATTTTCCTACAATTAAAAAGTATTTAAGTTTTTACTTAACCTACTTCACTTCCTTAATAGTCGATCCGTCAATCCAGCCTTCGGTTCCGTCAGTTAGTTCAATTTTTTTCCATTGTCCTACAGTTTCGGTAACGTAGACTTTTGCTCCTTCGTGCAATAATATAATGGCAGCGCCTGCTTTTTGTGGTTCGCTGCGAACTTCGCTTATTTCGGCAAAAACAATCGCCGGACGATCATTGGTAAAATGGTCTTTTTCTGTCATTGCTGCAGAAACACTCAATAACAAAGCGAGCAAAAGAACAAACATTCCTATAAAATAAAGTCTTTTTGAAAGCGTAAGCTGAGAAAAATAATAGCCAATAAAACTCAATAAAAATACAAACGCAATCGCAACAGAAATCTTTGCCCAGGTATTATAATCAAAAATTCCTGTAAAGCTTTGAATTAGTTTTGCAAAACCCACCTTTGGGATTTCCTTTATCTCGTCGATCGTTAGTTTTTTTGCAAATTTTAAATTGTTTAAAGTCTCCGGATCGTGAGGTTTTAAAACCAAAGCTTTCTCGTAATTGTAGATCGAAGGCGCTACTTTGTTGAGTTTGTAATACGCATTCCCTAAGTTAAAATATAACTCTGCAGAATGTTGCTTGTCATCTCTAACAATGCTTTCGTACACATCAACAGCTTGCTGGTATTGTCCCTTTTGGTACAAGGCATTTCCTTTCTCAAAGCTGTTTTGAGCAAAGAAAACCTGAGTGATTAATAAAAAAAGATATACTACTATGTTTTTCATTTTCCTGATTTGTAATAACATTTTCAACTTTGCGAACTTTAATTCAACGAAGCTAAATCAATTTTCTTAGCGCAATTTGCGGTTAAAAATTAAACTAAACAATTTGCTTTTCTAATTCTGAAATGATCAAAACCGCTTTGTCATAATCCTGCTGGATCGAAGCGCTTGATGCCGGAGCATAACGGGCAAATTCACAGTTTTCTGTCAGATTAATGAAATTCTGAACTGATTCAGGATTTGCATTTCTCGACAATAACAGCTCCTGAATATTATTCTTGCTCATTTCTGAGGTTTCAATATGCAATTTCGCTTTTAGGAAATTATGCATCGCTTTTTCTAACGCAATATAAAACGCCTCTTTATTGTTGATTTGTTTTTTAGCCTGAGATAAATATTTCTTAGCTAATTTATTGTTCATTCTAATACGGTTTCCTGTTATGTCACCGTCAATTGCTTCTTTTCGTTTCTTAGCCAAAACAATAATTGGTAAGATAACGAAAGGCGCGAACAACAGAAGATAATACAAATTCGAACCGTAAAAATCGTTTTTAGCTATTGCAACTAATGTTGTTTTTGGTTTGATATATTTGAATTGTTCTGTTTTCGTAATTACATTTTTAGACGCATTTGCTGTTGCATTTGCTTCTGCCTGCATTGGTCCGTCTAATACATCGACCATAATTTCTTGTGAGGTGATGGTTTTATAAGAACCGGTATTCAAATCAAAATAAGAAAACTGCATTGGTTTTATTGCATATTTTCCTTTGTATTGTGGTACAATAGAATACTTATCGGTAATTTTTCCGGACATTCCTGAAAGTGAAGTCGTCACCTGTTCATCATGAACCGGATCGTACATTTCTAATGCGTTAGGAACAACAGGTTTTGGTAAAGTAAACAATTTCATGTTTCCGTTTCCTGAAGCGCTCACGATTAAATCCAGACTTTCTCCACTTTTAAGTGTTGTTTTAGATGGCGTAACTGTAAAATTAAATTTACCTACAGCACCGCTAAAACCTTCTGGTTTGCTTGCTTCCGGTAACGCTTTTACATTAATAGTTTTGGCTCCGGCCGAAACTACTCTGTTATCAACTGTCAGAATCATTTGTCCGTACATATCACGACGATTTGAAGGCAATTCTACACCAATATCCAGCGAAAGCGGTTCGATTGTTAATCTTCCTGATTTTTGTGGATATAAGATGGTTTTTTTCAGGATTACATAATAGCATCTTTGTCCCTGAAAAGTTCCTTCTTCAATAGACGGTTGTTTGATATCTATATTCTGGTTCCAAAAATCATTATACTTAGGTTTGGCCAATTCTTTAAAACCGGTAACATTAAGATTGTTAAAGTATAATTTATAAACAACCGTAATTGGCTCATTTAGATATGGATTTGTTTTCGAAATCTCGGCTACAAGATTTATGGTTTCATTAGGAATACCTTGTTGACCTTGTGGTCGGCTATTGTCATAAGGATCTCTTTCTTGTGCAACGGCATTTGTTACTACGATTTTTATAGGCTGTGTTTTGTAAATCTGGCCATTATATTCGATAGCAGCTTGTTTGATAGAAAATGTTCCTTTTTGATTGGGCTGTAAAATATAAGAATATATTTTCTGAAAAGAGCTTCTACCGTTTACCCAAGACTGACTTACCTGCTGACTTGGTCCGCCTACAACTCTAAATCCGTCAAATGAAGGCTGATCAAAGTTATCTCCATCAACATTCATGATGAAGTCAATACGGAATCTTTCGTTCAGTCCGAGCGTGTTTTTGCTTACTCTGGCTTCAAATTGAACTTGAGCCATAAGCCCTTGAAAAGTGAATAGTAATAGAATTAAATATCTTTTCATTAAATTGTTTCAGTTTTGTTTAACTGTTTAATTGTTAATTTGTTTAATCGTTTTTTTTAAAGTTTTATTGCTTAATCGTTTTATTGTTGTCAAATTAACAGTTAAACGAATAAACGGTTAAACCAAAAAAACTACCAGTCTTTTTCTGTTTTTCTAGGGGTTCCTTTTACTTTCTGAGCGTTTACTTTATCCTGAATTTTCTTTTCTTCGTTGTTTACGGCATCTAATAAATTCTGAACGCGGTCTTTAGAAATTCCGCCCGGCTGTGGTTTTGGTTCTCCTTTATTGTCAGACTTGTCATCTTTCTTAGGGTCATCTTTACCATCTTTTTTGTCTTTATCCTTATCGCCTTTGTCGTCTTTCTTGTCTTTGTCCTTATCCTTGTCTTTATTTTTATCCTTGTCTTTGTCTTTATCTTTATCTTTGTTTTTATCCTTGTCTTTGTCCTTATCCTTATTCTTGTCTTTATTTTTATCGTTTTTAGGAGGATTTTCTTTTAGCTTTTGTTTGGCTAAGGCATAATTATAACGTGTTTCGTCATCGGTAGGATCGTTACGCAAAGCTTCTTTATACGCTTCAACGGCTTGCGTATAATCTTTCTCTTTCATGAAAACATTTCCTAAGTTATGGTAAGCTTTATGTTTTTCAGGTCTTGTTTTGGCGTTCTTTATGGCTTTCGCGTAGGCGAATTTAGCTTCAGAAACCTGATTTTGTTTGTAAATAGTATTTCCTAAGTTATAGGGAGCAGTAGCACGTTTTGGAAATTTTGATTCTGAAATTCTGTAATTAGCTTCAGCGTCAATAAATTTATTCTGCTTATATTCTTCATTGGCATCAGGCAATGTCTTATCTTTCTCCTGAGCTGAAACCGCCAAAGAGAACGTTAGTAAAATATAAAGAAGTAAATTTTTCATTCTAATTTTTTATGTTTTTTAGTTTGCCACGAATTTCACCAATTCTCACTAATTAATTCTTTGCGTTAGTTTTACGAATAAAGTTTAAATAGTTTTATTCGTGTAAATTCGAGTAATTAGTGGCTAACTTTATTATTTCTTTTCGTTAAATAAATTCAACTCTTTTATCCAATTTGTTTTTCTTTCTAAAAGGAAAATGTCAACAAACAATAATAAGAAAGCAAAGCCAATGAACCACTGAAATTGCGATTGAAAATCGGCCATTTGTGTTGCTTCAAATTCAGTTTTTTGTATGTTGTTTAAAGCATTTTTGATGTATTCTAAAACTTCCTTAGTGCTTCCGCCGTATACATAACCGCCTTTTGTAGCTTTTGCAATGGTTTTTAATCCTTCCTGATTTAGTTTTGTAATAACAGTTTGTCCGTTTTGATCTTTTTGGTAGTTTTTGACTACGCCATTTTCTTTCAACGGAATTGTGCCTCCTTTTTCTGTTCCAACACCAATTGTAATGATTTTCATTCCCATTTTATTGGCTTCTTCAGCTGCTGCTGAAGCTCCTTCAGAATGGTCTTCTCCATCAGAAATCAAAATCAATAATTTGCTGGTTTTGCTTTTTTCGTCAAAATAAGTCGATGATAATCTTATCGCTTCATCAAGCGAAGTTCCTTGAGATGAAACCATATCCGGCGTCATACTTTGCAGGAACATTTTGGCAACACTATAATCTGAAGTGATTGGTAAAACCGGAAAAGCACTTCCTGCATAGGCTACGATTCCAATTCTGTCGCTTCCTAAATTATTGATGATTTGCGAAACCAGTTGTTTACTTTTTTCTAAACGACTTGGTGCCACATCTTCGGCAAGCATACTTTTAGAAACGTCGACAGCAAAAACGATATCAATACCTTCGCGTTTTACGGTTTCCATTTTTGTTCCAATCTTCGGATTCACTAATCCGATAATTAAGCAGGCAAGCGCCAAAAGTATTACTGATAATTTTAATACCGGTTTAAAAACAGATCTTTCCGGGCTTAGTCTTTTCACCATTTCGAGATCACCAAATTCGCGCTGTTTTTTTCTTTTCCAATACATATTGAAAAGAAAAATACACACCACAATTGGGAGTAATAATAAAAGGTATAAATATTTTTTTTCGTCTAATTCCATAAATATTTTAAAATTCCAATCCCAATTGTTGTGGGGATAAATTCCAAATTCCAATTTTATTGTTTGTCTAAAAGCTAATTTTTAAATTCCAATTTATTTGTTTTTAAACTTTACTATTCCGTTTTGGAATTTGAAATTTAAAAATTTGGAATTTTTTGATTTTTTCAAAAATCAAATGAAGCTTCTGTAAACTGTATTTCTTAAACCAACTTCTAACAATAATAAAAAGGCAGCCAATAAAACAAATCCTCTGTATTTTTCGTCGTAATCATAGAATTTTAATTCCTGGATTTCAGTGGTTTCTAATTTATTAATTGCGTTGTATATTTCGGCTAATCGATCATTACTTGTTGCTCTAAAATAAGTTCCATCGGTTTTACGGGCAATATTTTTCATTAATTGTTCGTCGATTTCAACTTTTTGCATTTTATATAAAAAACCTCCGTTTGGTGCATAAGCATAAGGAGATTCGGCCATTCCGTTAGTACCAATACCAATAGTGTATACTTTTATTCCGTACTGTTTTGCGATGTCTGATGCAGTTTCCGGCTCAATAAAACCAGCATTATTTACACCATCGGTCATTAAAATAATAACACGGCTTTTTGCTTTACTGTCTTTAAGACGGTTTACGGCAGTTGCCAATCCCATCCCAATTCCGGTTCCATCCTGTAAAACTGTATCGTATTTAATGCTTTTAATGGCTTCAAGAATAATAGCTTTATCACTTGTAACAGGTGTTTTTGTATAAGCTTCAGAAGCGTATAAAACCAATCCAACTCTGTCATTAGGTCTTTCGCCAACAAAATCTGCGGCAACTCTTTTTAAAGCTTCCATACGGTTTGGCTTTAAATCCTTTGCCAGCATACTTCCTGAAACGTCAATCGCCAAAACAATATCAATTCCTTTTGTGGTTTTAGTCTGACTGCTAATATCAACCGTTCTTGGTCTGGCCAAAGCTATAATTAAGGAGCTTAGTCCTAAAATTCTAAAAACGTATAAAGCAGGTTTTAATTTCGTTAGCAACGATTCGCTATTTTTAAAACCCTGAGTCGAACTCATTTTTAAAGTAGCCGATTGCTGGTTGCGTTTCCAGAAAAACCAAGCTATTGCAATTGGGATTAATAGAAACAACCAAAAAAATTCCGGATTTAAAAAAGTTATTTTATTCATTAGTTACTCGCTTTTCTAAGTTCAACAGAATTTAAAATTCGGGTTGCAATATCGTTTCCGTATGTGTCACCTTCTTCATGCAAAATCATAATTTGTTGTAATCCCTGATCTTGTTTGAATAATAAAATCTCGTAATAGGCTTTTGTGCTCGTTTTATCAACCGGATTTAAAATCGACATTGTGCCGTATCCTTTTAATCCCTGAACACCTTCATTGGTCTGAAAATCTTCTTGTTTTACAATAATATTTTGTCCGCCCTGTGCTTCAATTATTTTCAAAGTACCTTCTAAAGTTTTTGCCAAATCAAGTTCTACAGGATTTTTGAATTTACTTGTCGAAACGGTAATATAAAAGTTGTCGATCATGCTTCCGTATGAAAACAGTTGCATTTCTTTAATCAATGCCATAGTTTCTTTCGGAAGTACTTTTTGAGTATCCATACGTTTTAAAACCTTTGGAGTTTCGATTAAAACACCAGGATTTCCGTATTCACTTTTTACCCATTGACCTTCTAATAACTCTTTGGTTGGATGCCCAATCAAATTATCTTTTACAAATTTGAAACCTTTGGTCACAATAAAGAATGCCGTAGTTGCGATTAATAAAAACAAAACAGTTCCTACTGCAATAGCAATACGTTTGTTGCGTTTTTTTAATAATTGCTGTTTAATTTGTTTTTGTCTTTGCGCTTCATTCAACAATTGATCTTCTTCTTCGGCAGGAACTTCTGTCGGAATTGCATTATCCAGCGTTAAAATTACTTTCTGAATTTTATTTCTGTCATCGGTAATTTCAAAATCAAGCGGTTTCGATTTAGCAAATTTTACTAAATCGGCCTGACGTAAAACACGTTCCAGATTTTCAACAGTTTCAGGAGTTAAGGTCATCTTCTTTTTAGTTGATGCCGTTCTGATCGCCTGAATCAATTCAGAAGTAGTACTTTCCATTGCCGGAATATGAATCGCTTCTTCGATGTAATTACGGGCAATATCTGTTAATTCGCTATAATATTCTTTGATTTCTCCTTTTTGAACCAGTTCTTTTTGTTCCAGATTGTTTAGTAAACTTGTCGCTTTTTCGATAGGAGTTTTATAAACTTCTTCTTCAATTTTCTTTTGTTGGCGTTTTTTAACAAACCAATAAACGAAAGCTCCAATTCCAAGAATGATTATTAAACCTAAAACATATTTCCACCAATCACCAATTCCGTTGTCAACAGCTGTAATGTCTTTGATATCGTACATTTTTTGCTGTAAAGTATCCACTTTTACACTGGCCACTTCAACACGGATAGAATCTGTTAAGAAAGGTTTTTTATCAATTAAAATTTTAATACTCGGAATAGTATATTTCCCGGAATCAAATTGCGTTAAGCCATATTTTTTGATTAATTCGTAAGTGTCATTTTTCTTAACCGTGTCAATTGGATACGACTGAATTACTTCAAGTTGTCCAATGGTTTTTAGTTTAGGGAAAACAACTTTCGACTTTGAGCTCACAACCGTTTTAAGTGTTAGCTTAAATTCGGCCCCAATTTTATTTTTTGTAGTATCAATGCTCGTCTCTACTTGTTTTTGCTGGGCAAAAATAGATGAGGAAAGTAAAAATAAAAATATGTAAAACTTTAATTTCATTTGATTTTGTTTTCAGATTTTAGTCTAAAACGTATTGCTTAATATGGCACGCGGATGACGCGGATGGCACAGATTTAAGCGGATTTTTTATTTGTATAATTTTAAGCAGAAATCAATAATCATAAATCTTTAGAAAAATCTAAAATCTATCCCGATAGCTATCGGGACTGCAATCTAAAATTATATTTATCTTGACTTGAAATAGCCCAGTAATTTGGTTACGTAATTTTCATCAACTCTGGTGTTTACAACTCCAGCTCCGGATTTACTAAAAATATCTTTGAAATAATTAACTCTTTCCTGATAGTGTTTTTCGTAATTCATTCGCACTGTTTTTGAACCTGTATCTACCAGTTGAATTTTTCCCGTTTCGGCATCAAGCATTGATACCATTCCTAAATTCGGAATTTTTTCTTCACGAATATCGTAAACCCTAACACCGGTAATGTCGTGTTTTTTAGACGCAATCTTCAAAGTTTGCTCATAATTTTCAGACATAAAATCAGAAATCACGAAAACAATCGCTTTCTTTTTCTGAGTTCCTGATAAAAATTTTAAAGCAGCTCCAACATCTGTTTTCAGGCTTTTTGGTTCAAATTCGATCAATTCACGAATGATTCTTAAAACGTGGGAACGACCTTTTTTTGGCGGAATATACAATTCTACATTATCAGAAAATAATATTAAACCAATTTTGTCATTATTTTGTGTAGCCGAAAAAGCCATCGTTGCCGCAATTTCGGTGACGATGTCTTTTTTAAATTGACTTTTAGAACCAAAACCCTCTGAACCTGAGATGTCAACCATTAAAACCATGGTCAATTCGCGTTCTTCTTCAAAAACTTTTACGTGGGCTTCGTTATAGCGCGCAGTTACATTCCAATCGATGTTACGAATGTCATCGCCATATTGGTATTGACGTACTTCACTAAAAGTCATCCCTCGTCCTTTAAATGAAGAGTGATATTCTCCCGAAAAGATATGATTGCTCAGTCTTTTGGTTTTGATTTCTATTTTCCGTACTTTTTTTAAAAGCTCTTTTGTATCCATTTTTTGTTAGTGTTCAGTGATCAGTTAGAAAGTGTTCAGTTAAAGTTCAAATTCTAAAAGCTCTTTCCATCTTTTATTAGTGTTCAAGGATCAAAGTATCAGTTTACTGAATACTAAAACCTGAACACTGAGCACTTTTTTTAAGGTACTTCAATCTCGTTTACGATTTTGTTGATAATGTCTACAGAAGTAATGTTTTCGGCTTCAGCCTCATATGTTATCCCAACTCTGTGACGTAAAACATCA
Source organism: Flavobacterium sp. C3NV (assembly GCF_046825355.2). Classification (NCBI taxonomy): domain Bacteria; kingdom Pseudomonadati; phylum Bacteroidota; class Flavobacteriia; order Flavobacteriales; family Flavobacteriaceae; genus Flavobacterium; species Flavobacterium sp. C3NV. The sequence goes on along the minus strand of NZ_JBKQBJ020000001.1, from coordinate 563,313 downwards.
TGTACAACTGCGCGAACATCTTCTGGAATTACATAACCACGACGTTTGATAAAAGCGTAACATTTTGCTGCAACAGCTAAATTGATACTTCCACGTGGTGATGCTCCAAAACTAATAAGAGGTTTTAAGTCGGCCAATTTGTACTTCTCTGGATAACGAGTAGCAAATATGATATCTAAAATATATTTTTCGATTTTCTCATCCATGTAAACTTCACGAACCGCTTCTTGCGCGCGTAAAATTTGTTCTACAGAAACTACAGCATTTACTTTTTCGTAAGTTCCTTTTAAGTTTTGACGAATTACAAAACGCTCTTCGTCAATTTTTGGATAGTCAATTACAGTTTTTAACATAAAACGATCGACTTGCGCTTCCGGAAGTTGGTATGTTCCTTCTTGCTCTACTGGGTTTTGAGTCGCCAGTACTAAAAACGGACGATCTAGTTTGAAAGTCGTGTCGCCAATAGTTACTTGTTTTTCCTGCATCGCCTCCAAAAGTGCCGATTGAACCTTTGCCGGAGCACGGTTAATCTCATCGGCAAGGACGAAATTTGCGAAGATTGGCCCTTTTTTGATAGAAAACTCGTTTGCTTTGATGTTGTAAATCATCGTTCCAACGACATCGGCAGGTAATAAGTCAGGTGTAAACTGAATACGACTGAACGAACCTTGTACTGCTTGAGACAAAGTATTTATGGCTAAAGTTTTTGCTAATCCGGGAACACCTTCAAGCAAAATATGCCCTTGTCCCAAAAGTCCAATTAGTAAACGCTCGACCATATGTTTCTGGCCCACAATAACTTTGTTCATTTCCATTGTAAGAAGGTCTATAAAAGCACTTTCTCTTTCAATTTTTTCATTTATCGCTCTAATGTCTAAAGTCGTTGTATTTTCTTCCATATAAATATTTTTAAAACCTTGATTTCTATGCGTAGCTTTTGAGAGTGCAAATTGAATATTTTTTGAGAAGTAAGATGTTAAAGAATGGTTAAAACTTCGACCAATGACCTAATTTTAAGGACTAATTGTGAATCTATTTTTATATTTTTAAGAACTTTGGTGATTATGCTTCAGAAAAGCATATTTATTACCAAAAATAACGCAATGAAACCATGAGTAAAACAGCATTATCGCCCATAATTTCGGGCACTATGAATTGGGGAGTTTGGGATAAAAACCTTACAACTAAAGAAATGGAAAACCTGATACAACTTTGTATCGAAAACAAAATTACAACTTTTGATCACGCAGATATTTACGGATCGTATACCACAGAAGCTGATTTTGGAAAAGCATTTCACAACAGCAAAATCTCGAGAGAGAAATTACAATTAATTACCAAATGCGGAATTCAGATGATCGCCGAAAACCGCCCAAACAAAATCAAACATTACGATTACTCCAAGGATTATATTGTTTGGTCAGTTGAAGAATCATTAAAAAAACTGAAAACAGATTATGTTGATGTTTTTTTATTGCACAGACCAAGTCCGTTAATGCAAGCCGATGAAATTGCAGAAGCGGTTGAAAAATTGAAAGCAGAAGGAAAAATTATCGATTTCGGACTTTCAAATTTCACAAGTTCTCAAACCGAATTAATTCGTCAGAAAACAGAAGTAAGTTACAATCAGGTACAATTTTCGGCAACGAATTTTGAACCAATGGTTGACGGAAGCTTTGATTACATGCAAACACACGGAATCCGTCCGTTATCATGGAATCCGCTGGGAACTGTTTTTAGAGAAGACACTAAAAAAACACGTCGTTTGAAAAAACTATTGGCTGATTTAGTTCAGAAATACGGTTTTGGGTCAGATACGCTTTTGTTGGCCTGGATTTTAAAACATCCTTCAGCGGTTATTCCAATCGCAGGAACAGTCAATATTGCCAGAATTCAATCACTGATGAAAGCTGTTGAATTAGAAATGGACAAAGAAGACTGGTTTGCCATCTGGACAGAAAGCAGAGGAGAAGAAGTTGCTTAAACCTTTGATCATATAATGATACGATTAGAAAAATTCGATGCAGCGTTTTATCCGCAATTAATTGATAGTATAAAAGATGCTCGTGAGTTGATGCAATTTGCAGGACCGGAATTTACTTTTCCTTTAACCGAAGAACAGATAGCAAAATCACTTTCGGATAGCAACAGGATTGCTTTTAGGGTTGTAACTATTTCTGATGGTTCGACTATCGGGCATTGTGAAATTTGTTTTAAAGACGAGTTTGCAAATCTGGGAAGAATTTTGATTATGGATCAAACCATAAGAGGAAAAGGAATCGGGAAACAAATAGTGACTTTGCTTCTGGAATTTATTCTAGAAAATAGTAAGCATAGAAATGTTGAGCTAAATGTTTTTGATTTTAATATTGGTGCCATCAAATGCTACGAAAAGATTGGTTTTGTCATTAATCCTGATAAAAAGTTTGTTAGGGAAATGGATGATGAAACCTGGACGGCTCTAAATATGAAGTTGGATTTAGACAATTGGATCAGAAAAGATTGAAAAAATTTTTTTTTGCCACAGATTGAAAGATTCTCACAGATTATACATCATTTTAATCTGTGGCAAAAAACTTTTAAAATAAAAATAGTAGAATGAAAAAAACAGTTTTAATTACTGGAGCCACAAGCGGAATTGGTAAAGCAACCGCTCAAATAATGGCAAAAAATAACTATAAAGTGGTGCTTTGCGGAAGACGTAAAGATCGTTTGGCCGAACTTGAAAAAGAACTTTCGGCTTTTACCGAAGTACATTCTTTGTCCTTTGATGTCAGAGATAAAAATGATGTTCTGGAAAGTATTAATTCTTTGCCGGAAGCATTCTCAGATATTGATGTTTTGATCAATAATGCCGGAAATGCACATGGTTTAGACCCAATTCAAACCGGAGATTTAGACGATTGGGATGCCATGATCGATATTAATGTAAAAGGACTTTTGTATGTTTCGAAAGCAGTGATTCCGAAAATGACAGCCAAAAATTCCGGACATATTATTAATATTGGTTCGACAGCTGCCAAAGAAGTGTATCCAAACGGAAATGTATATTGCGGAACAAAACATGCAGTTGATGCCATTACTGCCGGAATGCGAATAGATTTGAATCCGTTTAGTATTAGAGTAGGAGCAATTCACCCGGGAATGGTAGCTACAGAATTTAGTGAAGTGCGTTTTAAAGGTGATGTCGAAAGAGCTTCGAATGTTTACAAAGGTTTCGATCCGTTGCAGGCAGAAGATATTGCCGATATTATTCATTTTGTGGTTTCAAGACCCTATCATGTAAACATCGCCGATTTGGTGGTGATGAGTACCGCGCAAGCGTCGTCCACAATTGTTAAGAGAGGTTAATTATTTTTTATTATTATTTCTATTTTTTATTTTTAAGCATGGCGAATTATAGTTCTTTTGAAGAGATGGTTATTTATCAATTAGCTCGAGAACAGTGTAATCAAGTTTGGAATTTAATTATGACTACCTCATTAGGTCAAGATTACAAATTAAGAGAACAAATAAACGGGTCTTCGGGATCAGTTATGGATAACATAGCTGAAGGATTTGGTAGAGGAGGGAACAAAGAATTTATCACATTTTTAGGTTATTCAAGAGGATCTTGTTGTGAAGCTAAAGCTCAACTCCAAAGATGTTTTGATAGAAAGCACATTAGAGAAGAAGTGTTTTTAGAACTAAATTTAAAAGCGCAAAATATAATTGATCAGATTTCAAAATTTATAAATTACTTAAAAACGTCTGAAAGGAAAGGTTCAAAGTATGATTAAGTAATCAGAGAATAAAAAATAGAAATAAAAAATAAAAAATATTCACATGATCAACAAACGCCTTTTAATAAAAAATCTACTCGCCCATAATGACGAGAGCAGTTTTTATGATAAAAAAAGGCAATTGAATTTGCATTCTCGTGAAGGAAAAGGAAAATTCCTGAAGCATATTTGTGCTTTGTCGAATTCAAACCCAACCAATAATTCTTATATCGTGGTTGGTGTAGAAGATCAGGATAACGAAATTGTAGGCGATGACTTTTTTGATGATAGCCGAATTCAGAATCTTGTAAATGCCTTTCTGGAAAATCCTCCAAAAATTCAATATGAAAATGTACCATTTCCGAATCTTCCAAAAGATAAAGTAGTAGGATTGGTTACGATTAAACCCAAAAGCAAAACATCTTATTTCAAAAAAGGAATTCATACAACTCCGGCTAATAGTGTTTTTATTCGCCGCGGCAGTAATTCGGTTCCGGTTGAAGGGGAAATTGAGAAAAATTACCAGAATACTGAAACGGTTATTGGGATCGAAAATAGTTCTCGAAATAGTATCCAGTATACACTTGATGGTGTTTTTGATTTTATGAATTTTAGGCACAAAGACATGTCGCCTAAATATCATGTTTTTAAAGAATTGTTTGTGATTTGCTGGGCAGGAGTCCCTCATAAATCACGTGATAAAACGTTCTTATCCCGTGTTGATATCGAATTGATCAACGAACAAATCAAACTTTTTTATTCGGCGCAGGATGTGGTTACGATTGTTTTTGATGACGATAGTTTTACCATAACCGAATATGTTCCGTTAGGCTTAAATGATAAAACGAGTTATTATCCTCTGGAAAAACAAACGATTCATTTTTTTGATAATGGTTATTATAAAATCGACCGCGAAATGCTTTTTCAGCCTCCTGAATTCAACAGAAAAATGCTGTATCATATTTACAATGCGAATATGGCATTGCTTCAAAAACTGCAAAAAGGAATTGCCCTGTCAGAACGTGAATTGAAAGATCTCGAAAATCTTCCGTCAACTTTTATGATTTGTTATCTTAATGGTTTTGATGATGCCAAACAAAAACTTATTGATGCCAAATTGCTTTTGAAGCCTTTTGGGAATATTTATTTATCGTTTAAAGAAGCTTTAAGGATTTTAAGGAAGATGAAATACGATTTTCAGGAAGGGAGTAAGTAAGGTTCTAAGTTGCTAAGGGACTGAGATACTAAGATTTAAAAAAAAATGACAAAGGTTTTATGTAGAGACGCACTGCAGTGCGTCTAACCTGATAGTTTATAATTTTTTTGAATAGCCTCCAGCTTTAGCTGGAGATAATAATTAAGAGGTGTTCTTTGGCTTTAGCCAAATTATTTTAGCACCTGTTAATAATATACTTATCGATATTTCAAATATTTACGCACTTTTTCATACGGAAACAAAAGTTCTTTTGGTCCATCTGCATACGAAGCGGCTTCGTATGAGTTATAATATAAAAGCAACCCACCATTAGTATAAAAGATATTTTGCGGCAACTGAAATTTGTCGTTTTCGAACATTAAACCTGTTGCGTTAATATTTGCTTTTGCAGGAATTTTATATTTCTTTCTGAATTCTCCTTCGGCGAAAGCCTTAAACTCTTTTTCGTTTTTGAATATTTCATCGGTAAAAATGGTTTTTCCGGTTTTAGGGTGAAATAATAACGATCGAAAACCCTGATAACCGTGAGCTCCGCCGGTAAAAGTATAATGATCGATTTTGATATTAATAATCTGATCAGACTCAAACTCAACATTACCTTTTATTTTTCCTTCCCAGCCAAAAGTTTCGGTGGGGAATTTTTTATGCATTTCTTCATACGAAGTAATAAAAGAGGCGGCTAAAGATTTGTAATCATTCGCTTTTGAAGGATCTTCTTCAAAATAAACAATTTCTTTTACAACCCAAAAAACCTTTTTGTTAATGCTGTCAGCGACAATAGGGATGTTTTTAGCAATAGGCACGTCAATCGTAATTTTTGGACAATCTTTTTTGCAAGGAATAGTAGATTCTTTTTCAAATGTCTCATTTTCAAATGAAAGCTCTTTGTTGCAACTTGCAAATGTCAGGAACAAAAAGGCTAAAAAAGTGTAATGTTTCATATCAAAAAGTGTTAATTATATACAAAGGTAAGAAGTTGTGTCAGGATTAAAATAAATTTAACGGTAAATTTGTACCACGTTTAAGCATCTAAAATTTGTAACTATATGAAATTCAATACAAAAGTAATACATGGTGGTCAGCATCATGATCCAAGTACAGGAGCTGTTATGCCTCCGGTGTATCAAACTTCAACTTTTATACAAACTAGTCCGGGAAAACCTTTGGCGGATTATGAATATAGCAGGGCGTCGAACCCAACCCGTACCGCATTAGAGAATGCTTTGGCAAGTATCGAAAATGGTACTCGCGGATTGGCATTTTCATCTGGTTTGGCTGCAACAGATTGTGTTTTGAGATCATTTAAATCGGGTGATGAAATCATTGCAATGGATGATTTATACGGAGGAACGTATAGAATGTTCTCTCGAATTTATAAAGATTCAGGAATTAAATTTCACTTTGTTGATATGACAGATATCGAGAAATTGAAATCATTAATCAACGAAAATACCAAACTGATTTGGGTTGAAACACCAACAAATCCGTTAATGAAATTGGCTGACATTGCTGAAGTTGCCAAAATCACCAAAGCCAATAATATTTTATTTGCTGTTGATAATACTTTTGCAACACCATATTTGCAAAAACCTCTTGATTTAGGAGCTGATATTGTAATGCACTCGGCTACAAAATATTTAGGCGGACATTCTGATGTTATTGCCGGAGCTTTGATTGTAAAAGACGAAGCTTTAGGAGAACAATTGCATTTTCAGCAATTTGCAACCGGAGCAACTCTTGGGCCAATGGATAGTTTTTTGGTTTTAAGAGGAATCAAAACACTTTCGTTACGCGTGCAAAGACATTGTGAAAACGGAGAAAAAGTGGTAGAATATTTAAGCAACCATCCTAAAATAAATACGGTTTATTATCCGGGACTAAAAAGTCACCCATTTCATGAAATTGCAAAAAAGCAAATGAAAGCTTTTGGCGGAATGGTTTCGTTTACTTTTAAATCAGGTAAAAAAGAAGATTCGATTGCATTTTTAGAGAAACTAAAAGTTTTTACTCTGGCAGAATCTTTAGGCGGAGTAGAATCATTGGCCAATCATCCGGCTTTGATGACACACGCTTCGATTCCGGCAGATAAAAGAGCCGAAGTTGGTATTACCGATGATTTGGTTCGATTGAGTGTGGGTATCGAAGATGCAGAAGACTTAATCACAGATATCGAGCAGGCTTTGGCATAACAGAATAAAATTCTAAAATAAAAAATCCCAAATTCCAGTTGTAATAATCTTGGAATTTGGGATTTTTTTTATGTTGGGATTTCTTTAAAATTCTAGATAATAAATATATCCTGCGTTGAACCAAACTTGTGAATCGTTTGATTTGTTTTCTTTATAAATATCTTTATTTGGATTTAAACCATCAACCCAATCAGAAGCGTAACCCTGATAACGAACTTCAAACATTAAATCGCTCATTGTCGTTAGTTTGTAATGTACACCAGCACCTGCTGTTCCTGATACAACTAAACCATTTTCGTTAGAAAAACCAAACTGGCGTCCGTCAGAAGGAGTTAGGTATTTTGGATAAGTGGTTAATGGAAGTCCTAATGTGCCAAGTCTTGACTCAACTTTGGTTCTATAATAACTCACCTGGAAACCTAAACTTATATACGGGCTAAAACTACCAATTGTATTTTCGAAATCATGAATTTTCATAAAAGGAGAAAATTCTAATTGAGCCCCAAGATTTACTAAAGTCGAGGTGCCATGCATTCCTCTAAGATGTTGTACAAGATTTTTCTTTTTTTCGATATCAACCCATTCGCCAAAATGTTCCAGCTTGGTTTGATTAAAAGAAAGTTCAGATCTTACTTTAAAATGTTCTGTAAAAAAACTCTCCCTATTGTTATTGGCAGAAAAGTTTATAAAGTGAACAATTCCAATTCCGAATCCTGTGTTTCCAACATTAGTGTCAAAGTTATTTCTTTGGCCAAAATCAGATTGAAACGTAGAAGGTCCGAATATTATTCCTACTTCTTGGGCGAGACTAGATTGTGCATTTGCTATTGATGGTATTCCGAAAAAGGCGAATAGCGTGATTATTATAGGTTTGAGCATGTTTTTGGGCTTTCAAATCTTGGCAAATATATAAAAAACCCTGTCGAATCAAAATATAAAATACCTGTATTAAAAATTTAGTAACAAAACACTTAAATGTCTAACTTTAAGTGCTGTAATTTCATGCAAATTCAACAGTGTAAAATCGTATTTTTAGTATTGTTTAGAAATAACACAATTTTGCTCCAAAAACGAAAAATATTAACAAACCATGATCGTTTTGCATTATCTTTGCGCGTCATTACGAAAACGTTTTCTTAAAGCATGTTTTTTTAATTGAATTGACTTAAAATTTATAAACTATTTATTGAATAATTTATTTAAAAATGGAACAAAAAATAAATGAATTTATGGCTCTTGTTGAGTCTAAAAATCCAAACGAGCCAGAATTTCTTCAGGCCGTTAGAGAATTTGCAGAAACGGTAATTCCGTTTATCGCAGAGCGAAAAAAATATGATGGAAAAAATTTACTTCTAAGAATTGCTGAACCGGAAAGATCTATAATTTTTAGAGTTCCATGGGTTGACGATAAAGGAGAAATAATTGTAAACAGAGGATTCAGAATTCAGATGAACTCTGCAATTGGACCTTATAAAGGCGGAATCAGATTTCATCATACAGTAAATTTATCTGTTTTAAAATTCCTTGCTTTCGAACAAGTTTTTAAAAACAGTTTGACAACATTGCCAATGGGTGGTGGAAAAGGAGGATCTGATTTTGATCCTGAAGGAAAATCTGATGGAGAAATTATGCGTTTCTGTCAATCATTTATGACTGAATTATGCCGTCATATTGGTCCGGATCTTGACGTTCCTGCAGGAGATATTGGTGTTGGAGCAAGAGAAATTGGTTACTTATTTGGTCAGTACAAAAGAATCAGAAATGAGTTTACCGGAGTTCTTACCGGAAAAGGACTTGCTTACGGTGGTTCATTAATACGTCCTGAAGCTACAGGATACGGAGTTGTTTATTTTACAGATCAAATGCTTCGTACTATTGGCCATGAAATAAAAGGTAAAAGAGTTGCTATTTCAGGATTTGGAAATGTAGCCTGGGGTGTGGCACTAAAAATAAATGAATTAGGCGGGAAAGTAGTTACGATTTCAGGACCTGATGGATATATTTATGATGAAGAGGGAATCTCTGGAGAAAAAATCGAGCATATGGTCGAAATGAGAGCAACCGGAGATAACAGAGCTGAACTTTATACAAAGAAATATCCAAATGCTGTTTTTCATAAAGGAAAAAGCCCTTGGGAAGTAAAAGTAGATATTGCTATTCCTTGTGCTACTCAAAACGAATTAACAGGAGAAGATGCTAAAAAATTAATTGATAATGGTGTTTTATGTGTAACCGAAGCTGCAAATATGCCTTCTACATTAGATGCTATTAAATTATTTTTGGATAATAAAGTTTTATTCGCACCAGGTAAAGCTGCAAATGCAGGAGGAGTTGCTGCATCTGGATTAGAGATGACGCAAAACTCAATTCGTTTGAACTGGACAAGTGAAGAAGTGGATTTGAGATTAAAAGATATCATGGTTGGAATTCACAACCAATGTAAAAAATACGGTATGGGAGAAGATGGTTATGTGAACTACGTAAAAGGAGCTAACATTGCCGGATTTGTTAAAGTAGCCGATGCTATGCTTGCTCAGGGTGTAGTGTAAGTTTTAATTACAATGCTAAGATGCCTTCATTTGTCTTTTTAAAAGATGATTGAAGGCATTTTTTTATTTTCCACCACGAATTCACAAAGTGGTTTGGTTTTAAATCACCTTTTAGGATAGATTTTTTTTCATATTTAAAGCTTAAATTTTCTTAATCTCTTAATGGTTCAAAAAAGAGCTTTATTTAAACCAGAACAAAATTCAAATACTTTCGTTTGTAGTATATTTGTCTATCCGAATATCTGAAGTAATGAAGAGAAGTTTTCTGTATGTTTTGTTTTTACTGTTGTTTCAATTTAGTTTCGCGCAGAATAAATTGTCATGGCAGAGTTATTTTTCATTTAATGAAATAAAAGATATTTCAGAAGCGCCAACAACAGTTTTTGCAGCTTCAGAAAATGCATTGTTTTCTAAAAACACGGCTACAAACAGCATTAAAACAACAACTACTGTTGATGGACTTTCGGGTCAGACGATTTCGGCTTTATACCATAGCGAAGGATTCAAAAAAACGATTATTGGTTACGAAAACGGTTTGATGATCGTAATCAATGAAAAAGACGGCAGCATCTTAAAAGTGGTAGATATTATCAACAAACAATTGCCGGCAAACCTTAAGAAAATTAATCATTTTATGGAACATAACGGTTTGGTTTATGTTTCTTGTGATTTTGGAATCGTGCAGTTCAATTTAACAACTTCCCAATTTGGAGATACTTATTTTATTGGTGATAACGGAGCAGAAATCAATATAAGACAAACCGCTTATTTCGATGGATTTATTTATGCAGCGACTTCAAACGGAATAAGAAAAGCTAATAGTACCAATGCCAACCTGATCGATTATAATCAATGGACTTTGGTAAATTCAGGAGATTGGTCGAGCGTAGAAACTTTAGATACAACACTTATCGCTGTCAATTCAGGCGGATATATTCATCGTTATAATTCAAATACATTTGTTGGGTTTTTGCAGCTTCCGCAACCTGCTACAGATATGCGTGCCGTAAATCATAAATTGTTTGTTACAACACCCAATACGGTTTTTGTTTATTCAAATCAAATGGTTTTAAATCGTCAGATTGCAAATACTCAGGTTTTAGATAATACATTAAGTTTTACTTGTGCCACTGCTATTGGAGAATTGCTGTACATTGGAACAAAAGAAAAAGGATTGTTTGCATCAACTTTATCAAATGTTTCAGCTTTCGAGAATAATACACCGCCGGGACCAACACGAAACAATATATTTTCGCTAGATGTAGCGCCAAATGTGCTCTGGACAGTTTATGGCGATTATACTTCGTCTTATAATCCTTATCCGCTAGATAGTTATGGTATAAGTAAATACGATACTTCCGGATGGCTAAATTTACCGTATGAAGATGTTTTTGGAGCAAAATCTATGACCCGTATTATCGTAAATCCTAACAATGACAAGCAAGTTTATGCAAGCTCATTTTTTTCGGGTTTATTAAAAATTGAACAGGATGTGCCTACGTTTTTATATAACGAAAAAAACAGCGGTTTAGAGAGTATTACAACCGAAGGGCCCAATTATATAGATGTTCGTATTAACGGAACTGCTTTTGATAAATCAGGAAATCTCTGGATCACCAATAGCAGAATCAAAAATGGTTTAAAGGTTTTAAAAACAAACGGACAATGGCAAAGTTATTCCACGGCGACAATTCTTGACAATGCCGAACTTGCCAGTTATGCCAATATTGTTATTGATAAAAATAATACAAAATGGATATCGACCAATAGAGAAGGAGTGATTGGTTTTAACGAAAGTACCAATACATTCAAAAAAATAACTTTTGGTGCAGATGTCGGAAATTTACCAACTGCAGATGTTCGATCTGTTGCTGTCGATACTAAAGGGCAGTTATGGATTGGGACTATAAAAGGATTAAGGGTTTTGTCTAACGTTGGGAGTTTTCAAACGGAGAGTCAGCTTAAAGCAAATCCTATTATTATAATGGATGATAATCTGGCGCAGGAATTATTATACGAGCAATTTATAAATGTAATTGTGGTAGACGGAGCCAATAATAAATGGATTGGGACCGGAGATTCCGGCATTTTTATGGTATCGCCAAACGGTCAGGAAACCAAATATCATTTTACAATAAATAATTCGCCATTACCAAGTAATGTTATTAATGATATTAAAATTAATAGTGCAACAGGCGAGGTTTTTATTGCAACAGATAAAGGTATGGTTTCTTTTAAAGGAATTGCAACCGAGGCCAACGAGGATTTAAATAATGCTTATGTTTATCCTAATCCCGTTCGTCCCAATTATTCAGGAACAGTAAAAGTAGCAGGATTAATCGATAAGGCCAATATCAAGATTACCGATATCGAAGGCAATTTAGTATACGAAACCACTTCGACAGGCGGAACGATAGAATGGGATACAACAGCTTTCGGGCGATATAAAGTAGCCTCGGGAGTTTATATGGTTTTTATCTCGGCACAAGATGGTGGAGAAACCAAAGTTAAGAAAGTGATGATTATTCGATAGTTTTCAGTCGCATTCGCAGTCGCATTCGCAGTCGCATTCGCATTCGCATTCGCAGTCGCAGTCGCAGTCGCAGTCGCAGTCGCAGTCGCAGTCGCAGTTTTCTAAAAAAAATAAAAATTGATTAATCAATTTTTATTTTTTTTAGAAAATCTAAAATCTAAAATCTAAAATCTAAAATCTAAAATCTAAAATCTAAAATCTAAAATCTAAAATCTAAAATCTAAAATCTAAAATCTAAAATCTAAAATTAGATAGCCGTTACAATAGCTAAGAAGTCATCAGCTTTTAAAGCAGCACCTCCAATTAAACCACCGTCTACGTCTGGTTTACCAAAGATTTCTTTAGCGTTGTCTGGTTTTACAGAACCACCGTATAAAATAGAAACTTCGTCAGCGATTTCAGCTCCGTAAGCTTTACGAACAACTTCTCTGATGAATTCGTGCATTTCCTGAGCTTGTTCAGGTGAAGCAGTTTCTCCAGTTCCAATAGCCCAAACTGGCTCATAAGCTAAAACAACTTTAGACCATGATTCTTTTGAGATCTGGAATAATCCGTCACGTAATTGGTTTTCAACAATATTAAAGTGATTGTCAGATTGACGGTCTTTTAATTCTTCTCCAAAACAGAAAATTACTGTTAAGTCATGTTTCAATGCAGTGTCTACTTTATTAGCGATTAAAGCATCAGTTTCGTGAAAAATTGCGCGACGCTCAGAGTGACCAAGAATTACGGTGTTTACACCAATACTAGTTAACATATCAGCAGAAATTTCTCCTGTAAAAGCTCCACCTTCAGCCTGGTGAACGTTTTGAGCAGCAACACCAATAGTTGTATTTTTAACTTTAGCAACAGCTGCCTGTAAGTTTACAAATGTTGGAGCTACAATTACCTGAGCAGTAGTTTGAGCTGGTATTTTAGTAATTAATTCGCTTAATAATTCTTCAGTTTGTGCCGCGTTTTTATGCATTTTCCAGTTTCCTGCAACAATCTTTTTTCTCATTTTGGTAGTTTTTATTTTATTTTTTTTGTTTTTTGTTCTGTGTTATATAACATGGACATTGAATTTTGCAATTGTCATTGTTATTATTTTTTTATTTTAGGCTTTTCAAAGTTTCATTGATTTTATCAAAATCCTTTTCAATAGCACGATACAATACAATTTTTCCTGTTTTGTCTACAATGATATATCTCGGAATCCAATCCAGATCAATTGCTTTTCCAAAAAGGCCTTTCATTCCATCATTCATCATAAAATGATCACCTTTTAATTCATGTTTTTCAATTCCTGCTTTCCATTTATCAGCTGTTTTATCAGCAGAGATAAACAAGTACGAAACATCAGGATTGTTGGCTTGTAATTCTTTTAATTGCGGCATCGCTTTTACACAGTCACCACACCATGAAGCCCAAACTTCGATAACCAAAGTTTTACCTTTGTATTTTTTTAAAATATTTTTGAAAGTAACCTGACTTTCATCAGTTGCTAATAATTTTTCAGACAAAGCTTCTTTAGAAAAACTTGTTTTCTGAGCTTGTGAGCATGAAAATGTAATAAAGGCAATTACAACAAGGGCTAATTGTTTCATACGTAGATACTATTTGTTTTTTTTAATTCTAATTGAAGACCCTCTTTATACTTATTAATTATTAGGTTTTAAAATCCTAATGATTTCAGGTAATAAAAGATCATCAACAAAGTTAAACAAACAAATTGAATGAGAAATGGAGATTAACAAAAATTGAACAGTCCTGTGTTTTATAACAAAAGATAAAGTTTAGGTTAAAAAACCGAGAGTGAAATCGTAATAGTAGAGCAATGAAATACGAATTTTGAACTATTTTTTGATTTAATTAAAAAACAGATCACAAAAAAGTTTTGTTTTAATTTAAAAACTTCTCGTTTTAGACCAAAAAAACGTCTGGAAAAAGTCTTTTTCAGGAAAGGAATTCCTTGTATTTTTTTTCAAAAATAAGAATGAAAATAGTAATGTAATTTATTTTATGAAGTTAGTCAAGAGAGGCCAGAACATTATAAACGCCTGATGTTTTATCCCGTTTAAATGTTGTATTGGTAATCGCTATATTTTTATATTCAAAATCTAAACCTTTTTTTACCAAAATGGCGTCTACATGAAGTTCAAAAATACTTTTGTCGCCCACATTTACAGAATAATTGATATTGTCACTTTCTCGTCCCACATTTTCAAGAACGATTATGTTTAAATTGTTATCAGATACAAAATGATGTTTGACCAAATCGTTAGAATCCAGATTTTTTACAGTGATTTTTTTCGGGTCCAATGTGTTGTTCGAGAATACATTTTCTCCGTTATGATCTAAGATCTGAAAAGCAAATGTTTCCGGTGCTGTGAGATTATCTGTAATATCAGCTTGACTATTACATCCAATAAATAAAAAAATAAATACGAGGCTCGACAATTGTTTCATAGTTATTGATTTAAATTAACAATTTCTAAGATTAACAAAAGGTACGGCTTAAAATTTATATTTTTTAGCAGAGAATATTATTTTAACGTATTTTTTAGTTTAAATTATGATTGCATTTGGTTGCTTTTGCCGGGTATAATTCATTAATATGTGTTAGGTAAATATTCAAATTCTATTTGTTTTTAAATAAAAAAAACACCAATTCAACTAGAGAAGAATTGGTGTTTCTGAATTTTTAGTTTTGATGTCTTATAACTTCAAATCCTGAATATCATTATAATGAACTTTTTGAATTATAGTTCCGTTTTGTATCACAACAATGCTAGGATTTGCTCTTTCTACTGTTTTTAAAGCCGTAGCGTCACAGAAATAAAAATCAGCATCCAAACCATATTGTTTCTTCGCTTTTGCAATTTCATCAGCTCCAGAAGCTGTCATTCCAATTACTTTGTATCCTTTTGCTTTCGCATCTTTGCTTACAGCTTCTAATTTTTTCATTCCGTCAGGATTAGATAAAGCCAAATCATACGTTACGAAAACTAGTAATTTAGGTTCTTTTAATAATTCTTCTTTATAATCAGAATCTTCTTTCACCATAGTGAAATCATGAATTGGCGGAATATAACCTTCTGTAATTATTTTGTCTTTTCTGTCTACAAAAGTCGCTCCCTCAGGAATATTGGCCAGATCTTTTTCGGTAAATTCTTTGTCAACTCCATTTACTTTGTAGATAAAAATCATTTCAACTACAGATTTTGGCGCGCCTTCAGGAATTTCCATTCCTTTCTCGATATTCGTTCCCACTTTGTAAGGACGGAAATCTTTTATCGGATTATGATTTAAAACCCAAACGGCCATGAAAATACACAATACAACACTCGCGTAAGTAATAATATTGGTTACAGGACTTGAGAATAAAGGTTTTACTAATTTTTTATTGATGAATAAAATCAGAATAAAGAATAGTAAAACGATATCTTTTGTAAACGATTGCCAAGGTGTTAAATGCAAAGCGTCTCCAAAACATCCGCAATCTTTTACGACATCAAAATACGCAGAGTAGAAGGTAAGGAACGTAAAGAAAACGATTAATAGCAATAAAGCCCAAATCGTTAGTTTTGATTTGTAACCCACCAATAACATAACGCCCAAAACAACTTCAAGAATTACTAAAAAGATCGCTAATCCTAAAGCCAACGGCTCTAAAAATGGCATATTAAAAACCGGTTCGCTAAAGTATTCTGCTAATTTATAAGAGAATCCAACAGGATCATTCAGTTTAATTAATCCGGAAATAATAAATAATAC
Source organism: Flavobacterium sp. C3NV (assembly GCF_046825355.2). Lineage (NCBI taxonomy): Bacteria > Pseudomonadati > Bacteroidota > Flavobacteriia > Flavobacteriales > Flavobacteriaceae > Flavobacterium > Flavobacterium sp. C3NV. The sequence goes on along the minus strand of NZ_JBKQBJ020000001.1, from coordinate 547,309 downwards.
TCCGACAAATAATCTTGAGAATTGGGTAATGATGTTTTTCATATTGTTTAAATTTAAAGTCCAAAATTCTAATTTTAGGTTTGGAATTTGGAATTTATTTTTTGGAATTTGATTTTTATTTTATTGGTTCAAGTATCAATGCAAAAACAGAATAATTAATCATATCCTGATAATTGGCATCAATACCTTCAGAAACTAAAGTTTTACCTTTATTATCTTCAATTTGCTTTACGCGAAGTAGTTTTTGCAGAATCAAATCGGTCAATGAACTTACGCGCATATCACGCCAGGCTTCGCCATAATCGTGATTTTTGGCTTCCATTAACTCTTTGGTTAATTTTACTTTCGCATCATATAGTTCAGTTGCTTGTTCTACACTTAAATCAGGCTGATCTACAACACCTAATTCTAACTGAATCAAAGCCATAATCGAATAATTGATAATCCCGATGAATTCTCCTTTTTCATCTTCATCAACTTTACGCACATCGTTTTCTTGTAAACTTCTAATTCTTTGTGCTTTTATGAATATCTGATCCGTAAGTGATGGCAATCTTAAAATGCGCCATGCACTACCATAATCTTTCATTTTATTGATGAATAAAGTACGGCAAACCGTAATTACATTATCAAATTCAAGGGAAGTATTCTTCATTTATTGCTGTATATTTGCTAAAATTTCTTCAAAAATAAGGATTAAATTAAAGAGTTTCAAGTTTCAGGTTTTCTTTGTTTCAAGTTTTTTCTAAACAAAGTGTTAACGGCGGTAACTTGAAACTAAAAATAATGTAAAAGTTTCAGGTTTCAGGTTTTCTTTGTTTCAAGTTCAGGCTTGTGCAATCGAGATTAACCTGAAACTTGAAACAAATAAAACTTGAAACAAAATGTTTATTAACTGCAAAGGCCAACTTATTGATTTGTCAGTTCCTAAAGTAATGGGAATTTTGAATGTTACGCCAAACTCCTTTTTTGATGGAGGAAAATATAAAAATGAAGGCGAGATTATCTCGCAAGTAGAGAAAATGTTATCCGAAGGCGCAACATTTATAGATATTGGTGCCTATTCAAGCAAACCAAGCGCTGAATTTGTAACAGAACAAGAAGAAATAGACCGAATCGTTCCTGCAATAGAACTGATTTTAAAACATTTTCCTGAAACGTTATTATCGATTGATACTTTTAGGGCTGCCGTTGCAAAAGCAAGTATAGAAAGTGGTGCAGCGATTATAAACGACATAGCCGCAGGAGAATTAGACGATAAAATGTTTGAAGTTATTGCTGATTATAATGTTCCGTATATTATGATGCACATGCGCGGAAACCCGCAAACCATGCAAAGTATGACTCAATATGAGGATATTGTAAAAGAAATGATGTTCTACTTTTCTGAAAAAGTAAAAAAAGCAAGAAGTCTCGGAATCAATGATTTGATCTTAGATCCCGGTTTCGGATTTGCCAAAACAACCGATCAGAATTATGAAGTTTTACAAAAAATGGAACTTTTTAATTTATTAGATTTACCTGTTTTAGCCGGAGTTTCGAGAAAATCTATGATTTATAAAACACTTGGTAATACAGCACAAGAAGCCTTAAACGGAACAACAGTTATTAATACAATTGCATTGACAAAAGGGGCAAAAATCCTTCGTGTTCATGATGTAAAGGAAGCTGTGGAATGTGTTACTTTGTTTAGTAAGTTGAATTAATATTTATCGATGATACGTTTATGGAAAAGCCAAATATTTTAAATACGTTGAACATACTTCAAAAAGTTGAAATCGGAGAAAACAGCACTTTTTTATTTTATTTTGGAGATATCCCTAATTGGACAAAAAATCAATTTGTCCATGGAATAGGCGATCCTGTAGATTTTTATGAAGTATTCGAAATAAATTTCAATTTGAATCATGAAGATATACTTAGTTTATATTGGAAAATTCGTAGATACGTTGGTGAAAAATTTCTCATAGCTTTTGATGAAAATAAAATGAATATCTGGAACGGAGAGATACACGAATATGAAGAAGAATGGAATTTTTTTGATGATTTAGATGATGAGATTTTAATTTTGAATTATTCAAAGTATAACGCCCCAAAAACCGCTCAAGATTGGAAAAATGATTACATTAAATTAGAAAAGAGATATTATTCATTATTAGAAGAAAAAATCTAGAACTAGATGATTTTCAAAAATTAAATTTTAAAGAATAAAAATGGTTTTAATTAAAAAATTATATGAAATACTTTAGCTTAATATTCATAATTCTTCTTTTCTCTTGTGAAAAAAAAGAAGACGTTTTACTTCCAAAATCAAACGTAACAATTGTGAAAGACGTACAAGATCATTCACCAATTTATATCTTTTTTAAAATAGAAGGAAAAGATACAATTGCTGATGTAAACAGAAAAAACAGTATTATTTCGACCAATTGGCTTTTCAATATCGATAAACGTTTGCCATTAAAACTGGTTATTCCGGAAGTAATAAAACTTCAGGAGAAAAAACGAGCTGATAGTGCACACAAAAACGAAAATGCCGAAAACTACTTTTCATACGCAGATTTTATCGGGAAGAATTTAGCTTTTTTACCTTTCACGAAAGTGTATTATAAAACAGAGAAACCAAAATCAGAAGGTTTGGTTATTTTCTTTAAAAATAATGAAACGGTTGAAGTTAATAACCAGGTTCTTAAAAAAGAAGAATTACTAAATTATATTGCAAGCCTTGATTTTGCGGTTAAACCTAAAATGCAATTCTGTTTTGATAAAAATATGATTTATGGATCTTATATTCAGGATAAAATTTTAGTTCAAAAACTGGAATCATTTGCAGAAGTAACAGAAGAATTCATCTTCTAAAACTGAATACTAATCCCGATAGCTATCGGGAGTGACTGAAAACTCTTCTATTGATGATGATAAGGTTCATTCCTTAAAATCGTAAATCCGCGATACAATTGTTCGATAAAAAATAATCGAACCATTTGGTGTGAAAATGTCATTAGCGAAAGCGAAATTTTTCCTTGCGCTTTGCTGTAAACCGTATCTGAAAATCCGTAAGGTCCGCCAATGACGAAAACAAGCGTTTTTATTCCGGAGTTCATTTTCTTCTGCAATTCTTCAGAAAAACCAACACTGGAGAAGTTTTTTCCGTTTTCATCCAATAAAATCAACTGATCTGTTGGGGTTAATTTCGAAAGAATCAATTCGCCTTCTTTTTCCTTTTGCTGGCTTTCAGATAAATTCTTTACGTTTTTGATATCGGGAATAATCTCCAAATCGAATTTGATGTAAAACGACAAACGTTTGGTATAATCATCAATCAAAGTTTGAAGTGATTTGTTATCTGTTTTGCCTATGGCGATAAGTTTGATATTCATTTTAATGTTTTTTTGCCACGAATTGCACGAATGCGCACGAATTTTGTAAATAATAATCTGTGTTAATCTGTTCAATCTGTAAAATCTGTGGGCAATTTTGCGAACTATTTTTTATTCTCAAAAACCGTTTCGAAATGTTCTACAACAGGAAACGGTTCGTAATAATGATGTAGAATTTTCTTCCATTCCAGATATGCTTCAGAGTTTCTAAAACCTACTGTATGATCTTCAAGAGTATTCCAGTCGACCAATAAAAGATATTTATTTTCGACTTCAAGACACTTTTCTAAACGATGTCCCAAATAACCATCAATTGATGAAATGTATTGACTTGCTTTTGCAAAATCTATTTCAAATTGATTTGATAAATCAGTTTTTACGTAAAGGAATGCAGCTTCTAAAATCATATAATTTTTTATTTTTTTCACGCAGATTTGGCAGATTTGAGCAGATTTTATTTTTGATATTTAGCATGAAAAAATCTGCGCTGATCAGCTTTAATCTGTTTAAAATCTGCGTGCAATTTCGCAAAGATTGGCCAGTTTTTAGTTCTTAGAAAATTTATCTTCAAAAGTTTTAAATCTTGTATCTAAATCTTTCGCTAATTGTTTTTTTACAGCTGCATCCTGAATAAAACTATAATTAATACTGTTGTAAACATATTGTTTTATCGTAGCGTATGAAACATCTGGATATCTTTTGGCAAGCAAAACATATTGTTCCGTCATATTAGTTCTTAAAATCCCCGCGTCGTCTGTACTGATTACGATTGGCACATTAAATTCTTTGTAAAGTGTAAACGGATGTCTGTTTTCTTTTACTTTCAAAATGAATTCGTTACTCGTTAAGTTAATCTCAATCGGAATGTTGTTTTTTGCCATATAACGCAATAAATCGTATGAATTTGCTTCGTATGCAATATCAACTCCATGACCAATTCTGTTTGCTCCGGCAACGTAAATCGCATCGTTGATATGCCAGGTTAAATCTTCGGGTTGAACCAATCCTAAAGTCAGTTCGCCAGCGTGAAGCGTATATTTTACCTCTGGATATTTAGAATGACAATATTTAAACATCAACATATGCAACCAATAATCTTTCATAGAATTTTCGCCATGTTCCGGAGAAACGATGTTTACACCCGCAACCAGTTTACTATCGTTTGCAGAGATAAATGCAATGGTAAGATTCTTGAATAAATCAACAGGATTCATAAAACGAAGCACAAAATTTTGATAACGCATAGTAAATTTGTCGTCGTCAATTTTTAAGTCTTTATGTAGTTTTGCTATAAAATTGTTGTTGAAATCTAAAGCGTATTTTTTAGCATCTTTCTTTTGAATCGATTTGTACAATTCGTCTAAAAGTTTCAAAACCGCTTTTTCATCTCTTTCAATGGCTGCCTGACGCAATTTCGAATTAAAATCGGTTAAATCTGAAACATTCATGTCACACGGAATCGTTGATAATTGTGTTTCGATATAACTTACATTTTCAGCAATGGCACGTTTTTTTAGTTCCAGCATTCCTTCTGCAAAATGTCCCTGAATAGTAGGTTCAAATTTTTGAAAAGAATCAAAAAACTGATCGTCAGAAGGAACGGAACCATTATAATCTTTAACCGACCAGGTTTGCATGATTTGCTGTTCGTAATAATCCAGTTTTTCGAGTTTTTTTATACTATCGAAATTTATCCAGTTTCCTTTTTCAGGTTTGGTTTCAGAAACTGCCAGAGTTTCTAAATTCAAATAAAAATTTTTTGCAATCGCTCTTTCTAAAAGAGGTTCTGCATAAACTGATCCTGAAAAATGATGGTGTAAATCGCCGCCTTTTGGCATTTGCTGAAAGAAAGCTGTTAAGAGAGCTTCGTTATTTCTGATTTTATTTAAATAATTTTCAGCCGTTTGAGAAAAGCCGATTTGTGCTATGAAAAAACAGAAAAGTGTAATTATCCTTGACATACTCTAAGTTTAAATTACATGCAAATATAATGGTTTTTGAGGAGATTTTAAAATTTGATTTTCTGGATGGGGATTTTACCGCAAAGAACGCAAGGTTTTTTATCTGTAAGATTTAATATAAACGCAAAGTTCGCAAAGCTTTACCTAAAAACTTTGCGAACTTTGCGTATCCCGATAGCTATCGGGATTGCGAACTTTGTAGTTAAAAAAACTTAGAACCTTAGCACCTCAGAATCTTAATACCTTTAAGAAAAAATCACATTATGATTTTCGGGATGGGGATTTTACCGCAAAGAGCGCAAGGTTTTTTATCTGCAAGATTTAATACAAACGCAAAGTTCGCAAAGCTTTACCTAAAAACTTTGCGAACTTTGTAGTTAAAAAAAAACTTAGAATCTTAGTGTCTCAGAACCTTAGTACCTTCAAGAAAAAATCACATCATTAATTTCTTCTACTTTATCAAAAACGCTTTTCGCAAAAGGACAAAGTGGAATAATTTTTAGATTATTAGTTCTGGCATATTCTACAGCGGCCATAACCAGTTTTTTACCAACACCTTTTCCGTTAAAATCAGGACTTACTTCGGTATGATCGATGATGAATTTAGAATCTCCAGCCCAGGTGTAGGTCATTTTTCCGGCTTCTATTCCTTCTTCTATGGCTTCAAAATAGCCTCTTCTTGTATCGTTTATTTGTTTGATTTCCATGATTATTTATACTAATGAGGTTTCTATTTTAATTGTATTTACAAGGGTTTTGTGAACAGGGCAGCTGTTCGCAATTTTCAAGATTCGTTGTTTTTGTGCATCATCTACGTCTCCTGTAATTAGGATTTTAGTTGTAAACAAAGAAACGGTATGCTCTTCATTTTTTTCAAAATCTACCCAAATACTAAGTTCTGAAACATCCCAGCCTTTGCGGTCAATATACATTCGTAATGTAATTAAAGTACAGGAAGCCAGAGACGAAGCCAAAAGTTCAAAGGGACTAAAACCTAAATTTTTTCCGTCCATTTCCTGCGGTTCATCTGAAATAAGAATGTTACCCGTTTTAGAGGTTATTTCGGTACGATATTTTCGTGTATCAATAGTTGCTTTAATTGTATCCATAATTTATTTGATTCTAGGTTGAGGTAAAGGCACAAATTCAGTTTCTCCCGGAACTTTTGGGAAAGTTTGTTCGGTCCAGTCTTTTTTAGCTTTTTCGAGTAAGTTTTTGTCTGATGAAACGAAATTCCAAAAGATAAAATGTTCTTCAGGAAACGGTGTTCCACCAAAGATATATACCGTAGAGTTTTCGGCTAATTCAAACTCGCATAAAGTGCTGTCGTTTGTAATCAGAATTTGCTTAGGATCATAAACATGTTCGCCACTTTTGATGCTTCCTTCCAGAATATATAAACCGCTTTCGCCGAACAAATGATTTCCGATATTTATTTTTTTAGCTTCGGTACTTTTAATCTCAATAAAATATAACGGACTATAAACAGGAACTGGGGATTTTTTTCCAAAGGCTTCTCCGGCAATTAATTTATAGGATACGCCATCTTCTTCCCAAGCCGGAATATCATCTGCTTCAACATGTGTGAAATTCGGTTCCATTTGCTCTAATTCTTTTGGTAAAGCCACCCAAATTTGCAATCCGTGAAGCATTTTGTCAGAATGTCTTAAATATTCAGGCGTTCTTTCAGAATGTACGATTCCTTTTCCGGCCGTCATCCAGTTTACAGCACCTGGTTTTATTTCCAATTCGGTTCCTAAACTATCGCGGTGCATAATGCTTCCTTCGAACAAAAAAGTCAAAGTCGAAAGTCCGATATGCGGATGTGGAGGAACATCCATATTTTCATGATCACTTAAATGTGCAGGTCCCATATGATCGATAAAGACAAATGGTCCAACAGCTCTTTTTTCACGGAAAGGCAATAATCTGCCTACCATAAAGTTGCCAATATTGGCAGCACGTTCTTCGATAATTAAACTGATATTTGACATGGTATTCGTTTTAGTTGAAGCAAAATTACAGTGGTAGTCACCATCTGTAACTTAATTTAGATTAAGAAAATTTGTTTCTGGTATTATTTATAAAAGTAAGAAATAGAATTATAAGGATTTCATTAGATTAAAAATATAACACGAATTTCACGAATTAACACAGATTAAGTGGTGAATATAGTATGAATTATGTGTTTTTTTGTCAGACTGAGCGAAGTCGAAGTCCCATATGCTGAATCACTTTGAGGGACTTCGAATTCGCTCAGTCTGACAATGCGGTTAAAGATTATTCGTTTCTCAGATTGATAAAAAACTAAAAAATCAATTAGTGATAATTAGTGAAATTTGTGTTTAAAATTTTAATCCGTAAGTTCAAATTCCAGTGCTTGACTTTCATTTCCATTAATAATAATAGACAATTGATGCATTCCGGTATGAAAAACTCTTGTAGTAATAATTTTGAAGGATTGATTTCTATCCATCTTAATTAATTGGTTGGGCTGATAGGTTTTCTCACTGATTTTAAAGACTTTTTTTGCCAAATGTCCTTTTGATTTTTTGTAATGAACAGCATATTCTAAACGAACAGTTTTAGCTTCGTTGTTTTTATTATTTAAATGAAATTGAAACTGCAAATAATCTCCAATCTTTACAACAGGAGTTTTAATTTCAAAATCAGAAAGTTCAATATTGGCGCTTTCTAAACCATAATGACTTAGTATTTCAGGATGTCCTTGTTTTAGTAAAGTACGAGCACCATGTTTGATGATTCCGTCTGTTTCTTTACTGTGATTTTTCCATTTATTGGCAATTTCTAATACAATCTGCGGATTATCTTTTGCAATATCATTCAGGTTATTGGCAACGCTTCTGCGCACATATTCCGATGGATCATTTTTCAGGTTTTCCAGAATTGGCAGGATAGAAGTTGGATCTTTCTTTAAGAACGGAATCGCCATTGCCCAGGGTAATCTTGGTCGGCTTCCTTCGCTTGATAATCTGCGTACGTGATGATTTTCATGCAGAGACCATTTTGTCATTTCGTCGATCATTTGTTCTTTGTACTTTAAAATAAAAGGACGAACGGCAAATTCGCAACTGATAAATTGAGTGATCGAAACAAAGGCTTTCGCCGAAGTTTTAAAATCGTCTAAGCCATACATTTCGATATAATCAGCAAAGAAAATAAAAGCCAGGTTACCATCAGTAAAATTATTTTTCTTCAGGCTTTCGATGATTTTATCAATTAAAACAACAGCTTCAGGAAAATTTTGTGGCATAAATTGATGCAACACAACCGTGGTGTGTTTCATACGTTCTTTCCATTCTTTTTGAGCAAAATCGCCTTCGTAAATCGTATCAATAAATTTTTGTTTATCGAAAGCACGATGTACTTCGGCCACAGCCTGACCAAATTTTTCGTAAAAAGTAACCGAGTAAATATCTTTAATTAAGCCCATGATCTTGTTTGAATGAACCTCAAAGATATTTAATGTTTTTTTGTTTTGAACTATTAAGTTTTTTGTTTTTTGAACCATTAAGATATTAAGTTGATAAAGAACGGTAGCTTAATTTTCTTAATATCTTAATGGTAAAAAAAAGACGTATTTTGCTGTTAAAAAATAAATTCACTTTAGTGTAGTTTTCAAATCCACAAAATATGTCCTACTTTAGCATCTCATAAAATTTAAGAAAAATGATTAGCGAAGTACAATTTCAAACCGAATTACAACTATTAATTAGCAATGCAATTCGCGAAGATGTAGGCACAGGCGATTATAGTTCATTGGCGTGTATTCCGGAAACGGCGCACGGTCAAGCCAAATTATTGGTGAAAGATCAGGGAATTATTGCGGGTGTTGCGCTTGCAAAAATGATATTTGAATATGTAGATCCAAAACTAAAAATCAAGACTTATATAGAAGACGGAACGCATGTAGAATACGGTGATGTTGTTTTTGAGGTTTCTGGAAGTTCTCAGTCTATTCTTAAGTCAGAAAGAGTAGTTTTGAACACCATGCAACGTATGTCGGCAATTGCTACAAAAACAGATTATCTTATGCAACTTTTGGAGGGTACAGGCGCTAAAATATTAGATACGCGTAAAACAACTCCAAATTTCAGAGTTGCAGAAAAGTGGGCTGTAAAAATAGGAGGCGGCGAAAACCATCGTTTTGCCTTGTATGATATGGTGATGTTAAAAGACAATCATATTGATTTTGCAGGCGGAATTACTTTAGCAATAAAGAAAACAAAGGAATATTTGAAAGCCAATAATTTAGATTTAAAAATTATTGTGGAAGCCAGAAATCTGGATGAAATTCGTGAAATCCTTTTAAGTGACGGAGTTCACAGAATCCTGATTGACAACTTTAATTATGAAGATACCAAAACGGCTGTTCAGTTAATTGGTTCAAAATGCCAGACAGAATCTTCGGGAAATATCAACGAAAAAACGATTCGTGAATATGGCTTGTGTGGTGTAAATTATATTTCATCAGGCGCTTTGACACATTCAGTTTACAATATGGATTTGAGTTTGAAGGCTTTTTAAGGAAGTTGTGAATTATGAATTTTGAGTTATGAATTTTAAACAATAAAAATCTAAACTCAATAATCTAAAATCTAAAATAATATTATGTCTCAAGAGATAGAAGATCGGATTGAAAAGATTCCTGTAGTGCGTTCTCTTGTCCGATTGTTAAAGAGAATCAAAATGCCTTGGCTCGAAGGTTTTTCGATATATGATTTGCTCGAAATGTATACTTTAGGAATTCTTGAAGGGGCATTTTCTTATCATGCGAGTGCCGTATCTTTTAGTTTTTTCATGGCCTTATTTCCTTTTACATTATTTATTCTAAACTTGATTCCGTTTATTCCGATAGATAATTTTCAGGGAGATTTTTTGCTGTTTGTGCAGCAAAGTGTTCCGCCAAATACGTACGATGCTATTAATAAAATTATTAGTGATATTTTAAATAATAGTCATTCGGGTTTGCTGTCATCAGGTTTTTTACTTTCTATTTTTTTGATGGCCAATGGTATTAACGGGATTTTAAGCGGTTTTGAATCTTCGAAACATGTTTTTGATAAACGAGGCTGGTTTAGTCAGTATTTAGTGGCGCTTGCAATATCACTTGTAATGACCATTATATTGTTTGTAACCGTGGCAACAATTGTAGTTTTTGAGGTATTCATTCAAAAAACAATTATTCAGGATGTGCTGAGCGATCGTATTCCGCTGATTATTTTGGGTCGATATTTGTTTGTTGTTTTAATGATTTTGATAACAACTTCAATATTATTGCGTTATGGTACAAAGCAATATAATAAAGTACCTTTTATAAGCATCGGATCTGTTTTTACAACCATATTAATTGTTATATCTTCGTTCTTTTTTGGGATTTGGGTTATAAAATTCTCAAAATACAACGAACTTTACGGCTCAATTGGTACATTATTGATTCTAATGTTTTATATTTGGATAAACTGTATGATTCTGCTTTTAGGGTTCGAATTGAATGCTTCTATCAGAAAATTAAAACAAAAAAACAAATAATATTATGAAAAATTGGATGTTAACTATTGGTGTCTTTTTCTTTGCATTGAGCATTCAGGCTCAAAGTGTTATTGGAAAATGGAAAACAATTGACGATGAAACCGGAGAAGCAAAGTCTGTTGTAGAGATTTATGAAAAATCAGGAAAAGTGTATGGTAAAGTAGTAGAGATACTTCGTGCCGATCATAAAAAAGATGTTTGTACAAAATGTGAAGGAGCAGATAAAAACAAACCAATTTTAGGTTTAAATATCATTAACGGACTTAAAAAAGATGGTGATGAATATAGCGGAGGAACTATTTTTGATCCTACAAGCGGTAAAAAATACAAATGTTATATAACACTTGAATCTGCGGATAAACTTAAGTTACGCGGTTATGTTGGAATTTCTATCATGGGAAGAACCCAATATTGGACAAGAGTGAAGAATTAATATCATTACAATAAAATGCGAAAGTTAGCATCAATACTTTTATTCTTAGGGATACTCTCCAGTAGTTTCGGACAATCTAAGAATTCGCCATTACAAATAAGTCATCTTACAGGTGACTTTTATGTTTATAAAACCTTTCATGAGTATAAAGGAACGCTGATTTCTGCCAATGCACTGTATCTTGTTACCAATAAAGGCGTTGTCTTGTTTGATGCACCTTGGGATAAAACGCAATTTCAGCCCTTATTAGACAGTATAAAAGCAAAACATCATAAAGAGGTTGTGATGCATTTTGCAACGCACTCTCATGAAGACAGGGCAGGAGGTTTGGATTTTTACAGACAAAAAGGAATTAAAACCTATACTATAAAATTAACAGACGAGATTCTGAAGAAAAACAACGAAAAAAGAGCTCAATTTATAATCCCAAATGATACGACATTTACAGTAGGACAGCATACTTTTGAGGTTTATTATCCAGGTAAAGGCCATGCTCAGGATAATGTTGTAGTTTGGTTTAATAAAGAAAAAGTACTTTACGGAGGTTGTTTTATCAAAAGTACAGAAGCAAAAGATTTAGGTTATTTAGGCGATGCAAATGTAAAAGATTGGGAAAAGTCGATTAAAAAAGTACAGGTAAAATTTAAAAATCCTAAATATATTATTACCGGTCATGACGGCTGGAAAGATCTAAATTCTTTAAATCATACTTTAGAATTAGTGAAGGAATATAATGCTGCCCAGCACTGATTATTGTGAATGTTTCTTTAATTGGTATTATATAAAATAGCTTAATTTTGCTTATATTTGAAAACTAATTTAATTAGATTTAAAATGACAATAACTGATAAAAATATACTTGAAAGCTACTCAGATTTATTTGAGGGGCTAAGTTTTTCGAATAAACTAGAACTTATCGAAAGACTTACAAAATCTTTAAAAGTTGCTAAATCTAAAGAGAATAATTTTTATAAGTCTTTTGGGGCATTTTCTTCTGAAAAATCTGCAGAAGAAATTGTTTCTGAAATTAAATCCAACAGAAAATTTAAAAACACTGAAATTAAATTTTAATGAGATATTTACTTGATACAAGCATTTGTGTTTTCTTTTTAAGAGGAAGATTGAATCTTGATAAAATAGTAAAGGAAGTTGGATTGGATAACTGTTATATTTCTGAAATTACAGTTGCAGAACTTCGATTTGGTGCTGAAAATAGTGATGATCCAATAAAATCGAATAAAGCCGTGGATATTTTTTTAAAAGGTTTAGCTATTATTCCAATTTTTGGCTCGATTAAAAGATATGCAATCGAAAAAGTACGGCTTAGAAAAATTGGAAAGCCAATAAATGATGAATTTGATCTTTTAATAGGTGTCACTGCAATTGAAAATCAATTAATCTTGGTTACTGATAATACTAAAGATTTTAAACTTTTAAACGGAATTCAAATGGAGAATTGGTTTGAAAGAGTTTAAGTTTTTCTGATTGATTTTTTCAGATAGTTTTCTAAATCCTATAAAATATCTACATGTTTTTTGTCGAAGTTGTTCTACCGCTTTCTTTAGCCAAAACCTTTACTTATCGTATTTCTGAGGCCGAATTCCATTTTATTAAAAAAGGAATGCGCGTTGCGGTGCCTTTTGGTAAAAGTAAAATATATACAGCTTTGGTTATTGATATTCATCAAAATGAACCAAGCTTATATGATGCCAAAGAAATTCATCAAATATTAGACGAAAAACCTATTGCGACTGAAATCCAGATCAAACACTGGCTTTGGGTGGCAAACTATTATATGTGTGGCATTGGCGATGTATATCGTGGCGCTTTTCCCAGCGGATTATTGCTGGAAAGTGAAACTGTAGTTTCGCATAAGACGGATACGCTGGTAAATGATTCTGAACTTTCTGATGACGAATTCTTGATTTATGAAGCCTTGCATCATCAAAGTTCGCTAAAGGTTGGGGAAATTGTTTCTATTTTGAACAAAAAGAATATTTTTCCGATCCTTCAAAAACTAATTGCAAAAGATATTATTGTTTTAGAAGAAGAAATAAAAGAAAGTTATAAGCCAAAATTGGTTCGGTATGTAAAACTGCATGCAAAATACGAATCAGATAATGGTTTGGGAGAATTGCTGGAAGTTTTAAAAAGTGCTAATAAACAAAAGGAAATTGTTTTGGCTTACTTTCAACTAATGGCTTCTGAAAAGAAACCCATAACTGTCAAAAAACTGGTTGAGGTTTCGAATTCAACTTCAACTACAGTAAAAGCTTTAATTGATAAAGAAATTTTCGAAGAATACCTTTTGCAACAAGATCGTGTTTCATTTTCCGGACAAGCAACTGAGAAGCAATTATTGTTAAGTGAAGCTCAGAATACTGCTTTTGAATCGATTAAAAATAGTTTTTTAGATAAAGAAGTTTGTTTGCTTCACGGTGTTACATCAAGCGGAAAAACAGAAATTTATATCAAGTTAATCGAAGAGTATTTATTGACAGGAAAACAAGTTTTGTATTTGTTGCCTGAGATCGCGCTTACTACTCAATTGGTATCGCGTTTACGACTTCATTTTGGCGATAAGGTAGCAGTTTTTCATTCTAAATACAGCAATAATGAAAGAGTTGAGGTTTGGAAACAAACACTCGAAAATTCAACAAAAGCCCAAATTGTAATAGGAGCAAGGTCGGCTTTGTTTCTTCCGTTTGAGAACTTAGGTTTACTAATTGTTGATGAAGAACACGAGCAGACGTTTAAGCAAACGGATCCTGCGCCAAGATATCACGCCAGGGATTCGGCTATTGTTTTGGCGAATTTTCATAATGCAAAAGTTTTACTGGGATCAGCTACGCCAAGTATCGAAACGTATTTTAATACGCAAACAGATAAATACGGTTTGGTTACGCTTACAGAGCGTTATAATGATGTTCGAATGCCAGAAGTGCTTTTGGTCGATTTAAAAGACAAGCATTTTAGAAAACGAATGACAGGGCATTTTAGTGATCTTTTAATTGAAGAAATTGCAGAAGCTTTGTCTTTAAGCGAGCAAGTGATTTTGTTTCAAAACAGACGTGGATATTCGCCTATAATAGAATGTATGACTTGTGGACACGTACCACATTGTCAGCAATGTGATGTGAGTCTGACTTTTCATAAACATAAAAATCAATTGCGTTGTCATTATTGCGGTTATTCTATTGCAAAACCAACGCATTGCCATAGTTGTTCAAGTATCGATTTGACGACAAAAGGTTTTGGAACGGAACAAATTGAACAAGAGTTAGTGTCACTTTTTCCGAAAGCTAAAACAGGCAGAATGGATCAGGATACGACTCGCGGAAAGTTTGGTTTCGAAAAAATAATTGATTCGTTTAAAAATCGCGAAGTTGATATTTTAGTAGGAACACAAATGCTGGCCAAAGGTTTAGATTTTGATAACGTAAGTCTGGTTGGTATTATGAATGCCGATAATATGCTGCATCATCCTGATTTCAGAGCTTTTGAACGCAGTTTTCAAATGATGACGCAGGTCGCCGGACGAGCGGGGAGGTCAGAAAAACAGGGGAAAGTAGTAATTCAGACTTATAATCCTAATCATAATACAATTCAGCAGGTTACAAACCATAATTATATGGGTATGTATAAGGAACAATTGTATGATCGTCAGATTTATAAATATCCACCTTATTTCAGGATTATTAAACTAACATTGAAGCACCGTGAGTTTGAAAAACTTAAAGAAGGTTCGATGTGGTTGTATCAGGTTTTGAGTCAAAATCTGGGTATTCCGGTTTTAGGACCTGAGGAGCCGGCGATTAGTAGAATCAGAAATGAATATATCAGGACTATCCTGATTAAGATTCCGAATAATATGCCTTTAGCGGGCACAAAAAAAACTATTCAGAAAATGTTGAATAGTTTTGAAGCTGTTGCTCAGTACAGAGCTATAAAGGTTATTGCCAATGTCGATTTTTATTAAATTATGACGACGTTGACAATGCTTTTACTAAATCTTCTTTTTTGTTTCGGCTAAGCGGAATTTTGGTAATACCAATTTCAGCAAATTTACTGTTAAAGCGTTCTACCTTATCAATGTTGATGATATAAGATTTGTGTACACGAATAAATTTGTCTTTTGATAAATCGTTTTCAAAAGATTTCATTGTAGACAGTACCAGGTTACTATCATCCTCGGTAACCACTCTTACATAATCCCCAAAAGCTTCAATCCATTTGATTTTTGCGGTGAAAATTTTAAGTTTTTTAAGGTTACTCTTGATGAATATATGTTCGCCTTCTTCTTCTTTTACGTCTTTTTTAAGCAAATGCATATCTATTGCTCTCTTTACAGAGGCATTAAAGCGATCTACCGCGATAGGTTTTTGCAAATAATCAGTAGCATCATAATCGAAAGCTTTTAAAGCGTACTCTGCTTTAGAAGTAATAAATATAATTTGCGGTTTAGATTTTAAACCGTCCAGAAAATCAAATCCATTAATAACAGGCATTTCTATATCAAGAAAGATTAAGTCTATATTATTTAGAGAAATACAGCTTTTTGCTTCTATTGCATTAGAAAAATCCCCGATTAAGTGCAAACCTGGGTGATTATTAACTAATTTTGCAATAATGGTCCTTTGTATAGAACTATCATCTACAACAACACAGTTTAGTTTCATAACATTAAAATTTAGAATAAATTCAGGATAGCAGTAGTAAATGTATTATTTTTTTGTAAAAAAAACTAAAAACAGCCTGCATTTTTTACATTACAACGAATAAAAGTAAAAAAGTGTTGTATATATAAATTAAATGGTTACTTTTGCACCCAATTTTAACAAATAAATATTGTATTTATGAATCATTATGAAACTGTTTTCATTTTAAATCCCGTTTTATCTGAGGTTCAGGTGAAGGAAACAGTAACGAAATTTGAAGAATTTCTTACTAGTAGAGGAGCTGAAATGGTATCGAAAGAGGATTGGGGTCTGAAAAAAATGGCTTACGAAATCCAAAACAAAAAAAGTGGTTTTTACCACTTATTCGAATTCAAAGTAGCTGGAGAAGTTCTAATTGCTTTTGAAACTGAATTTAGACGTGACGAAAGAGTTATGCGTTTCTTAACTGTAAGTTTAGACAAACATGCTATTTCATGGGCTGAAAGAAGAAGAGCCAAATTAAAATCTACTAAAGCTTAATTATTATGTCTACAATAGAGCAATCTGCAAAAGGAAAAAAAGACGGAGATATCAGATATTTAACGCCTTTAAACATTGAAACTAACAAAACTAAAAAGTACTGTCGTTTCAAAAAATCAGGAATCAAATATATCGATTATAAAGATGCTGATTTCTTATTGAAATTCGTTAATGAGCAAGGAAAAATTCTTCCTCGTCGTTTAACTGGAACTTCATTAAAATACCAAAGAAAAGTTTCTGTAGCTGTAAAAAGAGCTCGTCACTTAGCTTTAATGCCATACGTGGCCGATTTATTAAAATAATATTAAAAGAATAGTTGTTGGTTTCCGGTAAGATGGAACCTAACTTCTCAAATAAAGGACAACAACATGGAACTTATTTTAAAACAAGACGTACAGAATCTAGGATTTAAAGATGATGTAGTTACTGTAAAAGCTGGTTACGGACGTAACTTTTTAATTCCTCAAGGTTTTGCTGCTTTAGCAACTCCTTCGGCTAAAAAAGTATTGGCTGAAAACCTAAAACAAAGAGCTCACAAAGAAGCTAAAGTTGTTGCTGATGCAAAAGCATTAGCTGAAACTTTAAAAGCTATCGAAATTAAACTTTTTGCAAAAGCAGGTGGTGAAAAATTATTCGGTTCAATCACGAATATTGATATCGCTGAAGCTTTAGCTAAAGGTGGACAAGTAATCGATAGAAAATTCATCACTAGCGGTATCGTTAAACGTACTGGTAAATACACTGCAAATGTGCGTTTACACAGAGATGTAATCGTTGAATTACCATACGAAATTGTTGCTGAAAAGTAATCGTTTTTTATACTATACAAAAATCCCGATGCGAATCGGGATTTTTTTGTTTAAAAGAAATAATAATTAATCAGACTTAGAGTTATTTGCGCAAAGCATCCTGCTTAAAGCTAATAGCGTAAGGCATAAAGCCTAAAAAAGAAAATGAAATACGCAAGACTAACAAAGGAGCAATTTGATGAATTGCACGCAGAATTCGCTAATTTTTTAGCTACACAAACTATTGATAAAGCAGAGTGGGATTCTATCAAAATAAATAAGCCGGAAGTGGCTGAGCAGGAACTGGATGTTTTCTCTGATTTAATTTGGGAAGGTGTTTTGTCAAGAGCAGAATATTTAGAGCATTTCTCCAGAAATCATATCTTCTTGTTTAAGTGTTTTGAAAAAGATGTACAATCTATAGTTTTAAAATCATTGGTTCCTGAAACTGATTTCCTGACTAAAGATGGCTTACAGTGGTTAAGCGATAATATGTTTACAGAGAACATAGAAATGAAGGTTGGGAAAAAAGTATTTACAGAAGACAGGAATGCTTCTATTTTTGAATTGATCCAGCAAGGTGCTTTTTTAAGCGATGGTCAATTATTTACTCAAATTAATACTATTATCGAATCGTAATTTTTTGTTATTCTACATTATAAAAAGGTAAATGATTGATGTTAAATTGTTTGCCTTTTTTTTATTATTTTAACTTTCGTTTAAACTTTTTTGTTTTTTTTACCCCGTATTTATACTTGTTTTTTTTGAATAGTGTAAAGAATTCTTTTTCTTAGAAGTGAAATGTAAGTTTTGCTTTTCAAATTAACTTTTTATGTTGCATTTCAATCGATTACTAATACTTAAAAGTAATCCTAAACCTACTTTTTGTATATTTAACAAAAAATGAAGTTACTTTTTTATGAAATTTATAACAGATGTTTTTCTGTTAAAGGCGTAGGTTTTTCTGATGTTTTGATCGTTTTTTATGATTCTGATCTTCTTTTAATTTAAAAAAATAAGAATTTTATGCTTGTTTTACATTTTTGTTTTTTATAATTTTAGAATACAAAAGTTAAACAAAGTAGTTTTTGGCACTTTTTTAAAATAAAGAAAAGATGATTTTTTAAAATTTTAAAAAACAAACTTCATTGATACTTTAATTGAAAACTGAAGATTTAAATAATAACTTAATTAGTTCGCTTATGGAATTGACATTTACTCTCTTTATCAGGTTTGCATTAATTATTCCTATTATTTTGACTTTGTTTTTTATCTGTATCAGAATTAATCGATTTTTCTTGAAATTCGATTTTTTATTAAGTGCAAACTTTTTTCAACAATTTTATAGTTATACACGTTTTTTATTTTCAAAGCCCAATCGGCGACTTTGTTGATGAAGACCTTTTTGTGTTTAAAAATTTTTTAAACCAGAAAGTGCTTCTTAATTAGCATAATGATTCAATTTTTAGAATTAATTCTAAATCAACAAAATTTACAGATTGCCTAATCAACTTTCTATAGATATTGAATCATACTATATATTAAGAATTCCCCCAGTTCTACTCAACTTAAATTTTCTTTTATGAAAATTAATCCTGCAACAAATCACTCCTCCTGGAAGATTGATTCAGATCAATATTCCCTAAAGTTTTTCGGACATTTTTTATTCTACAGGAATAAAAACTGCTCTTTGGTATACTTCGGTATACGTAATACGACATGATTTTTTTACTGAAATGCAGTTTACATTCTTAGTATACTACGAATTTAAATTTCATTTTAACTAGTTGATTTTTAGTGTTTTTAAGAATTGCTTAAGCATACGTGCTTATCGCAAGAGGTATTTTATTGTCCATTTTCTAATCTTCCAAATTATGAAAAAAACTTTTACTTTTTATGATCTCATCGTTAAGAAGAGATTGTTAGCCGTCTGGCTTTTATTGTTTTTATTTCTTATAAGTAATAAAAACTTTGCGCAAACCTTTTGTCGGCCAACCTCACAAACAAATACAGCCGGAGGTGGTTTATTGTGTATTGGAACAAGTGTTGCTAATCCAGATAATGCTATTGACGCAAGTTTGGATACTTTTTCTTCATTAACCAATACGGTTGGTGTGGGTAATTGTATAGCACAAGAAACATTTGTTCTTGGTCAGATGGCAAAAGCCGGGGATCAAATAGTTGTTTATTACGGTTCCAATTTGACCTTAAATGTTAACTTATTGTCTAACATTAGTATTCAGTCAAAAAACTCAGTTGCAGTAACTGAGGGGCCTGTGATTGCATTAAATAATCCGCTGTTGAATGTGGGGTTATTGGCCGGAGATACAAGAGGTTCTTTTAAATACACACTTACGGCTGATGCAGATCAAATTAAAATACAAGTTGGAGGATTTCTTAGCTTGTTGACAAATTTGAGAATTTATGATGTACGCTTGCAATTTGCAAGTCCTACAATTGCTAATGGAGAAACACAATCAGTATGTTTTGGACAATCTGTAGCGCTTTCTGCAACAGCTGCAGCTGGTACTACAGTTGCGTGGTATGACTCGCCAACAGCGATTGCACCACTTTCGAATGTAGGAACTTATACTACGCCAGCACTAACGGCTTCAACAACTTATTATGTAAGTACGTCAAGAAACGGTGTTTGCGAAAGTGATCAACGATTACCCGTAACTATTAATGTCGTTCAGCCTATAGCGCCTGTTATTAGTGCCACCGGAACGACTATTTGTTCTTCGGGAGCCACTCAGGCAACTACTTTATCGGTTATAAATCCGGTGTTAGGTACGACTTATTCCTGGTTTAATGTCGAAAATGGCGGCGTTGCTATAAGTACTGGTGCTACTTATACACCAACTGTACCTACAGGTATTTCTACTTTTTACGTCGAGGCATCTATTGGTGCGTGTAAATCGACTCGTACGAGAGTAGATGTTACTTCAACTCCGGTTCCTGGACCTGCAACGATATTAACGCAAAGTGTATCGATACTTTCTGGTCAAAATGCGACTTTAACGGCTTCTACAACTGAACCGGGTGTTGGTTTAGATTGGTATGAAACTGCTACAGGGGGAACAAAATTATTAGCTAATTCTAATACTTTTACAACTCCAATTTTAACAGCAAGTAAAACCTATTATGTTGAATCGGTTAATCTTGCGGGAGGATGTGTGAGTGCAACAAGAGTACCTGTAACGGTAACGGTTCAACCAGCTGCTTTAGGCGGATGTCGTGAAGCCAGCAGTCAAATAACTACTCAAGTTGGTATATGTTTATTGTGTAATGCTACAAACCCAAATTTTTCTGTAGACGGAAATCCTGCAACTGCCGCAAGACTCACTGTTCCTGCCAATGTATTAGGATCTATGCAGCAAACATTACAATTTACGAATCCGGGAAAAGCTGGTGATATTGTTGATGTTGACTTGGAATTGCCAGGAGGTTTAGCAGATGTTCAGTTGTTAAGCGCAATTAGTTTAGCAACTTATAATGGCGCGACTTATAATAATGATAGAGTTACGATTAGTAACCCTCTTATTACTTTACAGTTATTAAGCGGTACTAGATATAGAGCAAGTATTACGGCTGGTGCTAATTTTGACCGTGTAGAAGTTCGTTTAGGAGGTGTGCTTGGTCTTTTAACTAATTTGGATATTTATCAGGCAACTTATAGATATAAAGCACCTGTTATTTCTGGTAGCCAGGCAATTTGCGGTGGACAAACTACTACTTTAACAGCTGGCTTAGCTTTGGGCGAAACAGTTAAATGGTATGATGCCTTAACAGGAGGAAATCTCTTGGTTAGTACGGCAGCTTATACAACTCCTGCATTAACTGCTAATACAACTTATTATGTTGAATTGACTCGTAATGGTTGTGTCAATGGTGAAAGAAATCCTGTTACGGTTACAGTAAATAATCCAGTGGCACCAACAGCAATTTCTACCGTTCCTGCAAATTTATGCAGCGGAGAAACTACAACCATAACAATACAATCTCCAGTTGCAGGTACAACGTATAATTGGTACGATGCTGCTACAGGAGGAACATTGGTATTTACAGGAACTTCTTTTGTAACTCCAAGTTTGACTGCTCCAACTACTTATCATATTGAAGCGGTAATTGGAACTTGTTTAAGTGCTCGTACACCAGTTAATGTAAATGTAAATCCAAGACCTTCAGCGCCTGTTCAGATATCTTCAAATGTTACCATTCAATCTGGACAAGATGTACAGTTGTCTGTTGTAAGTAGTCCAGGGGTTTCATATTTTTGGTATGATGCTCCAACGGGGGGAAATCTATTGCAAGGTAGTGGTAGTAGCATATATACGCCTAATCCGGTAGTAACGGCTAATAAAACATTTTATGTTGAAGCTGTAGCTCTAGCATCTGATTGTAGAAGTAGTTCAAGAGCGGCGATTAATGTATTGGTTACCAGCACGGTTAGTAGTTGTTTGAAGCCAAGTACACAAGCAATAACTGTTGATCCTGGGTTATTATGTGTTTTATGTAATGGTATTAACGGAAATAATGCTGTTGACACAAACCCAAATACATTTGCTTCTTTGACTATAACTGCAGGAGTACTTGATTCGTATATTCAACAAGCGTTGGAGTTTACTACTCCTGGGCAGGCAGGCGACATTATTGATGTTGAATTAGAATTACCAGGCGGTCTTGCTGATATTACATTGCTAGGATCTGTAAGTATAGGAACTTCTTATCTAGGGGCCGAAAATCCTGGAAGACTTGCAGTAAATAATAGTATATTGAATCTGCAAGTATTGTCAGGAAACAAATTTAAAGTTAGTTACCCAGCAACTGCAATATTTGATAAAGTTGAAATTAGATTGGGAGCATTAGTTGGCTTATTAACTACTTTGAATGTTTATGGGGCTTCTTATAGATTTCCAAATGCTACAATAACGGGAGTTGCGGATCCAATTTGTGCGGGAAGTACCGCTACATTGTCCGCATCTTCTGTGTCAGTAGATGATGAATTTAAATGGTATGATGCTCCAACAGGAGGAAATGAAGTTGCTGTAAGTCCAACTGTTCCTTTAACAAGTACCACTATCTATTATTTAGAAACTACTCGTGCAGGATGTATTAATAGTGTTCGTCAGCCTGTAACGGTTAATGTATTATCTATTCCAACAGCTGCGAACATTACAATTGCAAGCCCTTTGACTGCTTCTTGTAATGGAACTGTAGTATTGGCTCCAACATCTGCTTTAGCAGGAGCAACATTTAAATATTATTTAGATCAAAATAAAACACAAGTTGCTACGGGAACTATAGATTCTTCAACGGGAGCTTTAACCGTTAACGGACTTACTGCCGCTAATTCACCTTATACTTATTATGTATCTGTTCTTAACGGAGGAACTTGCGAGAATGTAAACGGAACTTTAAAAGAAGTAGTAGTAAATTATCCTGCTGGTTCAGCTTTAACAGTTGCAACTCCATTTGCTGGTTGTGCTAAAGTAAATCTAAAAGATGCTATTACAAATTTTGATACAACAGGAAATACAACTTATACTTTCTTTGATTCAGCCAATAATCCAATTACAGATGCTGTTGCTGCTAATATCACCGCTACTGGTAATTATTTTATTCAGGCTCAGACAACTGGCGTGGCTTGTCCATCTGTAAAGTTACCAGTAGAAGTTAATGTAAATCCTGTACCGACATTAACGGGTGTAACCAGTTCAATTGCGGTTACAAAAGGTTCTTCAGTTAACTTAACTGCAACATCAAACGGAACAATTGCATGGTATGATCCACAAGGGAATTTAGTGCCTTCAAGTAATGTAGGGCCTCTTAATACTGTTGGCATTTTTACCTATACTGTAATTGCTACTCTTGGAACTTGTACTACTAGTCAGACAGTAACAATTAGCGTTATAGATCCTGCTACTTGTGATACATTATTAGAGCGAGTATATGCTAATACTGAATTATCAGGAACAATTATTACCGGAGCTGTAACAAGCGGACCTTTGGCGGTAGATAATGATCCAAGTACTTATTCAACAATAACTACTGGTTTAGGAGTTTTGGGTATTGGTACAACATGGCAAAACTTACAATGGCCAACTACTATTGCTAAAGGAACTCCGGTCACAGTTAAACTAGGTTTACAAAATAGTTTACTTGCAGTAGGAGGAAGTATTTCGGTTGTAGGTACAAAACGTGATGGATCTAGCAATCCTGTTGATATTGGAACTTTACAATCTGTGTCAGGATCATTATTAACTTTATTGCCAGGTCAAAATTCATTCGAATATACATTTGTTCCTTCAAATACTTCTGGAGTTCAGGATTATGATGGTATCAGGGTTCAGCTAGGATCTGTTTTAAGTGTAGCACAAAATATTAATGTTTATGATGCTTACTATAAAAAACAAGTAACACAAATTGCTTGTGGTCAAGGCGATATCGAAGATATTTTCTCTGGTGCAAAAGAGCTTGCGGGACTTGGAGTATTAACTGCTACTGTAGGTGTTTCTAACCCTTGGAATGTAGCCGATGGAGATGTTGCTACTTATGCTACAATGTTTAATGGCGTAGGAGTACTTGCCAATGCTGAGTTAGCAGCAACTTTTAGAACACCATCTATGGTGGGAGATAGTTTACGAATTACAATTTCTAAACCGGGAACTCTTTTAAGTCTTGGTGTACTTTCGGGACTTAATATTCAGCTTTATTCAGGAAATATTGCTGTTGGTCCCCCAATACAAGGTGATGATGGAAGTCTGTTGACCTTAAAATTACTTGCAGGAGATACTATGGCGATGACAATTGTTGCGCCTCAAACACAACCTTATGATCGAGTAGTGATTACTTTAGGCGGGGCAGCAAATGTTTTAGATCAGCTTAGAGTACATACTATTGATCGTGTAACCAATACTCAAGTTATTGGAGGCGATCCGGATAATAAAATTACGGTTTGTCCCGGAGCAACAATTACGCTCGCGGTTCCGCCAAAATCTTGTGCGGATTACGCCTGGTATGACACGCCAATTGGAGGAACTCCTTTAACAAGTGGTCAAACGTACACACTTCCTGCTACTTTGGCAGCGGGTACTTATAAATATTATATTCAGCCAATTCGTTACGGTTGTGCGGCTTTAGAAAGAGGAGAGGTAACAGTTGTTGTTAGAGCAACTACTCCGGCAGCTGCTATAGCAAACGTAACAATAAATGGAGGACCTGGTACTATAATTTGTTCTGAAACAGGAACAGTAACTTTAGATGCAGTTTTAAATGGAGTACCAGCTCTTACTAATCCAATATATTACTGGTATAGTTTCAACGGAACAACAAGTCAGTTAATAGCTGGTGAAACGACTCCTAAATTGATAATAAATGGATTAGCTCCGGGAACTTATACTTATTATGTAGGAGTTAGTGCAGATGAATATTGTGAAACTGCGCCTGCCGACAGAAAACAAGTAACATTTACAATCTTACCAAGTTCTCTTGAATCGGATATTGATGTAAATAACGCTTCTATTTGTCTTGGTACGCCTGCAACCTTAACACCAACGACAGCATTAGGTAGTCCGGTTTTCTTCTGGTATTTAGATGCTAATAAAACGCAGCCTATCTTTGATACTTCGGTAATTAATGGAGTAACTTACACAGTTAACGCCGCGACAGGAGCTTTAACAGCTACCGGATTAACAACAGCAATGAGTCCTATTTCTTATTATGTTTCTGTTACCAGCGATAATACATGTCAGAATAAAAATGGAGAGCTTAAAGTAGCAACTGTAATAGTTAATGATCCTGCTACGCCAACATTGATAACAGCAGGAACACAAAACTTCTGTTTGGCCGATGCACCAACTTTTGCAAGTGTTCAGTTTAACGAAGCAAATATCGTTTGGTATACAGCTTTAACAGGAGGAACAGCGATTCCATCTACTACAGCGCTAACAAGCGGAACCTATTTTGCAGCAATAAAAGATGCAACCACAACTTGTGAGAGTTCAGTAAGATTATCAGTAACCA
This sequence comes from Flavobacterium sp. C3NV, assembly GCF_046825355.2. Lineage (NCBI taxonomy): Bacteria > Pseudomonadati > Bacteroidota > Flavobacteriia > Flavobacteriales > Flavobacteriaceae > Flavobacterium > Flavobacterium sp. C3NV. The sequence continues at coordinate 521,971 of NZ_JBKQBJ020000001.1, read as the reverse complement.
TTAGTGTAACTGACCCAGCTACGCCAACATTGGTAACAGCCGGAACGCAAAACTTCTGTTTGGTAAATGCGCCAACTTTTGCCAGTGTTCAGTTTAACGAAGCCAATATTGTTTGGTATACAGCTTTAACAGGCGGAACAGCGATTCCATCTACTACAGCGCTAACAAGCGGAACTTATTTTGCAGCAATAAAAGATGCAACTACAACTTGTGAGAGTTCAGTAAGATTATCAGTAAACATTAGTGTAACTGACCCTGCTACACCAACATTGATAACAGCAGGAACGCAAAACTTCTGTTTGGCCGATGCACCAACTTTTGCCAGTGTTCAGTTTAACGAAGCAAATATCGTTTGGTATACAGCTTTAACAGGAGGAACAGCGATTCCATCTACTACAGCGCTAACAAGCGGAACTTACTTTGCAGCAATAAAAGATGCAGCTACAACTTGTGAGAGTTCAGTAAGATTATCAGTAACGATTAGTGTAACAGATCCTGCTACACCAACATTGGTAACAGCAGGAACACAAAACTTCTGTTTGGTAAATGCACCAACTTTTGCCAGTGTTCAGTTTAATGAAGCAAATATTGTTTGGTATACAGCTCTAACAGGTGGAACAGCGATTCCATCTACTACAGCACTAACAAGCGGAACTTACTTTGCAGCAATAAAAGATGCTACTACAACTTGTGAGAGTTCAGTAAGGTTATCAGTAACCATTAGTGTAATAGATCCTGCTACACCAACATTGGTAACAGCCGGAACACAAAATTTCTGTTTGGCAGATGCACCAACTTTTGCCAGTGTTCAGTTTAACGAAGCGAATATCGTTTGGTACACAGCTCTAACAGGAGGAACAGCGATTCCGTCTGCTACAGCGCTAACAAGCGGTACTTATTTCGCAGCAATAAAAGATGCAACTACAACTTGTGAGAGTTCAGTAAGATTATCAGTAACCATTAGTGTAACTGACCCAGCTACGCCAACATTGGTAACGGCAGGAACACAAAACTTCTGTTTAACAGATGCACCAACTTTTGCCAGTGTTCAGTTTAACGAAGCCAATATTGTTTGGTATACAGCTTTAACAGGCGGAACAGCGATTCCATCTACTACAGCGTTAACAAGCGGAACTTACTTTGCAGCAATAAAAGATGCAACCACAACTTGTGAGAGTTCTGTAAGATTATCAGTTACTATAAATGTTTCGGATCCTGGAACACCAACATTGGTAACAGCCGGAACACAAAACTTCTGTTTGGTAAATGCACCAACTTTTGCAAATGTTCAGTTTAACGAAGCAAATATTGTTTGGTACACAGCTCTAACAGGCGGAACAGCGATTCCATCTACTACAGCGCTAACAAGCGGAACTTATTTTGCAGCAATAAAAGATGCAACTACAACTTGTGAGAGTTCAGTAAGATTATCGGTAACGATTAGTGTAACTGACCCTGCTACACCAACATTAGTAACAGCGGGAACACAAAACTTCTGTTTGGCAGATGCACCAACTTTTGCCAGTGTTCAGTTTAATGAAGCCAATATTGTTTGGTATACTGCTTTAACAGGCGGAACAGCGATTCCGTCTACTACAGCGCTAACAAGCGGAACTTACTTTGCGGCAATAAAAGATGCCACTACAACTTGTGAGAGTTCAGTAAGATTATCAGTAACGATTAGTGTAACTGATCCTACTACGCCAACTCTGGTAACAGCAGGAACGCAAAACTTCTGTTTAACAGATGTACCAACTTTTGCCAGTGTTCAGTTTAACGAAGCCAATATCGTTTGGTACACAGCTTTAACAGGCGGAACAGCGATTCCTTCTACTACAGCGTTAACAAGCGGAACTTACTTTGCAGCAATAAAAGATGCTATTACAACTTGTGAGAGTTCAGTAAGATTATCGGTAACGATTAGTGTAACAGATCCTGCTACACCAACATTGGTAACAGCCGGAACACAAAACTTCTGTTTGGTAAATGCACCAACTTTTGCAAGTGTTCAGTTTAATGAAGCCAATATCGTTTGGTATACAGCTCTAACAGGAGGAACAGCGATTCCATCTACTACAGCACTAACAAGCGGAACTTACTTTGCAGCAATAAAAGATGCCACTACAACTTGTGAGAGTTCAGTAAGATTATCAGTAACCATTAATGTAACTGACCCTGCTACGCCAACATTGGTAACAGCCGGAACGCAAAACTTCTGTTTGGTAAATGCACCAACTTTTGCCAGCGTTCAGTTTAATGAAGCCAATATCGTATGGTATACAGCTTTAACAGGCGGAACAGCGATTCCGTCTACTACAGCACTGACAAGCGGAACTTACTTTGCAGCAATAAAAGATGCTACTACAACTTGTGAGAGTTCAGTAAGATTATCAGTAACCATTAGTTTAACAGATCCTGCTACGCCAACAACGACACTAGCTACTCAGGGTTTCTGTTCAGAAAATAATCCAACTGTTGCAAGTATTCAGGTAAACGAAACTAATGTAGTTTGGTATAACGCAGTAACTGGAGGAACTCCAATCGCTTCGACAACAGCTTTAGTGAGCGGAGATTACTTTGCAGCATTAAAAGATGCAACTACAAATTGCGAAAGCAGTGTTAGATTAAAAGTTACGGTTACTGTTGGAAACGCAAATAATCCAACAACAAATAATGCAGCACAGAACTTCTGTTCAACAAGTGCTCCAACATTTGCTAGTATTCAGGTAAACGAAAGTAATGTATCCTGGTTTAATGATCCAACCGGAGGAACAGCGATTTCATTAACAACAGCTTTAACTTCTGGTGTTTATTACGGGGAAATCACAAATCCTGTAACTGGATGTAAAAGCGCAACTCGTTTAGCGGTTACGATTACTATTGTTAATCCAATGCCAACACCTACAACAGGTTCATCAACTCAAAACTTCTGTTCTGTAAATGCACCAAAAGTTTCGAATATTCAGGTAAATGAATCAAATGTAATTTGGTATAGTACTCCGACTGGAGGAACGGCAATTCCGGCAACAACAGCTTTAGCTAATGGTACTTATTACGGTGCTGTGGCAAGTGGTTCGAATTGCGAGAATCCATCAAGATTAGCAGTAGCGGTAGTTATAAATACACCACTTCTGGTTACTACGCCAAGAACAGCTCAGACATTCTGTTTATCAGCATTGCCAACAATAGAAGATATAGTTGTAAATGAAGCAAATGTAGTATGGTATACTTCTGCAAATGGTGGAACACCGCTAGCAGCAAATACGCCACTTACAGCGACAACATATTATGCTGTAGCAAGTAGCAATACAACGAATGGTTGTGAGGGAATTTCCAGATTAGGAGTTGCAGTTTCTTTTGAAAATGATGCAATGGTTCCAATCACTACTACAGACGATACACCATGTGTTTTCCAGGGAATTACATATTCTATTGCCAACGGAAAATCAGATTATCTGTGGATAGTTGAAAATGGTACTATTACTTCCGGAGGAGGAAATGCTGATGGAACTGTAACGATATCATGGTCTGACATCGGACCTGGAAAAGTGAGTGTTGCTTACATTAATACATGTAATGAAAGAACAATTAAATCATTAAATGTAAATGTAGCCACTTGTTCAGATCTAACGATAACAAATACAGTTAGTAATCCTACACCTAATTTTGGTGAGCAGATAACATTTACCGTAACAGTAAACAATGTTGGTCAAGGTAACTTCATCAATACGATAGTAAGCGAGTTATTACCAAGCGGATTTGATTTAGTAAGCGCCAGTACAACTGCAGGAACATATGATTTAGCTACACAGCTTTGGACAATTCCAGCATTAAATGCAGGACAAAGCGTAGTACTTACAATCGTTGCAGAAGTATTGCCAAGCGGTAATTATACAAACGTTGCAACTGTCGAAATTTCGACTCCTTTAGATGTTGATGCATCAAATAACTCGGCTTCAGTTACTGTTGTGCCGGTTTGTTTGACAGTGTACAATGAATTTACTCCAAACAATGACGGAGCGAATGATCTTTTCAGAATTGATTGTATCGAATCATATCCAAACAACGAGTTGAAAGTGTATAACAGATACGGTTCATTAGTATATAGTAAACAACATTATGAAAATGATTGGGACGGAACGGCCAATGTGTCCGGAGTTATCAATAGAGGAGATATGCTGCCAACAGGTACTTATTTTTACGTGATAACCATTGGAGACGGAACGGTTAAAAAAGGATGGTTATCTATCATGAGATAATCGCCGTATTAATCATCTAATTAATTAAACTTAATAAGTATCGTTATGAAACTATATATAAAATCATTAGAAACGTATTTTATTTTAATATGTTCTTTTATCACATTTTGTGCCAGTGCGCAACAAGATCCGGAGTACACACAATACATGTACAACACAATGTCGGTAAATCCTGCTTATGCAGGATCTACCGGAACATTAGAAGCAACACTTTTGCACCGTTCTCAATGGGTTGGAATTGATGGAGCACCAGAAACGCAGTCGTTCTCTGTTCATTCACCACTTCGAAACGAAATGATTGGTTTAGGATTAAGTGTCGTAAATGACAAAATAGGTCCGTCGAACGAATTATACATTGATGGAAACTTTGCTTATTCAATTCCTTTAGGATATGAAAAAAGATTAGCATTTGGTCTTAAAGCGGGTATGAGAATGTTGAATATAGATTGGTCTAAGGGAAGGTATTACAATAATAATGATGTTTTGTTAAATCAAAACATTGATAATCAAATGAAATTAGCTGTTGGAGCAGGGATTTACTATTATACTGATAAATGGTATTTAGGATTCTCTATCCCAAGTTTTATTCAAAATAATTATTACGACGATGTTCAGGAATCGATAGATTACGATCGTTTGCATTATTATTTAATGGGAGGTTATGTTTTTGATTTAAATCCGAATTTAAAGTTTAAGCCTGCATTTTTAGTAAAAGCAGTAAGCGGAGCGCCACTTACAGCTGATATATCGGCGAATTTTATGATTGCAGAGAAATTTGTAATTGGCGGATCTTATCGAACAGATGATTCTGTGAGTCTATTGGCGGGTTTTCAAATATCCAGAAGTTTTTACATCGGATACGCTTTTGATTACACGGTTAGTGAATTGAACAAATACAACGATGGATCGCACGAAATCATCTTGCGTTATCAATTTACTAAGAACCAAAGTAAAATTAAATCCCCTCGATTCTTCTAAATATAAAACCTTATGAAAAAATTATATATCCTTAGTTTAGTATTGAGTTTTACATTTGGTTTTGCTCAAAAGACTAATTTAAAAAAGGCCGATGCATTGTTTAAAAACTATTCTTATGTAGATGCTTCTAAAGCTTACGAAGAATGTTTGCAAAATATCGAAAACCCATCGGCTCAAACGTTAAAAAATGCCGCAGACTCGTATTACTTTATTTCTGATGCCAGAAATGCTTTAAAATGGTATAAAAGATTGTACGAAGTGCAAGGCAATAATTTAACAGATATCTATTACCTGCGTTATATCCAGTCAATGAAAGCCGTTATGGATTATGATGATGCAGATAAAATCACGAAAGAATATCTAAACAAAAAAGGAGATCAAAAAGAAATCAACAGATACGTGGCTCAAAAAAAACAGCTCGATAGTCTGGCGAAGGCGAAGTCTCTTTATTCGATTAAAAATTTAGATATCAATACCAGTAAATCAGATTTTGGAGCTACTTTCTATCAGGATCGAATCGTGTTTACATCTGCCAGAGATACAACAAGATTTGCTGATAAATTGTATAATTGGAACAATCAGCCTTTTCTAAATTTGTATGTAGCCGAGAGAAATCCAGCTGACGGAAGTTTGTTTAATGATGCGTTGTTTATACCCAATATAATGACCAAATATCATGAAGCAACAGCAAGTTTTGATGCCAGCGGAAAAACAATTTATTACTCTTCGAATATTGTCAAGAAAAACAAATTAGTTACTGATGGAAATAGTGTAAACAATTTTCAAATCCTAAAAGGTTCAATTGTAGATGGAAAAGTAGAAAATCCGCAAAAAGTTTTCTTTGATAATAATGATTACTCAGTTGGACATCCTAGTTTAAGTGATGACGGACAATTGCTTTTCTTTGCGTCAGATATGCCGGGAGGTTATGGCGAAACCGATTTGTATGTAGTGAAAATTGCAGATGACGGAACGATGAGTTCGCCTCAAAATCTGGGACCAAAAATCAATACAATGGGTAATGATCTTTTTCCATTTTTTCGTAACGGAATACTTTACTTTTCTTCAGACGGACATTATGGTTTAGGAGATCTCGATGTATATCAAAGTACTTTTTTATCAGATGGAAGTTTCTCTACACCAAAAAATTTAGGAGCTCCTATAAACAGTAACAAAGACGATTTTACTTTTGTTATTGATAAAACGGGTACTTATGGTTATATCTCTTCTAACAGGGCAGGCGGTAAAGGTGATGATGATATTTATTCTTTTGTAAAAGGAGAACCGGTTTGCAACCAGAATATTTCAGGTAAAGCAATCGATCACAAATCAAAATCGCCAATAACAGACGTTACCATTGTGGCTTACAATTCGTACAATGAGATTCTGGCAGAGACCAAAACAAACTACGAAGGAAAATATGCTGTAACGGTACCTTGTAATAAAACAGTTCGACTAGTGGCTACAAAAACAAATTATAGCAACGACGAAAAAACAGTAGAAACTACAAAGGAAAATGAAGCAGAAATTACCGATGTTAATTTCGAACTAAGTAATTACGATGATCTTGTAGTTAAAAAGAAAGGAGTAGAAAAAGTAGATGTTAACCCTATTTATTTTGACTATAACAAATTCGATATAACACCTTTAGCTGTTGAAGAATTGGCCAAAGTAGTTTTTATTATGCGAAAGTTTCCTAATATCCGTATCAAAATCGAGTCTCATACAGATTCCCGCGGAAAAGATGCTTATAACCTGAAACTTTCAGACAACAGAGCAAAATCGACACGTGATTATATTGTAGCACAGGGTATTGACGCTTCGAGAATAGAAAGCGCAATAGGTTATGGCGAAAGCCGATTAATTAATAAGTGTAAAAATGGAGTAAAATGTACTGAAGAAGAACATTTATTAAACAGAAGATCAGACTTTATCATTATTCAGAAATAGTTTTAGGTTTATATTCTTCTAATTTGGGGATTATTAGAATAAAAACATAAAACGAAGAAACCATTTGGAAGTTGGTTTTGTTTAATTCTTTTTAAGAATAATGGGCAAGAAGAAAATCAAGTTGCATCGTTTTGCAACTTGATTTTTGATTTTATAAAAGTTTCATTTTTTACTGTTTTAGAACAAAAATAATCCTAATTTTGATGTTCAGTTATTCTAAATCACAACCTACAGTATTTTAATATTATATGAATATTCAAGACACCATTCAGACTTTAAGAGACGAACTTAATCAGCACAATTACAATTATTATGTGTTAGATAATGCCACAATTTCTGACTACGATTTTGATATAAAACTAAAAGAACTTCAGGATTTAGAAAATAAACATCCGGAATTTTTTGACGAACATTCTCCAACGCAGCGAGTAGGAGGAATGGTTACCAAGAACTTCAAAACTATAGCACATCAATACCGTATGTATTCTTTGGATAATTCTTATTCGAAAGAAGATTTGCTGGATTGGGAAAACCGAATTCAGAAAGTTCTCGGAAACGTGAATTTACAATATACATGCGAATTAAAATACGACGGAGCCTCGATAAGTATTACTTACGAAAACGGAAAATTAGTACAAGCCTTAACTCGTGGTGATGGTTTTCAAGGCGATGAGGTTACCAACAACATCAAAACAATACGATCAATTCCGTTAAAACTAAAAGGGAATTATCCGGAAAGATTCGATATTCGTGGCGAAATTATTCTGCCATTTGCCGGTTTCGAAAAAATGAATCAGGAATTAATCGAAATAGGAGAAACACCCTATTCGAACCCAAGAAATACAGCATCAGGAAGTTTAAAATTACAAGACAGCGCCGAGGTTGCAAAACGTCCGTTAGAATGTTTATTGTATTTTGTAACAGGTAATAATTTACCTTTTTCGTCTCAATATGAAGGCTTAGAATCAGCCAGAAAATGGGGATTCAAAGTGCCTACCGAAGCAAAATTAGTCAATAATATGCAGGAAGTTTTTGACTTCATTGATTATTGGGATGTGCACCGTCATAATTTACCTTATGAAACAGATGGAGTTGTTGTAAAAGTAAACAGCATTCAATACCAGGAAGAATTAGGATATACAGCAAAATCACCGCGTTGGGCAATTGCGTACAAATTTAAATCAGAACAGGTTTCGACTCAATTAAATTCTATTACCTATCAGGTAGGACGTACGGGAGCCATAACTCCTGTAGCAAATTTAGCACCTGTACAATTGGCAGGAACAATTGTAAAAAGAGCTTCATTACATAATGCAGATCAGATTGAAAAATTAGATATAAGAATAAATGATACCGTTTTTGTTGAAAAAGGAGGTGAAATTATCCCTAAAATTATTGCCGTAGATTTATCAAAACGCCCTGAAAACTCAGAACCGACACATTACATCACACATTGTCCGGAATGCCAGACCGAATTGGTCAGAAATGCCGGAGAAGCCAATCATTACTGTCCTAATTTTTACGGATGTCCTCCGCAGATTATTGGCAGAATTCAACACTACATTTCAAGAAAAGCAATGGATATTGAAGGTTTGGGAGGCGAAACAGTAGCTTTACTTTTCAAAAATGGTCTGGTACACAATTACGCCGATTTATACGAATTAAAAGTAGAGGATATTTTGCATTTAGAAAGAATGGCAAAAAAATCTGCTGAAAATCTGGTAAATGGCGTAGCGAAATCTAAAGAAATTCCGTTCGAAAGCGTGTTGTTTGCGCTTGGGATTCGTTTTGTTGGAGAAACAGTGGCTAAAAAATTAGCCAAACATTATAAAAATATCGATGCACTTCGTCAGGCCACTTTAATGGATTTGATTTTGGTAGACGAAATTGGTGAAAGAATTGCCAGAAGTGTAATTGAATTCTTTGAAAACGAAGAAAATCAAAAAATTATTGAGCGTCTAAAAAGTTACGGCGTTCAATTTGAAATTGTTGAAAAAATCAACCCAAATGCTACCGTAAAATTCGTTGGAAAAACATTCGTTGTTTCTGGTGTTTTTACTCAATTTTCAAGAGATGAACTTAAAAAAGCCATCGAAGATAACGGAGGTAAAGTAGGAAGTTCAATTTCTGCAAAAACTGATTTTGTAGTAGCGGGCGATAATATGGGCCCTGCAAAATTAGAGAAGGCGAATAAATTAAATATCCCTATCTTGTCCGAGGAAGATTTTATAAACAAATTAAATGAAAGCGAATAAGCCGTCTTTGATTTTATTCTTTGTAGCATTACTGTGTACAATTATATTCGATTGTACACAACAAGATATCTTTGCGCTCTATGCGAAAGCCGTTGTTCTTCCGGCAATATTCATTTATTTTTTAATAAGCAGCGAGTTTAAAATAGCTAAAACCGAAAGTTTGATTTTTCTGTTTTGCTTTATAGGTCAGGTTTTTGATTTAATGGATGTTGAGGTTTCTGAAATTGGCGGAGTACTATGTTTTTTAGCTGTTTATCTTCTTATAATAACACTTTTTATAAGAGAACACGAAAAAATAAAATTGACAAAAAAAGATATTTTGCCCGTATCTATAGTAATTATATTTATTGTTTATTTACTCGTTTCTGTTTTGAGTTTACAGTTCGACAATCTAAAGAAATTCAGTTTTATTTATACTTTTTACGGAATTATACTAAGCGTTTTAAGTTGCTTTTCGTTTGTAAGTTACATAACAAAAGGAACACATATAGCATTATTAATGTCACTCATGGCCATTAGTTATATCTTTTCGGATATATTCTACATCTTCAATGAATACTTCTCGTACTCAATTGTCCTGGTTTTAATTCGCGACATTACACAAATTTTGGCTTATTTCTTTATGGTGGAGTACTTTCTTGAAAAAGCCAAAATTCATACTAAGATATTATACAACAATTGATCTTCCTTGGTTGGTGTGTGCTTTATCTTTATCGAAATAAAAATCGATTCGGCCTAAATTTATTCCGTAGCAACCCACCTGATTTACCAAAACATCTTGTCCTGCCTTATTTTTCACAATGGTAGGTTTGTCAAGAAAAGTATGCGTATGCCCGCCAATGATTAAATCAATATCCTGAGTTTGTGCGGCAAATTTTAAATCAGAAATTTTAGATTCGTCGTCTTTGTATTTATAACCTAAATGCGAAAGGCAAATAACCAAATCACATTTTTCTTCTTTTTTTAATAATTGCGTCATATCCTGAGCAACTTCTACAGGATTGTTGTAAACAGTTTCCTTGTACATTTGTTTGTCTACCAAACCTGCAAGTTCAATTCCTACACCAAAAATACCTACTTTAATTCCGTTTTTATTAAAAATCTTATACGGTTTTACAAGACCGTTCATTACAGTATTCTTAAAATCATAATTTGAATTAATAAATTCAAAAGTTGCATGAGGCATTTGTGCATATAAGCCATCAAGACCATTATCAAAATCATGATTTCCTATAGTCGATGCGTCGTATTTCATCATACTCATCAACTTAAATTCAAGTTCCCCACCATAATAATTAAAGTACGGAGTTCCCTGAAAAATATCTCCCGCGTCTAATAAAAGAACATTTGGGTTTTCCCTGCGAATTGTTTCTATAAGAGCAGCTCTTCGTGATACACCACCTTTGTTTGGGTTACGCGGATCATCAGCCGGAAACGGATCGATGTGGCTGTGAACATCATTAGTGTGTAGAATCGTTAAGTGCTTAATATCGTTAGTTTCAAAACTGCTTAATGACAAACCTAAACTTAATAAGGCAGTACTTGCAGCTGTTTTTTCGATAAATTCTCTTCTTTTCATTTTGTATATTTTTTGCGGAAACGATATTTTATTTTGTTATTTTTTTGCCACAGATTAAAAAGATCTACGTAGATTTTTAATCCTTTAATTTTTGGCTGAAACCTTTTACGCACATAGAAATAATTTGTTTTTTAATTCTAAATATGCGCTTGGTCTTTTTATTCTTCAGTAATTCTGATATTCTTTGCTACCGGAATTGTATCAACTTGTTTAAAATAGTCAATCAATACATCTCGAAGTTTATAGTTTAGATCAAATTTCTCAACACCCTTAGCGAAAAAAGTCATGCTATCGCCGCCATTCGCCAAATAATCATTTGTAGCCACATAATAAACCTTATTTACATCAAGAGGTTTTCCCTGAACTAAAATATTCTTGGCTTTATTATCTTTTGTAATTGTAAAAGTCATTCCGGATAAAGGCTGAGGTTTTTTCTCCTTAATAATATAAGCAGCGATTTCAAGAATCTGATCTCCTTTTAAAGCGATAACAACCAGATTGTTTTCAAAAGGCATAATTTCAAAAGCAGTTCTTGGAGTTACATTTCCTTTTGGTAAAATAGCGCGAATTCCACCGTGGTTTAAAAGACATAAGTCGATACTTTTCTTTTCGCGTGCGTTAAAAACAAGATTTCCTCTTTCTATACAAACATCGGCTAATAAGCTGCCAATACTCGTTTGCCATTTTCCTGTGCTTTTATCAAGAGTTTCAGGGCAGTATGCCAAAACGCTGTCTAAATCTTTATTAATATGATCGCGATAAGGTTTAATGAAATTTTCAATTGCTGGAGTTTCAGCGTTTTTTTCGGTGATCGGAATTTGCTTTCCTTCTATCTTCGTCAGGTTGTAATTTTTCTGACTGCAAGAAGTTATAAAAAAAAGTGTTAAGAATATAACAAAAAGTTTTAAAAATCCGTTATACTTTTTTAGTTTTACCATCTTAAATGCGACTTAAATAATTAATTTTGTAATCTGGCAAAAGTACTATGTTTTTAAATTATATAAAGGAATTTTTTGTAAAAAAAACATTAAATAAAAACTTGAATAATTTCAAAAACGAAGTCTTTACCAGTAATATACAAACAATTGGTTTACTGATCGATGAAAGTGGTTTTGGTCATTCAAAAGAATTAGTAAATGAACTTATTTTGCAGGGCATCGCTCCTCAGAACATAAAAGTTGTGGCGTATAGAAGTAAATTTAAGGAAAAAGAAACGTATTTGATCCCTACATTTGGTAGTAAACATATCAAATGGAGCGGAGAAATTACCGAAGTTTTTCTGAATGAATTTATAACAGTAGAATTTGATCTTTTGATTAGTTATTATGATATCGAAAATGCAATTTTGATGATGATAACCAACCAGTCAAAAGCCAGGTTTAAAGTGGGATTTGCATCTGTAGATAAAAGATTAAATCGATGGATGATTGATACCGCGTTACAAAATTATAAACTTTTCGCTTTCGAATTGTTTAAGTATTTAAAGAGTATAAAATAAAATCATAAATTAGAATATGCAATCATTAATAGGAACTGGTGTTGCGCTTGTAACTCCATTTAAAAAAGACTTTTCAATTGATATCGAAGCTTTACAGCGTATCGTTAACTTTTCTATTGATGGAGGGGTTGAATATCTTGTGGTTATGGGAACAACAGCAGAAAATGCTACCTTAACACAAGCCGAAAAAGAATTGGTTATTACTACTGTAATCAATACAAATAAAGGAAGATTACCACTAGTTCTTGGAGTTGGAGGTAATAATACGATGCAAATTGTTGAGGAATTAAAGACAGGAGATTTCTCTGCCTTTGAAGCCATACTTTCTGTTTCTCCTTATTATAATAAACCAACACAGGAAGGCATTTATCAGCATTTTAAAGCCATTGCTGAAGCTTCGCCAATTCCGGTGATCTTATATAATGTTCCTGGTAGAACTTCTAGCAATATGTTGCCGTCTACTGTGATACGTTTAGCGAATGATTTCAAGAATGTTGTTGCTATAAAAGAAGCTGCAGGTGATGTGGTGCAGGCAATGCAGTTAATAAAAAATGCACCAAAAGATTTTCTTGTAATTTCAGGAGATGATATGATTGCTTTGCCAATTGTTTTGGCTGGTGGAGCAGGTGTAATTTCGGTTATCGGGCAAGGTTTTCCAAAAGAATTTTCAGAAATGATTCGTTTAGGACTCAATAAAAAGGTAAGTGAAGCGTTTAAAACGCAATATTTTTTATCAGATTGTATTGATATGATTTTTGAGCAGGGAAATCCTGCAGGAATCAAACAAGTCTTTCAAGCCCTTGGTATTGCTGACAACACAGTACGTTTGCCATTAGTAAGTGTTGATGAATCGTTAGCAAACCGATTGAATGAATTTGTAAAAAACAGCATAAAATAAGAGTGAGATTGCCGGTATTTTAATATACCAAAAAATATTTTGTAGTAGCTAAATTAATAACTAAATTTGCCACCGGAACTTCGGTGTGATTTTGCTTTGGCATAATTGTCTAAGAAATCATAATAAAAGTAAGAAAATGAAAAAAATAGTATCTCTATTAATTGTTGTTGTCCTTTTTTGTTCTTGTAGTGAATATCAAAAAGCATTAAAAAATGAAGATGTTGCAGCTAAATTTGAAGTGGCAACGAAGATGTACGAGGCAGGAAAGTATTCAAAAGCAATTCGTCTTTTTGAACAATTAGCGCCTTCGTACAGAGGAAAACCTCAGGCAGAGAAACTTTTTTATATGTTTTCGCAATCTTATTATAAATCAAAACAATATTATTTAGCTGGATATCAGTTCGAAAGCTTTGTTTCAGGTTATCCACGAAGCGAAAAAGTACAGGAAGCTGCTTTTTTAGGCGCTTTCAGTTATTCAAAATTAGCACCTGTTTATAGTTTAGATCAAACAGATACTCAAAAAGCATTAGAAAAATTACAAGCTTTTATTGATAATTATCCAAACTCAGAATACATCGCTCAGGCCAATGAAGCTGTAAAAGTTTTAAATGGTAAACTGGAGAAAAAAGCATACGAAAATGCTAAAGGATACAATACAATTTCAGATTATAAATCAGCATTAATTGCATTTGATAATTTTATAGCTGATTATCCTGGAACACCTTTTAAAGAAGATGCCCTTTTTTACAAATACGATTCGGCATACAAATTAGCAATAAACAGTATTCCTGCAAAAATGGAAGAACGTTTAAATGTGGCCAAAGTAGCGTACAATAACTTAATTAAGTTTAATGCTGCTACTAAATACAAAGTACAGGCAGATGAAATGAATGCCAGAGTTGAAACAGATTTACAAAAATTTACTAAATAAAATAAAGTCATGGATTTAAAAAAGACGAATGCTCCTGTAAATACAATAACTTACAATAAAACAGTTATTGAAGAGCCAACAGGAAATGTGTATGAAGCAATTACCATTATGGCTAAAAGAGCAAATCAAATTAATTCTGAAATTAAAAAAGAATTAACTGAGAAATTAGAAGAGTTTGCAACATATAATGACAGTCTTGAAGAAGTTTTTGAAAATAAAGAACAAATTGAAGTTTCTAAATTTTACGAAAAATTACCAAAACCACACGCTTTAGCAGTTCAGGAATGGTTAGACGGTAAAACTTACCACAGAAGTTCAAATAAATAATATATAGTATAATGTCAGTTTTAAACGGGAAGAAAATTTTACTGGGTGTTTCTGGTGGAATTGCAGCCTATAAAACAGCCTCATTAGTACGACTTTTTATAAAAGCAGGTGCACATGTCCAAGTGATAATGACACCTGCTTCTAAGGATTTTGTAACTCCACTTACGTTATCTACGTTATCAAAAAATCCTGTATATTCCAGTTTCTTTAATCAGGATGATGAAGATGCTGTCTGGAACAATCACGTTGATTTGGCGCTTTGGGCCGATTTGATGATAATTGCTCCTGCAACAGCAAATACCTTGTCTAAAATGACAACAGGAAATTGTGATAATCTTTTAATCGCTACTTATTTATCGGCTAAATGTCCTGTTTATTTTGCTCCGGCAATGGATTTGGATATGTACAAACATCCTTCAACATTGTCTAGTTTTGCTGCTTTAAAACAGTTTGGCAATATAATGATTCCGGCTGAAAGCGGAGAATTGGCAAGCGGTTTATCCGGTGAAGGCAGAATGGCTGAGCCTGAGAATATTGTCGCTTTTCTTGAAGCTGATTTAGAAAGCAAGTTACCTCTAAAAGGAAAAAAAATACTAATTACTGCCGGACCAACATACGAAGCAATAGATCCTGTACGTTTTATAGGAAATCATTCGTCAGGAAAAATGGGTTTTGATATTGCTCATGAAGCAGCAAGTCTTGGGGCGCAGGTTATCCTGGTTTCCGGACCAACATATTATAAAGCTAAGAACAGCTTAATAAAAGTGGTTGATGTCATTTCGGCTCAGGATATGTACGATGCGTGTCATTTGTATTTTAATGAAGTAGATGTTGCTATTGCAGCAGCAGCTGTTGCAGATTACAGGCCTAAAGTCGTAGCTTTACAAAAGATAAAAAAAGCATCAGAGGATTTTTCGATCGAACTCGAAAAAACAAAAGATATTTTAGCATCGCTGGGAGCAATAAAAAAGAATCAGTTTTTAATTGGCTTTGCTTTAGAGACTGAAAATGAAATTGAAAATGCTAAGTTGAAAATTCAGAAAAAAAACTTAGATTTGATTGTTTTAAATTCCTTACAAGATGAAGGCGCAGGTTTTAAAAAAGAAACCAATAAAGTAACATTTATTGATCATAATTTTGAAATCGAACCAATGGAATTAAAATCAAAAGAATCTGTTGCAGTTGATATTTTAAACAAAGTGATTTTGCATTTTTCGAAATCGTAATGATTTATAGTAAAAACGAGTGGCAGAAATAGTAAATCTATTGTAGCTAAAACCAAATATTATCTTTCGCATGAATAAAGTAGTTACCCTTTTAGTATTTTTTATTTTTGGCTTTACACAAGCGCAACAGCTAAATTGTACCGTAACTATTAATACAGAAAGGCTGCCCAATGCCAATCAGCAAGTTTTTAAAACACTTCAAACCTCTTTGTCTGAATTTGTAAATAAAACAGACTGGACAGGATCAGTTTTAAAACAAAACGAACGAATCAATTGTTCAATGTATATCACATTGTCATCAGGAGGTTCGAATCAATTTACAGGTACGATTCAGGTACAGTCTTCACGATTGATTTTTAACTCGACTTATTCATCACCTGTTTTAAATTACAACGATAAAGACTTTAATTTTCAATATACAGAGTACGAACCTTTGCTTTTTAACCCGGCTACTTTTGAGTCTAATTTAGTATCTGTAGTATCTTTTTACAGTTACGTGATTTTGGCTATGGATGCTGATACTTTTCAAATGGGAGCAGGAAATCAATATCTTGAAACCGCTCAGAATATTGCGAGTGTTGCACAACAAGGCGGATCTAAAGGCTGGAGCCAGTCTGATGGACTTCAAAACCGTTATTATTTAATAAATGATCTTGCTTCGCCAATGTATAGTGATTTACGTCAGACAATGTATGCGTATCACACTGGTTTAGACGGAATGAGTCTGGATTTGAAGGCGTCAAAAGAAAAAATTAAGAATGCAATAATGCTTATTGGTAAATTGAATTCAGTTAAACCAAATGCTTTTTTGACAAGAGTCTTTTTTGATGCAAAATCAGATGAAATCGTTTCTATCTTTTCAGGAGGCCCGAGTATTCCGGTTGGCGATTTAACAGATGTGCTGAATAAAGTATCGCCTTTGAATTCTACTAAATGGTCTCAGATTAAATTTTAATTGAATTTCTTTTTCAATTTACTATCTTACTAACTTTTATACTTATACAATTTCTTTATGATAACGTCCTTGTCAATTAAAAACTATGCCCTGATTGAAAAACTGACTATCGATTTTTCAAGAGGTTTTTCTATAATTACAGGTGAAACGGGTGCTGGTAAATCTATTATATTAGGCGCAATAGGATTGGTTTTAGGAAAAAGAGCTGATTTAACATCATTAAAAAATAAAGAAGAAAAATGTGTAATCGAGGCGCATTTTGAAATATCCAAATACAATCTTAAAGAATTTTTTGAAGTAAATGATCTTGATTATGAAGACGACACCATAATTAGAAGAGAAATTTTACCTTCAGGAAAATCTCGTGCTTTTATAAATGACAGTCCGGTAAATCTTCAGGAATTACAAGATTTAAGTTTGTTTTTGATTGATATTCATTCGCAACAGCAAACTCAGGGACTTTCAGATGAAGGAGTTCAGTTTAAAATTATTGATGCAATTGCAAATAATTTTGATACTATTCAATCTTATCAAAAAGCACTAAAATCATATAAAGCAGATAAATCTAAATTGAATGCTTTGCTGAAAAAACAAAGTGATTCAGGAAAAGAGCAGGAGTACAATACTTTTTTACTGAACGAATTAGTATCGGCTAAATTAAAATCCGGCGAACAAGAAGAATTAGAAGCTGATTACGAAAAATTAAATAATGTTGAGATTATAAAAGAGGCGATCGATAAATCTCTTGTAATTGCTAACGAAGAACAATTTGGAGTTTTTCATAATTTAAATGAAATTAAAACTTCAATACAGAAAATTGCACTTTTCTCTCCTGAATATCAAAGTATATTCCAACGAATTACAAGCCTTGCGATTGAATTTGATGATGTTTCTAAAGAATTGCAAAATGCTTCTGAAAAATTATTGAACGATCCGGTGCAATTAGAATTTGTGAGTCAAAAACTGCAATTGATTTATAATTTACAGAAGAAACATCAGGTAAACACTGTAGATGAATTGATCGAAATTCAGGCAAATTTAGGCAATACACTATTAGAACTTGATAATATCGAAGAAGAAATCGCTTTGTTGTCAAAAGCAATAGATCAAAAAACAATTGAGTTGGATGCTTTTTCAGCAACGATTCATCAAAACAGAACAAAAGCAATTCCGGTTTTATCTCAAAAACTAATTTCGATTTTAGAAACTTTAGGAATGCCAAATGTTCGTTTTAATATGGAACTTTTACCTTCTGAAACATATTTCCAAAATGGAAAAGACGAACTACAGTTTTTATTTTCTGCCAATAAAGGAACTGATTTTGGTTTATTGAAAAAAGTAGCGTCAGGAGGGGAGATGTCCCGTATTATGTTGGCTGTTAAAGCAATTTTGGCACAATATTCAAAATTACCTACTTTAATTTTTGATGAAATAGATACCGGAGTTTCCGGAGAAATCGCGATTAGAATGGGCGAGATTATGAAAGAAATGAGTACGACAATGCAAATTTTTGCTATTACCCACTTGCCTCAAATAGCAGCAAAAGGAGATTCTCACTTCAAAGTATTCAAATCTACAGTAGACGATGATACGCAATCAGAATTGAAGCTATTGTCTCAGGACGAAAGAGTTATAGAGATTGCTCAGATGTTATCAGGAGCAGTTGTCTCTGATTCGGCTTTAAATCATGCCAAAGCCTTGTTGAACTAAAGAAATAATTTATATTTGTCAACTCAAAGCTAATTAAACAAACGTAAATAAGTTAGTCGTTTATCTTAAGGATAAGATTAACCCAATCAACGAATAAATACAAAAATATGATTATAGAACCTAGAATGAGAGGATTTATTTGCTTGACTGCACACCCAAAGGGCAGCGAGCAAAATGTTAAAAATCAAATAGAATATATAAAATCAAAAGGTCCAATTGACGGTGCTAAAAAAGTATTGGTTATTGGTGCTTCAACAGGTTTTGGATTAGCTTCAAGAATCACAAGTGCTTTTGGATCTGATGCTGCAACTATTGGAGTATTTTTTGAAAAACCACCAGTTGAAGGAAAAACAGCTTCACCAGGTTGGTATAATTCTGCTGCATTTGAAACAGAAGCTCACAAAGCAGGTTTATATGCGAAAAGTATCAATGGAGATGCTTTTTCAAACGAAATAAAAAGACAAACTTTAGATTTAATCAAAGCCGATTTAGGTCAAGTTGATCTTATCATTTATAGTTTAGCATCGCCAGTTCGTCAACATCCGGTTACAGGAGTGTTGCACCGTTCAGTTTTAAAACCAATCGGACAAACTTTTACCAATAAAACAGTCGATTTTCATACAGGAAATGTAACAGAAGTTTCTATTGCTCCGGCAAATGAAGAAGATATTGCAAATACTGTAGCGGTAATGGGCGGAGAAGACTGGACTATGTGGATCGATGCTTTAAAAGCTGAAAATTTATTAGCAGATGGAGCTACAACAGTTGCTTACTCATACATTGGCCCATCATTGACGGAAGCAGTTTACCGTAAAGGTACAATTGGTCGTGCAAAAGATGATTTAGAAGCTACAGCATTTTCTATTACAGATAGTTTAAAATCAATAGGAGGAAAAGCTTATGTTTCTGTAAACAAAGCATTAGTAACTCAGGCAAGTTCTGCAATTCCGGTAATCCCGTTATATATTTCTCTTTTGTATAAAATTATGAAAGAAGAAGGAATTCATGAAGGTTGTATCGAGCAAATCCAACGTTTGTTTAAAGACAGATTGTACAACGGATCTGAAGTTCCTGTAGACGAGAAAGGAAGAATCAGAATCGACGATTGGGAAATGCGTGAAGATGTTCAGGAAAAAGTGGCTAAACTTTGGTTAGAAGCTACAACTGAAACATTACCTGCAATTGGAGATTTAGCCGGATATAGAAATGATTTCTTAAATCTTTTCGGGTTTGAATTTGCCGGAGTAGATTACAAAGCAGATACAAATGAAGTTGTTGAAATCGAAAGTATCAAGTAGATAAAAAAATAGCATAATTGAAAAAACCATCAACCTAAAGTTGATGGTTTTTTTATGAATATACCATATCTTTGTTAAAATTTTGAAGTTTAAAAAATTGCCACTTTAATACCGCACATCCCGTTATGATTTTTTCTTTAATTATACCCGTGTATAATCGCCCAGATGAAGTTGATGAACTTTTAGAAAGTCTGTCTAAATCTGATTATAATGAAGCTTTTGAAATTGTTCTTGTAGAAGACGGATCATCAATACCATGCAAAGATGTGGTGATGACCTATCAGGGAAAATTGAACATTTCGTATTATTTCAAGCCGAATTCAGGACCAGGTGATTCAAGAAATTTCGGAATGCAAAAGGCACGTGGAGATTATTTTATCATTTTTGATTCAGATTGTATTATTCCGCCTAATTATTTAACGGAAGTTCGAAAAGCATTAGACGCAGATTATGTAGATTGTTTTGGGGGACCGGATAAAGCATTAGATAGTTTTTCGGATATTCAGAAAGCAATTAATTTTGCTATGACTTCGTTTCTTACGACAGGAGGAATTCGTGGCGGATCTGAAAAGATCAATAAATTTCAGCCAAGAAGTTTCAATATGGGAATTTCAAAAAAGGCATTTGAAGCATCAAAAGGCTTCGGAAACATTCATCCCGGCGAAGATCCGGACCTTTCGATTCGTTTATGGAATCTTGGTTTTGAAACCAGACTGTTTCCAGAGGCTTATGTATATCATAAACGCAGAATCGATTGGGAAAAATTTTCAGTTCAGGTAAATAAATTCGGGATCGCAAGACCTATTTTAAATAGTTGGTACCCAGAGCATAATAAGTTAACATTCTTCTTTCCATCCGTTTTTATAGTAGGGCTATTATTAGCTTTTTTACTATTAATTTTCAATTTTGATATTTTATTACAATTATATTTTGTATATTTCGTTATTATTTTTCTTACATCAAGTATTCAAAATAAAAGTGTTAAAATTGGATATTTATCTGTAATTGCAGTTTGGAAGCAGTTTTATGGTTATGGAACAGGATTTTTAAAGTCGTTCATAAAAATTATTCTTTTAAAGAAAAAACCACAAGAAGCTTTTCCTCGTATGTTTTTTAAAGTATAATATGACTAAAGTTATTGGTTTAACAGGCGGAATAGGGAGTGGTAAAACCACCATTGCAAACTATTTTGCGACAATGGGCATCCCTGTTTATATTGCAGATGATGCAGCCAAAAAAGTGATGCAGTCTAAAAATATAGTACAACAAATAAAAACAACATTTGGCGATTCTATTTTTGAAAAAGAGATTTTAAACCGTGCAAAACTGGCTGAAATTGTTTTTAATAATGCCGATAAATTAGCACAACTAAATGCTATTGTGCATCCCGCTGTAAAAAGCGATTTTGAATTATGGCTTCAGGAAAATAAAAAGTACGACTACGTAATTTATGAAGCCGCAATTTTGTTCGAAAGTGGTCGTTATAAAGAATGTGATGTAATTATAACTGTTACTGCACCGGAAGAAATTAGGATCGAAAGAGTCGTGAAGCGAGATAATACCACACGCGAACAAGTTTTAAGCAGAATGAAAATGCAATGGAATGACGAAAAAAGAATTTCTTTAAGCAATTTTGTAATTAATAACAGTAATCTTAAAATTGCTAAAGAAGAAGTTGTTAAAATTCTTAAAATTTTAAATATAAAACAAAATCAGTCTTAAATGTTAATATTTGGTTAATGTATTATTTAGTATATTGTTAAAATATTAATTTTGTTTCGATGAATAAATTATTTTTTAGAATACTTGTTTTACTAATGAGTTTGTCCTTAATAGGGATTATTCTGGTACAGGTATATTGGTTCAACTCTTCATTTAAAAACAATGATGAGCAGTTTAAATACCACGTGACACAAGTAATTGGTAATGTTGCTGATAAACTTGAACAACAAGAAGAGTACAGTTTCTATGACAAATACAACCGTATAAAAGACAGTACAGGTAAAACTCCAAAAAAAGAAGATTTATTAGAAGTTCTCTATGTTCAGAGAAATACAAAAACAAATAAAACAATTGTATACTCTAATACCCTTACATCCGAAGATTACGATATAAATGGTTCATTATTCAATAAAAAATTTAGTAGTGAAAGATTTAAAAACTTTAGCTCTAAAAGAGTAACTGAAGTTTACAATAACAATAACGGAATCGATAATAATGGTTTAGGTCAAAGTATCATTCCGGATCTAAGAGTTGAAAAATCAGGTAGTTTAGATATTTTAAATAAAGTACAGCAGCAAATTCAATACAAAGATATTGCTTCACTGACACCTATAGAGGGTAGAATTACACCAGATAAGCTTCAAAAACTTTTAAAGAAGGAATTACTAGAATATGAAGTAAAAACTAAATTTGAGTTTGGTGTCCTGAACAGCGGTTTAGTTACAAAAGTGAAATCAGAAGGATTTCATTATGATAAGGATGCAAGTTATCATGTACCTATTTATACAGATAATGAAGGAAATAGTAAATACGAGTTATATATAACTTTCCCTCATAAAAAGAAATTTTTATTGTCTGAATTGTTGAGTATTACCATATTGTCAATAGTTTTTACATTAATTATTATAGTTGCTTATACAAGTGCATTGAATCAATTGTTACGTCAAAAGCATATTTCTGAAATCAAAACAGATTTTATAAATAATATGACGCATGAGTTTAAGACTCCAATTGCAACGATAAATTTAGCTCTTGATGCGATTAAGAATCCTAAAATTATTGAAGATAAAGAAAAAGTATTTCGATATCTGCAAATGATCAGGGATGAGAATAAAAGAATGCACGCTCAGGTAGAAAACGTTCTTCGTATTTCTAAATTAGAAAAAAGAGAATTAGACATTACAAAAGAGCCAACAGCAATTCACGATATAATCGATGATGCAATTGAGCACGTAAATTTAATTTTGGAAGATAGAAAAGGAACCATTGTAAAGCATTATAATGCTGCAAGAACAACCTCTTTAATCAACGAAGTACATTTTACAAACGTCTTGGTAAATATTTTAGAAAATGCTATAAAATATTCACCTGGTATTCCTGAAATAGAAATTTTTACAGAAAATGTCAAAGACATGATTCTGATAAAAGTAAAAGATAATGGTCTTGGTATGAGTAAAATAGCTCAAAAAAGAGTTTTTGAGAAATTTTACAGAGAGCATACTGGAGATTTACATAATGTAAAAGGACACGGTTTAGGCCTTGCTTATGTAAAAAGAATAGTAGAGGATCACAATGGTCAAGTATATGTTGAAAGCGAAAAAGGAAAAGGTAGCACCTTTATAATAAAAATACCATTAATAAATTAAAATATGGAAAATAATAACAAAAGAATACTTTTAGTAGAAGATGACCTTAATTTTGGGGCAGTTCTTAAAGATTATCTAATGTTAAATGACTTTGAAGTTACTTTAGCTAAAAACGGTATGGAAGGTTTCGAGAAATTCAAGAAAGATGTATATGATTTATGTATTCTTGACGTAATGATGCCTTATAAAGATGGTTATACTTTAGCCAAAGAAATTAGAGAAAAGAACAGCGAAGTGCCAATTATATTCTTAACAGCAAAATCAATGAAAGAAGATGTGCTAAAAGGATACAAAGCTGGTGCTGATGATTATTTGAATAAACCTTTTGATTCAGAAGTTTTATTAATGAAAATCAAAGCGATTATTCAAAGAAAATCTGCAGATACAAAAGCAGAACAAGTTCAGTTTGAGTTTAACATTGGTAAATTCCACCTGAATTCTAAACTTAGATTTTTAACGTTCGAAAACGACGAACCTATAAAATTATCTCCAAAAGAGAACGAATTGCTTAAAATGTTAATTCTTCATGAAAATGACTTAATGCCAAGAGAATTAGCGTTAACAAAAATCTGGAGAGATGACAACTACTTTACTTCAAGAAGTATGGACGTTTACATCGCTAAACTTAGAAAATACCTAAAAGCAGACGAAGATGTTGAAATCCTTAACATTCACGGTGAAGGTTTCAGACTAGTTGTTAAAAGCAAAGTTGCAGAATAAAAAACAAAATTCACAAAAACAAAAGCATAAAGCCCTGAGTAATCAGGGCTTTTTTTGTGGCTATACTTTTTTAAAATTACACTTATACTCAATCTTGTCATTTTTCCTCCTTCGAAATGAAACATCACGTAAAATTGGAATTTGGAATTTAAAAGATTGTAATTTTTAATGTCAAGGAGCTATTTCCTGCTGTCCGCTATATCTTTTTCTTGCTAAAGAAGCAAGAAAAAGGATGCCGCTTCCATCAGGGCTAGGGCTTTAGTTTTCAGATAGATAATTTGTTTTTTTACGATTCAAAAAATATAGTAATTATTTTTTACATGAATTTTCTTTAAATAAATTTGGAAAATCAAAAAACAATTCACAATATTTGCACACGAAAAAAGTAATAACCCTTTAATAACGAAGAAAAATGTCTGTATTTACATTATCATCTCAGAGCTTCACACCAAACGGATTTGGTGCAGCGCTTCTTCGTGGTCTTTTTCAATCTTAGAAAATCATTTTTTAGATATATATAAAAGCCCGAAGACATTTAGTTTCGGGCTTTTTTTATTCTAGACACTTCAAATTTTCCCGAATAATCGATTTTATTATTTATCCTCACGGATAAAATGTTATGGCCTCTTTTGGCTATTAATTTAATGCACTATAATTTTTTATGGAAAATTATACAGCAGAAGAGTATGCTTTGTGCTCTCGCTTTAAAAATAAAAGAACAAAGAAAAGATTAGTAAAAGAAGATTTTGAAAAACAATTAATTCAAATCAGAAAGCTTGAAGTAGAACTCTGGAAAAAACGACAAAATTTGCCATTGGTTCCTTTAGCAACACCTTATCAAAAAGGTTGGGAACGCAGTTTTGTACTAAGAGAAGATATAGTAAGATCTAATGAAGCTTCCTTTTACAGGACATTGTTGGAAAAGATCAATACATGGCAGCATTCTCCTGAAAAATCTTTTAAGAAAAAGAAAAAGAGGAAAAGAAAACATGTATATGTCGAAAAGCTTCAAACAGTAAAAGAGTTTTCTGAATCAGAATGGAGAAGCCCAAAATTATCATTGACTGAGAAAGAGAAAATGCATTTTTATAAAAGGGAACGATGGTGTCCTAATTGTAAACGCTATAAGATTCATTATGTTTTTAATGAGCCATGGCGTTATGTATTTCGCATTAAACCATATATGATAACGCATACCAAAATGGTTGATGCAGATTTAGAAAGTGAAATTCAGGTTCTTGACAATTACATTACTAATCTTAATTTAAGATATAAAATAAACAAATTAGTAAATGGTTTTTCTTACCGTTGGAGATATTATCAAAATGAAAATCCAAGAGAGATAAGCCCAATTAAAAATAAAAGTCTGCATGTATTGTACCAACAATATGTAGACGAAATGATATAAATCATGGGAAATAAATTATCCGGAAAAGACCTTATCAAGTTAGGCTTTCCAAAAAATAATTCAATAAATATTGCTTTAGGGCAAATAAACAGATATAGAAAAAGAGAGAAAAAAGAATCTATTCTAACAGAAGCCAAAGAGGTTTTACTTCATCCTGAAAAGTTTAATGGACACGGAACCTGGGGAAAAGTGGCTGAAGGTTTAATAAACCCGGTTCAGGTAAGAATGCACCAATTGAAAACAACAAGAGTTCCTTTTACCATTTTTGGTGAAAATGAAATCGATGAACAAGCTAAATTTCAGTTATATGATTCATTAAAATTACCAATTTCGGTTGCAGGAGCCTTAATGCCAGATGCACATTCAGGTTATGGTTTGCCAATTGGCGGTGTTTTAGCCACAGATAATGCCGTGATTCCGTATGGAGTTGGCGTTGATATTGGTTGCCGAATGAGTTTATCGATTTTCGATTTACCAGCTTCGCATTTCAAAGGAAAGGAGCATCAGTTGCAGGCGATTTTAAAAGATAATACCAAATTTGGAATGAACGAAACACATGCTGTAAAAGCAGATCATGAAGTTTTTTACAAAAGTGAATTTCAGGATATTCCTTTATTGAAGAATCTTTTACCTAAAGCTTACAAGCAATTAGGAAGTTCTGGCGGAGGAAATCACTTTGTAGAATTTGGTGTGGCGAAAATTGACAATCCGGAGAATGATTGGAAACTAGGCGTAGGAGAGTATTTTGCTGTTTTATCGCATAGTGGTTCTCGAGGTTTGGGAGCAAACATCGCCAAACATTATACTTATTTGGCTACTAAGCAATGTCCTTTGCCTAAAAACGTTCAGCATTTAGCGTGGTTAGATCTAAACACGCACGATGGACAGGAATATTGGCTAGCGATGAATTTAGCCGGAGAATACGCAAAAGCGTGTCACGATGATATTCATAGAAGAATTGCCAAAGCGATAGGAAAAAGAGTAGTGGTAACAATCGAAAATCATCACAACTTTGCGTGGAAAGAAATGGTAAACGGACAAGAATGTATTGTGCACAGAAAAGGTGCAACTCCAGCGGCTGAAGGGCAATTGGGTATTATTCCCGGTTCGATGACGGCGCCTGGTTATATTGTGAAAGGCAGAGGAAATGCAGAGAGTTTAAACTCGGCTTCGCATGGAGCAGGACGTTTATTTTCAAGAGCGAAATGCAAAGCTACTTTTACCCAAAGTGAAATCAAAAAGGTTTTGAAAGCCAATGATGTAACCTTAATTGGCGGAAATATTGATGAAGCGCCAATGGCATACAAAGACATTACAAAAGTAATGGGAAATCAAACTGATTTGGTTGAAGTTCTGGGAACTTTCACTCCAAAAATTGTTAGAATGGACCGATAAAAAAGTAAAGATCATGGAAAGATTTCAAGATGAAAATAAATGGTTAGGAAGTTTTGGGGATATTATTAATGTAAAATGTCCTCAATGTGGCTCGCAAGCAGTTGTGAAAAGAATTTTTAAATCGGAAAGATATTATAGCGATAGTCGAGTTTTAGAATGTAAAAATTGTTACTATTCAATAAAAGAAGGAACAGTGAAATATAGTGCTACTGTGGATACTTATTGTTGTAATAATGAAGATAAGATACAATTCAAATCACAATTGCTAAATGAAAAACCAAATAAAATCAAGTTAAAATGCCCAATCTGCAATGAAATTAAAGAGTTTAAACCTGCCATTACAGAGGTTCCTTTTGTTTTGAATACAGATAATACAGCGGCTAGGGAATTTAGTTTTAATGCCGAATTATGGTATCAGAAAGAATTTAGTAGATCAATTTTTTGGGCTTATAATCTGGAGCACATAAATTATCTGGAAAGATATATTAAAGCAGATTTAAGAGAAAGAAACAATAATGGAAGTACTAACGGAACTATGATTTCAAGGCTTCCAAAGTTTGTAAAAGAAGCAAAGAATAGAGAAAAGCTTCTTAAAATATTAGAAAAATGGAAAAAATAATTCAGATAACAGCGGGTCGCGGACCTGCAGAATGCACTTGGGTGGTTGCCCAAGTGCTTAAAAAAGTTTTAGACGAAGCGCAAGAGCAGGGATTAGAAGCCACTTTATTACAAAGAGAAGTTGGGCAGGAAAACGGAACGGTTGAAACAGCAACAATTGCCGTAAAAGGAAACAATGCCGAGAAATTTGCGAATTCCTGGATAGGAACGATTCAGTGGATTGGACAGAGTCAGTTTCGTAAAATGCACAAACGTAAAAACTGGTTTATTGGCATTTTTGAGATTGAAGCACAAAAGAATGCTTCGATTTCAGAAAATGATATACAATATCAGGCGATGCGTAGTTCCGGTGCAGGCGGACAACACGTTAATAAGGTAAGTTCGGCTATTCGGGCAACTCATATTCCAACAGGGATTGCAGTTGTGTCGATGGACAGCCGCTCGCAGCACCAAAACAAGAAACTGGCCACAGAAAGATTATTAAAAAAACTAGAAGACGAAACTTTGCAGCAGCTTAAAAATCATGTTGGGAAACAATGGGAAAACCAGTTGAATATTCAGCGTGGGAATCCGGTAAGGGTTTTTAGCGGATCGGACTTTAAAAAGAATAAAGTCGAAAAAAGCTACAAAGGAACTCGTCAGCAATTAAAAACAGATTTACGAAATGAAAGCAATTGATAAATACCTATTTCAGGCTTTGGATAATTATCCGTATTCGCTTGAAGAAACAATAGAATCCTTAGATTATGCTTTTTCTTATGATGCAAAAAATACGATGGTTTTGTGTTTGTATGGAAGAATTCAGGTGGAGCAATTATGGAATTATGAAGAGGCAAAATCTTATTTTCAAGAAGCTTTGGCTATAAACATTCATGCTCTTGAAGTGTATCCGTATTACATTCAGACTTTAATATTGAATGAAGACTATGAAGAAGCACAAAAACTCATTGATTTTGCTTTGACTATAAAAGGGATAAACAAATCTGAAATCTATGTAAAGAAAGCGATTCTGTTTGAAGCGCAACTTCGATTTAAAGACGCGTTGACAGCCATTAAAAACGCAAAACTTTATACGCTGCAATTTGCTTTTGAATCTGATATTATGGAAGTTGAAAAAAGAATAAAAAGCAAAATTGATTTGCTGAAAAATAAAAAGAAATCTAAAAAAGATTTGAAAAAGAAATCAAAGTGATTTTGATATGAAACAAAAAACGATGCAAAATTGCATCGTTTTTTGTTTTTTTTGTCACGAATTAAAAGTAAATAAATCGGTGTAAAACCGTTCAATCTGTTTAAATCTGTGGGCCGAAAATTATTTCCAATGCAGTTCTAAAGCAAAACAAGTTTTTTCTCCTTTTGTAATGCTAAATCTTGCTGTACTTTGGCCATCTTCGCTTTCGTGAATTACGACTTGATCTTTTAATGACAGTTCTTTCATGAAATTCATTTCAAAGTTTTTTACTTCTTGTTTCAAAATTCTTTTTGGCTCAACGTGATCAAGGCACCATTCCAGATATTTTACGTTATTAACGTGATTTACAATATCTAAATCAGATAAATAAACTGTTTTTTCAAAGACAGCTTCTTTTTCATGGTTGATGTTTATTTTAGAAAAACCTTCATCTGTAGCTCTTTTTTCAGGGAATAATTCGAAATGTTCATACGGAATTGCCAAAGATTCCGGACGACGTGATTGGGTATTAAAAACAGCCCAGTACGTTTCGCAACCTACAATTTTCTTTCCATTTACATACATTTCGAGCGCACGAACAGAGCGTGAATTTTCGAGGCTGTTTATCCATGTTTTTACAGTTACAACATCCTGCCATTGAGGCAATGCATGCACTTCTACACGCATTCGGCTTAAAACCCATGCCTGGTGAAATTCCTGCATGTCCTGAAAACTGATGCCTCCAACTTCGGCGTGAGATCCTGCGGTTAATTGTAGAATATTACATAAATCTGTATATTTTAAAAAACCAGCCGGGGTGCATTGTGTAAAATTGATTTCCCAGTCTTTACTATAAACTGATGTGAAATTAGGTGATATTGGCATTTTTTTATTTTAGATTTTTGATATTAGATTTTAGATTGATTTAGAGAATAGAAAATAGAATATAGAAAATAGATTTGCTTTACTTTAGAAGATTTTCTATATAATCTATAATTTCTTTTTTATCTGTCGCGTAATCAAACCATTTTGTGGTTTCATTTCGTTTGAACCATGTAAGTTGTCTTTTCGAGAAACGACGGGTATTTTTCTTGATTTCTTCGATAGCTAAAGCTAGTGAGAAATCTCCGTCAAAATAACTAAATAATTCTCTATATCCGACGGTTTGAAGTGCATTTAACGCTTTGTTAGGGTACAATTTTTTTGCCTCTTCAAGTAAACCTTCATTCATCATAATATCGACACGCTGATTGATTCGATCGTAAATGATTGGTCTTTCGGCATCTAAACCTATTAAAATAGGAGTGAAGTCCCTGTTGTTTTTCTTTTGATTTAAAAAAGAAGAATATGGTTTTTGAGTTCCGATACAGACTTCTACAAAACGCATCATTCGTTGTGGGTTTTGAAGTGTTTGCGGGTTTTCTATTGTGATTTTTTGATAATAATCCGGATCCAGGTTTTTTAATTGTTCTTGCAGATATTCGATTCCGAGATTTTCGTATTTTGAATTTACTTCAGAGCGTACTTCGGGATTAATTTCAGGAAATTCGTCAAAACCTTTTAAGATTGCGTCAACGTATAATCCTGAACCGCCAATAAGAATGACAAAATCATTGTTTTGAAATAATTCCTCTATTTTTAAAAGTGCTTCTTTTTCGTAATTGCCAACGGTGTAATTTTCGAAAATCGATTTATTTTGAATGAAATGATGTGTTGCTGCTTGTAATTCTTCCTGATTTGGAACTGCGGTACCAATGGTCATTTCTTTAAAAAACTGACGGCTGTCGCAAGATATTATCTCGCATTTGAAATGTTGGGCCAGAGCAATACTCAGGGCTGTTTTGCCTATAGCGGTAGGTCCGACAATGGTAATTAAGTGTTTCATATTTTTTAGCCCAGATGGGAGTGAAAACCCCGGACTTATATTTGTTAGTTTTTTTTGGGATAAAAGAGCGACTTTAGAAGCTCCTTTTATGCCTTAAAAAAACAACAAAGATAAGGAGGAGTTGTAATGTACAGCTGGAATAGCTCCTTAAATTAAGTATTAGGTAATTCGGTTCCGCATTCGTAACAGTATTGTGCGTTATCAAAATGTGTTTGTGCGTTGCATTTTGTGCATGTTTTTTTTCCACTAACGCTATTCATGTTTTTAAGACTGCTTTTTGCAAACTCAGCCGTCACGATTCCGGTTGGTACCGCTATAATGCCGTAACCTAAAATCATTACCAGCGATGCAACAAATTGGCCTAGAGGGGTTTGCGGTGAAATGTCTCCATAGCCCACTGTTGTTAAAGTAACTATAGTCCAGTATATACTCATCGGAATACTGGTAAATCCAGATTCTTTACCTTCAATCAGGTACATCACCGATCCGATAATTATGGTACTGATAAGTACAAAATAGATGAAAACTAGAATTTTCTCTTTGCTGGCATCTATTGCTTCTTTTAATTGAAAGGATTGATGCGAGATTTGCGGAATGTGTAATATTTTAAATAATCTTAAGAAACGCAAGGCTCTTACAATCGATAAAATACTCGCACCCGGAAAAAATATCGACAAATACATAGGCAAGACGGCAAGTAAATCTATTACTCCGTAAAAGCTAAAAATGTATTTTATAGGTTTTTGAATAGAAATAATTCTCAGAATGTATTCGATGGTAAAAAAAATAGTGATAACCCATTCGCAAATTAATAACTGATCGTGATATTTTGAACTGATACCCTGAACAGTATCGAGCATGATTAAGAGCACACTCAATAAAATCAATCCTAAAAGAACCAGATCAAACATTCGTCCTAAAATGGTATTGGTGCCATATAGAATGATTTTAATTCGTTCTCTGAAGATTTCGTATTTTGATTTTACTTTTCTCATATCGCGAAGATAATGAAAGTTTTTATTTGTTAAAAATCTAAAATTTTAAGCGATTTGCTTTTACGCATGTAATTCTGGATAATATTTTTTACATCGCGATTGTGATCCATTGGAATAAGGATATTTTTTAGAATTTCGATATTTGTAATCTGATAGTTTAAATCGTAGAAAGCATATCCCTGATAAATTCCGTTTTCGATTAATATTGCGCTTCTTTCGTTTACATTTCGGCCTCTGTCAATCAGGATCATACTTTTATTGTCGAAGCTATTTTCTGAGATGAATTGTTGTACTCTTGCATTGTATATTTCGGGAGTGATTTCTCCAATACAAGCGCCGTCGCATTCTTTTATTTTATATTGAAAACACTCTTTTTTACTTTGATACAATCCTGTGAGCTTTTGGCATAAATGGTATTTTGCAGTGAATTTGAAAAGTGCATTTTTGCCTTCTTGCAAAGTAGCAAAGGATGTAATTTCTTTTTTGCGACCATCGGCTTTTTCAAGTTTAAGATTGATGTAGCTATTAGCATCTTTTTCAGGATACAAGGCATATTGAAAAATCGTTTTTCGTCCGGAACGATTGTATCTCGGTCGGTTTATTTTGATTTCCTGACTTTCTTTTAATAATGCTATTAATTCGCTTCCGGTTTCATCATAAGTAATAGTGAAAACTTCGGTTTGAATTTTTTTGCTTTTGGTTGTTATTCCTGTAAAATGCTGATTGACTCTTTTTTTGATATTTTGGCTTTTGCCAATATAAATTAGGGTTCCTCCTTCGTTATAAATATAATAAACACCTGTTTTAGTTGGCATTTGAGATAAAAGATCGAAAAATTTTGGTGCTATACCTTTTTCTACTTCTAGTTTTATAAAGTCTTTTACGATTGTTTTTTCTACATCTTTTTCAAGAAGCATTTTAAATAACTTGGTGGTTGCCATGGCGTCTCCGCTGGCGCGATGTCTGTCGGCCATTGGAATTCCAAGTGCGCGAACGAGTTTTCCTAAACTATAAGAAGGTTGTTCGGGGATTAATTTTTTAGCCAATTCAACCGTACAAAGTGTTCTGGCTTCGAAATCATAGCCTAAACGTCTGAATTCGGTACGAAGGATTCTATAATCGAAAGAGGCGTTGTGAGCAACAATAATACAATCTGAAGTAATTTCGATGATTCTTTTGGCAACTTCAAAAAACTTAGGAGCAGAACGCAACATAGCATTATTGATCCCGGTTAATTTCACCACAAAAGGCTGAATCGGAATTTCGGGATTAACAAGGCTAATGAACTGGTCGACTACTTCGTGGCCATCAAATTTATAAATGGCGATTTCAGTAATTCCTTCTTCGTTAAACTGGCCTCCAGTGGTTTCTATGTCTAGTATTGCGTACAAATTCAGTATTCAGTCTCAGTTTTTAGTATTCAGTTTGCTTGTAGGTGTGCACCGCAGTGCGTCTTATGGATCTGTGGTTTTTGAAAAATCAACGACCTCCAAAAATGCTGCTTCCAATTCTAACCATTGTGCTTCCGCATTCTATGGCTAGTTTATAATCTCCAGACATTCCCATTGAAATGGTATTCAGATTGCAGTTTTCAGATTTCAATGATTTTATGGAATCAAAAATCGATTTTAAATGTGTAAATTCTTTTTTAATCTGGTTTTGGTCTTCTGTAAATGTTGCCATTCCCATTAATCCTAAGATACGAATATTTTTCATCTCTTTGAATTCTGATGAAGATAATAATTCGTTTAATTCGTTTTCGTCTAAACCAAATTTGGATTCTTCTTCGGCAATGTATATTTGAAGCAAACAATCGATAGTTCTATTGTTTTTTAAAGCGTGTTTGTTGATTTCCTGTAATAATTTTAAACTATCAACACCGTGAACCAAACTCACAAATGGTGCCATAAATTTAACTTTATTAGACTGAACATGACCAATCATGTGCCATTGAATGTCTTTTGGCATTTCTTCGTACTTATCGGCCATTTCCTGGATTTTGTTTTCTCCAAAAATGCGCTGACCGGCTTCGTAAGCTTCCATTAAATCAGGAACAGGTTTGGTCTTTGAAACAGCAACTAATGTTACATGTTCAGGTAAAC
Source organism: Flavobacterium sp. C3NV (assembly GCF_046825355.2). Lineage (NCBI taxonomy): Bacteria > Pseudomonadati > Bacteroidota > Flavobacteriia > Flavobacteriales > Flavobacteriaceae > Flavobacterium > Flavobacterium sp. C3NV. The sequence continues at coordinate 488,445 of NZ_JBKQBJ020000001.1, read as the reverse complement.
TTGCTTTGATTGTATTTAAATTCGATTGTATCGACATTGTGTTTGTTTTTTACAAAAATTGCTTAGAGATTTTCTCTGCTTTTTTACTTTCACTGTAATCGTAAAAACCTTCGCCGGATTTTACTCCTAATTTTCCGGCTCTAACCATATTAACTAATAGTGGGCAAGGAGCGTATTTAGGATTTTTGAAACCTTCGTACATAACGTTTAATATCGCAAGGCAAACGTCAAGACCAATAAAATCAGCTAATTGAAGTGGTCCCATTGGGTGTCCCATTCCTAATTTCATTACGGTATCAATTTCGTAAACACCGGCAACTTTATTGTATAACGTTTCGATTGCCTCGTTTAGCATAGGCATCAGGATTCTGTTTGCCACAAAACCCGGATAATCGTTTACTTCGACAGGCGTTTTTCCTAATTTTTCAGATAAATCCATGATGATTTTAGTGACTTCATCGCTGGTATTGTAACCGCGAATGATTTCGACTAATTTCATAATTGGCACCGGATTCATAAAATGCATTCCGATAACGCGTTCAGGATGTGCAACTACGGCTCCAATTTGTGTTATTGAAATCGAAGAAGTATTGGTTGCTAAAATAGTATTATGAGAACAAGCTTCGTTTAATTGTTTGAAGATGTTTAGTTTTAATTCTACATTTTCTGTAGCAGCTTCGACTACTAAATCAACGCCAACAACACCATCCTTAATATCAGTATACGTAATAATATTAGTGATAGTTTTAGCAACATCTTCCTGAGTTATGGTTCCTTTAGACAACATTCGATCTAAGTTTGCGGCAATAGTTGCCATTCCTTTGTCTAATGATTTCTCAGAAACGTCAATTAGTTTTACAGTAAAACCACTTTGTGCAAATGTATGAGCAATTCCGTTACCCATTGTTCCTGCACCAATTACAGCTATAGTTTTCATTTTATCTTAGATATTATATTTATGATTTAGCCACGAATTCACCAAATGGTTCGTGAATTCGTGGCTAATTTTATTTTTTAAACTTTCAATTATTTATTGAAACAATCAATTATTTGATACGCTACTCTCAAAGCATCAGTTGCTTGTTCAAGTGTTACAACCGGAGTAGTATTTGTTTTTATGGCGTTTGCAAACGATTCTAATTCGTCAAGAATGGCATTGTTTTGCTCGACATCAGGATTAGTAAAATAGATTTGTTTTTTTACGCCTTCGGCATTTTGCAGAATCATATCAAAATCTCCTGGAATTTCCGGTGCATCTTTCATACGGACTACTTCGCATTTTTTCTCCAGAAAGTCTACAGAAATATAAGCATCTTTCTGAAAGAAACGTGTTTTACGCATATTTTTCAAAGAAATTCTGCTTGCTGTTAAGTTTGCTACACATCCGTTTTCGAACTCAATTCTGGCATTGGCAATATCCGGAGTATCACTAATAACCGAAACGCCACTTGCATGAATGTCTTTTACTTTTGAGTTTACTACGCTTAAGATCGCATCAATATCGTGAATCATTAAATCCAGAACTACAGGAACATCTGTACCACGCGGATTAAATTCTGCCAAACGGTGCGTTTCTATAAACATTGGATTTTCGATCATGTTTTTTGTAGCAATAAACGCTGGATTAAAGCGCTCAACATGACCCACCTGACCTTTTACGTTGTATTCTTTGGCTAAAGCGATAATTTCTTCGGCTTCTGCAACGGTATTGGCAATTGGTTTTTCTATAAAGATGTGTTTTCCTGATTTAATGGCTACCTTAGCACATTTATAATGAGAAAGTGTTGGGGTTACAATATCAATGACATCCACAGCGTGGATTAATTTTGCAATAGTACTGAAGTTTTTATAGCCAAATTCTTTTGATATTCGTTCGGCATTTTCTTGATTTTCATCGTAAAATCCAACTAATTCGTATTTGTCAGATTGTTGTAATAAGCGTAAATGTATTTTACCAAGATGACCAGCACCTAAAACTCCTACTTTTAACATGAGAATGTATTTTAAACAAAAATATAATTTATTTGTTGAAAGTAAAAGTGAATGCAATAAAGATTTAGCGATTTAATAATTAAAAATCAATATTTGATTTCCTATTTACTTTCTTATTTTTGCAAAAATTAAACCTACCTATTTTGAAAGACACTGCCAAACATCAAGGACTTCGTAATCAATTAGTAAGCACTTTAGAACAAAAAGGAATTACCGATAGAGCAGTTTTGGATGCGATAAAAAAAATCCCAAGACACCTTTTTTTGAATTCAAGTTTTGAAGATTACGCTTATCAGGATAAGGCTTTTCCTATAGGAGCCGGGCAAACTATTTCGCAGCCGTACACCGTTGCGTTTCAATCGCAATTATTGGAAGTTAAAAAAGAGCATAAAATTCTTGAAATTGGTACCGGTTCAGGTTATCAAACTGCTGTTTTATGTATGCTAGGAGCCAAAGTTTTTAGTGTAGAAAGACAAAATGAATTGTTTAAAACAACTTCAAATTTATTTCCAAAATTAAACATTCGCCCCAAACATTTATCTTTTGGTGATGGTTACAAAGGCTTACCAAGTTACGCACCGTTTGATAGTATTATTGTTACGGCGGGTGCTCCGTTTATTCCTCAGCCTTTAATGGCACAATTAAAAATAGGAGGAAGGCTTGTAATTCCGCTAGGAGAAGACGTTCAGATTATGACTTTATTGATTCGAAAGAATGAAACCCAATTCGAAAAACATGAGTTTGGAGAGTTTCGATTTGTTCCTTTATTAGAAGATAAAAATTAAAGAAAAAGCCCATTGAGTTGGGCTTTTTTATTTAGAAACCAATTCTATTGCCCGAAGTAAATTGGTTTTTTCAATTTGAAGTATAAAATTAATAAAAAGTGATTTATCATTTTTGTTTTGACATTCTTCTAAAATTGATAAATAATGGTCTTTGCTTTCTTGGATTGTTGCAAAAACATAATCGTGTTGAAGTAATATCCAATTCATTAATAAATTTGCTATTTGCATATTTCCCTTTTCAAAAGGACTAATAGCTATAATTTTTAAATGTACTTCAGAAGCTAAAAGTATGGGGTGCAAGTTGTTTTTATTTGTTTCATACCAATTAAAAAATAAATTCATTTCACGAGGGATTAATGAATTGTTTTTATATTTTCCTGAGTTTTCAGCTTGAATTCCTCTAAAAACTAAATTGTGAATTGTTAGAAATTCTTTTTCGTTTATTGCTGCTTTTTTTTGATTTAAGTCTTGAATGTAAGCTATAGTTTCATGAAGATTAACAGCTTCAAGATGTTCATGCATACTTTTTCCTGCAATTGTAAGTCCTTCATTGATTACAGATTTTGTTTCCTGAAAAGTTAATGAGTTTCTGTTTAAGCGATTGCTTTCAGAAATAAATTCTAATTCCAATATTTTAGAAATTCGACGTAAGTCAAAGTGCTGAAAAGATTTTATTTGTTTTTTCAAAATTTCAATTTCGTCCAAAATAATTTGTAGACTTGATAAAACAGCTGAATTGATGAATTTTTTCTTATTTTGAATTTCTTGCTCAGCGAGTAATAATGCCTTTAAAGCAAATTCTTCCTCTCCAATTTCATATAGAATTTTTTCCTTGAGCCAGGCAATCATTATAGTTTCATGATCAATTTCTAATAGTTGAGATAGTTTTGATATTTGATTTTTAGTTGGTCTTCTGGTTCCGCTTTCAAATTTACTTATTAATGCCTGATCAATACCCAGGATTTGCGCCACTTCTCTGGTCTTTAATCCTTTTAGTTCTCTTGCATTTTTAAGAAGTGTTTTCATATTTGTAAAAATGTTTTAAATTGTCTTGACAGAATTAGTCATTTTATTAGTAATAAAAAAAGCAATATTAAATATTGCTTTTCTAAAATTATATTTTACTTTTTGGAGGAAGAGATCCGTCTTTTCTCATTTCCTGAACTACAGTCTGCATAATAGCATCAACCGTTTGACCTAAATCAGTAACATAATCTGATTTTGTCGTTCCTGTCCAGATTAATTTATTTTCTTTTAATGAAAAAACATTCGTTTCTACCATATAAGATGTAGTTTCCTGATAGTATCCCGGGTCATAAAAGTTAGGAGAGTACATTCCGTACCAGTTTGCAAAACCGTAACCATACATACCGGTATACATGCCGTCGAAGCCGCCGTAGTACATACCTGTGTAAGTTCCGGGAACATAAGTTGTTTCTTTTTCTTTGCTTACTAAACGCAATGTAATAACGCCATCAAAATTCTCATCTTGCAATATTTTTAATTTTTGCTCCTGAGTAAGATTTTTAGTTGTTTCGTTTAAGTACTGATAAGAAGTTTTGAAAATTTCATTACTGGCAGCAATTCTGTTTTCAGTAACTCTTCGCGAAGCTTCGTCTTTTAGTAAAGCTACAACCAGAACTTTTTTGAAATTTTCCTGTGCGACTGTTATTTTTGGATCTCTCCAGCTATTTACAATAGAAGTATTGCTACCACAACCTGAAAGAGCAAGAACAGCGATTATTAAAAATAAGTATTTTTTCATATTACAATTTTTTATAATGATTGTAGTAAAAATACGTATAAAATAAAAGCAAACCCTTCTTGCAATTAAAAATATATTTTAATTATAAGCTTTTTTTATTCGGTCTAAGTCGCGTTTGGTATCTTGTTCTTTTAGCGATTCGCGTTTATCGTAGTTTTTCTTTCCTTTACAAAGACCAATTTGCAATTTTGCAAGTCCCTTTTCGTTGGTAAATAATTTTAAAGGAACAATGGTAAGACCCTTTGCCTGAACGCTTTTATAAAGACTTTTTAATTCTTTTTTGTTCAAAAGCAATTTTCTTTCGCTTCTTGCTTTATGGTTAAACTGATTTCCGAATGTGTATTCTTCGATATAAGTATTGATCGCAAAAAGCTCCAGATTACTAAATTCACAAAAACTTTCGGTGATATTTGCTTTTCCTAATCGTATCGATTTAATTTCAGTTCCAGATAAAACAATTCCAGCAGTATAGGTATCGATTATCTCATAATCAAATCGAGCTCTTTTATTAAGTATATTGACTGTTTTTAACATAGGATGACAAATTTAGTAACAAATAAATGAAACAGCAATTGTTTTTGCATAAATGATATAAATTTGCATCATGGAAAAACAACAATCAAAAGATCCGTTACACGGAATCACTCTTCAAAAAATAGTAGAAGCTTTAGTAGATCATTATGGTTTTGATACTTTGGCAGAAATAATTCCGATAAAATGTTTTACTTCAAATCCAAGTGTAAAATCTAGTTTGACTTTTTTAAGAAAAACCGACTGGGCCAGAAAGAAAGTAGAAGATTTATATGTAAAATCTCTGCCTAAATTTGCAAAGTAATTACAATTTATAAGAGATCATAACACCACCGCGGTATGGTAACCATTCGCCGCTTTTATTCCAGTTTGGAGCTTTTTCGTATCTTCCCGGAGTTCCATCGTTGTAATATCCGTGATAGAATCCTTGGTGCCATCCACCTCCAGCAAAAATATCCAACACAAATTTATCGCTTAGTTTAAGATTATATCCTACAGTAATACCTAAGCGGTAGCCAAACCCATGTTCGTACTTATTAGTATCCCAGTAATTCCATTTTTGTAGTTCGTAAACATCCGGACCAGCATGAGCACCTACATAAAATCCGTTATACTTTTCTTTAAAATGGTAACGAACTTCAGGAGTTAATGTGTAAAATTTCATTGGACTATGCCCATTAAAAGATTCCCAGAATGAAGCCATTACATCAACACTAAAAGTCATTTTTTCTCCTATACTGGTCTCGATACCCACATTAGGTATTGCAACTATAGCAGTCGCAGCATTGAATTTAATAAAAGTTTGACTTTGAGACTGAATCGAAAAGAAAAGAACAATTAGGGTTAAGATTTTTTTCATAAAATGGGTTTTGTGGTATTATAACAAGCCTTTATTGCTTATTTTGCGTGCAAATATAACGCAAACCATTAATGACTATTATAATTTAACAGGAATATTTTTTTAAATAATTAAGCTGAATTATTTAGGTTCTAGTAATGAGTATATTACACTATCGAGAAAACGTCCTTCATAAAATTCGCTTTCTTTTAAATGCGCTTCTTTAACAAAACCACATTTTTGTAAGACTTTTTCAGATGCATAATTCTCAGGATCAATTACAGCTTCTATTGAGTGTAATTTTAGATCCTCAAATCCATAAGTAATTAATCTATTTACAGCTTCAGGAATAATTCCTTTTCCATGAAATTCAGGAAGTAAAATATATCCAATTTCAGCGCGATAATTTTGGGGCTGCATTCTGTAATAGCCTATAATCCCCAGCAATTTTGAACTACCTTTTAATGTAATTCCCCAATTGATTCCCACATTTGTTTCGATTTTTTCTTCGATCATAGCAATATGTTCCAAAGCATCTTCATTGTTTTTTACCAATGGACGCGGAATATATTTCATGGTTTCGGGATTCGAACGTAATTCGAAAACTTCATTTACATCATCGTTTGTTATTCTTCTTAAAAGCAAACGTTCTGTTTCTATAACAGGAAATGGATTGAAATTAAATTCTAACATTTTTCTTGAATTATAATATTGTAATACTAAATTTTGAATGGAAAGTTTTATTCGCATCCAAAACCAAAATTCCTTCTTTTTCGAATAAATCTCCTGAATTTTCGGCAGTATCCGAATAACCTAACCAAGGTTCAATACAAATAAAAGGAGCTTGTTCTTTGGTCCAAAGTCCTAAACTTGGAAAATCTTCAAAATCAACTTTTAAATACGGTTTTGAGTTTTCAAGAATCGTTAATGATTTTGATTCTAATGTTTTAAAAATCAAAGCATCGTTTTCGAATAAACTATAATTTAAAGGAATGATATTACGAGTAGTTTCCAGAACTTTAGTTTTATTAGAAATTAAATCATTCTCTAAAAGATAATATTTTAAAGTCTCTTCTTTTTCAAATTCAAAAGCATAGTTTTCGAAATTTTCAGGTAGCGCTATTGCAGGATGCGCTCCAATAGAGAAAGGCATTTTTTTATCACTTTTATTAATTACCTTATATTCTATGTCTAACGAAGCATCTTTGATTGTGTAAATAAGCTGCAATTCAAATTTGAAAGGATATTTCTTAAGTGTTTCTGTTGTCGATGCTAACGAAAAAGTTGCACTGTTTTCTGTTTTATGAATAAGTTGAAACTCCATATCACGCGCAAAACCGTGTCTTGGTAATTGATATTCTTTTCCGTCAATGGTATAAGTATTATTTTTTAAAGTTCCCACAATTGGGAAAAGAATAGGAGAGTGCTTTCCCCAAAAATCAGGATTGCCTTCCCAGATATACTCTTTATTGTCATTGTTTTTTATCGAAAATAATTCGGCTCCGGCATGTTTTATGGATACGCTTAATGTTGAATTTGAAATAGTTGTATTCAAAGTATATAGTATTGAAATGAATGAATTTTATAGTGATGTAAATATATTTTATAAATTTTAGTTTTTCAGGAAAATGCCTCAAATTATTTTTTTAATAAAATTTTGCTAAAATTCAATTTAAGCTTCGTGTTTTCTCTGTAAATAGCTTTTTTTTTCATTAATTTGCTACATAAACAGCTAAAAAATATGAAAATACAATCTTCAAGAGCCTTATTAACCATGGCTTTGTTTGTTGGGATTTCTTCTGTTTGGGCACAACAAAAGCCTGCAACAACAGCAGTAACTCCAGTTAATAATTATAGTTATCATGATGCATTTGCACCGCATTTTTATACTAAAAACGGGACTTCAACTCGTTCTGCAAGTGGTCAGCCGGGAGTCGAGTACTGGCAAAACAGAGCCGATTATCAGATTACGGCAAAACTAAATGCCACTACAAATGAAATTATTGGTACAGATGAAATTACTTATACCAATAATAGTCCTGATAAATTAGGTTTTTTATGGTTGAATTTAGATCAAAATTTATTCAAAGAAGATTCAAGAGGAAATGCGGTTGTGCCTTTAACAGGAAGTCGTAACGGAGCTCAGGGTCAGGTTTTTGAAGGAGGAAATAAAATCAAGTCGGTTAGAGTAATTTCTGTTGGAAAGAAAAAAACGGATATTGAAGCAAAATATGTAGTTACAGACACCAGAATGCAAATATTTCTTCCAGAAGAATTAGCATCAAAAGGAGGTACTGTAAAAGTTAAAATCGAATTTGCATTCACAGCTCCTTTTGAAGGGTCAGACAGAATGGGAGTTCTAGAAACTAAAAATGGTAAAATTTTTACCATTGCTCAATGGTATCCGCGTATGTGTGTGTACGATGATGTAAGAGGCTGGAACACACATCCGTATTTAGGAGCTTCTGAGTTTTACTTAGAATATGGTAATTTTGATGTAAAACTTACGGTACCTGCCAATCATTATGTTGTAGGTTCAGGAGAATTGATAAATGGGGCAGAAGTATTGTCGGCAGAAGTATTTAAACGTTATAAAGAAGCTGGTCAAAGTGATAAAACAGTTACAATTCGTTCTGCCGAAGAAGTTGCTGCAACAGCAACAGCAAATGCTACGGGTGAAAAAACATGGCATTATCAAATTAAAAATGCTCGTGATTTCTCTTGGGCATCATCTCCTGCTTTTGTTTTAGACGGAGCAAAAATCAATTTGCCAAGTGGTAAAAAATCATTGGCTTTATCTGCTTATCCGGTAGAAAGTGCTGGACAAGGAGCTTACGGACGTTCTACAGAATATGTAAAAGCAGCGATAGAACATTACTCTAAAACATGGTTTGAATATCCTTATCCGGCAGCGACAAATGTGGCAGGAAATGAGGGCGGAATGGAATATCCTGGAATTGTTTTTTGCAGCTGGGAATCAAAAGGTCAGGATTTATGGGGAGTTACAGATCATGAATTTGGTCATATCTGGTTTCCTATGATTGTAGGTTCAAACGAAAGATTATTTGGCTGGATGGATGAAGGTTTTAATACTTTTATTAATTCGCTAAGTACTGCCGATTTTAATAAAGGAGAATATGTAGAAGAACCTACAGATTTGCATAAATCAGCAGAATCATTTACCAGACCTGCTTTAGAAACGATCATGAGTTCGCCTGATAATATGAAAGAAGCTAATATTGGGATGTTATGCTACTTTAAACCAAGCTCAGGATTGGTAATATTGAGAGAACAAATATTAGGAAAAGAGCGTTTTGATACTGCTTTCCGTACATATATCGAGCGTTGGGCTTACAAACATCCTCAACCGGATGACTTTTTCAGATCTATGGAAAATGTAGCTGGTGAAGATTTAAGCTGGTTCTGGAGAAGCTGGTTCGTAAACAACTGGCGTTTCGATCAGGGAATTAATTCGATTAAATATGTAAAAAATGATCCTTCAAAAGGAGTAGTTATTACAGTAGAGAATTTTGATAAAATGCCAATGCCTGTTATTTTAGATGTAAAAACAAAAAGCGGGAAAGTGACAAGAGTTAAATTGCCTGTAGAGATCTGGCAGCGTAACACTGTTTGGAGTTTCAAGCATAACTCTACAGAAGAAATCGAAAGTATTACCCTTGATCCTGATCATGTTTTTCCTGATAATAATGAATCTAATAATGTGTGGACGTCGGGAAACGGTAAAGTAGAGAAGGATGTAATTTTAGATGGTTATTTAGGAACCTATTCAACTACCAGAGCGCCTTTGAAAATTGATTTTACTGAGAAGAACAGCACATTAAATGTTGAAATTACAAACTTTCCTAAGTTTACTGTCGCTCCTGTAGAAAACGAAAAAGATACATTTCAATCTACAAGTGCCGGATTAAAATTTAAATTTAATGAAGCCAAAACAGGTTTCGATATGATTATTTTAGGTAACGGAGAAATAATTCCGTTTACAAAAAAGTAAGATCATAAAATATAAAGTTTTTAAAACCCGATAGTTATTACTAACTATTGGGTTTTTTGTTTTGTTTCAGGTTTCAAGTTTCAATTTTTGGATTGTAAAAAAAAACTCAGCACCTTAGCAACTCAGAATCTTAGTGTCTTTAAAAAAAAACAACATAACATTAAAAAAATGTTAGAATTTTAATTTTTTGTTTTGGAAATAAAAAAATAGTGTACTTTTGCACCGATGAATAAAATAAGTTTACATATAACTTCTTTGTCACGGACAAACACACCTGTAACTTCTCCCGAAGTACGGATACTATCTCTATAGTATTCACAGAGTTTTTCGCCGCGTATTTATTTATATTCATTTTTCATTTTGAAATCACAACATTTGTCCATTGGACAAACATATCCTAAAAGTATATATAGTTTTTTGAATTTTCTTAATCAAGTTTTTGATTTTGAGAATGTTACTTCTATTATGTCTATTTTTGTCGGACTGATTTCCGGATTTCAAACTAAACAATACGTTTTAATTTTTAACTCTAACTTCAACTATTGAAATGAAAATCTCTATTGTTGTTACTCAGGAAGAACACTTCAAATTCGCACAGGAAATTTGCGATACAATAGAATCATCTGCCTTGTTAAGAGGTACAGGGATTGCTAAAAGAACTCCTGAATACATTCAGAAAAAAATGTCGAACGGTGATGCGATGATTGCTTTGGCAGATGGAAAATTTGCAGGTTTTTGTTATATCGAAAGTTGGCAACACGGAAAATTCGTGGCCCATTCCGGCTTAATTGTACATCCGGATTACAGAAGTTTAGGTTTGGCGAAAAAAATCAAATCAAAAGTATTTGATTATTCTCTAAAAAGATACCCCGACGCTAAGATATTTGGTATTACAACAGGTTTGGCTGTAATGAAAATCAACTCTGATTTAGGATATAAACCAGTGCCTTTCTCTGAACTTACAACAGATCCAAGTTTTTGGTCAGGATGTAAAACCTGTACCAATTATGAAATTCTAAAAAGCAAAGAAAACAAAATGTGTCTTTGTACCGGAATGTTGTATGATCCAAAAGAAAAACAAAAAGATCCGCCAAGACATCCTTTTAATGAGGCTGTTTTAAGCAGATTGAAAAAAATAAAACAAGCTTTATTCTTAAATAAAATACTGTCTTTCGGTTTTTTATCTTAAGAATAAAATTAAAAAAGAAATCTCAAACTTGCTACATACGAAAGTATTAGCCTAAATTATAAAAAATGAAAAAAGTTGTATTAGCTTATAGTGGAGGATTAGATACCTCGTATTGTTTGAAATATTTAAAAAATGAAAAAGGATACGAAGTTCACACCGTACTTGTAGATACAGGAGGATTTGATGCTGAAGAATTATCAGCAATCGAAAAAAGAGCTTACGAATTAGGAAGCGCGCAACACGCCAACCTAACCATCGTAGACAAATATTATGATAAAGCAATAAAATATTTGATTTTCGGAAACGTATTAAAAAACAATACTTATCCATTATCAGTAAGTGCAGAGCGTGTTTTTCAGGCAATTGAAGCCATTAAATATGCTAAAAAAGTAGGAGCGAGCGCCATCGCACACGGAAGTACAGGTGCAGGAAATGACCAGATTCGTTTTGATTTGATTTTCCAAACCATCGCTCCGGAAATTGAAATCATCACTCCAATTAGAGATTTAAAATTATCAAGACAAGAAGAAGTTGATTATTTGTCTAAAAACGGAGTTCACTATTCTTGGGAAAAAGCACAATATTCAATCAATAAAGGACTTTGGGGAACAAGTGTAGGAGGAAAAGAAACCCTTACCTCAAGCCAGCCATTGCCTGGTGACGCTTATCCGTCACAATTGAAAAAAGAAGGAGAAGAAAAAGTTAGATTACATTTTGAGCAAGGAGAATTAGTTGGAATAAACGGTCAATTAGACAAACCATCAAATAATATTGTAGCTCTTGAAAAATTGGCAAATGCCTTTGCAATTGGTAGAGATATTCACGTAGGTGATACTATTATTGGTATTAAAGGAAGAGTTGGTTTTGAGGCTGCTGCACCATTAATTATCATCAAAGCGCACCATTTATTAGAGAAACACACACTTGGTAAATGGCAACAATACTGGAAAGATCAATTAGGAAACTGGTACGGAATCTTATTTCACGAAGGTCAGTTTTTAGATCCTGTAATGAGAAATATTGAGACATTCTTGCAAGACACACAAAAAACAGTAAATGGAGTTGTAACCGTTTCTCTAAAACCATATCATTTTTCGCTTGACGGAATTGAATCAGATAATGATTTAATGAATACTGGTTTTGGTCAGTACGGAGAAATGAACAATGCATGGACTTCTGACGATGCAAAAGGATTTATTAAGATTTTAGGAAATGCACAAAACATATTTTCATCTGTAAATCATTTAGATCATGATTAATTTCTGATGATTTATTCAAAAAAATAAAACTTAATTTTTATGAAAACAAAAGTATTTTTTTTACTTCCAATGTTTCTGCTATTTCTTGGTTGTTCAAGTGATAGCGATACGCCGGAAAAGGAAACTTTAAAACCGGTTACGTATGAAGTTTTGTTATTTGAATTTACAGCTGACACAGGTAATAATTCATCTCGATTACATTATGAAATAAAATATACTAACCCCAATGATGTTGCTGTAAAAGGAACATCAAGCGTAACTGCCAATTATAACGGATTGATATTAACTCCTATTAAACGAGTTTCTGTTTCTCCATATACTGAAATTGGTGCAAATTCTACTTATACAGAAGTTTATAATGTTGAATCTCCACATGAAACACAATCATTAAGTCCTGAGCAGATAAAGACATATTACATAAAGTTTGTATCCGCAGAATTTGTTTTTGCTATTGATTAAAAAAACTAGGAGATTAGACAATTTTTTAAAGTTTTCTAATCTAAAAACACAAAAGATATTAAGAATCGAATTCGATTTAACAACATATCTAAAAAAATAAAAATTATGATTAATATCGGAATAATTGGTGGTTCGGGCTACACGGCCGGAGAATTGATCAGAATATTAATGTATCATCCCAATGTAAACATCGATTTTGTTTACAGTACGACAAATGCAGGGAAACCGCTTTCTGTGGCGCACCACGATTTGATGGGAGATATTGAAATGAATTTTACTGATGTGGTGAATCCGAATGTGAATGTTGTTTTTTTATGTTTGGGTCACGGAAAATCTATTTCGTTTCTTGAGGAAAATAAATTTGCAAGCCATACTAAGATCATCGATTTAGGAAATGATTTCAGATTGACAAAAGACGCTGTTTTCGAAGGAAAAGAATTCGTTTACGGATTGCCTGAATTGAATAAAGCAGAAATCAAAAAAGCAAATTTCATTGCAAATCCAGGTTGTTTTGCAACAGCAATTCAATTGGCTCTTTTGCCTTTGGCTAAAAATAATTTGCTTAAAAATGACGTTCATATTAATGCCACAACCGGAAGTACAGGTGCGGGCGTAAGTCTTGCTGAAACTTCTCATTTTAGTTGGAGAAACAATAATATGTCGCATTACAAAGCTTTTGAACATCAACATTTAGGCGAAATCAATCAAAATGTGAATCAATTGCAGGCAGATTATTCAGATGAATTGATTTTTGTTCCGAATAGAGGAGATTTTACAAGAGGAATTTTTGCGACTTTGTATACAGAATCTGATGAAAGTTTAGAAGATTTAGTGGCGAAATATCAGGATTTCTATAAAAATGAGCCTTTTGTAACCGTAACAACGACAAACATCAATATGAAACAAGTTGTTCAAACCAACAAATGTATCATTAGTTTATTGAAAAAAGGAAACCGGGTTTTAATAACATCAATCATTGATAACTTAACCAAAGGTGCTTCAGGACAAGCGATTCAAAACATGAATTTAATGTTCGGATTAGAAGAAACCACCGGTTTACATTTGAAACCAAGCGGATTTTAAATTGTTGTCAAAACGGTTAATCGTTGATTCGGTTAATCGATTAAACAAAAAACGGTTAAACAATTAAACTAAGAAAAAATGAATTTATTCAACGTATACCCACTTTACGATATCACTCCTGTAAAAGCAGTAGATTGCACAATTATAGACAATAACGGAGTAGAATATTTAGACTTATATAGCGGACATGGTGTAATTTCGATTGGCCATACGCAACCTGATTATGTAGCCAAATTAAAAAATCAATTAGATCATTTAGGATTTTATTCGAATGCTATTCAGAATCCTTTGCAGGTAGAATTGGCTCAGAAATTAGGTAAACTTTCAGGATTAGAAGATTACGAATTGTTTTTGTGCAGTTCAGGAGCCGAAGCAAACGAAAATGCTTTGAAATTAGCTTCTTTTCATAACGGAAAATCAAGAGTTGTAGCTTTTGATAATTCTTTCCACGGAAGAACTTCTGCAGCCGTTGCCGTTACAGACAATAAAAAAATTGTTGCGCCAATAAATGCACAACAAATAGTTACTTTTTTACCGCTGAACCAAATCGAATTAGTTGAAGCTGAATTGGCTAAAGGAGATGTTACAGCTGTAATTATCGAAGGAATTCAGGGAGTTGGAGGTTTGGATCAGGGAACAACAGAATTTTTTCAGGCTTTAGAAAAAGAATGTAAAAAACATGATGTTGTTTTGATTTTAGACGAAGTACAATCAGGATATGGAAGAAGCGGAAAGTTTTTCGCTTTTCAACATCACGGAATCAACGCTGATATTATTTCAGTTGCAAAAGGAATGGGGAATGGATTTCCGGTTGGAGCCATTTTAATCTCTCCAAAATTTGAAGCAAGTTTCGGATTATTGGGAACTACTTTCGGCGGAAGCCATTTATCTTGTGCTGCAGGAATTGCAGTTCTTGACGTAATTGAAAAACTAGATTTACAGAAAAACGTAAACGAAGTTTATGAATATTTCTTAGAACAAATAAAACAAGTTCCCGGAATTAAGCAAGTAAAAGGAAAAGGTTTAATGCTTGGGGTTGAATTTGATTTTGATGTTGGTGCTTTAAGAAAGAAACTAATCATCGAGAAACACATTTTTACAGGAAGTGCCAACAACAAAAATCTGTTAAGAATTTTACCGCCACTTACCGTAAAAAAATCAGATATTGATACCTTTATTGTAGCTTTAAAAGAAAGTTTAGAAGAGCTTCAAAATTAAATATGCTTATCCTAACAGGTTTTAAAAACCTGTTAGGTATATTATAAAGTTTCAATCAAAACGAAACTATCAAAAAAACAACCAACCAACTAGAAATTATGAATCCATTATCAATTGAAAAACGCAATCTGGTTTTGCACTCGATGGCAAAACTCGTCGAGAAGGAACGGAGTCAGATTATCTTAACCAATCAAGAAGATTTACTCGCTTATGACGGTTCAGATTTAGCAATGGAAGAACGCTTGAAAGTAGATGATAAAAAAGTCGACGAGATGATTTTATCGTTGAACCAATTGGCTTCGCAGGAAGATCCTGTTGGAGTAGAGCGTTTTCATTTTACTCATGATAATGGAATAAAAGTCATTAATAAAACGGCCGCTTTTGGTACGATTTTAATCATTTACGAATCTCGTCCGGATGTGACAATCGAAGCGGGAGGAATTGCTTTTAAATCTGGAAATAAGATTTTATTAAAAGGAGGGAAAGAAGCTTTACAATCGAATTTGAAAATTGTTGATTTATGGCATCAGGCTTTAGAAGAAAATAGAGTTTCGAAAGATTGGGTCGAGTATTTGAATTATAACCGCGCAGAAACACAGGTTTTTTTAGAAAAACCAACTCAAAAAGTCGATTTAATTGTACCAAGAGGAGGAGAAAAATTAATTGAGTTTGTAAAAGCGCACGCAACGTGCCCGGTGATAGTAAGCGGACGCGGAAATAATTTTGTATACGTTCATAAAGATGCAGATACTGATTTGGCTTTAAAAATAATTTTGAATGCTAAAATCTCAAAAATCTCTGCTTGTAACGCGGTAGATAAGGTTTTAATAGATTCTAAATTACCCAATTTTGAAGGTTTTACAGCTATCTTAATAGAAACATTAAAAGAATCTAATGTAGAAGTGATTGTTGACGAATCTTTAAAAAGTTTTGAAGACACAGAAACACTTCAGAATGAAGATATCTGGTACGAAGAATTTTTAGATTATAAAATTGTCATTGGAACCATTGATTCTGAAGAAAATGCAATCGAAAAAATAAATAAATATTGCGGAGGACATTCGGCAGTAATTATTACGAAAGATGACAAAGCAGCACAAGAATTTATGGATGCCGTTGATACCGCAGCTGTTTATCAAAATGCCTCAACCCGTTTTACCGACGGAGGACAATTTGGCTTAGGTGGAGAATTAGCGATAAGCACAGATAAATTACATCAAAGAGGACCAATTGGACTCCAACATCTCGTAACCAACAAATGGTACGTGTACGGAGAAGGACAAATACGATAATAATTTTAGATTTCTGATTTTAGATTGGGATTAAGAATTTCTGATTAAATTTTTAAAATTGGAATTTGTCCCGAGGCTTCGGGATTGGAATTTTATTAGTATAAAGCTTTGCGAACTTAGCGTTTGTAAACACAAACTATATAGAAACCTTGCGCCCTTTGCGGTAAAAAAAAAAACTTAGTGCCCTTGTGCCTTCGTGGCCAAAACAATAACAATGAAAAAAAGGATTTTATTAAAAATAGGAAGTAATACTTTAACCAAAGAAACCAACCATATTTCGCGGGGAAAGATTGAAGATATTGGTATGCAAATCGCCGCTCTCAACAAAGATTACGAATTTGTAATCGTAAGCTCAGGAGCCATTGCAGCCGCCAAACAATTTGTAAAACTCGAAAGTAAAGGCAAAGAAATTGCATTAAAACAAGCGCTAGCTTCAATAGGACAACCTCATTTAATGCGGATTTTCCATGAGAATTTCAGCGATTTAGGATTATTGACATCACAATGTTTATTGTCTTATTCAGATTTTGAGAAAGAGCAATCGAAAGTAAATATTGTCAATACAATCAATGTTTTGGTCGAGAACAATTACATTCCGATTATTAATGAAAATGATACCGTTGCCACAGATGAGATTCGGTTTGGAGATAATGATAAATTAGCGGCATTAACGGCGGTGCTGCTAAATGTTGATATTCTGATTATTGCGACCAATACAAACGGAATTTACACGAAAGATTCTATTCACGATGAAAATCCTGAAACCATAAAATTGGTAAACGATCTAAAAGTATTAGAAAAGGAAATCGGAGAATCAAAATCATCACACGGAACAGGCGGAATGCAATCCAAAATCGAAGCAGCCGGAATCGCAAAAGCGGCCAACATAGAAACCTGGATCGTAAACGGATTAAATGATAATTTTATTTTAAAGGCATTAGAAGGAGAAATTCCTTTTACGAAAATTGTGTAGAAATGTTTATTTGTTTAATCGTTAATTCGGTTAATCGATCGGGCAAATAAACAGTTAAACAAATTAACGATTAAACAAGAAAAAGACATGAATTATATTTCAATAGAAGATATCAACTCATTATCAAAATGGGTAAAAAGTGCGTTAAAAATCAAAAAGAACCCACTTAAAAATCAAGACTTAGGGAAAAACAAAACCTTAGGAATGTTATTCTTTAACCCAAGTTTAAGAACGCGTTTGAGTACTCAAAAAGCCGCTATAAACTTAGGAATGAACGTTATGGTGATGAATTTTACCAACGAAGGCTGGACATTAGAGTTCGAAGATGGAGCTATTATGAATTCAGGAGCTTCAGAACATATTAAAGAAGCAGCAGAAGTAGTTTCTCAATATTGCGATATTATCGCCATTCGTGCTTTTGCAGGTTTGGTAGACAAAGAAAAAGATTATGCCGAAACGGTAATTTCAGGATTTCTGAAACACGCAACAGTGCCAATCGTGAATATGGAAAGCGCTGTGCGTCATCCAATGCAATCTTTGGCAGACGCTATTACAATGGAAGAATACAAAACGAAACACAAACCAAAAGTAGTTTTGTCCTGGGCGCCACATCCAAAAGCGTTGCCACAAGCAGTTGCAAATTCATTTGTAGAAATGATGCAAATGCAAAAAGACATGGATTTTGTAATCACACATCCTGAAGGTTACGAATTGAGCCCGGAAATAACAAAAGACTGCAAAATCGAATACGACCAAAACAAAGCTTTCGAAAATGCCGATTTCGTTTACGTAAAAAACTGGAGCAACTTCAACGATTACGGAAAAGTAACCAATATAGATCCAAACTGGACCGTTACTGCAGAAAAAATGGCATTAACCAATAATGGAAAATTCATGCATTGCCTTCCGGTTCGTCGTAACGTAATTGTAAGCGATGAAGTTATCGACAGCGAGAATTCAATCGTAATTCAGCAAGCGAATAACAGAACATATTCGGCACAATTAGTTTTACAAAAGATTTTGAAGAAATTGTAAATAAAGGTTCTAAGGTCCTGAGTTGCTAAGATGCTAAGTTTCTTAGAACCTCAGAACCTTAGTATCTTAGAACCTTAAAAAATGGAAGTTAAAGTAATAAAAATAGGTGGAAACATCATTGACAACCCAACCGAGTTAGAACAATTCTTAACCGACTTTTCTAAGATCGAAGGCTATAAAGTTTTAGTTCACGGCGGAGGAAAATCGGCTACAAAAATGGCTCAAAGTATTGGTTTAGTACCTCAAATGATTGATGGACGAAGAATCACAGATGCTCCAATGCTTGACGTTGTCGTAATGATTTACGCCGGACAAATCAATAAAGATGTTGTGGCGCAATTACAAGCGAAAGACAACAACGCAATGGGCTTTTCAGGAGCTGACGGGAATTTGATTCAGTCAACAAAACGAAATCACCCAACAATAGATTACGGATTTGTAGGCGATGTAAAACAAGTAAATACCAAATTATTGGCAACTTTACTTGAAGCGGGAATAGTTCCTGTTTTCTGCGCCATTACACACGATAAAAACGGACAATTATTAAACACAAATGCTGATACTATTGCAAGCGAATTATCAATTGCATTGTCTGAAGTATTTGATGTTACGCTAACCTATTGTTTCGAAAAACAAGGCGTTTTGCAAGATTCAGAAGATGATTCATCTGTAATAACCGAAATCAACGAAGAATTATACAACAAACTAAAAGGAGAAAAAGTAATCCACTCCGGAATGATTCCTAAACTGGATAATTGTTTCAATAGTTTATCAAGAGGCGTTCAGAAAATCAAAATTGGACATCATAAAATGCTTCAAAACCCAGGCATTTTGCATACAACGATTACATTATAAAGATATAGCCACAGATTACAGATTGAAAGGATTAAAATCTGTGAAAATCTTTTAATCTGTGGCAAAAAAAGAGCATTGCACAAGGCATTTTAAATATTAATTTAAGAAATTTGCGCAAATTAAAATCGTCACAGATTTAATTAAAAACTTTGTGACTTCGTCCCGATAGCTATCGGGATCACGGTAAAGAAACCATAACTATGAAAAATATTGCAACGCTTACCCAGGAAGCAATTAGTTTATTAAAAAGCCTGATCGAAACCCCTTCATTTTCAAGCGAAGAAGATCAAACGGCACTTTTGATAGAAAATTGGTTCAATCAAAACGAAATTCCTTTCAATAGAGAAAACAATAATGTGTGGGCTTTCAATAAATATTTCGACGAAAATAAACCAACACTTTTACTAAATTCACACCACGATACCGTAAAACCAAATCAAGCCTATACAAACGATCCGTTTAAAGCCATCGAAAAAGACGGCAAATTATTCGGGTTAGGAAGTAATGATGCCGGAGGATGCTTAGTTTCATTATTAGCGACTTTTGTTCATTTTTACGAGAACCAAAACTTATCTCATAACCTTGTAATTGTGGCTTCTGCAGAAGAAGAAAGCAGCGGAAAAAATGGTTTAAACAGCGTTTTAAAACATTTACCTGAGTTAGATTGCGCCATTGTAGGTGAACCAACTTTAATGCAATTGGCTGTAGCTGAGAAAGGTTTGTTGGTTTTGGATGTAAAAGTAAAAGGAACAGCAAGTCACGCCGCACATCAAAACGATGATAATTCATTATACAAATCAATTCCGGTAATGGAATGGTTTAAAAACTATAAATTCGATAAAATCTCAGATGTTTTAGGTCCCGTAAAAATGACCGTAACGCAAATCAGCGCAGGAAAACAACATAATGTGGTACCATCAGAATGCGATTTGGTTGTCGATATTCGCGTAACAGATCGTTATACAAATGCCGAGATTCTTGAAACAGTAAAAGCAAACGTAAATGCCGAAGTAACTCCAAGATCCATGCATTTAAATGCGTCATCTATTCCAGTTACTCACGGTTTAGTACAAGCCGGAATCGCTTTAGGAAGAACAACTTATGGCTCGCCAACACTTTCAGACCAATCTGTTTTAAGTTGTCAGTCATTAAAACTAGGACCAGGAGAAACATTACGTTCACATTCAGCAGACGAATTTATTTTCATCAACGAAATCGAAGAAGGAGTCGACTTGTATATCAAAATACTAACCGATTTTTTTAAATTATAATTATCCTAATTTGTCCTCCTGATCGAGTCGAAAGACTTTCCTTTTTGGAATTTGGGTTTTAAAATTTGGAATTTAGTTTTTATTTAGGAGCTATTTCCCGCTATCCGTTACAATCTTTTCCTGGCTAAAGAAGCCAGAAAAAGGATTTTCACTACTATCGGGGCTAGGACATTCGGGGAATAAAGAAACATAGTAATAAAATAAAACTTTGTGAATCTTTGAGTTTTCTTTGAGAAACTCTGTGAAACAAAAAAAATATATCTTATGAAACTTTGGGAAAAAGGAATACCAACAGATAAGCAAATCGAACATTTCACAGTAGGAAACGATCGTGAACTGGATTTAGTTCTTGCAAAATACGATGCTTTAGGTTCAATCGCACACGCGAAAATGCTCGGGCAAATAGGTTTATTAACTCAGGAAGAAACCACTTCTTTAGTTGATGCATTAAACGAAATCATTGCAGATGTTGTAATAGGTAATTTCGAAATCGAAGACAGTTTCGAAGATGTACATTCTAAAATAGAATATTTATTGACCGTTAAATTGGGCGATGCCGGAAAGAAAATCCATACGGCACGTTCTCGTAACGATCAGGTTCTGGTAGATGTTCATTTATACTTAAAAGACGAATTAAAAGCCTTAAAAGAACAAGTAAAAACATTGTTTGATTTGCTAATGGAATCGGCAGAGAAACACCAAAATGTTTTATTGCCAGGATATACGCACTTGCAAATTGCGATGCCATCATCATTCGGAATGTGGTTTTCAGCTTACGCCGAAAGTTTTATTGACGATGTTACGATGTTAAATGCAGCTTTAAAAATTGTAGATCAAAACCCTTTAGGTTCTGCAGCAGGTTACGGAAGTTCGTTTCCTATCAACAGAACATTTACCACTCAGGAATTAGGTTTCGAAACTCTAAAATTCAACGCTGTTGCTGCACAAATGAGCCGCGGAAAAGCAGAGAAAACCGTTGCATTTGCAATGGCAAGCGTTGCCGGAACGTTATCAAAATTTGCAATGGATGTTTGTTTGTACATGAGCCAAAACTTTGATTTTATAGGTTTGCCGGCACATCTTACAACAGGATCGAGCATTATGCCTCACAAGAAAAACCCAGATGTTTTCGAATTAATCAGAGGAAAATGCAACAAGATTCAGGCGCTTCCATACGAAATCACATTAATCACGAATAATTTACCAAGCGGTTATCACAGAGATTTACAGCTTTTAAAAGAAGGATTGTTTCCAGCGCTTCAAAACTTAAAAGCATGTCTTGATATTGCGATTTTCTCTGTAAAAGATATTACAGTAAAAGACAATATTTTAAAAGATAAAAAATACGATTATTTGTTTACAGTTGATACTTTAAACGAAATGGTGGTTGCAGGAATACCTTTTAGAGACGCATACAAAGCCGTTGCAGAACAATTGGAAGCAGGAACTTATCAATCTCCAAAAGAAACAAAACATACGCATGAAGGCAGCATCAATAACTTATGTTTAGATGCTATCAAAGACAAGATGAAAGCAGCGCTTTAAAAGTGTTTCAGCCAATAAAAAAAGCCGATTTGTATGGGATACAAATCGGCTTTTTTATGAAAATTATAATGATGATCAACTTTTGTTTGCGCAGCTTGTAGAGATTACACCAACAGAACTTACCTGAAGTGTTGCACCTGCACCACACGATGTATTAGTTACATATTGTTCCACTTTTCCAAGAGGGATTGTGGTGTAAGGATAAGAGGGTTTATTTACTTTGGTGCCAAAATCCATTGGGCCTTTGCGACAGTGATCAAATACAATTCCAACCGTTCCGCCGTCTGTACTTATGTAGTCTTTAAAAACCTTTTCTACTTTTGCAAAATCAGTCCCTTCAACATAACAAGTCGAATTTTTAACGCCACCGCCTAAACCAATGGCCAAAGAACCAGATTCTGACGTATTATAATAACAATTCAGAATATGAATTTCTAAATTTCTGCCACGAGGCATACGCTGTTTACAGCCTTCGGCCCAATAACAATTCTTAAAAGTAATGCTGTAATGCCCGTCAGCAGGAAAATCATTTTTGTTGGAACCAATAAGATCACTAAACCTATGATCGTCTGCACCACCTGAACCGCCTGATTTTGGTGCTTTTAGATAAGTAAATTTACACCATGAAATGGTTACATTATCTGTTTTTCCTTTATTATCATAATTTCCGTCCTGACCATCCTGAAACTCACAATGATCAACCCAAAGATTCGTGCAATCAGCGGTTAAATTATCCTGACCATCAATATCATAAGCGCCTGGGCCAACGAAAACAAGATTTCTGATAATTACATTATTAGATCCCGGTTTTAAACTTAAAATACCTGCTCCGGGATTCGATTGTGTTTCGTTCACTAATTTCGCGCCTGGCAATCCTAAAATAGTTTTATCTGTGACTACTTCATGAATAGGTTCGCCACTTGGAATAGTAATTATTCCTGAGACTAAAATTACAGCAGGCGATTTTAATTTAATTTTTGATAGCAATTCAGTATAAGTTGTTACTGTGATAGGAGTAGAGTTACCTCCCCCAGTAGTGGCTGCGCCAAATCCTTCCGGAGATTCCATATAGTAGTTTTGCGCAAAAACAGAAGACATACTCAATAAGAAAAAGAGTAAAAGCAAGTTTTGTTTCATTTTTATAAGTTAGTTTTTTGTGGTTTTCTATAATAGATCAATTAAATGTAATCGATTACACAAATTTAATTATTAAAGTTTACAATCAGTCATTTTACTGAAAATATTAACGATTTACATCTTTTATATTTTATAAGTATTTTTTTACTAACAAGATATTCAAACAAAAAAGACTATTTTTGATTGGTATGTATAAAAGTAAATTATGAATAAGTTTGATGACCAGGCTTCGAAATCCCTTTTGGATAAAAATCTAATAACTGAGAATCAATATCAGGAAATTAGCGCGTATCGAAATTTGAATATTTTCTCGCTAAATGCAGAATTAAAATTGTTCCTCTATTTATCTGTTTTGTTGTTTACTTCAGGAATTGGGATTTTAATTTACAATAATATCGACAGCATTGGTCATATTGCAATCCTCTCATTGTTGTTAATTGTAATAGGAGTTTGTTTTTATTATTGTTTTAAAAATTCAAAAGGATTTCAAAAACAGGAAACTACTTTTGAACATCCGGTTGTAGAATATCTGGCTCTAGCTGGCAGTATTTTGACTTGTATTTTTATAGGATATTTGCAATTTCAGTATCAGCCATTTGGAACAAATTACAGATTCGCTACTTTAATCCCAACCATTGTAAGTTTCTTTTGTGCGTATTATTTCGATAATAAAAGTATTCTCACTATTGGTATTACAGGTTTGGCGGCATACGTGGGACTTTCGGTAACACCTCAGGATTTGCTAAACAATAGTAATTTTTACCACGATCAGACGTTAAGTTATTCGGCTATAATATTGGGAGTGTTGCTAATTCTATGGACGATTTATAGTTCCAAAATTCAGTTAAAAACGCATTTTAACATTATCTATCTCACTTTTGCTTTGCATATTATTAGTATTGCCACTATTAGCAGTTTGTTTGATTATTTTGAGTACGGAATTTGGTTTCTTTTTCTGATCGTATTGGCTGCTTCGTCTTTTTATTTTTACAAAATTAGCCATGAACTTAAGGCAATTTCTTTGTATGTTTTTATGATTGTCTATGCTTATATTGGACTGAATATATTCCTGATTAGAATTTTCGAAAACTTTAATTTCTCAGATATTTGGGTATTGTTCATTATGATCCTTCCGGTATATTTTATAGGATCTATTTTAATGTTTATAAAGTTGATTAAAAAATTCAATAAAGAAATCGCAGCATGATAGTATACGATAAAAATTTATTAGACAATTTAGCTTTAGTCGAAGAAGCTAATTCTTTAGAATCTGCTGGATTTATTAGTAAAGAGCAAAAGAATTTAATTAAAAAAGAATTACCTGCTTTTAAGAGGCAAAGTAATATCCTGGTACGTTTGGGGTTCTTTTTATTAGGAGCATTTTTGTACTTATCTATATGTGGAGTAATCGCATTAATAGGATTGACAGGTTCTACTTCTGAACATAATTTTTTTAATATTTGCTGTTATATTTTTGCCGCAATTGGTTTTGCGGGCGCAGAGTTTTTGGCGAATCAAAAATATTACGGACACGGATTAGACGATGCTTTTATTTTAGGAGCACTTTTAAATGTAGGATTTGCTATTGCCATAACAACCGAAGGCTATGAAATACAAGTTGCACTTTTTGTTGCTGTAGCTTCGTTTTTTATGTACAGAAGATATTTGCATCTATTGTCTTTATTGGTCTTTTGTATTGCAGCTGCAGGAGTTTTATTTTTCGGAATGTTTGAATTTGGCGATACAGGAAAAACGATTTTGCCATTTATAGCCATGTTAGCATCAGCCGCATTTTACTTTTTTACAAAAAGAATGCTTCATAAACTCACCGTAAATTATTACTACAATGGTCTTTTATTGGCCAATAGTTTTTGCTTGGTTTTGTTTTACCTTTCTTGCAATTATTTAGTAGTTAGAGAGCTTTCGGCAGAGCTTTTAGGTAACGAAGTACTGCCGGGACAAGATATTCCGTTTGCTATTTTCTTTTATGCTTTTACTTTTATTGTTCCTGCTGTTTATTTGGTTCAGTCCTTAAAAACAAAAGACAGAATCATGCTTTGGATAAGCTTTTTGGCTATCGGATTTTCAATCTATACCATAAGATTCTACTATTCAGTTTTACCAATAGAAGTAGCCCTAACACTTGGCGGATTAGTATTATTCGCAATAGCTTATTTTTCGATTAGAAAACTAAAAGAGAATGAAGTTGGTTTAACATTCAAACCGGATAGGATCAATAATTCAAATGCGATTTTAAATGCCGAAGCTTTAATAGTAGCTTCAACTTTTGGAATGAAACCAGAAGCAAAAGTACCGGATTCTCCCATGGATTTTGGAGGAGGAGGTTTTAGCGGTGGAGGTTCAGAGGGAACTTTTTAGTTCTTTTTTACCATTGCATTTTTATTTTTTCACCATTAAGATATTAAGTTTCATTAAGGGTTAAGCTTAATTTTTCTTAATATCTTAATGGTGAAATATTTTAACTTTAATGTTTAAATTTTTTCTTTCAAAGCCACAGCATCAATATCGCTGTGAGAAACATCATAAACAGCTTGTCCGTTTTTGATTAAGATTAATTGCGGAGATTCATGATAGACATTAAATCTGCTGGCAATTTCGTTAGAGATATCACGATGCGCGATTAAATCTAAAAAATAAGCATCGACAGTTTCGTTTAAATCGTATTCACGTTCAAACTGTTTCAAAGCCATACGGCTAATGCTGCATCTTGTACTATGCTTAAAAATAACAACCGGCTTCTCGCTAGAGATCGCGGTAACTTCTAATAATTGTGCTATATCGGTTAATTCTGTCCAGTTTACATTACTTTTTGGAGAGTCTGTATTCTCTGAACTTCCGAAGATTGAATTTAAAAAACTCATATTTGACGTGTTTTATGACTTTTTGACGTTAAAAAATGATAAAAATCACGTTTTAAATGTCATTTTGTCTGTATTTTTAATGTGGAATATCTTTTGAATGATCGAAAGCAAAGTTATATCATTTAAAGTTAAAAATGTAATCCAATAAATTGTAATTTTAATGTTATCGAACTTTACAACTAAAAATAAAACCTAAAACGTACACATATGAACATAAATAAATTTACAATTAAGTCGCAGGAAGCCATACAGTTATCGCAACAGTTGGCCCAACGCAACGGACAGCAGCAAATAGAAAACGAACACATTTTTAAAGCTATTTTTGAAGTAGATGAAAATGTAGCGCCGTTTATTTTGAAAAAACTAAATGTAAATGTTCCGTTGTTTTTACAAATATTAGACAGTACCATTCAAAGCTTTCCTAAAGTTTCCGGAGGTGATATTTTACTTTCCAGAGAAGCTAATAAAGCGCTGAATGAAGCTGAGATTATTGCTCAGAAAATGAACGATGAATATGTTTCTATCGAACATTTGATTTTGGCAATTTTCGATTCAAAAAGCAAAGTTTCTCAGATTTTAAAAGATCAGGGAGTTACAGGAAAAGGCTTAAAAGCAGCCATTGAAGAACTTCGTAAAGGAGAAAGAGTAACATCTGCTTCGGCTGAAGAAAACTATAATTCATTAAACAAATACGCTAAAAACCTAAACGAATTAGCGCGAAACGGAAAACTGGATCCTGTTATTGGCCGTGATGAAGAAATTCGTCGTGTGTTACAGATTTTGACGCGTAGAACAAAAAATAACCCAATGCTAATAGGAGAGCCGGGAGTTGGTAAAACTGCTATTGCTGAGGGATTGGCACATAGAATTGTTGATGGTGATGTACCGGAAAACTTAAAAGATAAAATCGTTTTCTCACTAGATATGGGAGCACTGATTGCCGGTGCTAAATTTAAAGGAGAATTCGAAGAACGTTTAAAAGCTGTTGTAAAAGAGGTTACCGCTGCCGAAGGTGATATCGTTTTATTTATTGATGAGATTCATACCCTTGTAGGTGCAGGTGGAGGAGAAGGCGCAATGGATGCGGCTAATATTTTAAAACCAGCTTTGGCTCGTGGAGAATTGAGAGCAATTGGTGCAACGACTTTAGATGAATATCAAAAATATTTTGAGAAAGATAAAGCGTTAGAGCGTCGTTTTCAAAAGATCTTAATTGACGAACCGGATACTGAAAGTGCTATTTCAATTTTACGTGGAATCAAAGAAAAGTACGAAACACATCATAAAGTTCAGATCAAGGATGAAGCAATTATTGCAGCAGTTGAACTTTCGCAACGTTATATTACAAACCGTTTTTTACCGGACAAAGCGATCGATTTGATGGATGAAGCAGCTTCTAAACTGCGTATGGAAATCAATTCGAAACCAGAAGAATTAGATGTTCTGGATCGTAAAATTATGCAGTTAGAAATTGAGATCGAAGCCATTAAACGTGAAAAAGAAGAAAGTAAACTGAAAATCCTGCGCATGGATTTGGCGAACTTAAAAGAAGAACGCAACGAAATCTATGCAAAATGGAAATCAGAAAAAGATGTTGTTGACGGAATTCAAGCCGTAAAACAAGAAATTGAAGATTTTAAATACGAAGCAGAACGTGCAGAACGTGATGGAGATTACGGAAAAGTAGCCGAAATTCGTTACGGAAAAATTAAAGAAGCACAGGAACGTCTTGATGTTTTACAAAAACAATTGCAGGAATATCAATCAGGAACTTCATTGATTAAAGAAGAAGTAACCCGTGAAGATATCGCAGAAGTCGTAGCAAAATGGACAGGAATTCCTGTTATGAAAATGCTTCAGACAGAGCGCGAGAAACTATTGCATCTAGAAGATGAATTACACAAACGCGTAGTAGGGCAGGAAGAAGCGATTGAAGCCGTGAGTGATGCTGTTCGTAGAAGTCGTGCGGGATTACAAGACATGAAAAAACCAGTTGGTACCTTCTTATTTTTAGGAACTACAGGAGTGGGTAAAACCGAGTTGGCAAAAGCACTGGCCGAATATCTTTTTGATGACGAAAATGCTATGACGCGTATCGACATGAGTGAGTATCAGGAACGTCACAGTGTGAGTCGTTTAGTAGGTGCGCCTCCGGGATATGTGGGTTATGACGAAGGAGGTCAGTTGACTGAAGCCGTACGCAGAAAGCCGTATTCTGTAATTTTGTTAGACGAGATCGAAAAAGCGCATCCCGATACTTTCAATATTTTATTGCAAGTTCTGGATGAAGGTCGTTTGACAGATAACAAAGGCCGTTTGGCTGATTTTAAGAATACAATCATCATCATGACATCCAACATGGGAAGTCAGATTATACAAGATAAATTCGAAAATCTAAAAGGTGGTGTTGAAGCTGCTACGGAAGCTGCGAAAGTTGAAGTTCTAGGATTATTGAAACAAACAGTTCGTCCGGAATTTATAAACCGTATCGACGAAATCGTAATGTTTACACCGCTAACGTTAGAAAACATTTCTAAAATTGTGAGTTTACAGCTTAAGAGTGTTACAAAAATGCTCGCTTTACAAGGTATTGCAATGGATGCAACTCCGGAAGCGATCAAGTATTTGTCTGATAAAGGTTATGATCCTCAATTTGGAGCAAGACCTGTAAAACGTGTCGTACAGAGAGAAGTGCTGAATCAGTTGTCGAAAGAAATTTTGGCAGGAAACATCACTACAGACAGCATCATTTTAATAGATGCTTTCGATGGGCAATTGGTATTTAGAAACCAAACCCACATCGAAAAATAATTTTTTGGTTTTAATATTTTTTTGAGATAAGCACCAGTCATAAGGCTGGTGTTTTTTTTTATCTAAACCAAATCTGTAAATCATGAAACTTTTTTTTAAAGTCATATAAATAGATTCAGGGATTAAATTATGAACTTTACTTTAATAAATTTATTTAACAAATCATAAAAACAAACACTATGAACAATATTTTCAGAGGATTACTAGCAGGTTACGGAGCAAAAAAATTAGGCGGAGGATGTTTTGGAACTATTATAGTTTTTATAGTTCTTTGGGTTCTTTTAGGACAATGTAGTTAATTTTAGACTAAAAAATAAACAAAAAAAGTCTTAGATTAGCGCACATAAATAATCAAACATGTGCATTAAATTGGATACTCAATGCCAGTGAATTACACAGTTTTTAAAACCAAATAAAATAAAATGGCATCAGGTTTTTTCGTACTATTAGATGATATTGCAGCAATTATGGATGATGTTGCAGTAATGAGTAAAATTGCAGCAAAAAAAACAGCCGGAATTTTAGGCGATGATTTGGCAGTAAATGCAGAGAAAGCTTCAGGCTTTGCGTCATCACGAGAGCTTCCGGTATTGTGGGCAATTAGTAAAGGTTCGCTCCTTAATAAAATAATTATTTTACCAATAGCTTTTTTATTAAGTGCCTTTTTGCCAGTTGCAATCATTGTCATTCTTGTACTTGGAGGATTATTTTTGGCTTACGAAGGAGCCGAAAAAATCTATGAATTTATATTTCCGCACAGCCATGAAGAATCAGCAGGAATTACAAATGAAACTTTAACCGAAGAAGAAATTCTGGAAGCCGAAAAAGGAAAAGTAAAATCAGCCATTATTACCGATTTTATTTTATCTGTAGAGATTGTCATTATTGCCCTGGGTACAGTAATAGAGGAGCCACTTATACAGCAAATTATTGTAACATCGATAATTGCCTTAATTGCAACTATTGGTGTATATGGTATTGTTGCTCTTATTGTAAGAATGGATGAAGCAGGTTATAAACTAATAAAATTCAGTAAAAACGAAAAAAGTATATCAAATTTTATTGGTAATATATTAGTAAAAGCGCTGCCAATAGTCATCAAAAGCTTAACCGTAATTGGTACAATAGCTTTAATTCTGGTAGCAGGTGGAATCTTTGTGCACTATATCCCATTTTTTCATCATATAGTACCTACAATCAATCTTCCTTCAATTATAAAAGAATTTGTAATTGGTCTGGCATTAGGGATCGTAGTTTTAGGATTTGTAAACCTATTCAAAAAAATATTTAAAAAGAAAGAAATAGCATAGCAGCTACAACATATATAAATATCAAAACACTATTCGTCGCGGCGAATGGTGTTTTTTTTTTTTTAGAAGCAAAGCAATCATTTTCAAAATACCACTTGTCCCGCTATCCACTATATCTTTTATCCGTTAAAAAACGGCTAAAAAGGATACCGTTTCTATCGGGGCTAAACCAGATATTTTAATTTTCATAAGAAATAACTGTTGTTTCGTATTTTTTTTTATTCGATTAATATTTTGATTTGCAATAGTTTAATGTGTATGTTTAATTATTTAACAAATTAATAAAGCAACCAAAGCAACTCTCCTGCATCTTCATAGTAATTAACAATTAATTATTATTTTATATGAAAAATTTTAGATTTAAATCAGTTTTTGTAGTATTATTTTTAGCAACAGCATTAATTTCTTGCAGTAATGATGATGATAAACCAAGTACACCTAACCCAACTACAAAAGTGGCGTTAGTAACAGAAGTAAAAGGTCCGGCAACCGGAAAAGTAAACGAAGAGCTAGCTTATGATGTAACTTTTATAGTAGATAATGCTTGCGGAGAGTTTAGTAAAATTTCAGAGGTAACAATAGGAACAGAAAAAGGATTACAAATAGAAGCAAAGTACCCTTCAGAAGTTTGTACTCAACAAGTTCCGGATCCTAAGAAAACAGTTTACAAATTTAAATCAGCAACAAAAGGAACTTTTGAAATCAAATTCAAAAAATCAGATAAGGAATTCGTAACTAAAAAAGTGGTTATTGAATAATTAGGTTATTTATAGATGAATTTTTGGCCATAAACCATTTTACAGATGTTTTAAAATATTTGTAAAATGGTTTTTTTATTGAAATTAGATCTCGATCGATTTTATATATAACTAGTATAAAAACGAGCCAAAATAACTATCTTTGAAGTATCAAAAAATTATAATTATGGGAGCTTTAGAGTTAAGAGATAGTGTTTTAGAATATATAAATACTGCAGATGAACGTCTTTTAAAAGTTGTTAAAGCAGTTATTGAAAGTTATCAGGAAGAAGAAATTGTAGCTTTTTCAGTCGATGGAAAACCAATTACAAGAGCGATTTATAAAGAGGAATTAGTAAAGGCTAAATTAGACATTAAAAATGGCAATGTGATTTCGCAGGAAGATTTAGAACGAGAATCTGAGAATTGGTAATGAGTAAAATAAGAAAAGTAGTTTGGACCAATACAGCCAAAGATCAACTAAAGACGATATATAATTATTATAAAGAGAAGTCACTTCAAGGCGCGATTAATTTGAAAAATGATGTTTTGTCTAGCACTAAAGGTATTCGTTTTGTAGAACAGTATCAAAAGGATGAAATTGAGCCAGAATACAGAAGAATTATTGTCAGAGATTATAAAATATTATATTTAGAAGAGAATGAAGTTGTTTACATTACTAAGATATTTGCAACAAAACG
Source organism: Flavobacterium sp. C3NV (assembly GCF_046825355.2). Lineage (NCBI taxonomy): Bacteria > Pseudomonadati > Bacteroidota > Flavobacteriia > Flavobacteriales > Flavobacteriaceae > Flavobacterium > Flavobacterium sp. C3NV. The sequence goes on along the minus strand of NZ_JBKQBJ020000001.1, from coordinate 456,765 downwards.
GGATTCTCTAAAGCAAATATAAAGGGCCTAATAGGCTCTTTTTTTATTACTACTAAGTACACAAAACACCCTTTGCCATTCCTTTAAAAATTACTATTTTTGCACTCTAAATTTTATGTCATGCCGAAAAGAAAATATAAAATAGCCGTTATCCAGTTAAATCTGAATGACGTTGCCGAAAATAATCTTAAAAAATGTATCAGCTGGGTAAAAGATGCTGCCAATAAAGGGGCAGAAGTAATCTTGTTACCTGAATTATATAGCAGTCATTATTTTTGCCAAAGCGAAGATGTAGACAATTTTGCTTTAGCAGAACCACTTTACAGTACTTCATTTATTGCTTTTAGTGAATTGGCAAAAGAATTGGGCGTAGTAATTATTGTTCCTTTCTTCGAAAAAAGAATGGCTGGAATTTATCACAATAGTGCTTACATCATTGATACTGACGGAACAGAAGCTGGATTATACCGTAAAATGCACATTCCGGACGATCCACATTTCTACGAAAAATTCTATTTCACACCAGGAGACTTAGGTTTTCAGGCAATCGAAACTAAAAAAGGAAAAATCGGAACGCTTATTTGTTGGGATCAATGGTATCCGGAAGCAGCACGTATTACAGCTTTAAAAGGAGCAGAGGTATTGTTTTACCCAACTGCAATTGGATGGCATCCTAAAGAAAAAGAGCAATATGGAGAAAACCAATATGGTGCCTGGATGAACGTAATGAAAGGTCACGCTGTAGCAAACGGAGTTTTTGTTGCTGCTGCAAACAGAATTGGTTTAGAAAAATATATCGAAGGAACAGAAGGAATTCAGTTTTGGGGAGCATCATTTATTGCAGGACCACAAGGCGAGATTTTAGCTCAGGCTTCTCACGATCAGGAAGAAATTCTAATTGCCGAAGTAGATTTAGATCTACAGGAAAATGTACGTCAGAACTGGCCATTTTTCAGAGACAGAAGAATCGATGCTTTTGGCGATATCACAAAAAGAGCGATTGACTAATTCAGTTAATTAAAATAAAACAAAAAGGACGAAATCTACATTTCGTCCTTTTTGTTATTCACTTAAAACAAAAAAAATCCGCTTCAGAATATTCCGAAGCGGATTTTTAGAAATATATAATAAGATTATTTTACTTTAAAAGTAACTCTTCTTACGATTTGACGAGCTTCTTTAGAATCTTTGTTCACAGAAGTATCTTCACCGTTAGCAATTACATTTAATCTTGAAGCATCAATTCCAGCGTTTTCAGCTACTTTTTTCACAGCTTCAGCTCTTTTTCTTGATAATTCAGTGTTGTAGCTTGAACTTCCAATTTCGTCAGCATATCCTACGATATCAGCAGATTTTCCTGGATTGTTTTTCAAGTATTTCACTAAGAAGTCAACACCAGATAAAGAAGCATTTGTTGGTTTAGATGAGTTAAAGTCAAAGTAAACATTCACATATCCTCCGTTGATCAATTCTTCAACAGTATTGTTTGTTGCAGTTTGACTACCTTGTCTAACATAAGTTTTATCTAAGTAGCTTTCTAATTCATCCGGAACACCATTTTGGTTGGTATCGATAGATTGTCCTTTAGTATTTACAGCAACTCCAGAAACAGTATTAGGTTCTAAATCGTATAAATCAGCAACACCATCTTTATCAGTATCAATAAGACCAGTTTCGATAGTTGTAACTCTGTTTTCTAATTGGTTTAATCTTTCGTTTTCTTCAGAATACCAGTCAGCATGTTTCTCGTTTTTACCTAGGTAAAAAGTCAAACCAATAGAAGCATTTAATAATACACCATCTAATGAACCTGTAGTTGGAACTCCGTGACCATCAAAGTTGTGATTTTGTCTTCCGTTAACGATACCTGTAAGATCTCCTGTCAAAGCGACTCTGTTACTTAATCTAACTTGTCCTGTTAATCCCATGATTCCATGAGCCATGTAATCTTTTCCGTCAAAACCATCATCATTACTTAATTGAGAAACACCAAAACCACCATGTGCTAATAAACCAAAAGTGTTTGTCCAGGTTTCAAAGTTTAAAGCTCTACCAAGGTTAATTACCCCTTGTAAACTTGCTCTGTAATACTTGCTGTCGAATTCAGGCGTGTCATCGCGTTCCTGAAACTGATCATATCCAACATCCAGTTTCAAACCAAATTTAGGATTAAACATATATCTTACACCTAAATCTGCGTGAAACGGACTAGCAGTTTCTGTAGAATAACCTGGAGTTATTGCTCTAAGAGGTTTGTTTAAACCACCATTTAATTCTAAAGACCATTTATTGTAAGCAGGTTTTTCAATTGTAGGTTGAGATGATGTCGTTGCCATATTTTGTGCACCCGCAGCAAATGTTAGTAGTAAAAGTGATACTGAAGCTAATTTCTTTTTCATGATATCCAAATTTTAATTTAATTGTGATTATTAAGAGTTTTTCGTTTTAAACTCCTGGACAAAATTATACCAGTAACTTCAGAATGTGTTCTATTTGGTCTTACATAATTCCCACCTTTTGGGTTTTATTTATGTAAATACGTTAAAAGAATCAGAATTTTGGAACAAAAAAAAGAGCTAAATTTATATTTAGCTCCTCTTTTAAATTGTAAATGTGAAAGTTATTTTAAATCTGGTTGGTATATTTTTACAGTGCCATCTCCCTCACTACTAACGACTAACAAACTTCTTTTTGTTGGACTTTTAGAAGCCGGAATAAATAATATTCCTTCAGGAGCATCACCCGTTTTTACAGTTTGTAAATATTGAGGTGAAGTTGGATTTGTTACATCATAAGTCATAAAAACATCTGATCTTTCTAGTCCAACAAACAGAATATTCTGACTTCCCATCTTAACTGCTACTACCGCTTCAGGTTCTGAGCCTTTATCATCACTGCGTTTGTTATCATAAGATCCAAAATCATTTGATTTTTTATCAAGGTCATTTTTACTATCGTAAACAATTTTTCCGGTATTTCCGTTCCAGATCGAGAAAGATCGCGCTCCAAAAGCTACCATTTCGTCAAGATCTCCGTCTCCATCAGTATCACCCATGTCGGTAATTAGATTTAATCTTCCTAAATTGGTTTCTAGTTTTAAAGTTGCAGCATCAGGAAAAACAGTTGCATCAAGCTTCATGTCTTTCATTCTTTTAATATCACTATACGCTGCATATTCTCTGGCATCACCTTCGTTTGCTGTAACAAAATAAGGAACATTATTGGCAGAAAAATGACTAATTGCGTCTGGCATAAACATACCTTTCACTTTCCATGGACTAAAAACAGCTGTTTCATTTTTGTCACTTACAGCAATAGCATTTTCAGCAGTATTAAAGTCTTTAAAACCCAAAGGATAAATAGCTGTAATGGTTTTAGAAGTCAAATCTACTTTTGCAACACCATTGTTTTCCTGCAATGTTACCCAGGCAGTTTTAGAATCATCAGAAATAGTTACATATTCAGGTTCGATATCCTGAGCGAAGCTTTTAGCGAATTTAGAAACTCTAAAGCCTTCTTTCTGCAAAGCAGCAGACTGGCTGGTAAAAGAAGCGAAATCTAAAGTTGTCACCGCATAATTATTAGCAACTTCAATAATAGAGATAGTTCCGTTTGGATCTTGCAAATAATCTGTGCTTGGTTCTCCTTCATTAGCAGTCATAATATATTTTCCGTCAGGCGAAAAAGTAATCATATCCGGCAATGCGCCAACCGTAATTTGTTTAATTAAACTATAATCAGTAGTATTAAAAACAACAACCTTTCCGTTTCCTTGTTTGTTTACAGTCGATTCTAAGGCAACGGCTAGTTTCCCGTCAAATACAGCAACACTATTAGAAGCGCCTTCATATGGAGTCAAATCGATTTTGCCAATTTTAGTTGGTTTTGTAGGATCAGATAAATCAATTACATCTATTTGGTTTGTTCCGCTATTATTTACAGTAAAAAGTCTTTTTGTTTTTTCGTCGTAAGCCGTAATCTCTGCTGCACCTTCGCCGCCAATAGTGATAGAACCTATTTCTTTAAAGGTTCCCGGGTTTTCGTTTATAACAACTTCAGGTTCTGGTTTGCTTGAATTTTCATCATCATTATTACAGCTTACCATTATAGATAAAGCAGCTAATAACGTAATACTTAATTTCTTCATTTTTGTGTTTTTTAGTTTTGCCAAATGTAATTAGCAGATTTTGCTCGTATATTAAGGCTGTATTATTTAATCTTTAACTTAATTTTTATCAGATAATTTATCTAAAACCAATATCATTTTGTCTCGACTATTTTATAATCCTTCCGAATGCTTATCTTTGTACACTTTCAAAATTAGAACCTCTTTATGTCAACAAATAATAGAAGATTTCCAGCAGAATGGGAAAAACAACAAGGAATCGTATTGTGTTTTCCGCATAATGGTAACGACTGGCCAGGAAAATACGAAGCTGTTCAATGGGCTTTTGTAGAATTTATTAAAAAAGTAGCCACTTTTGAAACTGTTTTTTTGGTCGTAGCCGATGAAAAACTAAAAGAAAAAGTAGCTGAAATGTTAGAAAGAGCGCGCGTAAATATTGCCAATGTATCTTTCATTATTCATAAAACCAACAGAAGCTGGATGCGTGATTCCGGACCAATTGTAGTAAAAAATGGTTCGAAAAGAGAAGCGCTGAATTTTAATTTTAATGGTTGGGCAAAATATAAAAATTATCAACTAGATAAATTTGTGCCTTCTAAAATAGCTGATTTTATCGATGTTCCTTTAACGCAGGTTGTATACAAAGGAAAACCGGTAATCGTAGAAGGCGGTGCAATAGATGTAAACGGAAGAGGAACTTTGTTAACTTCTGAAGAATGTTTGATGCATCCATCAATTCAGGTTCGAAATAAAAACTTCACCAAAGAAGATTACGAAGCGGTGTTTAAAGAATATCTTGGAGTTACAAACGTAATTTGGCTTGGAGACGGAATAGAAGGCGACGACACACACGGACACATCGACGATTTATGCCGATTTGTAAATGAAGATACCATTGTGACAATTGTTGAAACAGATAAAAATGATGCTAATTACAAACCATTACAAGATAATCTGAAACGTTTACAAAATGCAAAATTAGAAGACGGAAAATCTCCAATAATTGTAGCATTGCCAATGCCAAAACGTGTAGATTTCGAAGATTTAAGATTACCGGCAAGTTATGCTAATTTCTTAATCCTGAATAATTGTGTTTTGGTTCCTACTTTTAATGATAGTAACGATCGTGTAGCTTTGAATATTTTATCAGAATGTTTCCCTGACAGAGAAGTAATAGGAATAAGCTGTATCGATTTTATCTGGGGATTTGGAACTTTGCATTGTTTGAGCCAGCAGATACCTGCTTAGGTTTAGCCAGGAAGGCACAAAGTCACTAAGTTTTTTTAAGTTTTGCGTAATATTTAATCTCGCAAAGTCGCGGAGTCGCAAAGATTTTTTTGCATAGCCCCTAGCTTCAGCTAGGGGAATATGATTTGAATATAAAAAAGGCTTTAGCCAAACTAATCTAGTTTGGCTAAAGCCTTTTTGTTTGCGTTAAATATTTCCAGCCAGCTGAAGCTAGACGCTATTAATCTTATTTTTTTAAATAAAATTTTGAGACTCTGCTCCCGATAGCTATCGGGATTGCGAGATTCAAACATAAAAGTATTTGCTTAAAATAAAGCATAAAAAAAACCTTGGCGAGAACCAAGGTTTTATATTTTTATATCTCTTCAGATAATTTATCTGCTCTTCATGGTCTGATAAATGGTGGTAATAATTGGCTTGCAACTTCTCCAAAACCAAGACGTACTTCAGCATTTTCGCAAAAACCTCTAATGATAACAGTGTCGTTATCTTCGATAAATTTACGTTCACTGCCATCTTTTAATTTCAAAGGGTTTTTTCCTCCCCAAGTCAATTCCAGCATCGAACCAAAACTATCCGGAGTTGGACCAGAAATAGTTCCTGAACCCATCATGTCACCAGAATTTACACGACAACCATTAGAAGTATGATGTGCTAATTGTTGGCTCATGGACCAGTATAAATATTTAAAGTTTGATTTAGAAACTATTGTTTCTTCTGCATCTTCAGGTTTAATAGAAACTTCAAGATGAATATCAAAAGCTTTTTTTCCTTTAGTTTGTAAATAAGGTAACGGCGAAGGATCTTGTTTAGGTCCTTTGGTTCTAAAAGGCTCCAAAGCATCCATAGTTACAATCCACGGAGAAATTGATGTTGCAAAGTTTTTAGCTAAGAAAGGCCCTAGCGGCACATATTCCCATTTCTGGATATCGCGCGCGCTCCAGTCATTTAGTAAAACCATCCCAAAAATATAATCTTCGGCTTCGTAAGTTGGGATATTTTCTCCCATTATATTTACGTCAGTTGTAATAAAAGCTGTTTCCAATTCAAAATCTACCAAACGAGACGGTCCAAAAACAGGATATTTCTCGCCAGCCGGCAAAGTTTGTCCCATTGGTCTGTGTACCGGAATTCCTGACGGAACAATAGTAGAACTTCTACCATGATATCCTACAGGTATATGCAACCAGTTTGGTAATAAAGCATTTTCAGGATCGCGGAACATTTTTCCAACGTTCGTAGCGTGTTCTTTACTAGAGTAAAAATCTGTATAATCACCTATTAATACAGGTAATTGCATCTCTACATCGTCGATTTTAAAAATAACAATATCGCGATCTTTTGTTGAATCTCTTAGTTGAGGATTAGTTTCGTCGAAAATCTCAGCGATGCGATTTCGAACTAAACGCCATGTCTTTTTTCCGTCAGAAATAAAATCATTAAGCGTATCCTGCATGAACATATCATCAGTTAAGTCTATTCCTGAAAAATAGTTTAATTGTTGTAGAGCCCCTAAATCTATAGCGTAGTCGCCAATTCGTGTTCCTACTGTAACGACATTTTCTTTGGTAAGAAATACACCGAAAGGAATATTTTGAATAGGGAAGTCGCTATTTTCTGGCACTTCTAACCATGATTTTCTTTTGGTATCGTTAGCGGTTATTGGCATGTGAATGTTAATTATTTGTTGAAAAATTCTATGTCAAATATATCATAATCTAGCAGTTTGACAAACGTTTTTTTGTATTTTTGCAGGAAATTAACGAAAAACGAAAAAATGCAACGCGACGAACAAATTTTTGACCTTATACTAGAGGAACAAGACAGACAAATTCACGGATTAGAACTTATCGCTTCAGAGAATTTTGTAAGTGATGAAGTAATGGAAGCAGCTGGTTCTGTTTTAACTAACAAATATGCCGAAGGATATCCAGGCAAAAGATACTACGGAGGTTGCGAAGTAGTTGACGTTATTGAGCAAATTGCAATAGACAGAGCTAAAGAATTATTTGGTGCTGAATATGCAAACGTTCAGCCTCACTCAGGATCTCAGGCAAATACTGCAGTTTACCATGCATGTTTAAATCCTGGTGATACTATATTAGGTTTCGACTTATCTCACGGTGGTCACCTGACTCACGGTTCTCCTGTAAACTTTTCAGGTCGTTTATACAAACCTGTTTTTTACGGAGTAGATGCTGAAACTGGTCGTTTAGACTATGATAAAATTCAGGAAATTGCAACAAAAGAGCAGCCAAAATTGATCATCGCAGGAGCATCAGCTTATTCTCGTGATATGGATTTTGAGCGTTTTAGAGTAATTGCAGATAGCGTAGGAGCAATCTTATTCGCTGATATTTCTCACCCTGCAGGACTTATTGCAAAAGGATTAATGAACGATCCAATTCCTCATTGTCATATTGTTTCTACAACAACTCACAAAACTTTACGTGGACCACGTGGAGGTTTGATCTTGATGGGGAAAGATTTCGAAAATCCACAAGGATTAAAAACTCCAAAAGGAGAAATCAGAATGATGTCGTCTTTATTAGATCTTGCAGTTTTCCCAGGAAATCAAGGTGGACCTTTAATGCACATCATCGCTGCTAAAGCGGTTGCTTTTGGTGAAGCATTAAAAGATGAGTTCTTTACTTATGCTATGCAATTGCAAAAAAATGCAAATGCTATGGCAGATGCTTTTGTAAAAAGAGGATACAAAATTATTTCTGGCGGAACTGATAACCATATGATGCTTATTGACTTAAGAAATAAAAATATTTCTGGTAAAGAAGCTGAAAATGCATTAGTAAAAGCAGAAATCACTGTAAATAAAAATATGGTTCCATTTGATGATAAATCACCATTTGTAACTTCAGGAATTCGTGTAGGAACAGCTGCAATCACAACTCGTGGTTTAGTTGAAGAAGACATGGAAACTATCGTAGCATTAATCGATAAAGTATTAGCTGATCATACAAATGAAGCAGTTATCGAAGAAGTAGCAAACGAAGTAAACGAAATGATGAGCGAAAGACCAATTTTCGTATATTAATTTAAGATAAGTCTTAAAGTTTTAAAATCGAAAGTCAAAAGTCTTATTTTGACTTTCGATTTTTGCTTTTATAACTTATAACTTTTAACTCATAACTTTAGAAATGGGCGTACTAAGATTACAATTGCCAACAGACCCAAGATGGGTAAATATTGTAGAAAAAAATATTGAAGAAATCCTGACAGATCACGCTTGGTGCGAGCAAAAAGCAGCAACAAACGCGATTACTATTATTACCAATAACTCTGAACATCAGGATTTAGTCAAAGATTTATTGGCTTTAGCCAAAGAAGAAATCGATCATTTTGAGCAGGTTCACAATATCATCATCAAAAGAGGATTAAAACTGGGCCGCGAACGCAAAGACGATTATGTAAATGAGCTTTATTTATATATGAAGAAAAGCGGAGACGGAAGCAGAGTTTCAGGTCTTGTAGAAAGATTATTATTCTCCGCCATGATCGAAGCCAGAAGTTGCGAACGTTTCAAAGTTTTATCCGAAAACATTCAGGACGAAGAATTGGCCGTTTTCTACAGAGAATTAATGGAAAGCGAAGCAGGTCATTACACTACTTTCATTACCTACGCCCGTAAATACGGAGTTGGAATCGACGTTGAAAAACGCTGGAGAGAATGGCTGGCCTACGAAGAATCTATTATTTCTAATTACGGAAAAGGCGAAACGATTCATGGATAAATTTATTAAAATTCTAATTTTTTAAATTCCAAATTCCAAAATTGAAGGAAGCTTTGTGAATCTCCGTGGCATTCTCTGTGAATCTTTGGGAAATAAAAAAAATAAAAAATCCGTATAAATCCGCGTTTTCGCGATAGCGAATCCGCGTCATCCGTGTGCCATCCGCGTACCAAATTAACCACAAAGTTTAGCAATCTAAAATCAACATTCTAAAATCTAAAATTCCTATATTTGAGTGTAATCAAAATTCAAAGCCATGAGAATAGAAACTGATCTGAAATTAGGATTTAAAGATGTAATGATTCGCCCAAAAAGATCAACGCTAAAAAGCAGATCGGAAGTTTCTTTAGAACGAAATTTTAAATTTTTGCATTCCACCACAAATTGGACAGGAATCCCAATTATGGCAGCCAATATGGATACGGTAGGAACTTTTGAAATGGCTCAGGTTTTGGCGAAAGAAAAACTTTTTACAGCAATTCATAAACATTATTCATTAGAAGAATGGAATGATTTCCTGAAAAATGTTACACCAGATTTCTACGATTATATTGCTATTAGTACCGGAACGGGAAAAGATGATTTTGCCAAAATTGGTCAAATAATTACTGCAAATCCTTTACTGAAATTCATTTGTATTGATGTCGCAAACGGTTATTCAGAACATTTTGTTCAGTTTTTAAAACAAACCAGAAAACAATATCCTGATAAAGTCATTATTGCCGGAAATGTTGTTACCGGCGAAATGGTCGAAGAATTACTTTTGGCTGGAGCCGATATCGTAAAAGTAGGAATTGGACCAGGTTCAGTTTGTACAACACGTGTGAAAACCGGCGTAGGATATCCGCAACTTTCAGCTATTATAGAATGTGCCGATGCTGCGCATGGTTTAGGCGGACATATTATAAGCGATGGCGGTTGTAAAACTCCGGGAGATGTGGCGAAAGCTTTTGGAGCAGGATCAGATTTTGTTATGTTGGGCGGAATGCTCGCAGGACACACTGAAAGCGGAGGAGAGCTGATCGAAGTAAACGGCGAAAAATTCAAACAATTTTACGGAATGAGTTCTACAACGGCAATGGATAAATATGTTGGAGGAGTTGCAGAATATAGAGCCAGCGAAGGAAAAACAGTTCAGGTTCCTTATAAAGGGCATGCTATCAATACAGTTTTAGATATTTTAGGAGGTTTACGAAGTACTTGTACTTATGTAGGCGCATCAAGATTAAAAGAATTAACAAAAAGAACAACTTTCATCCGCGTAAGCGAACAGGAAAATCAAATTTTTACTAAATAATAAAAGTATTTTAAATAGCATTATGATTACGATTACAGCAGCAACAATAAACGATATTAAGCAAATTCAGAATATAGTAAATATTACCTGGCCCATTACTTATGGTGAAATTCTATCAAAAGAACAACTTGATTATATGTTGGGGCTTTTTTATTCTACTGAAGCTCTAAGCGAACAATACGATAAAAAAGTACAGTTATTTTATATGATTGATGAAGATGAAACAAATATTGGATTTATCGGAATTGAACATCATTATAATGAAGAAGCCCTGACCAAAATTCATAAAATCTATCTTTTGCCGGAAACCCAGGGAAAAGGAATTGGTAAAAAAGTGATTGACGAAATTGGAAAATTAGCTTCAGAAAACAATTCAACTGCTTTATTATTAAACGTAAACCGATTTAATACCGCTTTGGGATTCTACAAAAAAATAGGTTTCGAAGTTAAAGAAGAAGTTGATATTGAAATCGGAAACGGTTATTTGATGGAAGATTATGTAATGGAGAAAAAGATTTAAAACACTAATTTACTTCGTCTGTTCGCTATCGCTCGGGTCACTAATTACCACGAATTAGTTTGTGAAATAATTCCACAAACTAAACTCAGAGTTAAAAATTCGTGGTAATTAGTGACCCGAGCGATAGCGAACAGACGAAGTAAATTCGTGTTGAATTATGGTTTTAACTCACAATCACATCATGCTTAAACAACAATCCTTTCACTTCTTTCAAAGCAAAAACAGCTTTCTTCAGTTTGGTTTTTGATGGATCAATGGTGTAATTATAACTGGTTTTAAAATCGGCTTTGTTGGCGATGGCTTTGTCAAATTCTGAGCGGTACAAATCGCAATTATCGAAAAGAACGCTGGTAAGATCTGTAGACATAAAATCAACGGCAACTAAACTGCAATTGTTAAACGTTGTTCCTTTAATCTTTAAGGTATAAAACTTCGAAAAGTCCAGAATACAATCATAAAAATGAACTTCAAAAATGAGTTTGTCGCACATGGCAAAATTCACTTCCTTGATTTCGCATCGGTTAAAAGTAGCCGTTCTAAAAGCTACATAATTGATTTTGGCTTCGCTAAAAATACAATCGTTAAAAACACAATCGATAAAAGTAACGGCTAGGAAAGTACAGGCCGAAAAATTACAATTATTGAAAACACAACATTCAAAATCCTTAAAATTTACATCATCTCTACCATAAGTAATGGTATCGTATTCTTTATCAAGGAAATATTCAGACTCTTTTTTCAATGTAATTTTTAATGATTGTTTAAGAGTGAAAAGATAATAATTACGTTGCATTAATTATGTATAAAATGGTATTAATTTTTTAGTTTTAAAGTGTGATTTTTCTCAGGAAAATAAACGGATTGAGATTGTGCTTACCTTAAATAAGGATGTTTTTTACGGCTTGTTTTTTACGAATATGATATTTTTAAAGCTTTAAAATGATAAGTGTTTAATTTTAAGGCTTTATTTTTATAAAATATTATTAATTTTTAATTTGAAATATTTTATTATAATAGTATTTCGCAGTAGCTTTACAGTGATTTTTTAAGTTAAAACGTAACACTTATATTATATGGGATCAACAAGAAAAGAACATGATTTTTTAGGAGAATTAGATATTCCGAATCATCTGTATTATGGTATCCAAACTTTCAGGGCTGTAGAGAATTTTAATATTACAGGAATTCCAATTTCAAAAGAACCTTTATTTATTAAAGCTTTAGGTTATGTGAAAAAAGCAGCAGCTTTAGCTAATAAAGATTGCGGAGCACTCGATCCTAAAATTGCCGAAGCCATTTGTTACGGAAGTGATCAGGTTATTGCCGGTAAATTCGATCAGGAATTTGTAAGCGATTTGATTCAGGGCGGAGCAGGAACTTCGGTAAATATGAATGCAAATGAGGTAATTGCCAATATTGGTTTGGAATATCTGGGACATAAAAAAGGAGATTATAACTTTTTGCATCCAAATAATCATGTTAACTGTTCCCAATCTACAAACGATGCTTATCCATCGGCATTTAGAATTGCGCTTTACCTGAAAATGGAAAGCTTTATTAAGACATTAGAAGGTTTAGAAATTGCTTTTGCTGCAAAAGGAGAAGAATTTAAAAGTGTTCTTAAAATGGGAAGAACCCAATTGCAAGATGCGGTTCCGATGACTTTAGGACAAGAATTTAGATCTTATGCGACTACAATAGGCGAAGATGTTCGCAGATTAAAAGAAGCTCAGAGTTTGGTTTTAGAAATCAATATGGGAGCAACCGCAATTGGCACAAGAGTAAACGCACCAGAAGGATATCCTGAAATTTGTGTGAACTATTTAGCCAAAGAAGTTGGAATTCCGTTAACGCTTTCTCCGGATTTAATTGAAGCTACTGTTGATACAGGAGCTTACGTTCAGATTATGGGAACATTAAAAAGAACAGCCGTTAAAATTTCTAAAATCTGTAATGATTTACGATTATTGAGTTCAGGGCCAAGAACTGGTTTCAACGAAATCAATTTACCGGCACGTCAGCCAGGATCTTCTATTATGCCTGGAAAAGTAAATCCGGTAATTCCGGAAGTAGTAAACCAGACTTGTTTTTACGTAATTGGTCAGGATTTAACGGTTACCATGGCGGCTGAAGCAGGACAATTGCAGCTGAATGTAATGGAGCCAGTAATTGCTTTTGCGATGTTTACATCTTTAGATTACTTATCAAATGCCATTCAGACTTTGATCGATAAATGTATTATTGGAATTACGGCAAATGTAGATCATTGCTATAATATGGTAATGAACAGTATTGGGATTGTAACACAACTAAATCCTATTTTAGGTTACGAAGTAAGCGCCAGTATCGCTGGTGAAGCTTTAAAAATGAATAAAAGTGTTCATGATATTGTGGTGGTCGAAAGAAAATTAATCACTCAGGAAAAATGGGATGAAATCTATTCATTAGATAACCTGATCAATCCAAAATTTATCACGAAATAAGAAAAAATACTTATAAGTTTATAGAGCCGTCAAATTATATTGACGGCTTTTTTTATGTTCTAAAATGCTGTTTTTTATTAAAGTTGAATTATAAAACCTTGAAAATAAGATGTATATTTACGTGAGGATTGAATGTTATTTCGAAAAATTAAAACTTTCAGATGGTAAAATTTTTAAAAAATAATTATTTTCATCATTATAAAATCTTAGGGTTACTCTTCTTTATTTCGTTCAGTTCGATAGCGCAAACAGAAAACGTTAATCCGGAATTATGTCCGCCCAGAACGATTTTAGAAATCTTTAAAAAGAAGGATTCTACAGCTATAGTAAGACCTTCAAAAAACAACTTTTTCCTTATTATTCCGGCAATTGGTTCTCAGCCAGCAACCGGATTTTTTTTTGGTGCGGTAGCGCAATATACTTTCAAAGGAAAACTTGAATCAGACAAATATTCTATCGCAAATCTGGGGATAACCTATACTACAAAAAAACAATGGCTGGTAAATGTTAAGAATAATATCTTACTCAATAACAACAAGATTTTTTTAAGCGGAGATTATCGCCTGTATATTTTTTCTCAGCCCAATTATGGTTTAGGAACAGATATAATTCCGCATCACAGCAAGAAAAATCATTTTAGCATCGATTCTATTGCACAGCCTATGGACTATGATTATTTTAAATTTCACCAAACTGTTTCTTTTGAAGTTCGTAAAAACTTTTATATAGGCGGAGGTATAAATCTCGATTGGTATTCCAGTATCAAAGACAAAGATCTTGATGTAGAAAACGGAAAATATACTTATCATTATAATTACAGCCAAAAACACGGGTTTAATGATTTAGAATATTTCTTAAGTGGTATGAGCCTCAATTTAGTATACGATTCCAGAGACAATCAGGTAAATTCTACCCGCGGATGGTTTGCTAATATCAATTATCGTTTTAATCCCGTTTTGTTTCATAATCAGGAATATAGTAATGTTTTATATGCAGAATATCGTCATTTTATACCCCTTTCGAACAAAAATGAAAGATACATTTTGGCACTTTGGGCTTACGGACAATTTATAACCAGAGGAAAAGTTCCGTACCTGAATTTGCCTGCAATAGGCTGGGATCAGCGAAGCCGAAGCGGAGAAGGTTATACACAAGGACTATTTAGAGGAGACGGTTTAGTTTATCTTTCAACAGAATTTAGATTTCCAATTACTTGCGACCAGATGATAAGCGGTACCGTTTTTACCAACTTCGTAACAGCAAGTAATGTCGATAATAATGTTTCTTTATTCAAATCAATTCAACCCGCGGCAGGTCTTGGTTTGCGTATTTTGATCGATAAAAAAACACGGACCAATTTAATTGTAGATTATGCCTGGGGAAATAATTCAAAAGGGTTTTATCTAAATGCCGGCGAAACATTTTGATTTGTAATTTAATGTTTGTTAAGTAGTTGTGTTTTTTATGTGCGAATTTTATCTTAAAAAATATTTAATTTTTAGAAAGAAAAAACTTAAATTTGAGATTCAATTAACTTTCAAAAACAAACACTATGAAACGGTACGGTTTATTACTCGTTCTTTTCCTGTCGGTGATAGGAGCGAACGCACAAGATGCAAGGTCTTTTTCTCTTAATTTGTATGGTGGTTATAACTTTTCAGATGAGATCGATTATGATGGTTTTTCTGCTACTATTGATGATGGTTTTCAATACGGTGCAGGATTTGAATATTTCTTTTCGACAAATAACTCAGTTGAGGTAAAGTATTTAAGACAAGATTTAAAAATACCTTTTTATAATCCGGCAGGAGTTCAGGTTAATGCTGGAAATGACAAGGGAGCCTTTAATTTTATTTTAGCAGATTTTACCCATTATTTTGATACAGGCTCAAATTTACTTCCTTATTTAGGGGCAGGAGCCGGAGTTGGGATTGTAGAAACACCTCAGGGAGGAAGTGGAACTTATTTTGCCTGGGATTTAAAAGCCGGAGTAAAGATTAAAACAGCTTCAGTAGTTTCTGTAAATATTAATGCCTATTTACAATCGATGTCGGCAGCAGTTGGTGAGAGTTATTATTGGACATATTGGTACGGACCAGTTGCGGTTGATGATTATGTTTCTACTTACCAGTTTGGACTTGGCGCTGTATTGAGTTTTAACTTTAAAAATTAGTATTTACCCCCGTAAATCATTCTTAAAAAAATATAAAAGCATTCATTTCTGGTGAATGCTTTTTTTGTGGTTACTAAAAGCTATTGTTCATAATTAAATCATAATTTATAACTATTGTGATTTATATTTTTAAACTCAATCCCTATTTTTGTTATTCAGACCACTTATTTATGAAATTATTAATAGTCGAAGACGAACCAAACCTTTTATCTATTTTACGTAAAGGATTTGCCGAAAACAACAACGAAGTTAGTGTAGCAATGGATGGGAAAACAGCCCTGGAAATGCTTCATAATTATAATTTTGATGTTGTAATCTTAGACGTAATGTTACCTGATATTAACGGAATTGAAATTTGCAGACGTTTGCGTGCCAGCAAGAATTTTGTGCCAGTTTTACTTTTAACAGCTCTTGGAACTTCAGAAAATATTGTAACCGGACTTAATGCCGGTGCCGATGATTATTTGGTTAAGCCCTTTAAATTTGGGGAACTTGACGCAAGGGTAAATGCATTGCACAGAAGAGCGCATCAGGAAACAGAAAGAATAGACAGCATTACAGTAGGAGATTTAGAAATAAATGCGCGTGCTAAAACCGTAAAAAGAGAAGGAGAATCTATTATTTTAACGGCCAAAGAGTTTAAATTACTGTATTATTTAGCTAAAAATAGCGGTCAGATTGTTTCCCGTGATCAAATCTTAGATAATGTTTGGGATATTAATTTTGATATGAATACCAATGTTGTAGACGTGTATATTACCTATCTGCGCAAAAAAATAGATAAACCTTTTGCAACTAAACTTATTCATACCATGAAAGGTTTAGGTTATGTTATAAAACCATAAAATGGATATAAGAAAAAAAATTACTTTTACTTATGTAGCGCTTTCCAGCTTTAGTACACTATTGTTGTGTATTATTGTCTTTGTCTTGTTTCAGGAAAATAATCGATATCATTTCTTAAAACGATTAGAAGACAGGGCCAAAATCGTCGCTTCAATTCATTTTCAAAACGATCCTGAAAAAATAAAGTATTATAAAAACCTCAAAAAAGACGGACTTGAAGAACTTATAGAAGAAGAAGAATTTGTTCTAAAAATAAACAGCGCCAACAGTTTTGATTATAATACCAATTTAAATTTACCCAATGAGTTCTATACTAATGTTCTAAAAACCGGAGAAGATTATTTCGAAAAAGATAACAAATACTATTTAGGACAAGTTTTTACAGAAAGAAGTCAAAGATACATTGTAATTGTGGGAGCAAGGGATCAAAAAGGCCCTACAACGACCATTTATATTGTAAAAATCATGCTTTTTGGCGGGATCGGATTTATATTTCTGGCTTTTTTCTTAGGGCGCTTTCTCGCAAAACGTGTTATTAATCCCGTAGCAAGAATTACCAAAGAAGTAAATAGAATTAGTGCTTCTAATCTTCATAACCGATTACCCGAAGTAAAAAACTCAGACGAAATCTCAGATCTTACAGAAACATTTAATGATATGCTGGACCGCTTAGAAACCTCTTTTGAGATTCAGGCCAATTTTATCAACAATGCTTCGCACGAATTAAAAACGCCAATTACCACCATTATTGCCGAGTCTGAAATTATGCTCCTTAAAGAACGTCAGGTTCCCGAGTATATTCAGTCATTAGAAAATATCTATAGTCAGGCTTCAAAATTAGGAAACCTTACAGAAAGCCTGCTAAAACTTACTCAAACGGGTTACGACGGTAAAAAACAAGTACTGGATATTGCAAGAATCGACGAATTGTTAATGGATGTAAAATCAGATTTAGATAAAATTTATCCTGATAATCGTGTGAGTATGAAATTTAATTTTGCTCCAAACGATTCTAATCTGTTATTAATTCCGTGCAACAAACCTCTTTTAGAATTAGCAATTAATAATATTGTTACCAATGGTGTAAAGTACTCAGATAATAATGAGGTTTTTGTTACGCTTTCTGCCAATCAGGAAATGATTAAAATCGCTATCAACGATATTGGTATTGGTATTCCGCCAGAAGATATTCCGCATTTGTATGAACCTTTCTTTAGAGGAAAAATTGCCACCAAATATATAGGGTATGGTTTAGGGCTTCCTTTGGCCTCAAAAATCATTCGCATGCACGATGGCGAAATACAAGTACAATCAGAACAAAATAAAGGAACTATTGTAACGATCGTTTTTAATAAATCGAAAATCAAAAAGAACAACATTAAAAATTCTAATGTTGAATCTTAGAAAGTTCTAATTTTATATTAAGCCCCTTCTAATTTCGAGAGAGTTATTTTGTATGTATAAACTAAACGATTATACATATGAAAAATTTCCTTATACCTACGACTTTAAAAGATGATACTATTTGCGCTGTAAAATCAGCAGTAAGTCAGGCAAAATCATCAGGTTGCGAAATCATTTTAATGATGGTTGCCGATGCCCCGGATACTTTTTCTTCATCAGGTTATTTGCGTGAAATGCGTACCGGACTTACAGCTAGTCAGGAAACAGTACTTGATACTTGTCGCTATATTATCGAGCATACTCCAAATTGTAAAATAAAAGTACAAAACCAGTACGGTCTTTCATCTCCAATCTTCAAACGTATTATTGATGTTTTCTCTGTAAAATTAGTCATTCTGACACAGTCTTATAAACAAGAAACAAAACGAATTCATCAGTATTTGATTCAATTAGCAGGAAACCAAAAATGCCCCATATTGCATTTAGGAGTAGAGCAGTACAAAGAAGACTTTAATAAAGCACTTTATATCGAAAATGCCCGTGCCAATATGCATGTTAAGGACGTTCAGCAATTCTTGAATGAAAACTTTTCATTTGAAATTGTAAGTCAGACCGCCAATTTCGATGACAACTACGAAAAATTTGCTCCTTATTTATCCGAAGCGATTTCAAAATACGATATCGATTTGCTGGTAGAAACCCGTAAAGGAGAAAAAATCAAATTCAAAAAAGCAAAAAAAGCAGATATGAACGAGAGATTAGGACTTCCGGTTTTGTCTCTTTATGAGGAAATGGCATAATACCCAATTGCTCTCTAAAAAAAATATAAGTTTAATTTAAAACCGAAAATATGTTATTAAAGAAAAGAATACCAATGAAGTACGTTCTCGGGAAAATTAAAGTAGAAATTACATTAGTACTGGCGTATACAATAGTTTTTGAAGTTTTTCACAATTATTTTATCAATCTTCCTGTAGATATTCCAATTGCAATTCCAACAATGATTGGAACCATTATATCCTTATTATTAGCTTTTAAGTCGAATCAGGCTTATGACAGATGGTGGGAAGCCCGAATCGTTTGGGGCGCAATTGTAAATGATTCCAGAACATTGATCAGGCAAGTACTGACATTCTATAAAGACCCTAATTTTTCTGTAGAAGCAAATGAATTCAAAGAAAATTTTGCCAAACGACAAATTGCGTGGTGTTATAGTTTAGGAGAATCTTTACGAAATAGAGATGCCTTAAAACCACTTGAAGGTTTGATAAGCGACGAAGAATTACGTTTTGTAAAAAATCATCAAAACATACCTAACGCGATTTTATTATTGCATGCGAGAGATCTTCGAAATGCTAAAAACGACAAACGTATTAATATGTATCAGCAGGTAGAAATCGATAATACTTTGTCAAGATTATGTGATGAAATGGGGAAATGTGAGAGAATTAAAAACACTATTTTTCCAACGACTTACAGCATGTACATCAGATTGACATTGTGTTTGTTTATTTTACTATTGCCTTTTGGCTTAATTAGTGTCTTGAGTTGGTTTGCAATCCCGTTAATTACAGCTATTGCAGCCGCTTTCTTTTTGATCGAAAGAATGGCAATTCACCTGCAGGATCCATTCGAAAACAGGCCTACAGATACACCTGTAACCACTATTGCCAATACTATCGAAAGAAATATCACTCAGATGATGAATGAATACCAAAGCGAATTTGATATTATCAATGAATTTCATCTTCAGCCTGAGCCTAAAAAAGCGGAAAACAACGCTTATTTTGTTTTATAATTAAAATTGATTTTGGTTTCTCAATTTGTTGCCGGACAACGCTATTTACAGCATTGTCCGGTTTTTTTTTGTTATTGCAATTCCTTAAAACTGAATCTTTTTTTTCAGGAGCTAATCCCGCACCCGAGCCTGAAAGTGCGAATTGGCGAAGCAATCCGTTCCAATCTTTTCCTGGCTAAAGAAGCCAGAAAAAGGATTTCCTCCCGAAGCCTCTGGACTATCGGGGCTAGGACATCCGTTTTCATAACAATGTTTTCGTCTAGTTTGTCATCCTGACGGAGGAAGGATCACAACAGGAACTTCACAATCAAAATCGCCAATCTTTGTAGAATCCCGCGTGTGATCCTTCGTTCCTCAGGATGACAAGATTGGAGTAGCTGCAATGAGTAAAACAAAAAATCTGTGTAGATCTGTGTTTTTGCAAAGCAAATCCGTGTCATCCGTGTGCCATGACAAAGATTGTCGAGCTTATTGTGTGATACTTTCTGCGTCAAGGATGACAAGATTACGCAGAGTTTATCATCATCGATGAAGTAATCTTCCTAAAGTCTGTATAGATTCTCTTAATTCATTCGTCCATACCAACCCGAAACTCAATCGCATACAATTCGAAAACTGATCCTGAAAAGAGAAAATTCTTCCGGGCGCGATACTAATCTTGTGTTGCATCGCCAAATGATAAAAAGCAGCAGTATCAACACTTTTGTCCAGTTCGATCCAAAGAAAAAATCCCCCTTGCGGCTGACTTACTTTGGTTCCCTTCGGAAAATATTCCAAAACCGTATTAATATAATTGTTACAATTATGATTCAATATCTGGCGTATTTTTCTAAGATGGTTTTCGTATCGTCCATTTTTTAGAAAATCTCCCACAACCTGATGCGTAATAGTAGGAGAGGAAAGCGAATGGTAAATTTTGTTGCGTAATATTTCTTTTTTAAATTTTCCCGGCGAAACCCAGCCTACGCGATAACCTGGCGCCAGAGTTTTAGAAACCGAACTACAGCAAAGTACAATACCGCTTTCGTCATAGGTTTTACAATTCTTAGGTCGGCTTGCGCCAAAGTACAAATCGCCGTGAATATCATCTTCGATTAACGGAATATTGTAGAACTCCATCAACCTGACGACTTCTATTTTATGTTCTGCCGGCATCATACTTCCTGACGGATTACTAAAATTACTCATTAGCAAACAAAGCTTTACTTTTTTAGATGATAACGCTTTTTTCAATGCTTCCAGTTCTATTCCCGTTGTCATGTTGGTTGGCAATTCCATGATGTACAATCCTAATGATTTTGCCAATTGCAGAATTCCAAAATAAGCAGGACTTTCTGTAATGATAGTATCTCCGGGTTGAGTTAGAGTCATTAAACAATGTGATATTGCGCTTGTACATCCGGGCGTTGTAATAATATCCTCTTCGGTCAGTGAACCTCCCCAGGTAAAAGACCATCTGGCGATTTCTCTTCTTAAATTCGGATTCCCTTTTACTTGCTCATAACTCGTTCCGCTGTTAGGAAGTTGTCGCATTGCCTGAACCATCCCCTTGTTTAATTTCGCAATAGGCAGCAATTCATTCGACGGAAAACCCAAAGAAAGCATCGTAATATCAGGATCTGTCATATTACCATACACCTGATCGATCAAATCTTCCCGGTCAACATTGGCACATTTTAAAATAGGACTGCTTGGCGAAGGTTCAGGAATCGCTCTGGCCGAAATATTACTCACATAATAACCGGATTGCGGTCTTGACTCGATCAGTGATCTGCTTTCGATTTCGTAATAGGCTTTACTTACCGTGCTCATGCTGTAACCCGTTTCGGCGCAGACTTCACGTATCGATGGCAGCTTGTCGCCCACATTCAAAACACCGGATTTTATTTGCTTTTCTATTCGGTCAGCAAACTGAAGATACAAGTAATTTGGATTTTTCATAAAAAAAAACTGTTATGGTGCAATTTACAAAAACTGTATCTGTATTGCTGTTTTATTTTTTAGAAATTTGTTTTAGTAGAAAAATAAACAAAAACAACATTCGTGAAAACAACAAAATACTACATAGCTGCCATTACTTGTTTTGTAATCTGGGGATTTTTTAGTCTGGTTTTAAAACCCATACACGATTATGCTTCTCTGGATATTTTGTTCTATCGTGTTTTTAGCTGTAGTATTCTAATGTTGATGATTGCTTTTACTTTTAAAAGAAAAAGAATAAAAGAAGCAATTCAAAACTTCAAATCGTTGCCCGCTTTTGAGAAACGCAAAACCATTTTATTAAATATTGGCGGAAGCGTGTTTCTAATGGCCAACTGGTTTACATTTATTTATGTAATGAACCACGTTAGCGTAAAAGCGACATCATTGGCCTATTTGGTCTGCCCAATTCTAACCACTTTACTGGCTTATTTTATTTTGCACGAAAAACTAAGTAAAACCCAATGGATAGCCGTTGGTTTAAGCATTTCCGGTTGTATACTTTTATCGTATGCCAATATTATGGATATGTTTTTTAGCATCATTATAGGATCAACCTATGCATCTTATCTGGTTAGTCAGAGAGTCAATAAAGGTTTCGACAAATTTATAATTCTAACGTTTCATATTACTTTGGCGGCGTTGTTCTTGTTGCCTTTTTATCCCATATACAGCGGTCCGGTTCCAACGGAATTTAAGTTTTATTTCTGTATAGAAACCATTGCGATTTTGTTTACGATTTTTCCTTTGTTTCTTAATCTATATGCTTTGTCAGGAATAAATTCTTCAACAGTTGGGATGCTTTTAAATATTAACCCAATGATCGCTTTTCTATTGGCTATGTTTCTGTATAAAGAACAGTTCGGACTCATACAGATTATAGCTTACGGAATTGTTTTTCTGGCCGTCTTGGTTTTCAATTCACATCATATTTTTGCCATGAAGCAAAAGTTTATCGCAATATCCAAAGATTCTAAAATAACGTGAGGTTTTTTATGTTTTTTATTGGTTTAAAATATAAATTACCAGAATCTTAACAGGATGTTTAAACAGGAATGACTATTTTCATTCCTGTTTTTTTATGCGACATTTTTTCGCTACGAATTTCACGAATTTTCATGAATTTTTTAATCTGCTCGATCTGCAAAATCTGCGTGAACTTTTTTACGCTGTAATAAGCGATAGTAAAGAGCCTAATTAATTAGTGAAAATTGGTGAATCCCGATAGCTATCGGGAGTGGCGAAAAACAATAATCTGTGGCAAAAAAAAGATACAAACTGAACAAACTATTTATATGAAAAATACCAAACTCCAAGCCTTTATCCCGTTATTTTATTTAGTGTGGTCTGATGATTTACTGACTCAAAAAGAGTTTACCACCATTCAGAAATTTATTAATGACTTAAGTTGGCTTTCGCCCGAAGAAAAACAACAATTAGTATCAAGATTAGACATTTCAAATCCGCCTTCGCGAAATGAACTCACCCAATGGAAATTGGATATCGAAAACAGCATCCAAAACAAATCCGATATAAAATCCATTTTTGATATTGCAGTAGCGCTTTCAGAAAAAGATGTGGATATTTCGAAATTGCAATCTGATTTTATAAAATTAGAGAACGACCTTGGAATTCTTGGCGAAGAAGCGCTTCAAAACTTTAAAACAAAAGCAAGTTCTTTTACAGCCAATTCTCAAACCAATGCCGATTTTGATATTCAGAAAATAACGGACATTTTAAACGGTAAAGAAGCAGCTATTATCAATAAAGTAAAATCAGTAATTTCAAGACCTGAATTTGCTTATGAAACTTCTACAGATATCAATGTATACCGCCAAACCGTCTATAATTGGTGTAAAATTCTGGCCGATGAAAATCTCGGAAATATGGCTTATCCAAAGCAATATGGAGGAGGAGAAAACATAGCCGATTATTTTGCGATAATGGAAACGCTAAGTTACCACGATTTGAGTTTAGTAATCAAATTTGGTGTTCAGTTTGGATTGTGGGGAATGAGCGTCCAGTCGTTAGGTACAGAGAAACATTATGCGAAATACCTAAAAGATATTGGAACCTTAAAAATTCCCGGATGTTTTGCCATGACCGAAACTCATCACGGATCGAACGTAAAAGGACTGGAAACCACAGCAACTTACAATCATAACGATCAAACGTTTACGATTCATACGCCGACTAAAAATGCTCAAAAAGAATATATTGGCAACGCAGCCGTTCACGGACAAATGGCGACTGTTTTTGCTAAATTAGTGATCGACGGTCATGATTATGGCGTAAATGCTTTTGTGGTTCCGCTAAGAGACACCAACGGAAATACCTTAAACGGAATTACGATAGGCGATTGCGGACATAAAATGGGATTAAACGGAGTCGATAACGGAACGATTAGTTTTGACAATGTGGTGATTCCGAAAGAAAATATGCTCGATCGTTTTGCTTCTGTAAATGATAAAGGCGAATTCGAAAGTCCGATCCCGAGTGACAACAGACGATTTTTTACCATGTTAGGTACTTTGGTTGGCGGACGAATCGGGATTCCGCGTTCTGCTTTGGCTGCAGCCAAATCCGGATTAACAATTGCCATTCGCTACAGCGATCAACGCCGACAATTTGGTCCAGAAGGAGGATCTGAAGTTCCGATTTTAAATTACAGAATGCATCAGCGAAGATTAATTCCGCCTTTGGCGAAAACCTACGCCGTACATTTTGCTTTGCAATATCTTACCAATCGCTTTTTAAATAAAACCGAAGCCGAAATGCAGGAAATCGAAGCTTTGGCAGCAGGAATGAAATCGTATTCGACCTGGAGTACAAGAGATATTCTGCAGGAATGCCGCGAAGCTATTGGAGGAAAAGGATATTTGTCTGAAAACAGAATAGATGCTTTAAAAAATGATACCGAAATATACACGACTTTTGAAGGTGATAATACCGTTTTGATGCAATTGGTGGCTAAAAACCGTTTGTCTGAATTCAGAAAATCGTTTGGCGAAATGGGTTCTTTGGGAATCATCAATTATGTGTACGAAAATGCAAAAACGGCATTCACAGAGAAAAACCCAATTGCTACCAGAAGAACAGATGATGAACATTTACTGGATTCTGAATTTCATTTACAGGCTTTTATTCACAGAGAAAAAACAATTTTAGCTTCGGCAGCGCGACGCATCAAAAAATTGGTCGACGGAGGTTTAGAACCTTATGATGCTTTCAATGTTGTACAACATCAAATGATCGATGTTGCTCAGGCGTATTTGGAAAGAGTTGTTTTAGAACAATTTCAATTGGCTATAAAAGACGTAGAAGACATTGAAACAAAAGAAATACTAACAAAACTGAATCAGTTATACGCACTTTCACAAATAGAAAAAAACAAAGGCTGGTATCTTGAAGACGGTTATATGGAAGCTGTAAAAACCAAAGCAATCCGTAAAATTGTCAATCAATTGTGTTGGGATATTCGTCCGGATGCGGTTTCATTGGTCAATGCATTTGATATTCCGGAGAGTTGTCTTGCAGCGCCAATTGCTGTTCGATTAAAGATTAAAGATTAAAGATTAAAGATTAAAGATTAAAGATTAAAGATTAAAGATTAAAGATTAAAGAGTAAAGAGTAAAGAGTAAAGAGTAAAGAGTAAAGAATAAAGAGTAAAGAGTAAAGAGAATAGATCTTGTGGGAACTTTGTCAAAGTTTTAAACTTTGACAAAGTTTATGGAGTCTTTTTTTGTCATCCCTAACGAGGGATCTCCACAAGAAGCTCTACAAAGATTGGTGATTCTGCAAGAGGAGCTACTTGCGGAGATCCCTCGTTCCTCGGGATGACAAGCTTGTGGTTACTTATTGTAATTAGAGCTGTTATGTGATTTTTAAGTAAGAAAAAAAACTTTCTAATCCTTTTAATCTGTGGCAAAAAAATAAATCAAAAAGCAAAATGCTATAATTAATTTTATATCATTAATAAAATAAATTATAGCTCTAACATCGTTTTATTGAAATAACTAGCCTTCTCAAAATCTTTTATATTGATAGAAATCACAGGAACTTCAGGAAGTACTCTATTGAGTTTAGAAACAATTATTTTCGAAAGATTGGCTTTTTGTTCTGTATTTCGGCCTTCCATAATGTAGGCAAAAACATGAATAAAGTCTTTTAAGGAATTTCCGTTGTTATAATACGAAAACGGATTAATACGAACCTTAATCTCAGATTCATCAAAAAGACCGGTTGATAATGCTGCATTAAAAACATCCTGCATAATGTCGTCTGCAGATTTTAACCGAAGAACGTTTTCTGAGCAATCAATAATAAAATGAGGCATTTGTGTGTGGTTTTAGATTAGAGAAATAGACTTCAACCAAATTTACAAAAATCCTTGTGATATAAAAACTAAACATTTTTCTTTTACACTCGATTTTCTGTTACAAAACTCAAAATTTGCGACTTACTAAATAATTCATTTTTGTATCTGCACTTTCTTATATTTGTGGGTCTCATTATACCATAATTGTTTTGAAAAATTATTTATTGTTTTGTTTATTCGTTCTTTTAGGCAGTCCTGTTTATTCATCAGACAGCACTGATACTATTTTAGCAAAGCTAAATGACGCTTTAAAAAATAAAGCACATTATGTCAGGCTCAAAGAAGAGCGTATTTTGAACTTTAAAAAAATCAATTCAGACGATTTAACTCCGGAACAAGAATACAATTACAACAAAACTTTATATACAGAATATCAAAAGTTCAACTCAGATTCGGCTATTTTTTATGTCAAAAAGAATCTGAAAATTGCCAGTGAACTTCAAAATAACGAGTTGCTAAACTTAGCCAATTTGCAGTTGGTTACCCTTTATTCTTCGTCAGGAAAATACCGCGAATCTGAAGCTATTTTAAAAAGCATTGATAAAAAAACACTCTCAAAAGCATTGCTTCCCAATTATTATGTGGCCTACAGGGAATTTTTTGAGCATTATGCCGCCAATAGTTATGATATAAAATACATTCAGAAAATACGGGAATATCGTGATTCTTTGGTCGCTGTTTTAGATCCTAATACGCTAAATTATCAGATCAATAAAATTCAGCAGGGGATGTCCCGGAAAAAGCTAAAAGTTGCAGAACAACAGTTGTTGCAATTGTTTGCAAATATTAAAGAAGATAACCCTCAATATGCCATGATTACCTATCTTTTGGGCAGTATTTATGAGGCAAGACATCAATTAGAACCAAGAAAAAAGTTTTATGCGCTTTCGGCTACTTCTGATCTAAAAAATGCGAATAAAGATAATGCATCACTTCAGGAACTAGCGTTGGTTTTTTATGAAATAGGCGATGTAGATATGGCGTATAAACTCACTCAATCGGCTATTGAGGACGCACTTTATTGCAATGTTCAGTTTCGAACTCTTTTAATGTCAGAAGTTTATTCGATTATCAATACCGTTTATTTAGAAAAAGAAGCCAAGAGAAAAACCGAACTGCAGCTGTATTTGTTATGCATCAGTTTGCTTTCGGCATTTTTGATCGTAGCCGTTATTTATGTCTACAAACAAATGAAAAAAGTATCCAGAATACGTGGAGAACTTTATGAAACCAGTCAAAAATTAGCAGAACTAAACAAAGATATTACAGAAACCAACAATCAACTGCAGGAACGTAACGCACAATTATCAGAATCGAATCATATCAAAGAAGAATATATTGCGCATTTTTTCAGTCTTTGCTCGACTTACATCAATAAATTAGAAAATTACCGTATTATTTTAAATAAAAAAGCAACGGCAAAACAGTTTGATGAGATTTATAAAATGCTTAAATCAACAACCTTGGTTGATAATGAGCTGGAGGAATTGTATAAAAATTTCGATATCATCTTCTTGAATTTGTATCCCACTTTCGTGAAAGATTTCAACGCACTTTTGATTAAGGAAGAACAAATCTTTTTAAAACAAGGAGAATTGCTAAATACTGAACTTCGCATTTTTGCACTAATTCGTTTAGGAATTACCGACAGTGTAAAAATTGCAGCGTTCCTTCGTTACTCTTTAAGTACAATTTATAATTACAGAACCAGAGCTCGAAATAAAGCCGCAGTTTCGCGAAATGATTTTGAAGAAATGGTCATGAAAATTGGTTTAATTTCATTGAAAGTCTAATTTTATATTTTAAAACCACTACTTTTTTTAGGGGGTGTTTTTGTACAAGTATTTGTAAATCAAATATTTATTTTTTTATTTCACTACTTTTTTTCGTTTGAAAATTAAAAACGAACTATAACGTTTTAGCTTTACAATATTATTAAAAGGTAATAATGACCTTATTGCTGCCTTTTATATTATCCATTAAATGCTTTAATAAATTAATAGTTATGTTTAAAAACGTTAAAACAATTGTTGTTTTACTTTTGTTGAGCTCTATCGGTGTAAATGCACAGAGTAAAGTTCCGGTTTATCTAGATGATAAAAAGCCAATTAATGAGCGTGTAGAAGATGCTCTTAAAAGAATGACCACAGCAGAAAAAATTGCCATGATTCATGCGCAGTCAAAATTCAGTTCGCCGGGTGTACCGCGTTTAGGAATTCCGGAAAACTGGATGACTGACGGACCACACGGAATTCGTACCGAAGTAAAATGGGACGAATGGGATCAGGCAGGCTGGACAAATGACTCTTGTATTGCATTTCCGGCTCTTACAGCACTTTCTGCAACCTGGAACAAAGAGTTGTCTTCTTTATATGGTAAATCTATTGGGGAAGAAGCGCGCTACCGTAATAAAAATGTATTATTAGGACCTGGAGTAAATATCTACAGAACACCATTAAACGGTCGTAACTTCGAATACATGGGAGAAGATCCTTTTCTTGCTGCAAAAATGGTTGTTCCTTATATAAAAGGTGTACAAGCAAACGGAGTGGCTGCCTGTGTAAAGCATTTCGCTTTAAACAATCAGGAAACAAAACGTAACTCAGTAAACGTAATCGTTGATGATCGTGCTTTATACGAAATCTATTTACCTGCTTTTAAAGCTGCAGTTCAGGAAGGTGATGTTTGGGCAATTATGGGTTCATACAACAGATACAAAGGACAGCAATGTTGTCATAATGAATTTTTACTAAATGATATTCTTCGCGGAGAATGGGGTTTCAAAGGTGTTGTAGTTTCAGATTGGGGTGGCGTTAGCGATACAAAACAATCTATATTTAATGGTCTTGATATGGAATTTGGTTCATGGACCAATGGACTTTCATGGGGAACCAGCAATGCGTATGATAATTATTATCTGGCAAAACCATATTCTGAAATGATTAGAAAAGGTGAAGTTGGAACTAAAGAATTAGACGAAAAAGTACGTCGTATTTTACGTTTATCGTTCTTGACTACAATGGATAGAAACCGTCCGTTTGGATCTTTTGGAACACAAGAACACGCAGATGCAGGCCGTAAAATTGCCGAAGAAGGAATTGTATTACTTCAAAACAATAATAATATTTTACCAATCAACCTTTCTAAAACTAAGAAAATCGTTGTTATTGGTGAAAATGCCATCAAAATGATGACTGTAGGTGGAGGAAGTTCTTCGCTTAAAGCAAGATACGAAATTACACCTCTTGAAGGATTAAAGAAAAGAATTGGTAATCAGGCAGAAATCGTTTATGCCCGTGGTTATGTGGGAGATCCAAAAAGTGAATATAACGGAGTAGTAGCAAAAGTAAGTTTAGAGGACAAACGTTCTCCTGCAGAATTGACTGCCGAGGCTCTTAAAGTTGCTAAAGATGCGGATGTTGTTCTTTTTATTGGAGGATTAAACAAAAGTGATAATCAAGATGCAGAAGGACATGATCGTAAAGAATTGGGCTTGCCATACGGTCAGGACAAATTAATTACCGAATTGGTTAAAGTAAATAAAAATGTAGTTTTTGTAAATATTTCAGGAAATGCTGTAGCAATGCCGTGGGTAAAAGAAGTTCCGGGAATTGTACAAGGATGGTTTTTAGGTACAGAAGCAGGAAATGCTTTAGCTAATGTTTTGGTTGGAGATGTAAACCCTTCAGGAAAATTATCTTTTACTTTCCCAGTAAAATTAGCTGATAACGGCGCTCATGCTTTAGGAGAATTTCCTGGTGGAGATGAGGTAAAATATAACGAAGGAATTTTTGTAGGTTACCGTTGGGCAGATAAACAAAAAGCAAAACCATTATTCTCTTTTGGTCACGGTTTAAGCTATACGACTTTTGCTTATGGAAAAGTAACGGCAGATAAAAAACAAATGTCAAGCAGCGACAAAATTACATTCTCTGTTAATGTAAAAAACACAGGATCAAGAGAAGGTTCTGAGGTTGTTCAGCTTTATATCAGCGATTTAAAATCTTCATTACCACGTCCGATTAAAGAATTAAAAGGATTTGAGAAAATTTCGCTTAAAGCGGGAGAAGAAAAAACAGTAACTTTTACGGTAGATAAAACAGCTTTAAGCTTTTTTGATGATAAAAAACACGACTGGGTTGCTGAGCCGGGAGCTTTTGAAGCAATCGTTGGAGCATCATCTACAGATATAAAATCAAAAGTGGGATTCTCACTTCAATAATTTCATTATTTCTAAATTGGTTGGTTGTAAAGCTGCAAGTGTAAAAATTTGCAGCTTTACTTTTAAAATAATCTCGCCATTTAAGATTTTACCATTAAGATATTAAGGAAATTAAGCTTTGTGTTTGCTGTACTTGAAAGTTTTATTAGTAAGGAAATTAAGTATTGTGTTTAATATGTATTGTGGAGTTAAACTCTTCTTTGTTTGTTCTGTGACAAACTTTGGGAACTTTTCGGTTATCTATTTAAAGAAAACTATGACTGTTTAGAAAAAATCTTATTTTAGCTCACACCAAAAAATAAAAACTAACCTTTAACCATCAAAAAATATTTTTATGAGTTCACCTTCTATTGATATTAAACCTAAAAAACATTATGAAATTCTGGACGGACTTCGAGGAGTCGCTGCGATTTTAGTAGTGATTTTTCATATTCTGGAGGCCCATAACGGGGGAAGCCGCTTTAACCAAATTATCAATCACGGTTATCTGGCCGTTGATTTCTTTTTTCTTTTATCAGGATTTGTAGTAGCATATGCGTACGACGATCGATGGGGAAAATTGACTCAGTGGGAGTTTTATAAACGACGCTTAATTCGTTTACAGCCCATGGTTATTATGGGAATGATCATTGGAGCGATTTTTTACTATTTTCAGGCATCCAGTCTTTTTCCTTTAATTGCAGGAATGGAAGCCTGGAAAGTGATTCTAACAATGGTAATTGGTTTTACATTACTTCCTATTCCGCCATCATTAGAAATTAGAGGCTGGGGCGAAATGCATCCGCTTAATGGACCTGCATGGTCACTATTCTTCGAATATATTGCCAATATTTTATACGCTGTATTGTTTCGTAAATTTTCGAACAAAGTATTAGCAATCTTTGTTTTTATATTTGCAGCAATGCTCGTAAATTATACTGTTTTTGGACCAAATGGAGATGTAATTGGCGGTTGGTCTTTAAACCTGCAACAAATGAATGTGGGATTCACGCGATTATTATATCCGTTTTTTGCCGGAGTTTTACTTTCAAGATTAGGAAAACTAATTCACTTAAAAGGAGCTTTCTGGATTTGCAGTATTCTTATTATAGTTATTTTTTCGATACCAAGAATTGGCGATGAAAACACTTTATGGATGAATGGTTTATACGAATCAGTTGTTATTATTCTTTTCTTCCCATTAATTGTTGCTATTGGAGCAGGAGGAGAGATCAAAAATGCACTTTCGGTTAAAATATGCAAAGCTTTAGGAGATATTTCGTATCCAATTTATATTATACATTATCCGCTAATTTACTGGTATACTGCCTGGGTAATCGACAATAAAGTTTCTATAAAGGACGGTTATATGATAGGAACTGGAGTTTTAGTAGCCAGTATTACAATAGCTTATTTATGTTTGAAATTTTACGATGAGCCTGTACGCAACTGGCTTCAGAATAAATTTCAAAAAAGAAAAATTTCTTAAAAGGAGGGACAAAGGTTCAAAGGCTCAGAGGGAAAAAAGGTAAAACTTTGCTACTTTGAACCTTTGTAACTCTGAACCTGTATAAAGATCTTGAATTTCTTAATTTTGTTAGTTATAGATATTCAAAAAAGGGATGAAATTTCATGTTTTCATCCCTTTGTTTTTTTTCTCAAAAGGACAAAGGTTCAAAGCAACAAAGGTTGAAAGGGAAATTTGTTGATTTCAGTATTTATCCCTTTTGTATTTATAATTTCATGTAGAAATAAATAAATAAAAAAGCAAACAATTGTAAAATGCCAATTTAGAACGTAAAATTGTACATAAGCATAATTGTAGAGATGCACAGCAGTGCATCTACGCAAAGTATATCGACAAAGAAGAAAAACAAAACGTACAAGTTCAGATTTTTTTTTGCCACAGCATAAAATAATTTTGAATCCGTGTAAATCAGTAAAATCCGTTTTATCTGTGGGCAATTTAATTTTAAATACATTGTGTAGACGCACAGCAGTGCGCCTCTGCGATATAGATGCCGAAAAAATTGGTAAACTTTTGTATTTATAGAAACGCATCATTTTAAATTTGTATAATTGTAGAGATGCACAGCAGTGCATCTACGCAAAGTATATCGACAAAGAAGAAAAACAAAACTTAGAGATTCATAGTATTTTTTTTGCCACATCATAAAATAATTTTTAATCCGTGTAAATCAGTAAAATCCGCTTTATCTGTGGGCAATTTAATTTTAAATACATTGTGTAGACGCACAGCAGTGCGCCTCTACGATATAGATGCCGAAAAGATTGGTAAACTTTTATATTTATAGAAACGCATCATTTTAAATTTGTATAATTGTAGAGATGCACAGCAGTGCATCTACGCAAAGTATATCGACAAAGAAGAAAAACAAAACGTACAGATTCAGAGTTTTTTTGCCACTGCATAAAATAATTTTGAATCCGTGTTAATCCGTACAACCCGTTTTATCTGTGGGCAATTTAATTTTAAATACATTGCGTAGACGCACAGCAGTGCGCCTCTACGATATAGATGCCGAAAAAATTGGTAAACTTTTGTATTTATAGAAACGTATCATTTTAAATTTGTATAATTGTACAGATGCACAGCAGTGCATCTACGCAAAGTATATCGACAAAGAAGAAAAACAAAACTTAGAGATTTAGAACATTTCTTTTGCCACAGATTTTAAGATTAAAAAGATTTTGGATATAGATGCCGAAAAGATTGGTAAATATAAAAGGGATAAACAATGAAGTTTATCCCTTTTTATATTAAGTTGGATTAAAGAACCTTCCTCTGTTCCTTTGAACCTTTGTCCCTTTATAGAAAAAATTTATTCTAAAACCAATGCTCCTAAAGCTTCTTTACTGAAACCTTTCAATTCATCAGTTTTACCCGCTTTGATTTTTGCTACCCAATTCGGGTCAGATAAAAGAGGTCTTCCTACTGCAACCAAATCAAAATCGCCTCTGTCGAAACGTCTGTTTAATTCTTCTAATGAAGTTGGTTGAGAACTTTCTCCTGCAAATGCACCAAAGAAATCTCCTGAAAGTCCAACAGAACCTACAGTAATTGTTGGCGCTCCGGTAACTTTTTTAGCCCAACCTGCAAAGTTCAAATCAGATTCTTCGAATTCAGGTTCCCAAAAACGACGTTGAGAACAATGTAAAATATCAACTCCCGCATCAACAAGAGGTGTTAACCATGCTTCTAATTCCTGTGGATTTTTAGCCAGTTTATAATTATAATCAGAAGGTTTAAATTGAGAAAAACGCATGATCACAGCGAAATCATTACCAACTTGTTTTCTGATTTCCTTTACCACTTCAATAGCAAAACGATTACGTTCCGGTAGCGTTTTTCCTCCGTAAATATCCTCACGTAAGTTGGTTTCGGCTCTAAAAAACTGGTCAATCAAATAACCGTGCGCTCCGTGGATTTCGATCGTATCAAAACCTAATCTTTTAGCATCGGCGGCAGCCTGACCAAAAGCAAGAATAGTATCTTCAATATCTTTTTCGGTCATAGAAACACCATTTCTAAAATCAGGACGGTTTAATCCCGACGGACCTTCAAAAGGAACCGGTGGCACCCATCCAGAATGATGATTGTCCATAATTCCCATATGCCAGATTTGTGGTCCCATAGCACCTCCGGCAGCGTGAACTTCGTCGATCACTTTTTTCCATCCGTTTAAAGCTAAATCCCCATGAAAATGTGGAACATTAGCATCATTAGATGATGAAGCTCTGTTGATAACAGTCCCTTCAGATAATATTAAACCA
Source organism: Flavobacterium sp. C3NV (assembly GCF_046825355.2). Taxonomy (NCBI): domain Bacteria; kingdom Pseudomonadati; phylum Bacteroidota; class Flavobacteriia; order Flavobacteriales; family Flavobacteriaceae; genus Flavobacterium; species Flavobacterium sp. C3NV. Next base: position 422,766 of record NZ_JBKQBJ020000001.1, on the reverse strand, counting down.
ACTTCACCTTCAGCTCTTTTTTGGTAGTAAGAAGCTACTTCATCAGTTGGAACTCCGTTTGGAGAAAATGAGCGCGTCATTGGCGCCATTACGATTCTATTTTTAAGATTTAACGTTTTTAAGTTAAATGGCGAAAACAGGTTGTTTGTACTCATAGTAATTTACAAATTAGATTGAATTAAGTTACTGAGTGCTTCAAAGGCACCTTCGTTGCGTTTATAGTAAGTCCATTGTCCAACACGTTTAGATTCTATAAATCCGGCGCGCTGTAAAATAGAGAGATATTCAGAAACAGTCGATTGCGTCAGGCCAGCCTTGGCTTGTATTTGTCCAACGCAAACTCCGTGCTCAAATCCAGCATGCTGGAGCTGATCCGGAAAATTGATTTCAGGCTCTTTTAACCATTCCAGCATTTGCAATCTGGATTTGTTAGAGAGCGCTTTAAAGATTTCTATTGGTTCCATGGCGCAAATATATCGACTTTTCCCGATATACCAATTAAGGAGATAATTATTTAGCAAAAAATTAAGATGGAGAATAAGGAAGTTGTATGAAACAGTGGAGGATTTTAATAAAGAAAAATTATATTTGCTTGTGAAAAATAATTTCGCAAAGGCGCGAAGACGTAAAGAATAAAAGCTTATAAGAAATAAAACTTTGCGGCTCTGCGCCTTTGCGAGATTCAAAAAAAAACAAGCCCCCAAATAAATAACTTAATCAAACTATGAAAAAAACTTTACTTATTTTAGGATTCTTATGTTGTGTAATAACCAGTTCAAAAGCTCAGGTAGTAGGAACCGATGTTGGAGATATTGCTCCTGAAATCGATCTTCCGGATACAAAAGGAAATAATGTGGCACTTTCCTCTTTAAGAGGAGATTTAGTCTTAGTCGACTTTTGGGCATCATGGTGCGGACCTTGTATAAAAGAACAGCCGCAATTAATAAAATTAAACAGTACCTACGCAGGTAAGTTTTCTATTTACAGCGTTTCTATGGATACTAAAAAGCCGCTTTGGCTGGGAGCTATCGCAAGGCAAAAATTGACATGGACACAAGTAAGTGATTTGAAATATTGGCAATCTCCTGTTGTTGGCGATTATATGCTGCAATCGGTACCATTGAATTTTTTAATAGACAAAAACGGAATTATTCTGGCTAAAAACATTCACGGAAAAGCTTTGGAAGAGATGCTTAAAAGTTTGTTGTCAGTGCAGTGAAAAACTGAAATTAATCAAAACTTTGAGTATATTGCTATTTCAAAAAAGTGATAACAATAAATGACGATATAATCATGATTCAAAAATTAGTATTCATATGCTTTATTTTGATTGCATTTCAGTGTAATGCACAAACAATGGAGACCGTTAATAAAGCGAAAACTTCTTATCAAAAATGTGTAGATAGTGGGAGCGGAATGAAAAATTGTGCGATTGAATATTACAATCAATCGGATAGTTTGATGAATGTTGCGTACAAGAATTTAAAACTTAAATTAAGTTCTAAAGAACAATCACGATTAAAAAAAGAGCAACTAGACTGGATAAAGAAACGCGATCTGTATTTTGAGAAAGTATATTCTGATACCAAAAAAGAAGGCCATTTTACAGAAGGAAGCAGTGATTTTGATATGGTAGTTTTTGATGAAAAAGCAAATTACGTTTTCGCAAGGGTCAAAGAACTTATAAAAAGGATATAGTTGCTTTTAAATAAATAGCTTAAATGGAATCAAAACTCAGTCTGGCTGAATTTAGAACAAGATTACAAAGTAATACAGAAATTGGTTCTCTAAAAGCAAACTTAAGTCTCTTTAGAATATTTCCCCGATTTGGAGGTACAAAACCTTTTTACGGACTTTTTGATGAGAAAAGTTTTCGATTGACTCTAAATTCGAGAACTTCACCCACTTATTTTATTATAAGAGGAAATTACAAGAATAGTAATAATAGGGTTAACGTAAGTTATATTGTTGAGCCCAACAGTAAATTTCAGTTAATCTGGACAAGATTTTCTCCGGTAGTTTTTTTAATAATTATTAATGTATTTTTTCTTTTTTTTGGAAGAGGTCTTAGAAGAGCCACTACAATTGTGAGTTTGTTTCTTCTTATTCTCATTTTTTATTCAAGATGGAAAGAAGAAAGAAAGAGGAAAAAGCTAGAGCGTAATTTTGTCAGGATTTTTGAGATTAAGATGTAAAAGGGTTGGATTGTTTCAGGTTTTCTTGGTTTCATGTTTCAAGTTGCCTGTATTCTCAATCTCTCACATTGTTACCTTTGTCAAAGTTTTAAACTTTGACAAAGGTTGGGAAAACCTAAAACCTGAAACCAATTATTTCCTATTCGCGTTCATTGCCTGTAACGCATTTTCAGGAGAAGACAAATATAATTTATAAAAATCAGCTGTTGCGCCAACGTGAATTTCATAGGTTTCATTTTCGAATCCTTTTTTGAGGTCTAAAGCGACTTGTTCCGGGCTTATACCATTTTCGCCGCCAATCGACTTCGAAAATTCGGTATTTACTAACGGAGGCATCAATTCAAAAACCTTTACAAGTGGTCGTTTCTCCTGTTTTTCAAGTGAAACTCGTAATACCTGAGAATAGGAGTGAAGCGCCGCTTTACTTACCGCATAACCCGGAAGTGTATATCCGGGAGAAAAGGCAGCAATAGACGAAACGTTTACAAAAGCGGCTTCGGGTTGTTTTTGCAACAAAGTCAGCAATTTTTCAGTCAGTCTTACAATCGAAAGATAATTGGTCAGGATTTCTTCGCTGGCTTTTTCGAATGCATTCGCATTTTCATCTGTTAACTTAAAATAATGGGCTAAACCGGCATTGTTGATTACGATATTAAGGTTCGGGAAATCTTCGTATAATTGTTTGGTCAGTTTACTCACATCGGCTTCATTATTAATATCTGAGACGATTCCGGTTACATTTTTTAAACTCAAAACCGCTTTTTCCAGTTTTTCGGCATTTCTTCCTGTAATAATTACTTTGTTATCAGCAGAAAATAGTTTTGCAATTTCGTATCCAATTCCTGATCCGCCGCCAGTAATTAGAATAGTGTTATTTGAAGTTTTCATTTTATTTTTAGTTTAAGGTTTCAGGTTTCTTTGTTTCAGGTTTTAGTGTTTACTGGTTTAACCGCAAAGCACGCAAGTATTTTTATAATATCTTGTCTTGACAAACGCAATGAACGCAAAGCTTTATCAATTAACTTTACGAGCTTATCTTTTTTAGATTACAGTGAATAAAATAAAAACTTGGCGCCTTTGCGAGATTAAAAAAAACTTACCGAACCTTGTCATAAATCTTGCGTGCCTTGCGGTTAAATTTGTGTTCTCATTTCAAACCTGAAACCTGAAACAAAGAAAACCTGAAACAAAATTTTAAATATTTATCGCCCCTTGTCCCGATGCAATCATATAGGCTTCTTTCAGGGTTTCAGAGTAGGTAGGATGCGCGTATGAAATTCTAAACATATCTTCGTCGGTCACTTCATATTCCATACCTATAACGCCTTGTGCAATGAGATCTGCGGCTCGCGGGCCAATGATGTGCATGCCTAAAAGTTCGCCGTATTTAGGATCTGAAAGTACTTTCGAGAAACCGTCTTTTTCTAATGCAGCTCTCGCTCTCGCACTTGCCGAAAACGGAAATTTACCTACACGATATTCGATCCCTTTTTCTTTCAGTTCTTCTTCGGTATAGCCAACAGAAGCAACTTCCGGCCAGGTATAAACCACTCCTGGAATTAATTTGTAATTGATGTGCGGTTTTTGTCCGTTGATGGTTTCTGCAACAAATATCCCTTCTTCCTCAGCTTTGTGGGCGAGCATGGCTCCGGCAACCACATCGCCAATAGCATAAATATTTTCGGATTTGGTTTGCAGTTTTTCATTCGTTACGATTCGGCCTTTCGAATCTACCTCTACTTTGGTGTTTTCTAATCCTAAGCCTTCTGTATATGGTTTTCGTCCTACAGCAACCAGGCAATAATCGGCAGTGATTTCTTGTGTGGCGTTTGCAGTATCAAGAAAAGTAACGGTTGCATTTTTGCCATTATTTTTTGCCGATTGTACTTTATGGCTTAGTAAAATTTTGATATTTTGCTTGGTGAATATTTTTTTGAGTTCTTTTCCGAGTTCTTTATCCATTGTTGGGATCAGGCTCTCAAAATATTCGATTATAGTAACTTCAACGCCAATTCGGGCATAAATCGAAGCCATTTCTACACCAATTACACCACCGCCAATAATGACCATTGTTTTGGGTTTGTCCGGAAGCGAAAGAGCTTCGGTAGAAGTTATAATTCGTTTTTTATCGATTTCAACTCCGGGAATTGTAGCGGGTTTCGAGCCTGTTGCAATAATGTAATGAGTGGCAGAAATAGTAGATGAAGAACCGTCTGTTGCTTTTATGCTGATTTCTTTATCATTCAAAAAAGAAGCAAATCCTTCAAAAACCTCGATCTTATTTTTCTTCATCAAAAAGTTAAGTCCGGCAATATTTTGCTCGACAACTTCTGATTTTCTTTTGATGAATTGCGGAAAGTCCAGACTTAATTTTCCTGTTATGATTCCGTGAGTAGCAAATTTGGTGGCTGCTTCATAATAATGTTCTGTACTGTCAAGAAGCGCTTTTGTGGGTATGCATCCTACATTGGTGCAAGTGCCGCCTAAGGCTTTGTACTTTTCGACAATAGCCGTTTTATAACCCAATTGCGAACATCTGATGGCCGATGCGTAACCACCAGGTCCGGAACCAATAACAATGATATCAAACTTTGTTTCCATAGAATAAAAAATTAGTTATGTTTCAAAAGAACTATGCAGACTTTGCAATTACTCCTGTATTATAAGTAATTGTTAGTCTTGTTTTAAGTGTCTGAAATATAAGGAATTATATTTTATTACGGAAGGGAGTTTGTCTTTTTTTGATGATTAATCTGTTGACTTAGTGATGATTAAGGAGTGTGAAGAGGAAGTGAGAATTGTTTTTAAAGATTAAATTGAGTGTTGAGAACTCAATTTAATCTCTCTTCATGATTTTTTACACCGCCAAAACTATTTTTCAGCAATTCTCTAACCTGAAACTGAGTTTTGTTTCGGGTGATGTTTTGCCATTCTTTAAAATCGAAAAGGTGTATTGTTTTCGCATTTGGGTTGGTAACAAATGAAAGCCTTGCAATCGAATATTTATAATATTTTAATTCGTGCGATATATGTCTGTTGGGTACAACAACAAGAATCGTTTCCCATTTCAGGAATTCTGTTGCAGGTGGGATATCTTCTCTTTCGGTTAAGCCAAGTGATTCAAAAAAAGCAATTATTTTTTGATCATTTAGTTTATCGATTTTTTGGTCAATGCGCTTAATAGTATTAAGAAGCGTATTTTCGTCTTTAATAACACTCATGATAATACTTTTTTTAGTTGAAATTAAAGATAAAATTACATTAAAAGAGAATAATTTAACAATGTATAGCCCGTAGAATGATTCTAAATTTTTTATCGTCTAATTTTCAACTATGAGTACGAAAGCAAATACCATCAGGTTTTGATAAAATACTATTATTTTCGTAGACTTAAAAGCAATATTTTTATCGCTCTAGCTAACCACATTTTTATGAAAACTATTTCCTTCAAAGAAATTCTCCTGTATTTTATTGTTTTAATTTCAATTAGTTCATTCGCTCAAAACAAATCAGATCGGGAATTAATTTTAATCGATAAAGACTGGCATTTTTCGTTGGGCCATTTATATGATACTAAAAAAGATTTCGGTCATGCCGAAGGTTATTTTTCTTACCTAACCAAAACTGGATTTGGAGATGGTCCGGCCGCCAAAGATTTTGACGATCGTGCCTGGCGAAAACTCGATTTACCACATGATTGGGCAGTTGAACAGGAATTTAGTGAAAAAGGCAGTTTTAGCCACGGTTTTAAAACTTCGGGAAAGGGTTTTCCTGAAAAAAGTATAGGCTGGTATCGAAAAAAAATTAGTATTTCGCAAAGCGATCAGGGAAAAATTATATCCTTAAAATTTGATGGTGTTTTTAGAAATTCGAAAGTTTTTTTCAACGGTCATTTCCTTGGGACAGAAGAAAGCGGTTATAACGGTTTTGAATATGATGTTACAGCTTATGTAAACTATGGTGGCGAAAATACAATTGTGGTTCGTGCTGATGCTTCGATGGAAGAGGGCTGGTTTTATGAAGGCTCGGGAATTTACAGACATGTTTACCTGCAAAAAACAAACCCGTTGCATGTGATCCAGAACGGAACTTATCTAACTTCTGAAATTCAAAATGCTAATGCTGAGGTTACGGCCGAAGTTACTATTGAAAATAAAGGAAATTTTAAAGGAGCGATAGAAGTTTTACAAACAATTATTGATGCTTCGGGTAAAGAAGTAGCAACTAATACTGAAAATGTATCAGCTCCGGATTTTTATAAAACAGCAAAATTTACTTCAAAAATAAAAGTCAATAATCCTTTATTATGGGATATAGATGCGCCAAACTTATATCGTTTGCTTACGCAGATAAAACAAGAAGGGAGAATTGTAGATCGTTATGAAACTAGTTTCGGAATCAGAACAATCAAATTCGATCCTGAAAAAGGTTTTTTTCTTAACGGGAAATCTATAAAACTACAAGGAACCAACAATCATCAGGATCATGCCGGAATAGGAACTGCTTTGCCGGATGAATTGCAATATTACCGCATAAAAAAGCTCAAAGAAATGGGTTCGAATGCGTATCGATGCTCACACCATCCGCCAACTCCTGAATTATTGGATGCCTGCGATAAGTTAGGAATGCTGGTAATTGATGAAACCCGTTTAATGGGAATTAACGATTATCATCTTAATGATTTAAGGCGAATGATAGAGCGTGATCGCAATCATCCGAGTATTTTTTGCTGGTCGGTAGGAAATGAAGAATGGAATATCGAAGGCGGAATCGTGGGCGAACGCATTACCAATATAATGCAGGGATTCAGTAAAAGTATCGATCCTACAAGGCCTGTAACGGTTGGAATAAGCAGTGGTTTTAAAAGCGGAATTTCGTCTGTAGTCGAAATCATGGGCTATAATTATATGGGCAACGGAGATATCGACGCTCATAGAAATGAGTTTAAAAACCAACCCGGAATGGGAACAGAGGAAGGTTCTACTTTTGCAACCCGTGGGATTTATTTTACAGATGATGCCAAACATTATCAAAGTGCTTACGATAAGAAACCGCGTCCCACTTTTTTTAGTATCGAAGAAGGATGGAAGTTTTATGCAGCGCGTCCTTATCTGGCAGGAATGTTTATCTGGACCGGTTTTGATTATCGCGGAGAACCAACGCCTTATGGATGGCCATCGGTAACGTCTTATTTCGGGATGATGGATGTTTGCGGTTTCCCGAAAGACAATGTTTTTTATCTAAAATCATGGTGGGGAACTGCGCCGGTTTTGCATATCATGCCACATTGGAACTGGAGTGGAATGGAAGGAAAGGAAATCGACGTTTGGGTACATTCTAATTGTGATGAAGTAGAACTTTTCCTGAATAAAAAGAGCCTCGGAAAAAAGAAAATGGAACAATACGGACATTTAGAATGGAAGGTAAAATATACGCCCGGAACTCTCGAAGCTATTGGATATAAAAACGGAAAAAAGATCCTGACCGAAATTCAGAAAACAACCGGAAATCCTGAAAATATTAAACTTTCTGTAGATACTGAAAATCCATCAAATGCAAATGTTTCTGTGATTACAGTCGAAGTCACAGATAAAAATGGTTTACGCGTTCCAACAGCAAATAATGAAATTTCATTTTCGATAAAAGGCGGAAAAATATTAGGCGTAGGAAATGGTGATCCAACATCATTAGAAAAAGATCAGTTTATTGATGATGTTACTCTTGTTCCTATTACTAATTTTGAAGAAAAAAAGCAGGCGTATGTTGATAATACCAATCAATCTGCTTTGGATGAATCGAATGCCTGGAAGGAAGCTTTTAAAGATAGAGATTATAAAAATCAGGCGTCGGCATATATTTACAGAGGTAAATTTGAGTTGAAAAATAATTTACAATCGAATAGTGTTGATTTCTTTTATAAAAAAATTGGTGTAAACGAATCTGTTTTTATAAACGGAAATTTAGTTAATGCCAATGCAGATGATCCTCAAAAATACCATCTTGACAAAGCGGTTTTAAAAGAAGGAAGCAATGTCATCACGATAAGAACTTCGCCTTTGCAAAAAGTAAAAGAATGGGATGTTATGAATACAGATCCGGGAATCATTAGAGTAATAACACCATCAGAACCGTGGAAACGTAAATTGTTTAATGGTTATGCGCAAATTATTATTCAGAAAGAAGAAAGTGGAAATGATGTTGTTTTATCGGCTTCCGCCAAAGGACTAAAGGCGGGTGTTTTGAATGTTAATCAGAAGAAATAGAGCTTTTAGATTATCGCGGTAAATATATGTCGCTCCTATGGAGCTTTGACAAGGATATTGTTGATTTCTATAAATATAACGCTCCGCTGGAGCTTTGATAGGGATTATGGATATCTTTCTATAAATATAATGCTCAACTGTAGCTTTGTCAATAGGGACTTGTATAAATATAACGCTCCGCTGTAGCTTTGATATGGATTATGGATGTTTTTCTATAAATATAATGCTCGACTGTAGCTTTGTCAATAGAGGCTTATATAAACATAATGCTTCACTTTAGCTTTTCAGGGGCTTATTATAAATGTAATGCTCCTCTGGAGTTTTGAGGGGGTTTATGGATGTCTTTCTATAATATAACTCTCAATTAGATTTTTTAATATTTAAATTAAATAATCCCAGCGGGATGCCATATTTATAGAAAATTGATAATCGCTACCATAAAACCCCAGCGGGGTGACATATAATAAAATTCAAAGATTGTATTTTTTCAATGATCTGAAATAATCATATTAGTTTTTGGTTTCTTCGATTTGTTCATTACAAATAAAAGAAGCGGTAATGTCACAACAAAAAATAATCCGACAAGAAAAAAGGCATCCCGATAACTTAATAAAGAAGATTGTTTCAATACAATATTTTCCATCAATTTAAGAGCTTTCAATTTTGCTTCATTATAAGCAAAACCTTTGCTCTGAAAATATTTTGTGAAAGCATTTAATCGATCCATTGCCTGAATGTTGTATTGATTGACATTCGATACCAATTCATTTCGATGTGCTGAAAATCGGTGCGCAACATAGGTATTGATAATAGAAACCCCAAATGAACCACCCAATTGTCGCATCATATTATTAAGCGCCGCTCCCTGACCAACATCTTTATCATCCAGAGAAGAAACAGCCAGCATGGTAAGCGGAACTGTTAATAAAGCCATGCCCAAAGCACGAAAAATAAGAGAAGTGGCAACATCAGAAGCGCTTGTGTTTAAAGTCATTCCGGACATTCTCCAATTAAAATAAATGAATAACAAAAATCCTGTTGCGATGATGATTACGGGTGAAATTCCTTTTTGCAATAATGTTCCGCAAGTTTTGAGGGCAAGCAAAGCAAATAGTGCTCCGGGAAGTAAAAGTAATCCGGTTTGATAAGGAGAGAAACTCAAAAGACGTTGCGCCACAACCGGAGTTATATAAATAGAAATAAACATTCCGAATCCTGTTACAAAAGTCAGAACGGCGGCAATACTCAAAGATTTACTTTTAAGTACCCGAAGATTGACAACGGGTTTATCTATCGATAATTCCCAATAAATAAAAAACAATAAGGTGCTGACGGCAGTAACCGTTAAGACAATAATATATCGGGTTTCGAACCAATCTTCGACTTCGCCTCTTTCCAGAACGGTTTGCAAAGCGCCAACGCCAATGGCTAATAAAGCAATTCCTGTCCAGTCGACTTTGGTAATTTCGGGTTTAACGGAAGGTTCTCGTAAAAGAAAATAACAAGAAATCATAACCAAAATCCCGATTGGAACATTAATTAAAAAAATCCACGGCCAATCGTAATTTTCGGTAATATAACCGCCAAGCGTTGGTCCAATTGTTGGTCCAATAAAAATTCCTGCACCAAACAAAGCGCCTGCGGTAGATTGTTTGTCTTTTGGGAAAAGTTCGAAAACCACTACCTGAGAAATAGATAATAAAGCACCACCGCCAATTCCCTGCAAAAACCTGAAAATGACCAGCATCCAAATGTTAGAAGAATGGCCGCACATAAACGAACAAAACGTAAATAAAATGACAGAACCAATATAGTAGTTTCGTCTCCCTAAATTGGCGCTCAAAAAGCTTGTAATAGGTATGATAATTACATTGGCAATTGCGTACGCAGTAATTACCCAGGAAGTATCTTCGAGTGTTGCACCAAGATTACCGCTCATGTGAGAAAGTGCAACGTTTACGATCGAGATATCAATCAGTTCCATAATGGCAGCCAGAATGACTGTAAAAATGAGCAGTTTTCGGTGTAATGGAGTCATAATATTATTTTATACCGATTGGTATATTTTTAATTAAAAAAAATGTTCGATCTCTATAATCTCATCCAAAATCTGCTTAATCTGCGTGAAAAAATATTCACGCAGAGATTTAATTTGGGTATCAACAGAATCTGTTTTAAAAAACATTTACAATTCTTTCTTAACAATATTAGTTTTAAGAAGATTAGAAGTTGCCCTTGCAATTAATCGGGTTTGATCTTTATTCCAGATTTCGCATTGTGCGTTTACAATTTGTTTTCCTTTTCTAATAATAGCTGTCTTTGCCAGAATCGTATCGCCAACAAAAGCAGGCGCAAAGTAGTCCACAACAAGATTTATGGTCGTATAAAAAGTTTCTTCATCAAGAGAAAACATCGTCGCGCCAATGCAATCGTCGGCAATGGCAGCGGTTACGCCTCCGTGTAAACTCTTCACCGGATTCGACATTTCTTCACGAACCGTATATTTAAAGGTAACTGAGCCTTGCTCTGCAGCGACCACTATGGGTTTCATCCAAAGCATAAAAGGCGATGGCGACGCTATAAATTCTCTGTCGATATGATTTTGCAATACTTGTAATCTCGTTAATTTTTCCATTAGGTTTTAGTTTATATTTAATACTGATCGGTATATTTTTATTCAAAAAAAAGTAATTTCGGTTATTACTTTTATTCTAAGTCGTTTATAATTTTATTTAGCGAAAGCATAATATCAGATAAGTTCGAAAGATTTCCTGTGATTTTGGTAATCATTACAGCACCTTCAATAATGGCAATGATAGTCAAGGCAGTTTTTTCAGGATCAATGTTTTTGGCTTTAAATTCTCCTGCGAGGATTCCTTGTTCGATAAAGTAGACTAGTTTATCTTTCCAGGCAAGAATGGTGTTTTCGACTTTTTTTCTCAAAACAGGATGTGTGTCGTCAGCTTCTGTTGCGGTATTAATAATAGGACAACCGCCTTTTGTAACCCGCAACTCGTAGTAATCAGAATACAATCTCGGGTATACTAGTAATTTGTCTTTATAAGTCGTTTGCTTTTCAATTTCCCTTGCAAAAGTATCCTGAAGTTTTTTTACATTAAATTTAAAAGCAGCAATTGCGACTTCATCTTTATTTTCGAAATTACCGTAGATACTTCCTTTTGTAAGTCCGGTCGCTTCGGTAATATCACTCATAGAAGTACCGCTGTATCCTTTCATATTAAAAAGTGGTGCAGTTTTCTCGATAATAAATTGCTTTGTTTTTTCGGCTTTACTCATGATTGGTAAAATTTGAATGCAAATATATACCGATTGGTATAATTTTACAAAGTTTTGGGGAATTATTTTGTTTCAGGTTTCAGGTTTCAAGTTTGAAATGAGGATAGGATCGTGCTGAATTTAACCGCAAAGTGCGCTACGATTTACGCAAAGTTCGCAAGGCTTTTTTTTGTAATCTCGCAAAGGCGCAAAGTTTTTGTTTTATTGTATCGATTTTAAAATAATACGTGCGCAACGCTAATTGACAAAGCTTTGCGTTCTTTGCGTTTGTCCAAACAATCTACGATAAAAAAACTTTGCGCGCTTTGCGGTTAAATTTTTATTCTCATTTCAAACCAGAAACAAAATAAAACCTGAAACTATTTTTTTATGTTTGATTTTCATAACTTTGTCTCATGAAAGAGCAATTAGATTTTCAGGCTTCTGAACTTGGTATAAACGATTTAAAGCTAAAAGGTTTTAAAGTATACGAAGTAAACGATACAATTAGTAAGATTCCGACCTATAACCGCAGGGATTTTTACAAGATTTGTATTAATACAAGTCAGAGTTTGATTCACTATGCAGATCGTGGTATAGAAACTGACGGTACTATTTTATTCTTCGGAAATCCGCATATTCCGTATTCATGGGAAATTATTTCACCACAATACGAAGGATATGCCTGTGTTTTTACCGAAGAGTTTTTAAAAGCAAATGATCGTTCTGAAAGTCTTCATGAATCGCCTTTGTTTAAAATTGGGGGAACACCTATTTTTACGTTATCATCTGAACAAAAAGTGTTTATAGATTCGTTATTTAAAAAAATGATCGAAGAACAGGAAACTGATTATGTTTTTAAAGATGATTTAATTCGCAATTACATCAATCTGATTTTGCATGAATCGATGAAAATGCAGCCTTCAGAAAATTTCTTTAAACATAAAAACGCCTCTTCGAGAATTACCTCATTATTTTTAGAATTATTAGAAAGACAATTTCCTATAGAAACAAAAAATGAACCTTTGGCATTAAAAACACCTCAGGATTATGCACAAAGTTTAGCTGTACACGTAAATCATTTAAACCGTTCTGTAAAAGAAGTAACGGGAAAACCAACAACGGCGCATATTACCGAAAGAATCATTGGCGAGGCCAAAGCATTGCTGCAACACACAGATTGGAGTATTTCTGATATTGGTTATTCGCTTGGATTTGAATATCCGAGTTATTTTAATAATTACTTTAAAAGACTTACAGGAACGATTCCAAAATCGCTGCGATCGTAAATTGTTTCATATTCTTAATTTTTTGTTTGAATATTGTTATTTCTGATTGTCATTGCTAAAGTACTTTTGCCCTGAAATAATTAGTATTAACTTCTATCGGTTTTTTCGCTGACTAAATATAACTTCTACAAAGCGCATTCTAGCTTTCTAAATTTAGTTTCAGGCACTGATATACAAAAACAAAATAATTATGAAAGAACCAGAAAATCAATTAAATGAAACTATTTTTCCAAAAGGAGATTTGGCTTCAGCGGATTATTTTACAGGAAAAGCATGGGTGAAAATGTTGGTTCCAAATGATCCGGTTTTAAATACTGCAGTGGGTAATGTAGTTTTCGAAGCAGGTGCGAGAAACAATTGGCATACACATCCCGGCGGACAAATTCTAATTGTAACACAAGGAACAGGATATTATCAGGAAGAAGGAAAACCAATTCAGTTACTTCAGGCAGGGGATGTTGTAAACATTCAACCCGAATTAAAACATTGGCACGGAGCTTCTCCGGATAGTGAATTTACCCATATTGCAATTAGTACCAATACCGAAAAAGGTATTGTAGACTGGCTTGAACCAGTAACCGACGAACAATACAATAGCTTTAAATAAATTAAGTAAAAGTGTTGTTTGGCGAGATCTAACGATTAATTAACGGTTTTTGTTAGCTCTTATTTAAATAAAATCAATCTCAAAAAATCTATTTTATGTCAACACTTTATACTTCCGCTATTGAAGAGGGAAAAATCCCGAATACTTTCATGACTGGTAATGTTTCTTATAAAAAGCAAACCAGCAATATTCATCCGGACAATACGATGATTAAAGAAATTTCTTTTGAACCGGGCTCAAGATGCAAATGGCATATTAATGCAAGTTTACAATTATTTATCGCAACAGACGGAATTGGCTATTTTCAGGAAAAAGGTACTGCCATTCGTTTGCTTCATAAAGATGAGGTAGTTACCATTTTACCAGGTGTAGAACATTGGTATGGTGCAACACCTTTTAGTAAATTTTCGCACATTAGCATCATTACAGAAATCGACAAAGGAAAAGGAATCTGGTTAGAAAGCGTAACCGATGAAGAATATTTTAGTTTTGGAAAATAGTCTAAGTTTCTGAGTTGCTAAGGTTCTAAGTTACTAAGTAAACTTCGCGACTTTGTGAGAAGTATTATTTTTTTTGCGTAGATTTTAATAGATTTTTAGCTGATATTTTTTAAATCAAATTAAATCTGCCTAAATCCTCTTAAATCTGCGTGAAACTATACCAACTCTAAAGCAAAAAAACTTAGAACCTTAGCGACTTAGTATCTCAGTACCTTAAAAATAAAAAACAAAAAAATGGAAACAAAAAACATAAAAGCCTTTGGTACAGAAGCTGCCGAAGCACCTTTACAAACATTAGACATTCAGCGTAGAGCGGTATTAGCGCATGACGTAGAGATCGAAATTTTATATTGCGGAATCTGCCATTCCGATTTACACTCAGCCAGAAACGAGTGGCACGGAACGATTTACCCAATAGTTCCCGGACATGAAATTGTGGGTCGTATAACAAAAGTGGGCGATCACGTAAAAGGTTTTAAAGTTGGAGATTTGGCCGGAGTAGGCTGTATGGTCGATTCATGTAGAGAATGTGAGCATTGTAAAGACGGATTAGAGCAATTTTGTGATCCCGGAAATACATTAACTTTCAATTCTCCTGACGTTCATTTAGGCGGACAAACTTTTGGAGGATATTCTCAAAGTATTGTAGTCGATGAAAATTATGTATTGCATGTTTCAGACAAATTAGACCTTGCCGGAGTTGCTCCTTTATTATGTGCCGGAATCACGACTTATTCTCCGTTAAAACACTGGAAAGTGGGTCCTGGGCAAAAAGTTGGGATCGTTGGTATTGGTGGTTTAGGACATATGGGAATCAAATTAGCGAAAGCAATGGGCGCTCATGTCGTTGTTTTTACCACTTCATTATCTAAAACCGAAGATGCAAAACGTTTGGGCGCAGATGAAGTAGTTTTATCTACAAATCCGGAACAAATGGCGAAACATGCAAAATCACTTAACTTTATTTTAGACTGCGTATCGGCAGAACATAATATAGATTCTTATTTGAATTTACTAAAAGTAGACGGAACTCTTACATTAGTTGGTGCTCCAATGGAACCGCTTCCGGTAACATCATTTAGTCTTTTATTAGGCAGAAGAAGTTTTGCAGGTTCAAACATTGGCGGAATTGCCGAAACTCAGGAAATGCTTGACTTCTGTGCAGAACATAACATTACGGCAGACATCGAAATTATTGGTGTTGATGAAGTAAACGATGCTTACGAAAGGTTATTGAAAGGAGATATTAAATACCGTTTTGTAATTGATATGGCTTCTTTGAAGTAACTAAGTAACTAAGGTTCTGAGATTCTAAGATTCTAAGATTCTAAGTTTAAACTTTTTGCCTTTGCTTTCGCTAGCTCAATTTCATTAATTTAAGCTTAAAAAAATAATCTCGCAAAGGCGCTAAGACGCAAAGTTTAAACACAATGTTGTTTATAATAAATGCTTAAAAAGGTCTGACTTTTATAAAGTCAGACCTTTTTTTATTCTTTTAGAAACTTATGCTATTTAATTATTAATTTTGAAATTGAACAACTAAACACTTTTTCTCTTGCAAAAAAAATCAATTCCTGTTTTATCTGTTGGCAATATACTTGGAGAAGAAACTTTGGGTATTACCTTATTTCGCCATAGCGTAAAAGGAAGAAACGAATTCGAGCAGCCACATAAGCATGACTTTTATCTGGTATTTTTTGTTGAGAATGGTTCCGGGTTTCACAATGTCGATTTTACTCAATATACAGTAAACGATTATCATGTGTATTTTATCAGGCCGGGACAGGTGCACAACTGGTCGCTTGATGTAGATACTTCGGGGTTTCAGCTGATGCTTTCTGCCGATGTGATTAGTATTTTTTCGAATTTAGGGAAATTTCCGTTTTTTGAGCAAAGTGTTCCGTCTTGTCTTTCTTTAAACAAAAAAGAATTTGAGGAATTTAAAAATCATTTGCATGAAATAGAATTACTACTGTCTGATAACGATACACTTACCAAAGAAATAGTTTTGCTGCGTTTGCATTTATTACTCAAATTACTGCAAAAACAATATTTGAATCAATTTCCTGAGCACGATTCATCGACCAAACCTGAGAAAATAATAAAAGGGTTTACTATTTTAATTGATGATTATTTCAGTAAAGAACCTTCGGTGAATTTTTATGCCGATAAATTAAATATTACCTCTAATTATCTCAACATCCTCTCGCAGAAATATTTAAAGGTTCCGGCAAGTGATGTGATAAGACAAAGAACCATTCTTGAAGCTAAACGTTTGCTAACCAGTACCGATTTGTCTATAAAAGAAATTGGTTACCAACTTGGTTTTAATGACAATACTTATTTTACCAAAGTCTTTAAAAAATATGCCGGAAAAACTCCGGGAGATTTTAAAAAATTATAATTTTTACCATCTTTCTCCGTAATATTACCGTTATCATTTTAAGTTTATAACGATTTTTGCAATGTAATAATACTGTTGATTATTAGAATGTTATTGTAAAATTGTATAACAAACTCAAAGAAGATAAAATATAATTTATGGATGATCATAAAATAAGCCGAAAAAAATTCTTAGGATTGGGAGCCGCAGCAACCGGAGCCGCTTTGTTTTCAAGAATTGGAGGAAATGTCGTTGCGCAGGTTTTACCCGAAGAAAACAAAACAGCTTTAAACGAATATCTTTTAATCAATGTACGATTAGAAGATGGTTTTGAATACAACGAAAAAAATGAAGTAATTGCTACCAAAACAGCACTTTATACAATTCATATCGCTAATGGTAAAATAAAAAGCATTACGACAGGAAAGTCGGCTTTGAAATTGAAAACAGTTGATGCCAAAGGACTTTTGATGCTTCCGGGATTACGCGATATGCACATTCATATTGATAAAACGTACTACGGCAGCGGAACCTGGAATGCAGCGCCCAGAAAAGGATATACAGTAAAAGATATGATTACACTGGAGCAAAAGTTGATTCCGCAATTATTACCGGATTCTCAGCATAAAGCCGAAGAAGCCATTAAACTAATGCAAAGTCAGGGAAGTTATTTTGCGCGTTGTCAATGTAATATCGATCCTGTAAGCGGACTAAAAAGTCTCGAACATTTACAAGCTGCTTTAGATAAAAATAAAGAGAATTTTGGATCTGAAATTGTAGCGTTTCCGCAACACGGGATTTTATATTCAAAATGCGAACCTTTATTAAGAGAAGCGGCTTCGATGGGAATTGATTTCATTGGCGGACTTGACCCAACAAATGTCGATGGCAATATGGAGAAATCGCTTGATGTCATGTTTCAAATTGCACTTGATAATAATAAAGGTGTCGACATACACTTGCATGAATCGATACCATCTGGAAAAGCTGCGATTGAATATATGATTAAAAAAACCGAAGAAAACAAACAGCTACAAGGAAAAACCTATATAAGTCACGGTTTCGCACTTGCCAAAATGGATCAAAAAGATTTGGAGAAAATCGCAGAGCAAATGGGAAATCTGGGAATAGGAGTAGTGTCAGGAATTCCGATTGGGAAAACGATAATGCCAATTCCAACTTTAAAAAAATACGGCGTAAAACTAATGACCGGAACCGATAGTATTGTCGATCACTGGCAGCCTTTTGGAACTTGTGATATGCTCGAAAAAGCAAAATTATGCGCTCAGCTTTATGGCTGGACGGACGAATATAATTTAAGCAGAGCCTTACACATTGCAACAAAAGATGAAATATTACCGCTTAACGATGCCGGAACAAGAGTTTGGCCAGCAGTCGATAACGAAGCCAATTTTATTTTAGTAAAAGCAAGCTGTTCCGC
This sequence comes from Flavobacterium sp. C3NV, assembly GCF_046825355.2. Taxonomy (NCBI): domain Bacteria; kingdom Pseudomonadati; phylum Bacteroidota; class Flavobacteriia; order Flavobacteriales; family Flavobacteriaceae; genus Flavobacterium; species Flavobacterium sp. C3NV. The sequence goes on along the minus strand of NZ_JBKQBJ020000001.1, from coordinate 404,812 downwards.
CGAAGCCGTAGCGCGTTTACCAAAAAGAGAAGGAGTTTTTTATAAAGGAAAAAAGATAGCTGGGGATCTTTCTTAAGGTTCTGTTCTAAGTTGCTAAGATTCTAAGGTTCTATAAGTTTCTAAGTTTTTCAAACCTTTTAATATTTCAACGATTAAATTATTCCTACGGAGTTATATAAGCAGTTCCGAAGGAACGGAAGATATTGTAGAGATTGATTTTAATCCATCTTGCGCAGTCAAATAATTTAGATCATATATAAAAGATGCACTGCTGTGCGTCTCTAAAAAACCTTTGAACTTTAAAAAAAACTTAGAGTTTCAGAACCTTAGAACCTTAAAAAGAAAAACTTAGAACCTTAGCAACTTAGAATCTCAGTACCTTAAAAAAAAAAAAGAAAACCCCTCAAGCAATTCAACTCTTGAGGGGTTTTTGAAAATAAATAATAACCAATTAAATTTATTTTTTATCTAAATTTTGTTTTAGCAATTTCGCATGCTCCAAATGAGCGGTTAGCGGTGCTATATTATTCGATGCCCAAAGCTTAACATCATTATCAGTAGCATCTTTTGATGCTTTTTGCAATTTGTCAATTGCTTTTTCGTGACCATCGATCATCATGTCTACGAATTTTTTATCAAAATCAAGACCTGATTTTTCGTTTAATTTTTTATACTCTTCTTGTCCGTCTTCAGTTAAAGAAGTTGGTAGAGTAAAGTTTTTAGCTTTTGCCAAAGCGCTTACTTCAGATGCTGATTTAGTATGCTCGTCAACAAGCATTTTACCAAATTTTTTCACTTCTGCATTAGTACCTTTTTGTTGCGCTAATTTTCCAAGTTCAATCTCGGCTAAATTAATTTCTGCCTGATCCACTAAAAATTCAGAATCATCTTCTTTATTATTAAGAGTATCAAATTTTGCTTCGTTTGCATCTTCCGCTACTTCTTTAGGATCTTCTTGTTTGTTTTCATTTTTACAAGAATTTAAAGATAAAATAAGTAATCCTGCTCCTAAAATTGCTGTTCCGGCTAAAAGTATTTTTTTCATGATTTAATCGTTTAAATGTTATAATGTAAAATTATTCAGATTGTGTGAAGAATGTCTTACAGTATTTTTGGATAATGTTACAGGATTTGGATATTGTGGTTTTTACTAAATTATTTTGTAATAGGATTTGTTTTATATTAGCGCAAGAAAACCTCTTTTTGAACCAATTACTTACTACGGATCATGATAAAGCCATTGCAATTGACTTTACTTTTTATGATAATTATCTTTATGAGTTGTCAAAAAAAAATTAGCGATTTGGAATTTGAAAAAAATGTAATGACGGAAATTTTTCCGGATTTGATTGATTTTATTTGTTTTGATTACAGAACGGTACTTAATCCGCCTCCTATTTATGGATTACTTACTTATGATGAAAATGGTCATCGTATAAAAGTTGATTCAACAATGAGTATTGAAGAGCAAAAACAAAGAATGGCTAAGTGGGAGCATAATCAAGAAGCAATCGCAAAAGATACTTCAAAATTAATTGTAGCATTCAATCCTAAAATAAAGAGTAATGGTAAGGATTTAAAAGAATATTTAGGAGAGCATTTTAAAGTTACGGAAGTTTTTTATCCAAAAATAGAAGGAGATTCTACCTATACTATAGATTTTAAAAATATCCCACTTAAAGGGAAATTTCAACTTAGGGACATTTCTGAGTTTCCAAAAGACCGACGTGAGTTTTGGAGAAAAAAGTATGATTTTGTTTTTTCGGGTTCAGTTTATTTTACAGGAATTCAATTTGACAAAGAGAGAAAATTTGGAGTCTTAGACGGTGGTTTTTCTTGCAGCAGGCATTGCGGAATGGGCGTGAGGATTTATATCAAAAAAGTAAATGATAAATGGATGATTGATAAAATTGATAACACTTCGGTTTCATGATTGTACTAAAAAAAAAATATAGGTTTGTTTTCAATTTTTGTGGGCACGATTGGGACGCTTGCGCGTAATGTCATTAAGTTAAGATATTTTAGATTGTGTTCCATCGGAACACCTCATTGGTAGTAGAAAAAAAAATGCATCGTGAGAAACATCGTCCCATTGGGACGTTTGAGAAATTAGATATGTAATCTGCATATGTTTTTTACCAATTATTATTTATAAAATCAAACGTTCCTACGGAACGTGAAAAAACGCCGTATATATTGGGCTACCAACGAAATGTTCCGATGGAACAAAAACAAAGTGACCGGATATTGTCTTTAACAAATTGTTCCATTGAATTTCCCTTGACTTAATGACATTGTGCTCACGCAAGCAAGCTAATGTTTGGAAACGTTGCTCTGAAAGAGCTCTAGCACTAGCATGGTGCGAAGCACTATGACCACATAATTTTTGTTTTTAAGCCCTGAAAGGGCGAAAGCTTATTTGCAAAGTAAAAGTTCATTATATTATTTGTGTAATAAAGTAAACAGTTTTTTGATAAATGTAAAATAGATTTGCTTTTGCCCTTTCAGGGCGATAATCCCGTTTAACGCAGTTCGTAGTGCGTTGCACTACGCTGTTTCTTTTAGGCCTTCAGCCCTTTTTGAGCTTTTAAGCAATTTTCTCATTGTCTCATCCCAAAACTTTTTTACATATTTAAACTTAATCCTACAATAGATTTGCAATTGACATTGTTTGCAAAAATAGGTATTGAAAACCTGTTGCTCTGAAAGAGTTCTAGCAATAGCATGGTGCGAAGCACTATGATGAGAGACAATTGTTGTTTTAGCCCTGTAGGGGTGAAAGACTGGTGACTATAAATTTATAAAGTTTATATCAAAAGTTTTTTTCAATAGTATATATTTATAACGACTAAAAACAGAACAACCAAAAATGACCAGGAATGATTAATATAGATTTTAAAAAAGAGAAAGGTAAAATTGATGAAATTATAAATAAAGCGTTAGCCGATTATCAAAATGAAATAGACCTGATTAATATTGATGACTGGACTTTAAAATCTAAAGAATTATTTATAGACAGATCCTATAACGGTTATAGTTCTCAAAGTACACAATTCATTAATACCAGTTATCCTGATATTAGCAGCCTTGTAGACAGTAATGCCAGATTAATATTGTATCTGTATACATCAGAAAGAGATTTTGAATTTGATTTGATTAAAAAACAATTAATAGCAAAAATTAAAAAATCTAAATAACCGAATTTACGTCGCGCCATCATTAAAAAAACAAACAGAAAGCCTTGATTATTATAATCAAGGCTTTTTTGCTATTTATCTAATTAATAAAAACTCATGTGTTAGCAGTCTCAGACTTCTTCACGGCGTCAAAGTCCTTTTGAAAGTTTATTGTATAGCATAGCAATTTCTTCTTTATAATGACTTTCTTCTGAAAACGAATGCCCTAGCCCTGATGGGAGGGAAAATCCTTTTTCTTGCTCCTTTAGCAAGGAAAAGATTTGGAAGGACAGCAGGAAACAGCTCCTAAAAAATGTAATGGTTTATTACGACAAAATCTCTCATATAGTTAATTATGAAAATAAAACCAAGAATTATATAACAGAGAATTCCTGCTTTTTGAAGAATTTTGGTATAAGATTTCTAAATCATTAACCTTAAAATTTTTTAGTCATGCCAGATGCAAGAATTCAAAACGAAAAACAATACCAGGCTCTTTTAGAAATAGGCTACAGCAAAGAAAAAGCAGCGCGAATTGCGAATACGCCAGATGCAGGTGAAAAAGGAGGAAGGGCAAAACCTTATGATGAATGGTCGAAAGCCGAATTGTACCAGCAGGCTATAAAAGTGGGGATTCCGGGACGTTCTTATATGAATAAAAAGAATCTCGTTAAGGCATTACGAAATAATTAAAAAGTATTTGAAAAATAATAAAGCCACAGAGGATAAACAGAATATATCGGAAATAGAATCTTTTACATCCTGATCCCGATAATTATCGGGAGTGGCTTAATAAAAACGAAACGACCATGAATGCAGCTGCAAAAACCGAAAAACTAATGAATCAATTGATCAAAACACCGCATTTGGTGATCGAGAAATTAGATTTAGTTTACATCAATAATCAAAGGCTGCCTATAGAACGATGCAAATGCGATGATGGTTTTGTTTATAAAAAAAACGGAAGATGCATTAAGCGAAAAAGCGAACTGAAACGCTTTAGCAGTCTGGTGCTTCCGCCGGCTTGGGTAAACGTTCAGATTTCAGATTTGCCAAACGGACATTTACAAGCCGTGGGTTTGGATGTTAAAAACAGAAAGCAATACCGTTATCACCCAAAATGGAATTTGATTCGAAATCAAACTAAGTTTTATAAAATAGCTGAGTTTGGAACCAAATTGCCTTTGATTCGAAAACAAGTTGATGAGGATTTAGAGAAAAAAGAATGGTCGAAAGAAAAAGTGGTAGCGTTAGTGATCCGGTTAATGGAAGAAACGCATATTAGAATTGGAAATGAAAAATATGCCAAGGACAATAAGTCATACGGACTTTCGACTTTAAGAAAACGCCACATTAACATTAATAAAAATTCACTCCGATTTGAATTTACAGGAAAAAAAGGAGTACAGCATACGATTACAACCCGAAATAAAAAATTGATAAAATTGGTGAGCCGTTGTGAAGAAATTCCAGGTTGGGAAGTTTTTAAATATTATGATAAAAACGGCGAACGAAAAGTGCTGGACAGCCATATGGTAAATGAATATTTGCATGAAATTTCAGGAGAATATTTTAGTGCCAAAGATTTTAGAACCTGGGCAGCATCGATCGTGTTTTTTGAAACCTTGATGGAAATGGGAACAACAAGCGACGAGAAAGAAATCAAAAAGAATATCCTGACCGCTTTTGACACAACTGCCGAAGCTTTGGGAAATACCAGAAATGTGTGCAAAAATTATTACGTTCACCCTTTACTGGTTTCGACTTACGAGGATGGTTCGATCGAACAATACTTTGAACGGGCAAAGAAATGCCGAAGCACCAAAGAGCACTTTTCGCACAGTGAAATTGCTTTTTCAGAATTAATTCAAAATTATCAGGTCAACTTATTGTAAATCAGGTTCGATCGTGCTAACAAAATAATGTTTAGAGTTAATACATCTCTTTAAAAAGTATGAAATTTGAGTAACAAACAAAATCATTATTAACTAAAATCACAAGCTTATGTTACGTTATACAGTCATTTTTATTATTCTTGCTATCATAGCCGGAATATTTGGTTTTGGTGGAATTGCCGCCGGAGCAGCAAGTATCGCTAAAGTTTTATTCTTCATATTTTTAGTCTTATTCGTTATATCTCTAATTAGCGGAAGAAAAAGTATTTAGTCAGCAAATAAATAACAATTAAAAAACGACACATATATTTCGGTAAATGTGTCGTTTGCATTTTTAAAAAATAATAAAAAAAAGAATTATGGGAACCAAAAGCGGTGCTTACCAGGATGTCTACATCAAAAGAGATGATGAGATGGTAAGCTTAAAAAACGATGTGACAGATTTCTGTGAAAAATATATAAAACCTGTACATCCTGAAAATTGGGATTGGTCGACACGCGATTTCGAAAATCCGGATAATGATCCTACAGTTGCCGAAGCAAGAGCGATAGGAAATGTTGTTTTTAACGATTTAAACGATCAAAAAGATACAGATGTCGATTTGTCTACGATGAACAATGTTGAGTCGATTAAAGCTTATTTAAATCCGCAAAGCAAATACGAAGCTTTTAATATGGAAGAATTTGCTTTTGCCTTGAAAGTAGAACTCGAACACGGGAAAATAAAAGACGTTAACGTTACTAATAATCATCCGTTTTTGACCGCGATGATTGCATTGGCACATATGACCGAAAGTTTGACGTATTACAAAAGATTGAAAGTAATGGAAGCCGAAGGCGAGATTTACGAAATCATGCGTAAAATTGATAAAGTCACAACAGGAAAAGATAAATTACTCGAAGAACTCATAAAAGCCGAAGAGGAACTAAAAGAGGCCAGGGCAGGACTGGCAGAACGCCTCGAAAAAATGGATGACATTCCGGTTTTGGAAATTATTGGGGATTGATTCTCTTTAAGATTCTAAGTTTCTAAGAGTCTAAGATTCTAAGGTTCTGAGATTTTTTGCAGGAGGTTTTAAAAAATTAAAGGTTCAGATGGATAAAAGATAAAAAGAGTTTCACCTCTTCAACTTTATTCATCTGAACCTTTAAGTTTTTAGATCTTAGAACCTTAGCGTCTTAGCATCTTAGCACCTTAGTCCCTTTTCTCTAAAATTTCCTCGGATCATTATCAGGATATTCCACATCATCTTCTTCCTGAACATCATCTTCGATATATTCAGTTTCTTCTTCCTCTTCTTCATCGTCGATATCCTCCAGGACATCTTCGGTTTCGTTAAAATCTTCTTCTTCTCTTTCCAAAGAAGCGTCAGACGGATTATCCAGTTCGTCGTTTACATCGTCGATATTGTTACCGTTTTGATCCAGTTCCTCTTCATACAAATCATCTGTATTTGAGTTGAGGTCATCTTCGCTATGAAAATCATCCGTTAGATCGTCTTCGTCATCCGTAAGTTCATCCGGATTAGGATTGTCCGGATTGTGACCATTTCTAACTGTGTAACCACGTTCGGCTATTTCGCGATTATCAGTATCGCTTTCTTTCATATCGTCGATATCATATAATTCTTCGTTCATAAGATTATTTCTATCGGCCGTATTTGGATTCTGATTTCCGGGAACTCTATTTCCTTTCATCATGCTGTTTTTTTGATCTGTAGTATTCATGACATTTCGTTTTTAATATTACTATATACAAATCTAATGAGGAAGAGAAGCAATTGTATTATAGAATTATAACGTGTAATTGTATAATTAACAGATGGTTATGTCTAGTTTGAAATGTGTGCAAAAAAAAAGACCATTATACATGATAACAGTCTTCTAGCATTTTCGGCTTTTATAATTCTTTTGAAACCTTAGTTGTCGTTTCTTTCTAAATCGTCATCATCAAAATGATCTTCGTCTTCAATATGCTCTTCTTCATCCAGTTCGTCAACATCAATAATTTCAAATTCCTCATCCGGATTATTACTGATATAATCATCTTCATTTACAACCTGCTCTTCGTTAGGGATGTTTTCGTTTCTGATGATGTTGTCTTTTTTAAGCAGTTTATCAATAGCATTATCAATCAATATTGCTGTGTCAATATCTAAATGGCCTCTTTGATATTTTTGTTGAAAATAAAGTTCGGCTTCCTGATACGTATGGTCTATATGTGTTTCCATTATAATATGTTTTTAAATAAATTTTCCTCTTACAAATCTATCTCTCAAACCAAAAAAATATCTTACAGAATTCTAAAATCTAGTTGTATAATATGCAGGTGTTTAGAATACAACTTTAATAAAAAATGATATAACCTGACTGATAATCAAGGTACTAATTTTATCAAATATTAATTAACAAAAATTATTACCATGAAAATTACAGATAATAAAAAAGAGACCGCTTCTCAACCAGAAGCAAAAAAAGGAGTGACAAAAGCAAAATCTGATGCAGCATCAGGATTGACTGAATTGTTCGAAGATGGATTAAAAGACATTTACTGGGCAGAAAAAGCTTTGACTAAGGCAATACCTACCATGACTAAAAATGCAACGTCAGCGGACTTAATAGAGGCTTTAAACAGTCACTTGACCGAAACTGAAGAACATGTAACACGATTAGAGCAGGTTTTTAAACTAATTGGTCAAAAAGCTTCGGCAAAAAAATGCGATGCAATGGCGGGCTTAATCGAAGAAGGAAAAGGAATTATTGAAGAAACTGAAGTTGGGGTTGTACGTGATGCAGGTATTATTGCAGCAGCGCAAAAAATAGAGCATTACGAAATTGCTACTTACGGTACTTTACGTCAATTTGCAGAGACTCTTGGTTTAACCGAAGCAGCCGGTATTCTGGAACTGACGTTAGACGAAGAAAAAGGAGCCGATAAAAAATTAACCGAGGTTGCGGTAAATGCTGTAAACCTTGAAGCTGCAGAAGCAGATTAATGACAAGAAATCATGATTCTAAAAAGTGCAGCTTTACGTTGCACTTTTTTTAGTTTATAATTTAAAAATTAAGATTATGCCAGAAGGTCCGTCGATAATGATTTTAAAAGAAGAAGTGCAGCAATTTTCAGGAAAAAAAATAATTGAAGTTTCCGGAAATAGTGCGATTGATATTGAGCGTCTCCAGGACAAAACCATTCTGGATTTTAAAACCTGGGGTAAACATTTTTTAATTTGTTTTGATGATTTTACCGTAAAAATTCATTTGCTCATGTTTGGAACGTATCGCGTAAACGAACGAAAAGAAACCAAACCAAGATTGAGTATGATTTTTTCAAACGGAGAACTCAATTTTTATACCTGCTCGGTCAAAATCCTCGAAGGCGATATTAATCAATATTACGATTGGAGAGAGGATGTAATGAATAAAAAATGGGATCCGAAAAAAGCAAAACAAAGTCTGGATAAAAAACCGGACGAAATGATTTGCGATGCAATTCTCGATCAGAACATTTTTTCGGGAGTAGGGAATATTATTAAGAACGAAGTTTTGTACCGATGTAAAATTCACCCCGAATCTTTGGTGGGAAAAATTCCGTCAAAAGATTTAAAAAATATCATCAACGAATGTTCGATTTATAGTTTTGAATTTCTGGATTGGAAGAAAAATTATGAATTAAAAAAGCATTGGCTCGCATACAGCAAAAAAGAATGTAAGCGATGTAATCTTCCCATTCATAAAAAGCAAACAGGGAAGAGAAGCCGAAGAAGTTTTTTTTGTACTAACTGTCAAAAACTACACATATGAAAAATCAGGTTTTAGTTGGCTGTTCCAGTTTCAATAATAGGTTTTGGAAGGGAATTTTTTACCCTGACAACTTGTCACAGTCTAAGTGGTTTGAGTTTTATTGCCAGTACTTTAGCACGTATGAGTTCAACGGAAGCTTTTATAAGTTTCCGACGGTCAGAATATTTCAAAATTGGTACAATAAAACGCCTGAAAATTTTATTTTTTCGGTAAAAGCACCAAAAGAAATTACCCATCTTAAGAAATTTTCAGACTGCGAAGACCGAATAAAAGAGTTTTATAACGTCTGCGAAACCGGTTTAAAAGAGAAATTAGGCTGTATTTTGTTTCAATTTCCGCCGAGTTACCATTTTAGTCCCGAAAAGCTCCAAAATATCATCAATAATCTAGATTTAAGCTTCAAAAACGTAGTCGAATTTCGTCACGAAAGTTGGTGGAACGAAGAAGTTTGGAAAGCTTTTCGCAACCATAATATTACGTTCTGCAGCGTCAGTCATCCGCAATTACCGAGCACTATTTTCACAGATTTTCCCCTGATTTTCATCAGACTTCACGGAACACCCAAGATGTTTTACTCGAGTTATTCACCTGAAGAATTACTTTATATAAAAGATGCAATTATTTCAAAATCAGCATTTGTGTATTTTAATAATACTGCAAGCGAACCAGGAATTTTGAATGCTTTGGAGCTGAAACATATGTTGGAATGAGGTTTTTGGGTTTAACCGCAAGGAGCGCGAGGATATACACAAAGTTCGCAAAGTTTTTTAGCCACAGATTAAGAGATTAAAAGGATTTTTAAAATCTGTATAATCATTTTTATCTGTAGCTAACTTTTTTAAATTCTTAGCGAACTTTGCGGCCAAAAAACAAAGCCCGCCAAGAAATAAATCTTAGCGGGCTTTACGTAAATCTCGCGTTCATTGTGGTTAAATTCTTTTAAAAAAACTACAATTTCAAGTTACCTTCAATACCGTCATCCATAGTTTTTCCGGTTACAAAAGCAGTGGCCATTTTAGCAATTGCGACCATTTTTCCGTTTTTATTATTCCAGTAATAACCGTCTTCCGGAACTACTTTTATAACACTCAAATTCGGGTCATCTTCACCTTCAGGCATCCAAACTTTTACAATAGGATCCCATAATTCTTTTATCGTTTCCCTGTCGTACGAGATACTTGCGGTTCCGTGTAAGGTTAGAAATTTATCATGTGGTTCAGAGAAAAATAATTCTACCTGAGGGTTCAGGCTAATCTCTGCATTGTGGCTGCTGTTTCTGTCTGATAAAAACCAAAGTTGGCCTAAATCATCAATTTTTTGTACAGACATTGGTCGTGATTGTAGTCTGTATTCGTTATAAGTGCAAAACATACACGTTTTAATGTTTTCTGCCAGATCTTTTATTTTATCTACAGCAAATTCGTTCGTAAGGTCTTTATGATCTCCCATGACTTTATTTTTTATGATTTATTAAATAGTTTTTCGATTAAAGTCCTCATTTACTGAGTACTATAATAAGTTTTAAATTAGAACTTCGTAATAGTAAAGTTGCTGATTTTATGGCTTTTGGGTTTACACAATTAGATTTAAAAATTATGAGATTTCAATTACTAATTTTACGGATCATAATCTAAAAGATATTGATTAATTTATAAATTTGGTTATCTTTGAGGAAACAAAAGACACAATTTACGAAAATACCATTATGACTGATTTTACTATATTTTATACTGATGATGATGAGGACGATTTGAGCATTTTTACCGATGCTGTAGAGTCATTACCAAAAAAAATACAGCTTCAGACCTATTCTGGAGGCGAAAAGTTATTGAATGCGATTTACAATCCGCCACCCACACCACATGTAGTTTTTTTAGATTTGAATATGCCGGGTAAAAACGGATTTGATGTATTGACTGAATTGAGAAATTCAGAAATGAAAAATGATATTCCGGTAATTATTTTCTCGACTTCAAACGAGCCAAGTATAATCGAAAGATGTCGTAACTTGGGAGCTAATTACTTCATTACAAAGCCTGTTTTAATGAAAGATATCATAAAATCTATTGAACATGCACTGGAAATCGATTGGAAAAAATTCAACCCAACCGATAAAAACTTTGTTTATAAAACGTAATTCAACTTTATAATTCAGGAATGTAAATATCAAAAGTGGCGCCCTGACCTTTTTCGCCACTTGCCGTGATAATTCCCTTGTGGTTTTCTACAATCTTTTTTACAATTGCCAGACCAATTCCGGTTCCTGCAAATTCAGTTTCTGTATTCAGACGCTTAAAAACTTCAAAAATACGCTCCTTATATTCGGCTTCAAAACCAATTCCGTTATCCGAAATTTTAAGATGATAGTAAATTCTTTCAGGATAGTTTACATCCTCTTTAATGCTTTTTCCTTTGATTCTTTCCGCACTAATCTCAATTACGGGAGTAACATTCTTTTTAGAGAATTTCAACGCATTTCCGACAAGATTATGCAGCAATTGTCTAAACTGAAACGGAATAATAGTGGCTTCACCCAAAGGATGAAAATTAACGCGAGCATTCTTTTCCTCAATACGATCAGAGAAATCACTTAATATTTCCTCTGCAATATCGTCTAAATTCGTTTTTACAAAGATTCTTTCGGCAGAGTTGGTTCTCGAATATTCTAATAAATCCTGAATTAAAGTCTGCATTCTTTTGGCGGAAACTTCAATACGGCTTAAATAAGTTTTGGCTTTCGCCGAAATATTCTGCTCGTCTAAATCAGACAATCGACTGGCAAAAGTTTGAATTTTACGTAACGGTTCCTGCAAATCGTGGCTCGAAATATAAGCGAAAGACTGCAGCTCGATATTCATATTAATCAGATCCTTATTTTTAAGTTCAAGTTGTGCCGTACGTTCCTGAACCTCTTTTTCAAGTTTCGAGGTAAAATCTTTCTGATCCTGAATATCCGTGCTCGTACCCACCCACATCTGAATTTTTCCCTGATCATCTTTCTGAGCCATCGCCCTGCTTAATTGCCACCTGTATTCGCCATCATAACGACGAAAACGATGCTCTAACAAAAAGTCATTTCCGGTTTTTATGGCTTCCATCCAGGTATTTACATTCGCTTCGCGATCTTCAGGATGTACAATTTGCAGCCAGCCTTTTTTCTCAATTTCATCAACCGGTATTCCGGAATAGGTATAAACAGATTCATTAAAATAATTCAAATTTCCCAGCGCATCACTTGTCCAGATATGCTGTGGCATAGAATCGGCAAGGAGTCTGAATTTTTCTTCGCTTTTAATCAAAGTCTGCTGGCTGTTTTTTTCATCTGTAATATCCATGATGGTCCCCAGCATTTTTACAGGATTATTATTTTCGTCAAAAAATATCTTACCGTGAGCTTTTATCCAGCTAATAGAATCATCTGGTTTAATAACGCGTGCCTCATATTTGTAAATACTGGTTCTAAGAGCCACCTTATACGCTTCTTCTAAAATAGGCTGATCATCAGGATAAATCTGACTTCGAATTTCTGCTCGTGTTATTTTTACCGTTTTATCATGCCCAAAAATAGGACCAAGGTTTTCTGAGTATATTAAATCCTGAGTCGCAAGATTGACATCCCAAGTTGCAATTTCGGCAATTTCAACCGCTAATCTGGCACGTTCTTCGGCATCTTCGACCTTTTTTCGGGCTTCAACTTTTGAGGTTACATCATTTACCGTAACCATAACTCCAGACGCTTCTCCTTCTTTTTCCAGTAACGGAGTATATTGATAATCAAGATAAAACTTCTTAAGTTTTCCTTTAATATTTACATAAGCAACAGCTTCATTTTCGCGAACAATTTTCTTGTTTAATATAACCTGATCCAGTAATTCAGGATATTTTTGTTCTAATAATTCGGGGAATACCTCGATAATAGGTTTTCCAATAGTTTCTTTTTTCTTTTTTTGCCAGATGGTTTTCATCATGGTATTATTGGCCATTTCGATAATATGGTCTTTTCCTCTAAAAATGGCCATTGCAATAGGAGAATCCATAACTAAATTACGAAAAGCCTTTTCGCTCTGTGTCAATAGATAACGTGCTTTTACAGCTTTAGTAACTTCGTGGGTCACAATAATAACACCCACAATATTATTTTCTTCTTTTAAAGGATGAAAAACAAGATTAAAATAACAAACTTCCTGCCTTCCATAACGATTTAAAGTAACCTCTAATTCATCTGAATAATAAGGAATTCCGTCTTCATACACTTTTGAAAGCAACGGATAAACCGTATCTTTAGTTTCCGGAACAGTAGCAAAAACGGGTTTGTCCAGAATGTCTTCTTCTGTTTTATCGATGATCTGAAGATAAGTAGCATTGGCCATTTCGACAATAAGATCAGCGCCTTTAAGAATGGCAATTCCAAGCGGAAGCTGTTTTACGGTATTTCTAAATCGTTTTTCGCTTTCCTCAACAGCCGTTCTGGCGATTACCTGTATCGTAACATCATTCGCAATGGCAACAATTCCTGAAATAGAACCGTCGGATTCTTTTAGAGCTTCGTAAACGACATTAATAAATGTGTTTACAATCTTGCCTTTTCGGGTTAATTTCACTGGTAATTCGTATGCGGTAAATCGTTCTCCTGTGTTATAAACATTCAGTAAAACATCTTCTAAACCTTGACCGGCAACTTCTGGCAATGCTTCAAAAATTGGCCTGTTGATGACTTCTTCAATTTTTCGCTCCCAAATTTCGAGCATCAGTTCGTTTGCAATTTCTACCACATAATCTTTTCCCCTAAAAATGCACATGGCGTTAGGAGTTTGCAAAATATTATTACGATAACGTTCATTACTGTTTTCCAGTTTTTTACGAATGTTAACTTTGCTGGTGGTTTCATCGCAAATAACCAGAACTCCATTTATTTTTCCTTCATCATCGTTTACGGGACTATAACTAAAGGTCCAGTAAACGTCTTCCATTTTTCCGTTTCTGTATATTGGTAAAAGCTGATCTTCGTGCCAGGTGGCTTCGCCCTCAGTAAGAACCTGATCTATTAATGGTTCTATAAAATCCCAGATTTCCGGCCAGTATTCGGCGCCTTTTTGTCCTAATATTGCCGGATGTTTTCCATCATTCCCAAGACTTGGGCGATAAGCATCATTATAAAAACAAATATGGTCCGGTCCCCAAAATAAGAACATAGGGAACTTTGAGTTCAAAAGTATTCCTAAAGTAGTACGCAAACTTTGTGGCCATGATTCAACAGGGCCAATAGAAGATTTGCTCCAGTCTTTAGCACGTGTCAGCGCGCCCATTTCGCCTCCTTTGGCAAGAAAATCGTGATTGTTAGTACTCATTAAAGTCATTTTTGTTTTTGGTTAAAACAAGAAAGTATTGGTAATAAATGTAATAATTCTAAAATTGGTTTTTTAGAGAATTGTTAAAATTAGTAAAATAATTATTGATTTGTTTTTTGATTTTTTGAATGAGGTAATTTTTAAATCTATTGAGTTAATTTTATTTGTAATCAATGATGAAATTTGGATTAACAATAGGTTTGAAAAAATCTTAATACAATAAAGTCATGAAAAAAGAGCAAAAACACGAAACCGATTATATCAAAAAATATCAGGACCAAGGATATACTTCTAATTTTTTATTCGAAGCAGGAACTTTATTAGACTCTGAAACGAAATATGCTTATCAGCCCAATGAAATTTTTATTGTAGCACATCACCGTTATGAAGGAATGAGTGATCCGGATGATATGTCTATTTTGTATATAATTGAAACAAAAGATCAGATAAAAGGAACACATTTAATAGGGTATGGCCCAACAGCAGACCTTGAAGAAGCCGAATTTTTTAAAGATATCCCAAAGGCAAATTATGCCAAAAACGCCGATATCAATGAACTTACATAAGAAAAGAAAATAGATTAGTATTTTTTTATTTTGCTGGGGAGCAGTTGTTCCGGATTTATCCGGGGCAGCTGCTTTTGTTTTTTTAAGGTTCTCAGTTGCTGAGGGGCTAAGGTTCTACGTTTTTTTGCCGCTAAGGCGCAAAGAATTTAATTGCTATACGTTGTAATTAATCTCGCAATCCCGATAGTGGCCAATGTCATTAAGTTAAGGAAAAATCTATAAAATTACTTAACCGTTTAATCAAGAAAGTAATTATAAAAATCCGTTTTTATCAGCGTTTTCGCTTTAGCGAATCAGTGAAATCAGCGTCTAATTTTGACGCGGATAAAACAGATTTACTTCGTAAAAACGCGGATAGAAACGGATTTGATTTGCAATAATTTTATTTTCTAAAAGCTTAACTTAATGAAATTGCGATAGTGGCCGGGCGCGAAGTCGCAAAGTTTTGATTTTTCTTTTCGTTTTTTTCTTTGCGACTTCGCTCCCGATCACTATCGGGATTGCGAGAAATTTTGACAATCCTATTCAAAATAAACTTTTGTGCCTTAGTGCCTTCGTGGCAAAAAAAGCAAAATGTCTTCTAGGTAAAAACAGCCCTTGTAATAATTATGAAATATCTGACTGAAATTGTATAAAGGTTTGATTAACAATATTCCTGAAATTTGAATTATCAAAATAAGATAAAAAACCAAAGTCAGGTTTTGTACGTAAATAAGTACGAACCATATTGTAAAAACCAAACCATTATGAAAAAACTATACTTAAATACAGGTGGATTTAATGCTATTTTTAATAACCTTAAAGATAGTTTTAACGCCGAATTGATTACCACTAATAATAACGAATACAATTTGATCATTAAATCGAAATGGGCAAAAGGAACTATTAGCGGCGTTTGTTTTGAAAATAAAATGTCTCATATGCATTTTGACCTTGTATTTAATGAAGATGTTACTTTAAGCGTAGAAGCTTTTAAATCTGCTCCGATACTTTTTGCATATTGCGAAAACGGGAATTTAGCACATAGTTTTGGTGCTAATGGAGAGAAAAAAAGCATTAAAAAGAATCAAACAGGAGTTTTAAGTAATACATCGGTTATCAATAGTGTTTTGTATTTTGAAAGTCATAAACACATTCAGTTCTCTTTAATCGGAATGCCAACAGAGGCGGGAGAAGAGGATCAGAATGTTGAAATGATTGCCCAATTAAAGAAAAGATTCATGACCGAATCAGGAAATTATATCTATACAGGATCTCAGAGCTTAAAAGTAATTCAGAAATGGCAAGAACTAAAAACACTTCCGCAACAAGGAATTGTTAGAAACCTGCTTAAAAAACTGATACTAAAAGAGATTATCGAAATGGAGATAGCCCAACATAGTTACAATTACATGAGTACTTTTGATCCTATTGTAAATTTAGCAGCAAGACAAATAAATGAAATTAAAAGAATTTCACACATGAATATTTCTGAAGTTATTAGTGCTGCAGGATTAGCCAGTAGAAACTATTTGCCACGTATTTTTAAAGAAAAATACCATTTATCATATAAGCCATTCAATCAAAAATTAGCTAGCTAATAAGCATTATATATACCACTTCTTTACGAAAAAAAACAGCTTTTCTACGAGCTGTTTTTTTTATGTTTTGAATTGTGGTAAATGGCACACGGATGACACGGATTCGCTTCGCGAAAACACGGATTGGCGCGGATTTTTATAATGTAAACTTAAACAAGTTTTGTATCTTAGAATTAGATAAAAATAGACCACGGATGACACGGATTCGCTTCGCGAAAACACGGATTGGCGCGGATTTTTATGATGTAAACTTAAACAAGCTTTGTATCTTAGAATTAGATAAAAATAGGCCACGGATGACACGGATTTGCTTCGCAAAAACACGGATTGTCGCGGATTTTTATAATGTAAACTTAAACAAGCTTTGTGTCTTAGAATTAGATGAAAATAGACCACGGATGACACGGATTCGCTACGCGAAAACAGGGAGTGGCGCGGATTTTTATGATGTAAACTTAAACAAGCTTTGTATCTTAGAATTAGATAAAAATAGGCCACGGATGATACGGATTTGCTTCGCAAAAACACGGATTGGCGCGGATTTTTATTTTGAGTCTTTGTAATTTGT
Source organism: Flavobacterium sp. C3NV (assembly GCF_046825355.2). NCBI lineage: Bacteria > Pseudomonadati > Bacteroidota > Flavobacteriia > Flavobacteriales > Flavobacteriaceae > Flavobacterium > Flavobacterium sp. C3NV. Next base: position 387,875 of record NZ_JBKQBJ020000001.1, on the reverse strand, counting down.
AATAGAAAAAATTAGCGACTTAGCGCCTTCGTGGCAAAAAGAAAAACTTAGAATCTTAGAATCTCAGTATCTTAGAGTCTCAGCACCTTTAATCCTAACCCTCTTTCTCATAATAAATAATAAAATACACCATAATCAAATTCAGGCATAACGAGACGCTGTTGGTAATTATTATCGGCAGATCATTTTTTAAAATGCCGTAAATAATCCAAACCAAAATCCCGAAAGTGAGGATGCTAAAGGTTTTAAGTGATATTTGTTTCACTTTTTTAGTTTTCCAGACTTTTATAATCTGCGGAATCACTGATATTGTAACACAGGTTCCGGCGAAGAGTCCAACAATATCTATTAAGTTCATTGTTTTTAATTTTTTAGGGTTCTAAGATTCTAAGGTGCTGAGATGCTAAGGTTCTGAGTTTTTTCTTGCCACGAAGGCACTAAGGCGCAAAGTTTTTTAGTGGAAAGGTTTTAAGAATGCTAAGCTCCTGATTTTTTAACTTTGTAATCTTAAATAAGCTCATGCGAAATTAAAAAGAGAACTTTGCGTCTTTACTCCCGATCACTATCGGGATTGCGAGATTTAATCTATACATAGTTCTAAAACCTTAGAACCTTAGCATCTCAGCATCTCAGCACCTTCAAAAAAATCTATCCCCCAATCATTTCACCTCCATTAATATGTATAAATTGTCCAGTGATATAACTGCTGTCTTCGCAGGCCAGGAATACATATGCAGGAGCAACTTCTGAGGGCTGACCGGCTCTTTCCATTGGATTGTCTTTTCCAAAATCAGATAAATTATCGAAACTCGCCACAATCAGCGGAGTCCATATTGGGCCGGGAGCGACTCCGTTTACACGGATTTTTTTCCTGGCAAGCATGGTCGATAATGATCTCGTAAAACTTACTATCGCACCTTTTGTACTGGCGTAATCTGCAAGATGTTCGCTGCCGCGATATGCTGTGACTGAACTTGTATTGATTATGGTATCGCCTTCTTCTAAAAATGGAAGCGCGGCTTTTGTAATATAAAAATAAGGGTAAATATTGGTTTCGAATGTTTTATGAAGTTGTGCGGCGGTTATATCTTCCAATTCGGTTTGAGGGAATTGTACTGCGGCATTATTCACCACAATGTTTAATTTTTTAAAGTGCGTATGGCATTTCTTTACAGCACTTTTACAAAATTTCTCATCCTTCAAATCTCCGCTAATAATCAGGCATTCGCGACCTTCTTTTTCAATTAAGGCCTTTGTATCTTTGGCATCTTTGTCTTCTTTAAGGTAAACAATCGCAATATTTGCACCTTCTCTGGCAAAATGTACGGCAACACTTCGTCCAATACCGCTATCGCCTCCGGTTATAAAAGCTACTTTTCCTAAAAGTTTTCCGCTTCCAACATAGTTTTCTCTTATTACTTCAGGTTCCGGATGCATTAGATGTTCGTTGCCCGGAAGGTTTTGTTTTTGTTCGGGAAATGTTTTCGTCTTTTTCATAACTTGTAATTTTAAAGCAATTAATCTGACTCTAAAATAGTTAATGATAATTCAATGCATTAACTGAAAGAAATTTAAGATTATCGCAATAAAAAAACCTTATATAATTTGAATATTGAACATGGGAATTATGTAACGAATTAAATTCTCAATAAAAGATCAGTTTCCTTTTTTTTTATAAATTTGAAGGTTTGACTAACGTTATCTAAAAGTAGGATCAGCTATTTTTAATGGCATTTTTCAATGATATTTTAAACTAAAAACAATTTTTTAATTCATAGAACTTTACTCCCCCAACCAGTATGGTATTAATCGTTGACGATATAAAGGCAAATATTATTGCCTTGAAGAAAACATTAGAGCTACATGATATTGATGTGGATACTGCCGAATCTGGTGAAGAAGCCCTGAAGAAGATTTTAAAAACAGATTACTGCCTGATTATCATGGATGTTCAGATGCCGGGACTTGACGGTTTTGAAGTCGTAAAAATTCTCTCGGGTAATAAACGAACCAAAGACATTCCTGTTATTTTTCTATCGGCGCTTAATATCGAAAAAAAGTATATTTTTAAAGGATATGAAACCGGTGCTGTCGAATATATTACCAAACCTGTCGACAGTGATTTGCTGATTTTGAAAGTAAAAACCTTTTTGAAATTATACGAACAGCAAAGAGAATTAAAAGGTATAAAAGAACTTCTTTCTAAAGAAATTATCATAAGAAAAGAAGCTCAGGATAATCTCGAAATTAAGATCGCAGAAAGAACCAAGGAACTGGTTTTAAAAAACGAAGAATTAGAGATGAAAAATCACGAACTCCAACAATTTTCCTGGGTAGTTTCGCACGATTTAAATGAACCCATACGAAAGATCCAGATCTTTATAAAAATCATCAAGGAACTTTATCTGGCCGATGATGCAAAAGCTGTTGATTATGTAAATCGTACGATAAAATCGGCTGAAAGAATGCAGACTTTAATTACAGATTTACTGGCTTACTCGAGATTATCATCGCAGGTAAAACCCGAAGTAACAGATTTGAATGTGGTACTGCAGGAAGTTTTATCTGATTTTGATTATTTGATCGAAAGAAAAAATGCTACTATAAAATCGAATGAACTTCCTACGATAGATAGTATTCCGAGTCAACTAAGACAGGTTTTTCAGAATTTGATCGGGAATGCCTTAAAATTCTCGGGAAATTCGCAACATCCCTTAATCGAAATTACTTCGGAAATCATTTCTGATAAATCGTTTGATAGTCCAACTTCCCCGGAAGGGAAATTTTGCAGAATTACAGTAAAAGATAACGGAATTGGTTTTGATGAAATTTATCTCGACAGGATATTTATTATTTTCCAGAGTTTAAACGATCGCCAGTCGTATGAAGGAACCGGAATTGGATTGGCAATTGCCAAAAAAATCATCGAAAAACACAACGGATTAATTACAGCAAAAAGTCAGGTAGGACAGGGCGCAAGCTTTATTATTATCCTGCCTCTAAAATACGAGTAAACAAAAAATATATTTTCCCTTTAAAATACCAATAAATATAACCAAAAAACATGAAGAGTAATTTTAAAAGAAATTTGTTAATCAGTTCATTAGTATCATTATTGGTGCTAATGGTCAGTTCCACGGCGTCGTTTCTTAGTATTAAAAGTTTATTAAACAGTAATTTTTGGGTCAATCATACTCAGGAAGTGATTTATAACCTTAACGAAGGTTCGGCTGTAATTACAGAAGCGCAAACTAGTATGCGCGGTTATTTAATTACAGGTGATGAACAATTTGTAGAAAGATATAATGATGCCGAAGCAAAATCGAATACTTTTTTTGAAAAAGTAAGCGAACTTACTGTCGATAACCCATCGCAACAGTCACAATTAAAAGAATTGCAAACGCTTCGCAGCAATTTTTTTAAATACCTGAACAATCAAATTGTAAAAAAACGTCTCGGAAAAAACTCCGCTACATTCGATCTTACCGAAGGTCGAAATATGATGAGTGATTTGCGTACGCATATTAAAAAGGTAGAATCTACAGAACAAAATCTTTTAAAAGAACGTAATGAAAATTCAGAACGTTACGGTACTTATAGTATTGTCCTGATTATTGTGGCTTTTATAATAGCTTTCGTAATTTCGATTGTCTTTCTGATCAGAATTTTGAAAGATTTCAACGAACGTGCTATACTTCAAAATGAATTAGAGAAAAAAGACCGCGAAACGGCTCAAAGAATCGAAGCCATAAGTTCTATTGCCAGTAATATTTCGAACGGAAATTATGATATCAGGGTAGATGATAACAAGGCTGACGCTTTAGGAAGTGTTGGAGAATCTCTAAATAGTATGGGAGTTTCCTTAAAAAGTTCTTTCGATTTATTATCTCAAAAAGAATGGCTTCAAACTGGTATTGCAAATCTTAATAATGTGATGCTGGGTGATAAAACGTTAGCAAAATTATCAAAAGATGTTATCGAATTTGTGTGCCAATATACCAATAGCAGCGCAGGGGTTTTGTATGTTTTAGAAGATAATGAACTTTTTGTTGCCGGTGGTTATAGCTATATACCGGGTAAAAATCGTGAGCGCATTCAAAAAGGAGAAGGGTTAATTGGTCAGGCCATTGTTTCAGGAAAAATTCTGGAATTAAAATCTTTATCTCCGGATGATATCCAGATTAATTATGCTTTGGGGCAAATAAAACCAACCCATATTGTAGCCGTTCCGTTATTGGATAGCAGAATCGAAGGTGCAATAGAATTGGCGAGTATTTACGGATTTTCGGAACTGCATTTAGAATTTCTAAAAAGTGTTTCAAACAACATAGGCATTGCCATTAAATCGACTCAAAACAGAAAACGAGTGATGGAATTGCTGGAAGAAACCAAATCTCAGTCAGAAGAACTTCAGGTACAGCATAGCGAACTTGAAGCTATTAATGCTGAGTTGGAAGCGCAAACAGAAAAACTTCAGGCTTCTGAAGAAGAGTTGCGTGTACAACAGGAAGAATTAGAGCAAACGAACGAAGAATTGTCTGAAAGAAGTGTTTTATTAGAAGAAAAAAACAATGAAATTCAGAAAAAATCTGAAGCTTTAGAACTTACTACTCGTTATAAGTCAGAGTTTTTGGCGAATATGTCGCACGAATTAAGAACACCTTTAAACTCTATTTTACTTTTAAGCCGTTTGTTATCTGAAAACAATAACAAAAGCATGGTCGAAGAAGAAATTGAGTTTGCCAAAGTAATCCAGAGTTCTGGAAATAGTTTGTTAGGATTGATTGATGAAATTCTTGATTTGTCTAAAATTGAAGCCGGTAAAATGGAGCTTGAATTCCTGGATGTTTCGACCAAAGAAATCACAGATACTTTATGGAACTTGTTTAATCAGGTGGCAAAAGAAAAAGGAATTAAGTTTGAAATTATCTCTAAAGATGCACCAATTGTTATCAAGACAGACAAAATGCGTTTAGAGCAAATTTTGAAAAACCTGATTTCGAATGCGATTAAATTTACCGAAAAAGGAACGGTTAGTTTAGAAATTAAAATCAATACCGACGACGATAAAATCATTTGTTTTATTGTAAAAGATACCGGAATCGGAATTCCGTTAGAGAAACAGCCTTTAATTTTCGAAGCTTTTCAGCAAGCCGATGGTTCTACCAAACGTAAATATGGCGGAACTGGTTTAGGATTGTCGATTAGCCGTGAATTGGCGAAACTGCTTCGTGGAGAAATTATATTGCATAGTAAGGAGAACGAAGGAAGTTCGTTTACGTTATGTCTGCCGGTTTTTGGAACTGCTGTTCATAAAATTAATGTAGAGAAGATTCCGCCAACAGAATTTACAGAAGTTGAACCGGATGAAGTAACGCCGCCAAAGAAAAAATACATAAGCGAAACTATTCCTGCCGAAATTGAAGACGACAGAGATTCAATTTTGCCTGGCGATAAGGTAATTATGATTGTAGAAGACGATATTAATTTTGCCAAATCGCTTTTAACTTTCACCAGAAAAAAAGGATATAAAGGAGTTGTTTCTGTGCGAGGCGATTATGCTTTAAATTTTGCATTGCTTTACAATCCGGTTGGTGTTTTATTAGATATCGAATTACCTATAAAAAGCGGTTGGGAAGTTTTAGAAGAATTAAAAAATCATTCGGCAACCAAACATATTCCGGTTCATATTATGTCATCGCACAAATTAAAACAGGAAAGTTTGCTAAAAGGAGCTGTAGATTTCTTAGACAAACCGGTGGCTTTCGAGAAAATTCCGGATGTGTTTTTACGAATCGAACATATCATTAATAAAGAAGCTCAAAAAGTTTTAATTATCGAGGATAATCCAAAACACGCTAAAGCGCTGGCTTATTTCCTGGAAACCTATAATATTAATTCAGAAATAAAAAGTGAAGTTTCGCAAGGATTAGAAGCCCTGAATAAAACAGAAGTAGATTGTGTGATTCTTGATATGGGAATTCCGGACAAACACGCTTATCAAATTCTTGATGGAGTAAAGAAATCTCCGGGATTAGAAAACTTGCCGGTAATTGTTTTTACGGGAAAAAGTTTATCGATGAAAGAAGAAGTAAAAATTAAAAAATACGCCGATTCGATTATTGTAAAAACAGCCCATTCGTACCAAAGAATGTTAGATGAAGTTTCTTTATTTCTGCACTTGGTAGAAGATAAAAAAGAAGGAAAAGACAATAAAGAAAGCTATAAAAAGCTAAATTTACTAAATAATATCCTGCACGATAAAAAGGTATTAATTGTAGATGATGATGTTCGTAATATTTATTCGTTGACAAAAGCCTTAGAAGTTTTTAAAATGAATGTGATTACTGCTTTTGATGGTAAAGAAGCCATCAAAATCCTGGAAGAAAACGACGATACTGATATTGTTTTACTGGATATGATGATGCCTAATATGGACGGTTACGAAACAGCCGAAAAAATTCGCAGCATGCCTAAATTCCTTAATTTGCCACTTATTGCTGTTACAGCAAAAGCAATGACAGGCGACAGAGAAAAATGTATCAAAGCAGGCGCATCAGATTATATTACCAAACCGGTCGATATCGATCAGTTACTTTCGTTATTGCGAGTGTGGCTGTATGATAAGATATAAATAGATTACAAAGAAAAAGTTAGCCAAAGATTAAAATAATTCAGGCAGATTATTTGATGCTAATTTCACGCAGATTTAAAAAGATTCAAGCAGATGTGCACAGATTAATTTAATAAAAATCTAAAATTAAATCTGCTTTAATCTGTAAAATCTTCGTGAAACAAAAACGTTTTAATCTTTGAAATAAAAAACTTAAAAAATAATTCGTTACAAAAAAATAAACCAAATAAAAAGTGGACGAAATGAATAAAAAAAGACTCTTAATTATTGATGATGACTCTAGAAATATTTTTGCTTTAGAACACACTTTACGTGCAAAATCATTTGATTGTTTGTCTTGTCTAAGTGCTGAAGAAGCATTAAAATTATTGAGTACTGATGAGCACATCGATGCTGTCCTGATCGATATGATGATGCCTGAAATGGATGGCTATGATGCTATTCCGTTAATAAAAGCATTGCCTGGCAGGAGATCAACGTTTGTTGTTGCAGTAACAGCGCAGGCAATGGTAGGCGATAAAGAAAAATGTCTGGAGGCTGGGGCAGATGCATACATCTCGAAACCGGTAGATGTGGATAAATTACTGCTTATTTTAGGCAAAATTTAATGGAATATGATTGAGGATATTGAGTTAGAAACGCTTATTAATGAAATATATGAATATTATGGTTTTGACTTTAGTAGTTACTCGCGCGCTTCTCTAAAAAGGCGTGTAAACAGACTAATTCATCTTGACGGATTTGCACATTTTCATGAATTTCTTTCCAGGGTTCGTTACGATCCTGAATATTATAAACACATGGTCGACGAAATCACGGTAAATGTTACCGAGATGTTTCGCGATCCCTCTTTTTATGCCGTTGTTCGAAATGAAATATTGCCCTTATTAGGTACAAAACCTTTTATAAGATTATGGCATGCGGGCTGTTCTACAGGCGAAGAAGTCTATTCGATGGCTATTATGCTAAAAGAAGCCGGCTTGCTGCATAAATCCTTAATTTATGCAACAGACATTAATGCTACCGTTTTAGAAACGGCCAAAAAAGGAATTTTTCCTTTACGAATGATGAAAGAATATTCAGAAAACTATCGCGATGCAGGCGGGCAGGAAGATTTTTCTAATTATTACATCGCCAATTACGGTATCGCCAAGTTTAATGAAGAACTGGCCGAAAAAATGGTTTTCTCGCAGCATAATTTAGTTTCAGATACTTCATTTAATGAGTTTGATCTTATTTTATGCCGTAATGTTTTAATTTATTTTGATAACGATCTTCAAAAAAGAGTTATTAATTTATTTGATGAAAGTCTGTCTGTTTTAGGTTTCTTAGCCCTTGGAACCAAAGAAACCATAAAATATTCTATTCCTATGAGTAAATACAAACAGTTGGATAAAGAAAAAATATGGAGGAAAATAAAATAATATCAGGCTGTAAAGTAGTTATCATAGGCGGATCTGCAGGAAGTTTAAACGCTTTAATGCAAATTCTGCCTGATTTATCCCAATTAAATGGTTTTGCTGTTGTAATTGTTTTGCACAGAAAAAGCACAGACGATCAGACTTTAGAGGAATTAATTGCCCTGAAATCTAATATTACCGTTAAGATAGTAGAGGATAAAGTGCCTCTTGTACCAGGTTACATCTATGTTGCACCATCTAATTATCATTTATTATTCGAAAGAAATGATACACTTTCATTAGATATATCAGAAAAAATCAATTATAGCCGTCCAAGTATCGATGTTTCGTTTGAATCCGCCTCAGAAATATATGGAGAAACTTTAGTCGGAATTTTATTGTCTGGTTCTAATACAGATGGAACTTTTGGTTTAAAAGCCATTAAAGCCGCAGGAGGAACCATTGTCGTACAAAACCCAACAGTGGCAGAGATGCCTTTTATGCCTCATAATGCCATTTTAAACACCAGTCCTAATTTTGTTTTAGACAATCAGGAAATATTAGAATTATTACGTTCTATAAATACTTAATAATCTCAATCAAAGAGTTGGCATGCGCCTTTAGGCACTAAATGTTGGTAGTAAGAATAAATTTAGCGTGCAGTATTTTAGACCTTGATTTAACCACTATTTTTTAGGTTTTACTTCCTCATCTTCCGGAAGAACAACTTTATTCAATTCCGCTTCTTTTTCGGCCCTTCTTTGTGCTGCTTTACCTTTACCTATTGGTATTCCAGCCGTTAGATACAAAGATCTGTTGTAAACATTTGGTCCGTCACCTTTCATTACAGGAACCAGACCATAATAGTATTGCACCGTAACGTTTAAGCCGTTACCCACATTCATATGATAACCCGCACCAAATGCCACACCAGCATCAATAACCCGTATCTGATCGCGGATATTCTTTTTGTAAATCACATCATCCTTATCAACTTCTTGTTTAAATTCATCAAAAGCTTTAGCCAATAAACCAAACTGAGGTCCGGTTTTAAGATATATTCTATTTTTAAACTGATACTTAATTAAAATAGGAACATTAAAATACCTGATTTCACGATTCACACTTCCGCCTGCAAAAGTATTATCCAGATTTACATCGTTTAAAGAATAAACCGGAATTGAGTGCGCACCCATAGGCGATTTTACAATTACTCCCGTATTGATCATCCAGGCAGGGTTTTGTTTAGATCGAATGTCAAAATAAAAACCAAGATTAAAACCCGCATTAGTTCCCGAAGATTCAAGACCCGAAATATCAGAAAAATTCACGCCACCTTCGAGTCCAAATTCCAGGAAAGGAGAATTTAATTTATCTCCAAAAATCAAGGAAATTAAAACTTGCGAATGTCCAGATGTAACGCTAAAGAAAACGATAAGAAGTAATAAACCTTTTTTCATATAATTGGGTTTAAAGTCCAAAACGATACTGAAGACCACCTAAAACCTGTGTACGGGTTCCTAAAAAACCAGCTTCTACACGAAACATAATATGTTTATTGTACTGAAATTGAGATCCTACAATAAAATTCCACATATCCTTTGGCGCTTTATGCAAAGAATATTGTACTGTGGATGATTCGGCAGTACTCAAAGCTCCATCAAGAGTATTTAAAAAATTCCCTGCTGATTGTAATGCCCTGTTCGCCGTATCGTGCTTGGCAATATTTGCCGGATTTTTTTGCTGAGTTGCCGTCAATCCGTCCCACCAGGTATCTACTTTTGATTGGTTTTCAGATACTTTTGTCAAGCCGTCATCTACTTTTTGCTGAGCACCATCCAGATTTAAAACATCAGATAAAGCAATATTTCCCTGAGTATTTCCTTCAATATGAACTCTAAAACCACCTACCCAAACCGCAATATTTCTTTCGGGTTTACGAAGTTTAAAAGTTTTTCCCAGCCTTGGCCCAAAAATATAAGAAAAAGCAGGTTTGTCCAGCGCACTAACATCGCTCCAGGACATATTCATATCCAGAGCCAGCCAGCCACCGCCAATACCAATAGTTGGGGTTAACCCTAATCCAAATGTGGTAGCACTAAAATTGGCTTTGGTATTAAAACTCGCTACTTGCGACCAGTTATTATCGGCATCAGGAATCCATATTCCCGCGTTTATTTTAGTAGTTGGATTTGATTTTCCAAAAATTCCGTAGACATTTAAAAACGGAAGCAGCCAGATATCAGGTCTAATGGTAAGGGCGCCAACTTCGACAGAAGATTTATCAAAACGAACAATTTCGTCTAAATTATATAAAGGACCATTATTAAAACCTACCTGTAAGTCTGTAATGTTGATTTCAGAATCCTGCCAAAAGTAATTTATCGAAAGTCCGGCAGAATAGGGTAGATTGTATCCTTTTTGTGCTACTTTTTCTCCCCAAATAGGTAAGGCATAAGGATATTTTATAGTAGAGAGACTGTCTTTTAGTTCCTGATTTTTTTCTCCTACGATTTTATCGGTGTAGACTTGTCCAAAAATTTGTATGCTAAAGAATAATAAAAAGGCTGATAGTAGTGTATTATATTTCATTGATTTCGGTTTTATAAATGTTAATTAATAGAACTGCGTAAAATAAATAGGTACTAATGTATTCTCGAGGGATTTTGGCTTATCTTTTTGTATTGTAGGCGAATAAGAAATTAGGTTTTAAAGAGATGAACTGAAATTATATGTTAATTATTGTTAAAGTTAAATAAAATTTCTTACCAGTTATAATATTTTTTAAGAAAGTGATTATTTTTTTTGAATGAATTTTCACAAAGTTTGTCTTTTTTACAAACATCATTTTCAAACATTTAGATTTTTATAATAGAAATAAATGTTACTTTTGTGTTGTGAAATGGATAACAATCATATTGTCGATTTATTTAATGGCGCTTTCCAATATGCCTTGTGCAGATATGGAAGTAAATAGTGCTGCTCATAAAACCGCACAATTTTCATCAGAAGCGAATCATACCCACGATAAAGACAATGATTTATGTTCTCCGTTTTGCGCCTGTAACTGTTGTGGCGCGCAGGTTTTAAGTTATCAGACTGCTGTAACTTTTGAATTTCCTGTACAGCATACTATCATTTCGATACCATTACCCAACTACAATTCTGTTTTTGCTTCCAATTTCTTCGGAAGTATTTGGCAACCCCCTCAAATAGCATAATGATTGCCTGATTAAGTTCAGGTTAGAGAGTTGTGGATTTTCCACAGAAGTAATAGGCAAAACTTTGTCTAATTTCTCACGTCATTATACCCTTAAAATGTTAGATAAAATTATACAATTCAGTATAAAGAATAAGTTCGTTATACTGCTATTTACCCTTGTATTAATAGCTTGGGGAAGCTATTCGCTCAAACACTTACCACTGGATGCTTTGCCGGATATTACCAATAATCAGGTGCAAATCATTACAACGGCGCCTACTTTGGCCAGTCAGGAAGTCGAACAATTAATCACTTATCCGCTCGAGCAAGCGGTAAAAACAGTTCCGGATATTATAGAACTCCGCAGTATTTCCCGTTTCGGATTATCGGTTGTTACCGTTGTTTTCGAAGACGATGTCGATATTTACTGGGCAAGGGAACAAATATTTCAACGCTTAAAACAAGCCGAAGAAAACATTCCCGATTATGCAGGTTCTCCTGAATTAGCGCCTATTACCACAGGTTTAGGCGAAATTTACCAATACGATGTGTATGCCAAAAAAGGCTACGAAAACAAATACGATGCGGTAAAACTAAGAACCATTCAGGACTGGATTATTATTCCGCAATTGCAAGGCGTGAAAGGCGTTGCAGATGTCAGTACCTGGGGAGGAAAATTAAAGCAATACGAAATTGCCGTAAACCCAAATACCTTAAATAGTCTGGGCGTTACGATTACAGAGATTTTTGATGCACTTGAAAAAAACAACCAAAATACCGGAGGTGCTTATATCGAAAAAGACCAATTAGCCTATTTTATTCGCGGTGTCGGAATGGCAAAGGGAACAAATGATCTTGGAAATGTGGTAGTAAAAAACCGAAATGGTTCTCCCGTTTTAGTCCGCGATGTTGCCGAAGTCCGCGAAGGCGTTGCATTGCGTTACGGAGCATCAACGAAAGACGGAAAAGGAGAAATTGTTTCCGGAATGGTTTTGATGTTAAAAGGCGAAAACTCCAGCGCCGTTGTAGATCGAATCAAAGAAAGAATGATTCAGATTAATAAAAGTTTACCCGAAGGCGTTGTTGCCGAAGCTTTTATTGACAGAGGAAAACTAGTTGATAATGCAATAGGAACAGTGACAAAAAACTTACTAGAAGGAGCTTTGATCGTGATTTTTGTCCTGATTTTATTTCTTGGTAATCTTCGTGCGGGTTTAATCGTGGCTTCGGTAATTCCGTTAGCAATGCTTTTTGCTATTATATTAATGAATGCCTTTGGCGTAAGCGGAAACTTAATGAGTTTGGGAGCTATCGACTTTGGAATCATTGTCGACGGAGCCGTTATTATTGTCGAAGCTACGATGCATCATTTGCAGCAACTGAAACGAAAAAAACAATTATCGCAAAGCGAAATGGATGTCGAAGTCTATAATTCGGCTTCGAAAATCAGAAATAGTGCGGCCTTTGGAGAAATCATCATTCTGATCGTTTATCTGCCAATCCTCGCTTTGATAGGCACCGAAGGAAAAATGTTCAAACCTATGGCAATGACCGTTGGTTTTGCAGTTGCCGGAGCCTTTATCCTTTCGTTGACTTATGTGCCCATGATGAGCGCCTTATTCTTATCTAAAAACACAGAACATAAAGAAAACTTCAGCGACAGAATGATGGCTCGTTTAGAGGCCTTTTATACGCCATTATTAGAAAAAGCACTTCAATTTAAAAAGATTGTTCTGGGAATATCAGTTGGTTTATTTGCCTTTGGATTAATTGTCTTTAATAGTATGGGAGGAGAATTTATCCCGACGATCGAAGAAGGCGATTTGGCTATAAATGCCACCATTATGACCGGAAGTTCCCTTACGCAGATGGTAGAAACGACCACAAAATACGAGCAAATATTAAAAGCGAAATTTCCGGAGATCAAAACGATCGTAACCAAAATAGGAAGCGGAGAAATCCCTACAGATCCAATGCCTATTGAAAGCGGGGATTTGATTATTGTTCTAAAAGACAAAAAAGAATGGGGACGAAAATATCACAATTGGGAAGAATTGGCCAATGCCATGAAAGAAGAAATGGAAGTCATTCCGGGTGCCAATATTGAGATTTCGCAACCTATACAAATGCGTTTCAACGAATTAATGACCGGAAGCCGAAGCGATATTGCCATCAAAATTTTTGGTGATGATCTGGAAATTCTGGACGCTAAAGCTGCCGAGTTAATTTCGAAGATAAAAAGCATTGAAGGAATTGGAGATTTAAAAGCCGATAAAGTAACGGGTTTACCTCAAATTACGATCAAATACGATTATAATAAAATCGCTTTATACGGACTGAATATTTCAGATATCAACAGAATTATCCGTTCGTCATTTGCGGGAGAAAGTGCTGGAAAAATTTACGATGAAAGCAAGAGATTTGATGTCGTAGTGAGAATGAATCAGGACAATCGCGCCGATATTACCGATGTGAGTAATTTGTTTATTCCGTTACCAAACGGACAGCAAGTACCGCTTTCTCAAGTGGCAACAGTCGATTATGAGCAAGGTCCTGTGCAAGTAGTTCGTGAAGACGGAAAACGCAGAATTACCGTTGGATTAAACGTTCGTGGCCGAGACATAAAAAGTGTAGTTGAGGAAATTCAGCAAAAGCTGGATAAAAACTTTAAACTTCCTGCGGGTTATTACGTAACCTACGGCGGACAGTTCGAGAATTTAATAGAAGCTACCAAGCGACTTTCGATCGCTTTGCCAATCGCTTTAGGATTAATATTAGTATTGCTTTATTTCACCTTTAAAAGTTTCAAGCAGGCAGGATTAATTTTTACCGCCATTCCGTTATCTGCAATTGGTGGTGTTTTTGCCCTCTGGATGCGCGGAATGCCGTTTAGTATTTCGGCAGGAATTGGTTTTATTGCCTTATTTGGAATCGCGGTACTAAACGGAATTGTATTGATATCGTATTTCAATCAGCTTAAAAAAGAAGGAATAACAGATCCGTTACAAAGAGTTTTAATTGGAACCAAAACCAGATTACGTCCCGTTCTAATGACAGCAGCCGTAGCCTCTTTAGGATTTTTACCAATGGCATTGTCAACGAGTGGAGGAGCAGAGGTTCAAAAACCTTTGGCAACTGTGGTTATTGGAGGATTGTTCTCTGCCACATTATTGACGCTGATCGTTTTACCGATTTTGTATTTAATGCTGGAGAAGTTTAACCGCAAAGAGCGCGAAGATTTACGCGAAGAACGCAATGAAAATTAAAAGATCAAAAAACATGAATTCAATATATAAAATAATCGCAAACCCCTTTGCTAACTTTGCGAAAAACCTTTGCTCCCGATGGCTATCGGGATTGCGGTTAATTGCATTACTATTAGCCACCACGCATATATCAGCACAAGAAAAAATCAGCTTAGAAAAAGCCATAGAACTCGCAAAATCAAACAACATCGACTTAAAAATAGCCGATAAAGAAATAGAAAGGCAAACCGTTCTAAAGAAAACAGCATTTCAGCCCGAGCCATTGCAAGTACAATATCAAGGCGGGCAATTCAACAGCGCTGATTACGACCACAACGTTTCGGTTCAGCAGTTTTTTCCAATGGGAAGTATCACAAAAGCCAATCGTCAATTGCAGGAAGAATTGGTAAAACTGGCCGAAAAAAGAAAAGCTTTATCTGCTTACGAAATTGAAAAAGCCGTTACGTTGGCCTATTATCAGTATTTGTATGGCGTTTCGATTCAGAAATTGAATTCGGAACTGAATGATATTTATACCAAATTCTTAAAGAATGCAGAACTCCGTTTTCAAACCGGAGAAAGCGGAAATATTGAAGTTATTAGCGCTAAAGCGAAAGTAAAAGAGATCGAAACACAAAAAGCACAATTAGAATATGATTTGGCGATTTACCAAAAGCAGCTGCAATTTTTTGTTCAGACCGATGAAAACATAGTTCCCGATGACAAAACAGCGTTGCAATATACGATGCTGAAAGAAGAAGGAAATTCGAAAGCAGAAGGTCTAATAACCGATTATTACCAACAGCAGATTTCGGTTTCTCAAAAAGAAGCCAATACGTATAAAGCGATGCGAATTCCGAAAATAGGAGTGGGTTATTTTGCTCAAACCATTGATACCAAATCGTTGTATCAGGGATTTACAGCCGGATTGCAAATTCCGTTGTTTGGAGGCGTGAATACGGCCAGAGCCCAGGCTGCATCCATTAGTATTTCGCAATCGCAATTGGCTTTAGATAAAAATAAATTAACGCTGAATTTGCAACGACAAGAATTAGAAAATAATTTCAAGAAACAGCAAAAAGCATTAGATTATTATCAAAAAGAAGGATTGCAATATGCTGATCAGATCATCAATACGGCACAAAAAAGTTATGCCAATGGCGATATGAGTTATTGGGCGTACATCAGTTTTTTGAATCAGGCAATTGATATTAAAAAGCAATATACAGAAGCAACCCATACTTTTAATCAAAGTGCTATCGAACTTCAATTTCCATCTCTTAAAAATAATTAAAATGAAAAATATAGTTAAAAACTTAACCGCAATCCCGATAGCTATCGGGAGCAAAGTTTTATCGCAAAGGTCGCAAAGTTTAATTTCCTTGCGTGCCTTGCGCTTTTCTGTCTTTGCGTGCCTTGCGGTTATAATAGTAAGCTGCAATGAGAAGAAAACAGAAGAACCCCAGGAAGAAGAAAGTTCACAAACAGAAGTAGCTTTAAACGAATCTCAATACAAAACTGTCGGGATTGAAACAGGATTTGTAGAAAACAGAAACTTAAATAAAGTCATAAAAGCCAACGGTTATACCACAGTTCCGCCGCAAAATTCTGCTGAAGTTTCGACTTTGATAGGAGGAACCGTGAAAGATATTTTTGTTCTCGAAGGCACTTATGTCAACAAAGGAAAAGTTCTGGCGACGATTCAGAATCTGGAAGTGATCGAAATGCAGGAAGATTATCATTCGGCTACAGCCAATATAGAATACTTGCAATTAGAATACAATCGTCAGAAAACCTTAAGCGATGAAAATGTAAACCCAAGGAAAGTTTTTCAGGAAGTAAAATCAAAATTGGCAGCAGAAAGAGCCAGAGCACAGGCAGCAAAAAATAAATTAGATGCTTTGCATGTAAGTACAAAGGGAAGTACTTCGCTGGTACCTATTGTAGCGCCAATAAGCGGTTATGTGGGGAATATCAAAATTGCAAAAGGGGCGTATGCACAAACCGGAATCACATTATTTGAAGTGGTCGATAATAGTCAGATGCATTTGGATCTGAATGTGTACGAGAAAGATTTGGGTTCTATTTCGATCGGACAAGTTATTGATTTTGTACTGACAAATCAGTCGAACAAATCGATAAAAGGAAAGATATTCGGAATCAATAAATCATTTTCTAACGAAAGTAAAACCGTTGCCGTTCATGCCAAAATAGAATTGGATGATGCAAAAGGACTGATTCCGGGAATGTATGTTTCGGCCAATATCAATATCATAAATGCCACCGTGCCGGCATTGCCAAAAGATGCTGTAGTGCGAAATGCAGATAAGTATTTTGTTTTTGTTCAGGAAGAGGATCATAAAGACGATCATCAACATGAAGAAGGAAAAGAGGAAAAAGGCGCCGTGCACGAGAAGGAAATTCATTTTAAAGCCATTGAAGTAATTCCCGGAACAACAGATTTAGGTTTTACCGAAGTAAAATTTGTAGATAAGATTGATGAGGAAGCTAAGATTGTGACCAAAGGTGCTTTTTATGTGCTTTCGGCTATGAAAGGCGGGGGAGAGCATAGTCACTAACTTTTTTAGACGCTAAGTGGCTAAGTTACTAAGATGCTAGGTTTTTTTAGCTGGTGCAGCATTTGCTCGCAAAGACTCAAAGGCGCAAAGTTTTCTTGTATTATTTTTTTAATTTTTAATATAGAAAATCAAAAGAAACTTAAAAAACTTTGCGACTCAGCGTCTTTGCGAGATTAAAATAAAACGCTACCTATAGACAATTGGCTCAAAATCCGTAAATTTAGAACATATTTAAACAAAGTTTAAAACTTTAAACTTGAAACAAATAAAACTTGAAACTCATTTTATGGAACATATACATACCGAAGAAAAAATAACAAAAAAGAAACCCAAACAATCTACCTGCTGTTGTTCACATGATGAACCCGTTCATTCTGATAATGACGGACACGATCACAGAGACGGTCATGATCATGAACATAATGCTGAGGGCGGTTTGTTTAAACTATTTTTACCAGCGATAATCTCGTTTGTTTTATTACTTATCGGGATTGGGCTAGACAATTATTTCCCGCAGACCTGGTTTACGGGTTATGTTCGAATTGCCTGGTATATCGTGGCTTATTTACCGGTTGGACTTCCGGTTTTGAGAGAAGCTTACGAAAGCATCATGAAAGGCGACGTTTTCTCGGAATTTTTCCTGATGTGCATTGCAACAATCGGTGCTTTTGCCATTGGCGAATATCCTGAAGGTGTTGCTGTAATGTTGTTTTATACCATTGGAGAAAACTTTCAGGGATTGGCGGTAAGCCGTGCGAAATCGAATATTAAAAGTTTACTGGATCAACGTCCTGACGAAGTCAATGTTTTAGAAAATAATGTTGCCACAAAAGTAAAAGCTGCCGATGTTGTGATAGGATCGATTATTCAGCTTAAAGCGGGAGAAAAATTAGGTTTAGATGGCGAATTATTATCGGATACTGCTTCGTTTAATACTGCGGCATTAACAGGCGAAAGCAAGCCCGATACCAAAGTAAAAGGTGAAACAGTTCTGGCCGGAATGATCAACGGAAACACTATTGCACTGGTAAAAGTAACCACGGCTTATAAGGACAGTAAATTGTCTAAGATTCTGGAAATGGTACAAAATGCCACGACCAAAAAAGCGCCTGCGGAATTGTTTATTAGGAAATTTGCCAAGATTTATACGCCAATCGTCGTGTATCTGGCGATTGCTATTTGTGTATTACCATGGTTTTTTGTAGACAATTACGTCTTTAGTGATTGGTTGTACAGAGCTTTGGTATTTCTGGTAATTTCATGTCCTTGTGCCTTGGTAATTAGCATTCCGTTAGGGTATTTTGGCGGAATTGGTGCGGCGAGTAAAAACGGAATTTTGTTTAAAGGAAGTAATTTTCTTGATAGTATTTCAACCATTCAGAATGTGGTAATGGATAAAACCGGCACCATGACCGAAGGTGTTTTTAAAGTTCAGGAAGTTATTATTCAGGAAGGTTTTGATAAAGAAGAGATTCTGAAACTCGTTAATGTTCTCGAAAGCCAAAGCACGCATCCCGTCGCAACGGCCATTCACAATCATGTAGGGCAGATTGATGCTTCAGTCGAGTTGAAAAACGTGGAAGAAATTTCGGGACATGGTTTAAAAGCCGAGATCAACGGAAAAGAGTTGCATGTTGGGAATTTCAAATTGATGGATAAATTCAACATTTCATATGATATTGATCCAAATTCGGTTGTTTATACGACGATTGCCATTGCATATGGTAATAAGTTTGCAGGATATTTGACTATTGCCGATGAAATAAAAGAAGATGCGCAGGAAGCAGTAAGCAAATTAAAAGCATTAGGCGTTAAAGTTACCATGCTAAGTGGAGATAAAACCAATGTTGTACAATTTGTTGCAGATAAATTAGGTATCACAAATGCTTTTGGAGATTTACTTCCGGAAGGCAAGGTCGACAAACTAAACGAGATTAAAGCCAAAAACGAAACCGTTGCTTTTGTGGGCGATGGTGTAAATGATGCGCCTGTTATCGCGTTAAGTACCGTAGGTATTGCCATGGGAGGTTTAGGAAGTGATGCCACCATCGAAACTGCCGATGTTGTGATTCAGGACGATAAACCAAGCAAGATTGCGATGGCGATCAATATAGGGAAACAAACCAAAAAAATCGTCTGGCAAAATATCACGCTGGCTTTTGTCGTAAAAGCTTTTGTACTGATTTTGGGTGCCGGCGGACTTGCCACAATGTGGGAAGCTGTTTTTGCCGATGTTGGAGTAGCGTTACTGGCAATTTTAAATGCCGTGAGGATTCAGAAGATGAAGTTTTAAATTAATTCATTCAAATAAAACAAAATCCCAATTCATTAATTTTGAATTGGGATTTTCTTATTTATAGAATTATTTCTTTAAATGCGTTGGTACCTGAACTTCTCCATTACCAAAAGACCAATTCTCTAAACCATTATTTTCTAATAAAACAATGATCACATTATTGATCAAAATTTCGGTTGAGGTCGAAATTCGTGTCGCAATCTGATGGTATAATTTTTTCTTTTGTTCTAATGTTCTTCCTTGTCCTGCCGTGATTTGCACGTAAATAATATCTTCAGAATGTGAAATGCCAAGATAAGTTTCAGGATATTTTATCTGATGCGATTCCAGTTCTTCAATGACATGAAAATAATCGTCTTTTGGGATATTAAATTCGGCTATTAAAGATTCATGAACAGATGCTGAAATAGTATTTTTTGTTTCTAATGAAAGCTTTTTGGGAAGGCTGATTCTAACGAATGGCATTTTGTTTTTATTTAATGATATACTAACAAATATAATGGCTCTTTTTAAAAGATTAACAAGATTTTAAAAAAAAACACTACAATTATGTTAGATACTTTCTTAATATATTATAACAGACAGTTAGTATAAAAAAATAAATCTTTATTAGTTAAATTAAGTTTTGCAATGCCACCTCTCATACCAATAAAAACATTTTCATCATTAATTGCGACTACTGAGATTGGATATAAACATTCCCAAAAAGCATTTTTTAAAATGAGTCGCTTTCTGTATCCTTTTATAATATAAAATTTTTTACGAGTTACAATTAGAATTTTATCATCATAGATCGTTAAAGCAGATGGGGCATCAATAAAATCAATAACTTTTTTTTCTATAAATTTTTTCCCTACTATATTTAACTCATACATTGCTCCAAAACTGAAAGTTAAGTGCGCAAATCCTTCTATGAAATATATTTTATCTTTAAAACGAAATATAGATATTATGTTTCCTCCGGCAACGGTAATTTCTTTTTTAGAAGTGTCATTAGGTATAAAGGTCAATCGGCCTCCCCATTCTCCGTTATTTACACCTTTAAGTGTACCTGTATCAATTTTAAGCTCACATATATTTGTTCTCTCAATTTTTTTAACGTGTAGTTTGTCATTAACAATACTAACCCCAAAATCATCAGCATGATTTAATTTAAACCAGTCACTACTAAAGCTTTCAGGAAATATTGTTTCTTTAAATTCTGCAGGTATTTCTATAATACTTTGTATATTTTGAGAAGATGTAATAATTTTTTTTTTTGGAATCTTAGACATAAAAGAGCCTTCAATTATTCAATAAGAGTCAAAGAAGTAATTCTTTTTAGAATTATTTCTCAACAAATATAAAAAATGAAGTTATAATATTAATAATAAACTCCATGAAATAATAGAGATATTTCGCATTATTAAAAATTTAATTCTATTTTATTCCCTTTATTCTCAATTCTAACTTCGATTTTATTACTTTCAGAAGGTGTTTGTGTAGGATACCAGTTTCTATTTGGTTTAACCATAATCAGCAAACCTTCATCATCACCAACGGCAGCAAAAAGTTCGCTATTGGCATTTTTGCTAAAGAATTCTAAGCCGTGTTGTGCGATCAATTGTTTTCCTAATGCTAATGGATTTTCATTCACGATTCCTATTTCACTAATATTTAAAATAGCTTTTGAGCTGAATGCTTCTGTTTGCGCATTATCAAGGTCATGACGGGCAATAAATTCTAACAAATTGCCATTATTGTCGTAGAAATAAACCGCATTGGCATTCCAGTTTTCGAAATTGGTAATGACTTTTTGATCTTCAATAAAAATTAAATCTACTTTGCTTTTACACCAATTAATGGCT
This sequence comes from Flavobacterium sp. C3NV, assembly GCF_046825355.2. Classification (NCBI taxonomy): domain Bacteria; kingdom Pseudomonadati; phylum Bacteroidota; class Flavobacteriia; order Flavobacteriales; family Flavobacteriaceae; genus Flavobacterium; species Flavobacterium sp. C3NV. The sequence goes on along the minus strand of NZ_JBKQBJ020000001.1, from coordinate 366,672 downwards.
TCGTCTAACTTGTTTTCCGGAATATTAAAAGCAAAATGATAAATAGATTTAAACTCAGGATTTTCAACGAATTCCAAAACAGAATCTCCCGCCTGAATGCTCACCGATTCTTTGGTTTTTTCTATAATATGCAGCTCAAGAATGTCTTTATAAAAAGTGGCAGTTTGTTGTATATCGCTGGATTGAATTTGAATGTGTGCTAACTTCATGGCGGTATTTTTTATAAGAAGAAAAAGCTTCTTTCGTTTCAAACAAATTTAAGAAATGATGGAAGGATTGCGATTCACAAGCTATTTTATACTTCAATGAAAGGATAGTAAATTATGATTAAAGTTTCTCTTATTGTAATGCCTAATTTTTTAAACACATGGAAACATAGATTTAAAACTGCAATTTAGATACTTTTAGAAAATCATGATTTTTTCACAAAGTGCTATGAGATTTATTTGTAGTGAAACGTCTTTCTGCATTTAGTTGAGCTATGTTTCTATGTGTTTAAAATAAAAAAAAGCCCATTTCATAAAAGAAACAGGCTTAGTAGATTTGAGAATTTTGGGACAATTTGCAAATCATTTTACTTAGGCATTGTTGGCGTCATAATTCTTCGTGTTGGCGTGCTCAACGTTTCTATAAAAGCCAAAAGATCGCTGATTTCTTCTTTGTTTAAATTCAGTTTTTTAAGCATAGGATCTGCTTTTGGAATTAATGAATCTCTTGCTGTTCCCAGATATTTTTTCTGAACAGGAGAAGGGTTTCCTAAGTTGTACAATTCCACCACATCCAGTAAAGTCGGGAAATGTCCGTGATGCATCCAGGGTTTTGTATTGGCCACTTCACGCAATGTTGGTGTTCTAAATTTGCCAATGTCTTTTACATCTTTTGTAACATTATAGCGCCCGAAATCTTCATTTTTTGTTCCGAATAAAGTTTGACCGTCATTATGAAACTGATTGTCGCTGAAATAAGGCGTATTATGGCAATTGATACATTGCGCTTTGGTTCTGAATAAATGCAGGCCTTTTACCTGAGCATCTGTATAGGCTTCAGATTTTCCGCTAATGAAATTATCAAATTTACTTTTTGGGCTATTAATCGATCTTTCGAAAGTTGCAATGGCATATTGTATTCTTTGCAGATTAACTTTTTTATCTCCAAAAGCATCAGTAAAAAGAGTATTGTAACCTTTTATTTTTGCGATTTTATCAACGGCAATCGTCAGTTTTTCATTCATTTCAAGCGGATCTCCAATCGGGAATTGTGCCTGATCTTCCAAACTCTTTGCGCGTCCGTCCCAAAATAAGGATGTGGCATACGCCGAGTTTAAAATCGTCATCGAATTACGTTTCCCCGTTTGGCGATCGTGCCCAAAAGAACGTGTTAAATTATCGGTCCAGCCCAATTCTGGATTATGGCAGGAAGCGCAGGCAATTTGTCCGCTGAGAGATAATCTGGGATCGAAAAATAATATTTTACCCAGACTTTCTTTTTCTTTTGAGTATGGGTTATAATCCGGATACGGAACAGCAGGAAGCACGCCGATATCCTGAAATGTAGCTTTATCGACATTTTCGTGTAATTCCGCTGCGGGCCATTTCGTAGCATCTCCGCTGGAATATAGTTTTCTCAATTCCTGAATGTCTATATAATCAGGTTGTTCAACGCTTTTGTAAGCCGTTAAACTCAGGAGTAATAGGATAGGGACGATTAGTTTTTTCAATTTTTTGTTTTTGTTTGATTTGTTTCAGATTTCAAGTCTCAGTTTTCAGTCTCAGTTTTCAGTCTCAGTCTCAGTTTGCGTTTTCAGAAAACTTTGTCAAAGTTTTAAACTTTGACAAAGTTAGTGCGACTGCGACTGCGACTGCGACTGCGACTGCGACTGCGACTGCGACTGCGACTGCGACTGCGACTAAAATCTAAAGCGTAACTTCCTTAGGACACGGGATACTTAAAGCTGTTGGTTTTGGATAAACTCTATTATTATACATTCTGTATTGTGTCGTAACGGTTCCTCCAAATAGTTTATCGTTTGTGAGTTTTAACTCAAATGAGATTTCAAACAAACCGGCACTGATTTCCTTATAAGTACCCTCACCTGAAATAGCAATAATGTGAGTATTTGATGCACTGGATCCAATAGTTAAATCCTGCGGAATCACCAATACGGTTCCCTGCGTTTTGCTGTTTCCGTTTTCCGGAAAAAATTCTAGAGCAGAAGTAATATTAAATCCGGGAGAAATAGCAGCAGATCCGCTTTCGTTTGAGAACCATCTTTTTAAACCAAAAGAGTTTACTGTATTTGGTCCGGTAGCAACATTAAATCCAATTTTAAAGGCATCGTGGTACACATCGTCATTAGGATTTGCTGTTCCTTTATCACTGTAAAGTATTGCATTCTCATTGTCCTTCGTTACCACGACAGGAAAGGTTAAAGCATTAAAAGTCTGCCATGTGCAATTTCCATTGTTGTTAAACCAGTGTTCACCATAAGTTAAATAAAAAGCATTCGTAGGATCTGTAAATTTTGATGCGGGATATGCCTGTAAATCTCGTGGTGATTTTATTGGTTTTACAATTGTTAAGTTGATACTTCCGGTTGCATTGTAATTTGGAATATTTACTAAGGTTATTTTTGATTCATAACGTGCATCGTCATTTTGAATATCTTCCAACAGCGTAAAATGATAAGTTATTGAATTTCTGTTGTCGCCAAAATCATCATGGGTAAGCGAATATTCAAAACCATTTTGAAATTTAAAAATTGACGCATTTTCTATTTCCGAAGGAAAAAATCCGTTAGGGAAATTTACTTTAAAATCGAATGTCTCACCAATTTCTCCTTTTATTAAATATTGGTTAACCGGAAAAGTATAATTGGTTGTAATGGTTTCTAAATCGATCTTAAAGGTATCATTAGGATAAGTTGAATTTAAATTTCCAATATGAATTTCGGGATCAGATACAGTTTCCAATTTTAAATTAATGCTTTGATTGGCCGTCCATCTTTTATCAAAAGAAACAAAAATAGTATCTGTTACCTTACTTCCTTCAAATACTAATTTATTGACCGGATTTACTGTAAAACTTTCGTTGTCGCCATTTGATGATACTGCACTAAAAGTAGCAGTTACAGGACCTTTTAAAGAGTTGGCTGTTAGGGCAACCGGAACTTTCAAAGTTTTTACTGAACTATTTTTATAAGTAGACTGAGGAACTATAATTGCGCTTACTGCCGGATATTCCAACGGAACATTACTAGTGCTTACCATAAAGTTAAACCTTAAAAAAGGATCTACTCCTGAACCCAATTTATAATCGTCTTTTGAGCATGAACCCAATAGCAATGCTATGGTAAATAGGCTGAATATCTTAATAAGATTCATTTTGTTGTAAGTTTGAATTAAGATTAATATTGTATTGTGGTATAGGTAATACGAATTTTAGCGACGGATAAACCATACTGCAATTTGTCGAAATACAACCGTCGTTTCTTGTAATTCCTTTATGGTTGCGAACTAGATCAAAGAACAAATGTCCTTCAAAACAAAGTTCTTTTCTTCTTTCTAAAAGGATATCTTCTTTGAGGTTAGCGGTATTAGATAATAAAGTTGCATTAGCACGTGCGCGAATGGTATTAATATCGGCCATTGCAAGGGCTGGCTGATTGTTTTCAAGAGCAGCCTCGGCACGAATCAAATACATTTCACTTAATCTAAAGGCCACGTAACCTGCATTATCCTGAAATTTACGGGTAAAGTTGTAAGGAACATAAGTTAAAACTCCATTTACTAAAGTCTGAAGATCTACAGTAAGAAATAATTGTTTTCTTAAATCATTATTTTCGTAAAGATCAACGAGGTCGTTTGAAGCTACATAATGGGCATAAGTGGTTGAAGTAACACCAAAATAATTGGACATTGATGTTGATACGGCGCTTTCTGAATCCTTTGGAACTGAAAATTCTAGCAAAGCTTCAGAAACAGGAAGATCAGGCTGTGCCCATTGAGCTATCAAATCAGAAGAATTTACTAATTTAAATCCGGAGTTTTCAATTACATCATTGGCAGTTTCGTAAGCTTTTGTCCAGTCTTTTTTATACAAATAAACTCTTGCCAATAAGGCTTTTGCATTATTTCTATTGAAGTAAGAATAAACAGGACCCGGCATAGCAGCAGTGTCAGAATAATTATCGATCGCTGTTTTTAAGTCATTAATAATGAAGGAATACGTGTTTGCCAGAGTTTCTCTTTTTGGATATTTAAGTCCTGATTTTATCGATTCGGTATTATAGACAATACCTAAATGCGAAGCGTCAGGTGTATAACCGTAATCCTGGCAATAAATCTGTGATAAAACAAAATGGGCATACGCTCTAATGGTTAAGGCTTCTGCTTTTATTTGATTTTTTTCGGTTTCGGTTGCATCTTTTAGATTGGGAGTATATTCTAAAATTAAATTAGCCTGATTGATAATGCTGTAATTACCACTGTAAAATGATGCAAAATTACTGGTCTCTTCTACATCTTCAAAAGAATATACCTCTCTAAGATTAACTCCCGGTGTAATTTGTCCTAAGCTGCTTCCTGAAGAATTTGGTGTGAATTTGATGTTTCCGCCTTGTAAATCTGAATAAACAGAAAAGCGTTCTTCTCTTACTGTTCCTTCTACAGTGCGGTAAAGCCCTTTTAAAGCAATTAAAACACCTTCCTTATTTTGCAGAAGTTCATCTATAGAAGTTTGTGTTCCCGGTTCCTGTTCCAGAAAATCACTGCAGCTTTGCAATGAAAAAATAAGGAATGCTGTTGTGATGTATTTTAAATAATTCATGGTCTTAAAATTTTGCATTTACACCAAGCGAAATGGTTCTTGCCTGTGGATAAGTATAACTAAACTCTCGTATTCCGTTCATTCCTTTCGGACTTTTCTCTTTGTACCAATACAATACATTTGTGGCATCTGCAAAAACAGAAAGCGTATCGAGGAAAATATTTTTTATTGGCACATTATAACTAAGATTAACGTTGCTTAATCGTACATAAGTCGCATCATAAACGTATTTACTTAAATTTGCCGTAACAGGAACAATTGTTACCGCGGGATACGGAACGATATCTCCCGGATTTCTCCAGTGATTAGCAGCATTTACAGAAAGATTTCTGTTTGACGTATTCGAATATTTGTCGATTATAGCATCAGAAGCAAAAAAATCACCGCCCAATTGAAAATCTCCTCTTACGGATAAAACTAAATTGTTGTAAAAAGTAAAACTATTATTGAATCCGCCGTATGCTTTTGCCTGCGTATCTCCAATGGGTTCCCAGTCCGCTATTGTAAATAAAGATTTATACGTGTTAAGATCATATACCTGTCCGTTTTTAGTAACCAAATCTCTTCCTGTAGCCGGATCAACACCAACCCATTTTATTCCCCAAACTGTCGTGGTGCTGTAGCCTATTTTTTGAGCCAAAGCAAGTTCTGCTGTAGAAAATTCGCTTCCTAAGCCTTTCAAATCAGTTACTTTACTATCAACTGTAGAAATATTGAAAGAAGTTGTCCATTTAAAATTATTGTTGGTAATCCACTTAATTCGCGTCTGAAATTCAAAACCCTGATTGTACATGCTTGCAGCATTTAGCAACATCGAACTGTAACCCGTTTCAGTCGGAATGTTTCGGGTAGTAATGAGATCACTTTTATCATCACGATAATACTCTACAGAAAACTCTACACGATTGAAAATATTAAAATCGATTCCGGCATTAAACTTCGTATTTTTTTCCCAGCTTAACTTTCCGTTTGGGGCAGAACCCGGAGTTGCGCCCGTTCCGCCATTATAGTTGTTTTGTATATAATTATATAAACCTTTTGAACGGTAAGAACCAATTCTTGAGTTTCCTGTTGTACCGTAACTTGTTTTTATTTTTAAAAAGTTAATCCAGGAATTATTATTCAGGAAGTCTTCATTACTAATAATCCAACTTGCTCCAAGACCGCCATTGTTCGCCACATCAGTATCATCTCCAAAGACAGAACTTTGATCGCGACGGAAATTGGCCAATAGATAATATCGTTTTTTGTAGTTATAATTTACCTGAGAAAATAAAGACACCCTTGAGTTATAACTAATTTCACTTCCAATAGTCTGATTATTTTTGGATTCATCTACATCTGTAGTTAATGGGTTATCATCTATTAAAGCATTAGAGACTGGATTGATCACATTGGGATTTACAAAACCAATTCCCGACTGATAATCAAAATTCGTTTTATCCTCAGAAATTTCAAAACCAACAACACCATCAATAGCATGATTTTCAGTAAACTGTTTATTAAACAAAGCTTGTCCCTGCCAGTTCCATTTAGTGGCATTTCGCTGGTTTAAAAGTCGGCGTCCCCATCTTCTGTAAGTAGTATTGTCTAAAACAAAAGTTCCGGGAAACTGACCGCTTTCATTTTCAGCCGAAAAATAACGATCCTGATCTTTATCTGAGTAATCCATACCAAAAAGCGTAGAGAATTTTATCGCATTACTTAGTTGATATGAAAGACTTAAACTACCTAAGATGCCATAAGTTTTTGCTTGATTTTTGTTTTGTTCGATCGCAGCCAGCGGGTTTCCTCTCATCATACCGCTAACACCTAAAAGCGAGTATGATCCATCTGGATTATAAGGTGAAAGAGTAGGGAGGTAAGCAAAAGAATAAAAAATATTTGGTGCAGTTTTCTCGATGTAACTTGGATTTAGTACTAAGCTAATATTCAGTTTATCAGAGTTGTAACCTAAATTAATTCCCGCATTCAATTGTTTGGTATTGTTACCCATTTGAGGTTCATCAATTTTTGTATAGCTAATGTTGGTGCGATAGGAGATTTTTGATGTGGAGCCGGAAACATTGAAATTATATTTATTGAAAATTCCTGATTGATTCAGTAAACCAAACCAATCCGTATTAACACCATTGTATGGAGTCAGGGCAGCACTTGGAGTAGTATTTTTTACAAATTCGTTTCTAAGCTCGTTATATTGCTCTCCGCTAAGATATTTAATCTGATTGATGGCCGATGAAATCCCAAGCTGGTTAGAGAATCCAAATTGTGTTTTTCCTTTTTTTCCTTTTTTTGTCGTAATCAAAATAACGCCATTAGCTCCGTCAGCACCATAAATACCTACAGCCGCCGCATCTTTAAGAACCGAAATACTTTCGATATTTTCCGGAGCAATTTTCATCAGCGGATTACCAAAATTTTCAGTAAAATCTCCGTTTCCACTAAAGTAAGCACTGTCGATTCCGTATTCTTCTCCCATGATGACACCGTCTATAATAATAAGCGGCTGACTCGAAGTTCCGGTTCTTGCACCAGACAAAGACGGTAAAGTTCCCTGACCGCGAATATTAATTTTTACTGGACCGCCAACACCGGAAGTATTTTCAACCATCACACCGGCGATTTGGCCTGTAATCATTTTATCGATACTTTCTGAAGCCTGCTCAACAGCAATATCTTTTGCATATAAGGTCGAAATACTCCCTACAATCTCTTCTTTTAGTTTTGTAGTTCCATAGGAAGACGTAATTACGACAGGATTTAATTCGTCTGTAGCTTCTTTCAAATAAAAAACAAACTGCTTTTTGTCATCTGCTTTTTGTAATTGAGGTTCCATTCCTAAAAATCCAACTTCAAGCACCAGATTGTTGATGTCGTTTCCTTTTAACTGATATACAAATTTTCCATTAAAATCAGTTATAGCGCCCATTCCTGTTCCTTTTATGCGAATCGTCGCGCCGGGAAGCGGTTGTTTGTCTTTGGCAGTATAAACCGTTCCACTAATGAATCTTTCTTTTTCATCAGAAGATGTCGCAGCTGATGGAGCAGGAGCAGCGTTCGTTAATAAAACCTGTTTTTTCTGGATGTAAAACGAAATATTTTTACCGGCAAATAGTTGCGTTAGAGCAGTTTCTAAACTCACATTCTGAACATTAATATCTGCCAGTTGCTCAGCATCAATTTTTCTGGCGTTATAAATAATCCTAAAATCGGTTTGTTCTTCAATAGCTTTAATAATCAAACTAATAGGTTTGTTTTTAAGCTGTAAACTGATGTTTTTATTCTGAGAAAAACCTTTAAAACTGGATAAAAGCAAGGCTAGGAAAAATAGAATTTTCCTTAAATCGTGTATCGTAAAAGTCATGTTTATTTAGTTATGGAAGATTGGTAATGGTTATCGTATTTCCTTTAACGGAATAATTAAATGGCGTGTCACGTTTTAGAAGTTCTAAAATATTTTCGACACTGGATTCGCTAATTTTAATCGTTCCTGTAAAATTCTGTTTGGCCAAAACAGCATTTTCATTGATAATTTCAACGTCGTAGGTACGCTGAATTATTTTAGCGATAGTAGAGAATGGGGTATCTTTAAAAGCAAGTTCACCTTTTGTCCATGCCGAATAAAAGCCTGGGTCAACTTCTTTTGTTATAATTTTTTTGGAGTTATTATTCCATGTTGCCATTTGATTGGGTTGAAGCAAAACCGCATTTAGTTTGTTGTCGGCTTCATACATCTCAATGCTTCCTTCGACCAAAGTACCATTTACAGTTGGGTTTTCAGGATAAGCACTTACATTGAATTTCGTTCCCAAAACTTCAATATCAACCTGATTGGCGTTTACAATAAAAGGATGCTGTTTGTCTTTGGCCACTTCAAAAAAAGCTTCACCGGTTAGGTATACATTTCTTTTTCCGTTAATGCCAAATTGCTCCGGATATTTTAAGGTAGTTCCTGAATTTAAACTCACAACAGTCCCGTCAGAAAGGGTAAGTTTAAACTTTTTCCCGTAAGGCACTTTTAGCGTATTGTAAACCACTTCCTGATCCTGAACTTTTCCAAAATAAATAATTTGGTTAGAAAATTTCTTCGCAATCAAATCGCCTTTGTCATTTACAAGTTTCGTTTGGTTGTCTTTTGTAATATATTCAGAACGGCCATTGGCTAATTCTAAAACAATTTCTTTTGAAGATTTTGCTTTCTGATTAAAATCGAAAGCTAATTTTCCTAAACCAAATAAAACCAAAAATACCGCAGCATATTTCAAATACTGAATTACTTTCTTTTTAGGCTGAATAGCAATTACCGGAGTTGATGCTGTCGAAATATCTTCAGAAAGTGCCGTTAACGCCCAGGTTTTCTTTAGCGTAATAAAATGCTTTTTATTTTCTTCCGAAGCATCAATCCATTCAAACAGCATTTGAACTTCTTGTTCTGAAGCTTCGTTCGAAAGGTATTTATAAATGATTTCCGATGTCATATTTAAGTTTTTGAACTTCTCGTTTTAGTAAGTACACTTCAGAAATAAAATACCCTACCTTTTATTTTTAATTATTACAAATAAGGATAAAGATTAAGAACAGATAATCTGATAATTTTGTTTTTAAAATCTTCAAAGCCTTTGTCATATGGGCTTCTACAGCTTTTAAGGTTACTTGCATTTCTTCGGCGATTTCTGCATTTTTTTTATTTTCGAAACGCTTTTTTATAAAAACTTCGCGGGTTTTGGGCGGAAGATCGCTTATCGATTCCTGAATTAAACGTTCAAGTTCGGTTAATTCTAAAGTATCAAACTGCACCGAATTTAAGATTTCGATATCCAGTTCTCTTTCTTTTTGGTTTAAAACTTCACTCTTGAATTTATCCTTTACCTTATTATGCCGAATCATATTCAGGCATTTCGATTTGGCATAAGTATATAAAAAAGATTGTATACCGTTTAGCGATTCGACAGTTTCCTTGTTTTGCCACAAATACAAAAGAGCTTCCTGCGCCAGATTTTCAGCTTCATCTTTATCATAAATAAACTGAACACTAAAAGCGGTGATTCTGCGAAAGTATTTATCGTAAAAATAAGTGAAAGCAGTTTCGTCTCCTTCTTTGAAAGATTCAAAAAGATGTAGTTCGAAACTGGAATTATTATTCATTATAAGAGAATCACTTTTTAGAAAGCAATATAGGCAATTTAATAAAAAGACCTTTTTTGCACTGAAAGCGGCAAATATAAAAGTTTATTTATATTAATTCTAAATAAAATTCAAATAAACATCGTTTCAAAAAATATTATTCAGAATAAGTGTAAAAAACGCGTTTATCTTATAAGTTATAAGTAAGTTTAATGTTGCTGTGCGTTTGTTTTAACCATATAAGTTATATAAGTAAATATAAGCTTTGTGTATTTTGAAGCGTAGAATGTCATATAAGTGATTGTAATATGATCAGTTGTTAATTAAACTTATGCAAGTAAAACTGAACACAACCATTTTTAATATGAACTTATATAACTTATATGGTGAAAAAAAACTTTTTATTCAAAGTATAAAATTGTGCGAAACAACTCTAATATGTACTTATTTAACTCAGATGTTGAATTTTTTTTCACTCAACTATTGGTAACTAAATTATAATTTGTATCATTGTAGTATAGAATAGTATAATAACTTAAATTTTTATTTAATGAAACAATATCCTTTCCTACTAAAGAGCTTGTTTATGTCCGTTTTACTAACGGTATTTTTTTGCATTCCGGCTTTGGCACAAAAAAATATTAAAATGACTTTTGGCAAAAGCGGCGTAATTACTTATGATGTAAAACAGAAAACAATTGCTGTTACTCAACACGGGGTAATTGTGTTTAGCGAAGCAAAAGCTGCTGTAGTAGTAAATGGAAAAACAATTTCAGCAAGTTCATATCCTGATGCTGTTTTTGCGAAAGAAACAATTAATGATGATTTAGGAAAAGGGCTAAAATATACACTTACTTATAAAGAAAATAGTAAGCCTACAGTAGTCCAAAGTTTTTTAACTTATAACAATAAGGACTATTTTATAACTCAAATAGAAGTTTTAGGCAACGGACAAAAAGTAGCAACCAATTATATTGCGCCATTAGATTTAGGAAAAATAGCTTTCGATAAAATAGAAAACCTGCAAACGGTTTTTGTTCCTTATGATAATGACGCGTTCATCAGTTACAATTCTAAAAAATTAGATACAATCGCTCAAAACACAAGTGGTGAGGTTGGAATTATATTTAATAATGCATCCCGAAAAGGTTTTATTGTAGGTTCACTTGAACATACAGTTTGGAAAAGTGCCGTAAAAACCATTAATGAAAACAAACAAGCTTCGTTTTCTGCCTGGGCAGGATATTCAGAGAAAGAAAATACACGCGATAGTATTGCGCATGGTATTGTAAAAGGCGAGAGGGTATCTTCTCCAAAATTTTTCGTGGGTTATTATTCAGACTGGAGAAATGGGATGGAAGAATATGCCAAAACCAATCGTATCGTAGAGAAACCCTATGTTTTTGCCTGGGATAAAACAACTCCGGTAGGCTGGAACAGCTGGGGAGTTTTGATGGAGAAAATCAATTTTGAGAATACAACGAAAGTGGCAGATTTCTTTGCTAATTCAGTTCCGGAATTTCGTGTTGGTAATACCGCTTATATCGACCTTGATTCGTTTTGGGACAATATGGTAAAAGGTGGTTTTACCGGAGATTTTAGTAAACTAAAAGAATTTGCTGATTATTGTAAAAAGAAAGGTTTAGAACCGGGAGCCTATTGGGCGCCGTTTACAGATTGGGGTTGGAAAGATGGTCCAAATCGTAAAGCCGAAGGAAGTGATTATACGTTTGGCGAAATGTGGACAAAAACGGGAAATACGTATTTTGATTTTGATGGTGCACGCGCCATCGATCCTACGCATCCTGGAACGCTTAAACGTGTTGATTATGTGATTAATAAACTAAAAGAATGCGGTTTTAAAATGATTAAAATTGACTTTTTAGGTCACGCTGCCGCGGAATCTACTTCGTTTTATGATAAAGAGGTAACAACAGGAATGCAGGCTTACAAAGTAGGGATGGAACATTTGGTCAATGCTCTTGACGGAAAAATGTTGATTTATGCTGCGATTTCTCCTAATATGGCCACTTCACGTTACGCACACGTTCGTCGTATTGCGTGCGATGCCTGGAAAACTATCGAGCAAACACAATACACCTTAAATAGTGTCAATTATGGTTGGTGGCAAACGTATTCATACGATTATATAGATGCAGATCACGTGGTTTTTGCAGATGTTACAGAAGGAGAAAACCGTGCGAGATTAATTTCGTCTGTTATTACAGGAACTTTAATTACGGGAGACGATTATAGTAAAGACGGAATCTGGAGCAAACGTGCAAAGGAATGGCTACAGAATAAAGAAATGCTTAAAATTGTTGAAAATGGAGTAGCATTTCGTCCTGTGGAGGGAAATACAGGAAAATTAACCACCGAAGTTTTCGAACAAAAAATTGGCAACAATTGGTATATAGCTATTTTGAATTACGGAAATATGCCTAAAAACTATGCACTTCCGTTAGAAAGATTAGGTGTGAAAAAGGGGAACTATAAATTGCAGGATGTTTTTACCGCTCAAAATATCGATGTAAAAAACAACAGTATCAATTTAAGTATTGGTTCTAAAGATGCCCGTTTATTTAAAATTGTAAATCGTTAACTTAATGCTTATGAAAAAACAGTTTTTTAAGAAAACGATGCTATTATTGACGTTGTTTATTCTGTCGTCAAATGCGGTTAATGCTACAGTATCGTTGCCTTCTTTCTTTACCGATAATATGGTGCTGCAGCAAAAAAGCGCCGTTCCGTTTTGGGGAGAAAGCGATGCGAAATCAGTAAGTATTACCACCTCATGGGATAAAAAAACATACAAAACCAATGTCGAAAATGGCAAATGGAAGGTAGTTTTTAAAACTCCGGTTTATGGAGGGCCGTACACGATTACTATAAATGACGGAACAATTAAAACGCTCAACAATATTTTAATTGGAGAAGTTTGGTTGTGTTCCGGACAAAGTAATATGGAAATGCCGGTGGAAGGCTGGGGAAAAATCAATAATTATAAAGAAGAAATTGCAAACGCCAATTATCCACAAATACGATTATTACAGGCAGAACATATAGAAAGCACTTTACCATTAAGTACCCTAAAAGTACAACACGACGGATGGAATGTTTGCAGTCATGCAACGATAGCTGATTTTAGCGCAACAGCTTATTTTTTTGCAAGAAAGATTTACAACGAAAAAAAGATTCCAATTGGGTTAATTCATTCTTCATGGGGAGGAACACTTATAGAAGCCTGGACAAGTTCCGGAGCGTTAACCAGCATTCATGATTTTGATGCCGAAATTCAGGCGATGAAATCTGAAGTTGATCAGCAGGCTTTACTGAAAAAGTATAATGCCGATATGACCGTATGGGAAAAGAAATTGACAGATTCAGATGAAGGATTCCAAAACGCAAAAGCCATTTGGGCAACAGCCAGTTTTGATGATTCATCCTGGAAAACCATGCCATTGCCGGCATTTTTTGAAAATAAAGGATTATCCAATTTTGATGGCGTAGTCTGGTTTAGAAAAAAAGTAAATATTACTACAACCAATGCCGACTTTATCCTAAGTTATTTGGCAGATGATGACGATATGATTTGGTTTAACGGAAATTATATTGGCGAAACCAAAGGTTATAATGTAGAACGTCATTATACAATTCCGTCGAAGTTTCTCAAAAAAGGCGAGAACATTATAACGATACGAGTTTTTGACGGAGCAGGAAACGGCGGAGTTTACGGAGATGAGAATTTTACTTTAAAATCAGGAAAAGAAACCATCTCATTAGCCGGAGACTGGAAATATAATATTGGCGCAGATATCAAAGATTTGCCTGCAAAACCTTATTTGGCTCAAGGCCAAAACAGACCAAGCGCCATATACAATGCGATGATTGCACCTTTGATTGATTATAAAATAAAAGGCGTAATCTGGTATCAGGGAGAAAGCAATGCCGAAAGAGCGTATCAATACCAGAAGTTGTTTCCGTTATTGATAAACGATTGGAGAGAGCGGTTCAAAGATAAAAATTTACCGTTTTTCTTTGTTCAGTTGGCGAATTACAAACAGAAAAAAGAACAACCGGGAGATTCAGATTGGGCAGAGTTGAGAGAAGCACAATTTAAAGCTTTGAAACTATCCAACACCGGAATGACCGTTACAACCGATATCGGAAACGGAGAAGACATTCACCCAAAAAATAAACAAGATGTAGGAGGTCGTTTGGCGAGTATTGCTTTGGCGAAAGTATACAATACCAAAATCGATTATTCGGGACCGCTGTATAAATCGTACAACATAAAAGGAAATACAGTTACGGTTGATTTTGATTTTAATAAAAATATAAAAGCCAGAGACGATACGCTTAAAGGATTTAGTATTGCAGGATCAGACCAAAAGTTTTATTGGGCTGTAGCCAAAGTAGTAAACGGCAAAGTCGAGGTATATGCTCAGGAAGTACCAAATCCGGTTGCTGTTCGCTACAATTGGGCTGATAATCCTGACGGAAATTTAACGAACGAATCGGGATTGCCTGCATCATCTTTTAGAACAGATGTTTGGGCAGGAATTACACAAGAAAAGAAATAAAAAAAATATAATAAAATGAAAAAACACATTACCACTTTAAGGCAATCTTTTGGGATAGCATTTTTTATGCTGGCGAGTTATTGTAGCCCAGTTTCGGCGCAACAAATTATATCAGTAAAAACAAAAAGTAATGCGCTTGTTTTGCAGGTAACTCCGGGAAAAGAAGTGAACACCATTTATTTAGGAGAAAAATTAGCAAACGATTTTGATTACGTAAAAATACAAAGTCAGTTCAAACAAGGAACCGATTATTCAGGAATTTACAGTGCAGCTTATACACCATCAGGTTCTAAAAACTTATTAGAACCGGCGATTGCCGTAACACACGCTGACGGAAATACTTCACTGGATTTGTTATATGTAGACCATAAAACCACAACGGTAAGTACAGGAGTTTCTCAAACCGAAATTACACTAAAAGATAATGTTTACCCAATCGAGGTTCATATGTTTATTCAGTCGTATTATGATACAGATGTTATCGAGCAATGGACAACGATTAAGCATTCTGAAAAAGGAAATATTACTTTAAACAAATATGCTTCGGCCAATTTGTATCTGAAAGGATACAACAACTTTTACCTGAACCAATATCACGGTGACTGGGCAAAAGAAATGCAGCCTGAAGAAACCAAACTAACGCACGGAATTAAAGTTTTGGACACCAAATTAGGAGCGCGTGCCAACTTGTTCCAACCATCTGTATTTATGGTTTCTTTGGATAAACCGGCTACAGAGGACGAAGGAAAAGTATTGTTTGCAGGTTTAGAATGGTCAGGAAATTTTCGTACCGATCTTGAATTAGATCCGTTAAATAATCTTCGTGTTATTTCAGGGATTAATAATGCAGCGGCGGCTTATTCACTGGCAAAAAACACCCTATTTACAACGCCTAAATTTTGGTATACTTTATCTTCTAAAGGAAAAGGAAACGCAAGCCGTAACCTACACGACTGGTCAAGAAGCTATAAAATATTAGACGGAAAAGGAAGTCGTATGACATTGCTAAACAACTGGGAAGCTACTTATTTTAATTTTGATGAAGATAAATTGAAAGTACTTATTGCCGATAGTAAAAAACTGGGCGTTGATATGTTTTTATTGGATGATGGATGGTTCGGAAACAATTTTCCTCGTAATAATGATGATGCGGCTCTTGGAGATTGGGACGTAAACAAGAAGAAATTACCAAACGGAATTGGAACTTTGGTACAAACAGCCAAAGACAATCAGGTAAAATTCGGAATCTGGATTGAGCCTGAAATGGTAAATCCTGCAAGTGATTTATACAAAAAACATCCGGAATGGATCATCAAACAACCGGGAAGAACAGAACATTATTTCCGTAACCAATTGGTTTTGGATTTATCAAACCCAAAAGTTCAGGATTTTGTTTATGGAGTTGTGGACAATCTTTTTACAGAAAATCCGGAATTGGCGTATATCAAATGGGATTGTAATGCGGTGATTTATAACGCCTATTCAAGCAATTTAAAAGACAAACAAAATAATTTTTATACAGATTATGTAACAGGATTGTATAAAGTTCTGGAGCGCATTCGTGTAAAATATCCAAAAGTACCTATGATGCTTTGTTCTGGTGGTGGAGGAAGAGTAGATTATGCTGCTTTGAAATACTTTACAGAATTCTGGCCAAGTGATAATACAGATCCTTTAGAGCGTGTGTATATGCAATGGGAATACTCTTATTTCTATCCTGCATTAACAATTGCTGCGCACGTTACAGATTGGGGAAAACAACCTTTAAAATACCGTACAGATGTTGCCATGATGGGAAGATTAGGTTTTGATATTGTAGTAAAAGACCTGAACGAGAAAGATTTGACTTTTGCTCAGCAGGCAATTAAAAACTATAATGCGTTGAGCAACACCATTTGGCAGGGAGACCAATACCGTTTGCAAAACCCTTGGGGTAATGATGCGGCATCGGTAATGTTTGTCAACAAAAACGGAAATGAGGCAGTAGTATTTACTTATTCTGTTAATTCCCGTTACGAAGCAGGAACACATTTACCAATAAAATTAAAAGGTTTACAAGCCGGACAAAACTATAAAGTAGAAGAAATCAACGTATATCCGGATAAAAAGCCAGTGGTAGAAACAGCAACATATTCAGGTGATTTTTTAATGCAGGTAGGAATTAATCCTAATGTAAATTCTACTAATACAAGTGTTGTTTTAAAAATTACAAAAGCTTAAAATCTCAAACATTAGTATATATTTGTAATTGATTTCTAAATAAATACCTATTAAAACGTTTTATGAAGCAAATTATCCAACAGATAAAAAATCTGGAATCCATCAATTCCTTATCTAAACATGAGCAATTGGTTCAGGGTATAATTAATGCCATTGATGAAAAAGTGGTTACAAAAGGCGATTTACTGCCATCTGTAAATACATTTATAAGTGAATTGGGTTTTGCGAGAGAAACCATTGCCAAAGCGTATAAAGAACTTGTGCACAGAGGAATTATCGAGTCAAAAAACCGATTGGGTTATTTTGTTGCTACTAATGATGTAAAGCAAGAGCTAAAAGTGGCTTTGCTAATATTTGCATTTGATATTTTTCAGGAAACGTTTTACGAGAATTTCAGAAAAGGTCTTGGAAAGAACATTCAGCTGGATATCTTTTTTCACCACAATAATTTTGATACATTCGAAAGTATTGTTCAGAATATAAAAGGAAAATACGGCATGTTTGTTATTGCTCCAATTCCGAGTAAAAAAACACCGGCTGTTTTAAAACAATTGCCTACCAATAGAGTGTTACTGGTAGACCGTTTTATAGAAACAGATGAAGATTATAATTATGTTGCACAAGAGTTTGGAGATTCGTCTTACAATGCTTTTGTGCAGCTTAAAGATAAAATTAAAAAATACGACGAGATCATTTTCTTTTTTAAACCCTCATCTGCAGAACCTGATGAAATCTTAAATTCATTTAAAAGATTCATGAAGGATTATGATATTAAAGGAGTTATCAAAGAAGAGTATGTTTCAGGTTCTCTTGAAAAAGGAAAAGTGTATTTCACGATTCATAATCTTGAACTTTGGGAAATGCTGAAAGACTCCAAAATCAAAGGGCTTAAAATAGGTTCAGACATTGGTTTTATTTCGCATAATGATGATATCGTAAAAGAAATTATTTTTGACGGAGTAACCACATTCTCTACAGATTTCTCTGAAATGGGAAAAAAAGCAGCTAATTTTGTTTTGAATCGTAAAAAGATTCAGGAGATTGTTCCAACAATTTTAGTTGATAGAAATTCGCTGTAGTGTATGAGTGTATTGTCGATTGTTAGTTTTTTGCTCATTACGGGTTTTATCGCCTTATTTTCAGCTTTAAAAACACGTAAAAAAAAGGTCCAAACTACAAACGGACTTTTTTTTGCAGATCATAACAACAATTTTTTTATAGTAGGAGGAGCCTTATTACTAAGTAATATTAGCGCGAATCAATTTATAGGCGAAAACGAGTCCATTTACACCAACAATATGAGCGTTATGGCATGGGGCGTAAGTTCTGTGTTGGCGATGTTGCTTGTAGCGGAGTTCTTTTTGCCTATTTATTTTCGTACCGGAGCCATGACAATTCCGGATTATCTGGGAAAACGCTACGATAATTCGACCAAAAGACTGGTGTCGATTGTATTTCTGTGCAGTTATGTCGTGAATTTATTGCCAGCCGTTTTATATGGTGGCGCGGTTGCACTTACCGGAATGTTCAATTTTATAGAGCCTTTACAATTAAGCTATTGGCAAAACATCTGGATTATGGTTTGGGTGATTGGGCTAACAGGCTGCGCGTATTCGGTTTTAGGAGGTTTAAGAGCAATATCGATAAGTGATACCATTTTAAGCATCGGATTATTGACCATTGGGATTGCTTTCCCATACTTCGGATTTAAATTCCTGGGTAATGGCGATTGGTTCAAAGGATTTCATATTTTGCTGTCTCAACATACAGAACATCTCAATGCTATTGGAGGTCCAAAAGACGAAATTCCGCTGAGTACCATTTTTACAGGTATGTTTATCATGAATTTGTATTATTGGGGAATGGAGCAGTTTATTGTTCAGCAGGCACTTTCGGCAAAGAGTTTATCGCACAGCCAAAAAGGGATGGGATTAGCTTGTTTAGGAAAATTGCTATGTCCGTTTATTATAAATATTCCTGGATTGGTTGGGGTTCATTTGTATAGTAATCTCGAAAACACCGCTGAGGTTTTTCCTTTGGTGGTAAAAGATACTTTGCCGGGTATTATGATTGGTCTTACGGCTGCAGTGGTTCTGGGCGCAGCGATAAGTACTTTTAATGCGGGTTTAAACAGTAGCAGTACACTCTTTGTGCTCAACCTTTATAAACCGTGGTTGGAAAAAAGAAACAAAGAAATTACAGAAAAGCATTTGGTTTACACCGGACGTAAATTCGAGATTATTGTTTCGGCTTTAGCCATGTTTTCGGCTCCGTTTATCATGTTTAGCAAAGCAGGTTTTTATACCTATTTGCAACAATTGGGCGGAATGTTTTGCGTGCCTATTTTTACGATTATCTTAGTTGGTTTTGTGTCTAAAAAAGTACCGCCACAAGCCGCTAAAACCGGAATGATATTCTTTATTTTTAGTTATATCATCTTTAATTATATCCTTGACATCAAACTGCATTATTTGCATATGCTGGCGCTATTATTTGTTTTTACCACAATATGTATGCTGGTGGTTGCTAAGTTTTATCCCAAATATAAATACACCGAAATCAAAATTGAATCTGTCGAATTATCGCCTTGGAAAAACCGTTATTGGTATTTCGCTTTACTTTTGATGGGTATGTTGAGTATTTTCGTTTTGTTCTCGAAATGGGGGATAGCTTAGGATGAGGTACTAAGGTTCTGAGAGACAAAGGGACAAAGGTTTTACTATAGGGACGCATGTTTGTGCGTCCTTTTTTTTTGTTTCATTATGAACGAGGGTTTTATTGTAGAGACGCACAGCAGTGCGTCTAACGCAAAGAAATTTACACAATTATGATCTGACAATCTTTGTTGATATTCTTTGTCATGTCACACAGATGACACGGATTTGCTTCGCAAAAACACGGATTTTACGCGGATTTTTTGTTTGTCATCCTTGTGACAAGCTTGTGGTTACTTTATATTGAACACTTTACACCCCAACATTAACCCCAAAGTATTTGTCAATCCTGACGCAGGAAGGATCACAAAAGAAGCTCGACAATGAAACTCGACAAAGATTGCGGCATCACTTTACGGAATTACTAGTGTGATCTTTCGTTCAGGATGACAAGCTTGCGGTTACTGTATGTTAAGCAAATGACAAATGGTAAAAATCCGTTTTAATCCGCGTTTTTGCGAAGCAAATCCGTGTCATCTGTGTGCCATGACAAAGAATATCAACAAAGATTACTTTTAAAAACGGAATATATTAATCATAAGACATATCTTTTAATGCAAAAACCCCCATCAATGTGTCGTTTTTACACAAAGAAATAAGGTGTTTGTTTTACCATTTTGCGCTTCTAATTGAGATTTTTTTATAATGTTTTTAGTAATAAATTTTTAGGAATTTCACTTTTATTGCCATTATTGATTAACAAAATTAATGTAGCCGAAATCGTTGTAAAGTGGTTATTTTCTTTGTTTAAAAGTATGAATTGATAGCTTTTTGTGTGAGATTTCTTTATTTTATTGCTTTCTTTTTTTTCTTTTTCCTTTTTAAATGATCTTATTTATAGTAAAGCCGAAATAAAAGGCCGAAAAAAATAACAAATTCTTAAAACATAAATTTGGTTGTTATGAAAATATTTGTATGTTTGTATTGTTGTAGTATAGTATAGTATAAGTCAATTCGTTTTCTCGTATTTTAAATGCTCAATAATTCAAAAAAACCAACTCAATATTTTATTAACTAAAAACCAAATCATTATGAGAATTGCAATAAGATACTTATGCTTCTTAGTAGTTATGATGTCCGCCGGTACACTTTATTCCCAAACCATCACCGGTAAAGTTACAGATAATGAAAATTTACCCTTGCCTGGTGCTACAGTTGTAGTAAAGGGTACACAGAACTCAACTGTAACTGACATTGACGGAAGTTACAAATTAGCCAATGTTAAAACTGGATCTACTTTAGAATTTAGTTTCATAGGATTTAATACTCAAAGTGTTTCGGCCAATAATGCGGTTGTAAATGCTTCTTTAAAACCAAGCTCACAGGAATTAAATGAAGTTGTAATAGTTGGAGCTGTAATGAAAAAGGGAGATCTGACAGGTGCTGTAAGCAGTGTTTCTGGTGATAAACTTAGAGAGGTTCCTACGCCAAACGTAGTGCAGGCACTACAAGGACGTGCATCAGGTGTATATGTACAACAAAGTGCTGTACCTGGTCAGTCAGGTACAATAAGAATTAGAGGAAATAATTCTCTAAACTTTGGCGGTAACCCAATATTTGTAATAGATGGTTTGATTACCGACAGCAATTTTGAAAACATTAACCCTGACGATGTTGCCAGTATGGAAGTGCTTAAAGATGCTTCGGCTACTGCATTATATGGTTCAAGAGCAGCAAATGGAGTAATCGTAATTACAACAAAAAAAGGTTCAAGATCTGGAGAAGCAAAAATACAATATGATACATGGACAGGAGTCTCTGAATTCGCAAGAACAATCCCGTTGATGAATGGCCAGCAATTATTTGATCTTAGGGTTGATGCTTATGCAAATCGTTATATGGATGAGAATCCAGGGGCTGATCGTGCAGCTTATGTTAATCAAATTAAGTCAAACGGTTCGACTGTATTTGCGCCTTATGAATTAGACTCTTACAGAGCGGGCAAAAGTTACAACTGGCTAGATCAGGTAACACGTTCAGGTTTTCAAACGAATCATAATTTAAGTTTTAGCGGAGGAGGAGAAAAAGGAACTTATTTTGTGAGTTTTAATTATGTTAATCAGGAGGGACTTCTAAAAAACTCTGATTTTAAAAGATATAACGGAAAAATTAACCTTACGCAGGATTTAAAATCATGGCTGCAGTTTGGTACCAATACTACTTTTTCAAGAAGTAAGAGCAATTATCAGGAAGGTAGTGCCTTTGGTGTGGCACTGGGAGCAAATCCATTATTGCCTATAGACGCTAAGGCTACTTATCTTAGATATGGTGAAGTGTTTGACCAAAATCTTTATAATCCGATAAGAAGTCTTGATATCATCAATACAAGCTCACGTAACAGACTTACAAGTAGTAATTTTTTAAGTGCAAAACCGCTAAAAGGACTTGATATCAGAACTACTTTATCTGTAGATATTGCAGATCAGGCAAATTTTGATTATATACCAAGTTCCACAGGACAGTCACTTAGAAATTCTATGGATGGGGAAGCGCATCATTATAGATATTCACAATTCAATTATCAGTGGGATAATACCGTAAGTTATAGTAAAGTTTTTGCTGAAAAACATGACGTAAGTCTTATGGGAGGATTTTCTGTAATGAGTAATTCAGGTAATAGCACTGATGTAAGAGCTCGCGGATTTGTTAGTGATGATTTGACCTATATGGCATTATCAGGTGCATACCAAAAGGATAATGCGCAGTTAAGTTCGAATTTTACAGATTATTCAAACCAATCGTATTTTGCAAGAGCGAACTATACTTATGATGGTAAATACACTATAACTGGTACAGTAAGAAGAGATGGTTCTTCTAAATTTGGCCCTAATAATAAATGGGGAACCTTTCCTTCTATAGCAGGAAGTTGGGATATTGCTAAAGAAAATTTCCTTTCAGGATTTGAAAAATTAGATCAACTTAAATTTCGTGTAGGTTATGGTATGGTGGGTAACCAAAATGTAGATGCTTACAGGTATTTTGCCTTATATAATGCACAAGTTAGTAATAATTCAGGTACTTATGTGTCTGATAATTATATTGATAATTTTGATTTAAGATGGGAAAAACAAAAACAATTTAATGTTGGATTAGATACTGGTTTCTTTCAAAACAGACTGACTGCAAGTGCTAATTATTTTCATATCAATAATGACGACCTTTTAATGTTGCGTAATATGCCGGTTTCATCAGGATATAAATATAAACTGGATAATATTGGTGCTACAACTAATGAAGGTATCGAATTAGAACTTAGAGGTGACATTATTAGAAACAAAGATTTTAAATGGAATGTTTCTGCCAACATATCATCGGCAAAAAATAAGGTTACAAAACTTTATGGAGATGCTACAGAGATCTACAATTTGGGTGGTTATAGCAACAATGAGATCCAACGTACCGGGAACTTTTTCTTAGGTCAATCGGTAAACACAGTTTATGTGTTTCAATATGATGGTATAGCTCAGCAAGGAGAAAACCTTACCGGAGTAAATTACGGAAGTAGAACTGTTCAGGCTGGGGATATTAAAATTAAAGACCGTAATGGCGATGGTGTAATAAACGATCAGGACAGATATGTTGTTGGTGATTTGAATCCTGATTATTATGGAGGTTTTTCTACAGATCTTAATTATAAAGGTTTTGCATTGAATGCCGTATTTTCTTATTCAATAGGAGGTAAAAGACCAAGTGGTACCTACGAAAGCTATATGAACTCAGGAGGTATGAGTGCAGCACATACAGATCTTTTAGATCGCTGGACTCCTACGAATACCAATACAGATGTACCAAGAGCTTATTATGGAGGAGGAAGATATACTTTGGGTGAGACAGATAAGGCAATACAAGATGCTTCATTCCTAAGATTAAATGCACTTACATTATCATATACATTACAAGACAAGGTTGCAGAAAGTGTTTTTCTTAAAAATGTAAGGTTTTATGTCACAGGATCAAATCTATTTATTGTAACGAAATACAAAGGTTATGATCCAGAGGGAGGAGATTCTTATCCAATTTCCAGAATGGTAGTTATGGGATTAAATGTATCTCTTTAATCAAATTAATTTAAAAAATTATTTTATGAAAGCAAAAATTATAGCCTTTATGGCCGTGGCAATATTCTCAGCCTCCTGTTCTTCAGATTTTTTGGAGGAAGAGCCTAAAAGTTCACTTACTGCTGCACAGGCATATGGCAGTTTAGGTAAAATAGAGCCTGTTCTTTTGGGAGCGATAACGAATTGGAGAAATATGCAAAAAGACCGTGCAGGCCTTTATACTTCTCTTGGTACAGACGAAGCACAACAAGGTGCTTTGCAGGTAACCGGAGATGCAAATCAGGCAGGACTTGATTTGTACAATGGTTTTCTAAGTCAGGAGAATCAGGCAATTGGACAATTGTGGAATGACAGATGGCCAGTAATTGAAGTAGCTGCGCAAACTATTAGAGCATTAGGGACCAATACCGAAGACGATAGTGCAAAACGTGATCTTTTGATGGGAGAAGCTAGTTTTTTAAGAGCAACATTAATGTTTGAACTAACACAATATTGGGGAGAAATACCTATTAATGATAAAGCAAAAACAGCAGAATTTGGTTTAAGACGTCAGCCTTTGCCTTTGGTTTATTCTTATATCGTAGCCGATTTAGAAAGAGCAATTGAAAAACTTCCTGTATCACAAAGCAATCCTGCATTTCCTGCAAAAGGAGTAGCTCAGGCACTTTTAGGAAAAGTATATTTATATGCTCCAGAAGCTTCAGGATACCGCGATTATAATAAAGCAAAGCAATGGTTTGGAGAAGTTATTACTTCCGGGAAGTATAGTTTACTGCCTAATTACGCAGATGTTTTTAGTCCGGATCACGCTAATTCTCCAGAATCATTATATGAATGGCAGTACACTAATAACTGGCCTGATAACAACCAGATACAATGGCAGACAGGTTCAAGAGTTTTGGCAAACATAAACCAATATGCTTATTTTGGAGGTTATGATCTTATACTTCCTACTCAATATTGTTATAAAGATAAAACGGATGGCGGAATATGGGAACCAGGCGATGTACGTAAAGACGCCAGTATTCGTTATGATTTTACTTATAAAGGAGTTAAACCAACACTTCCTGCTGGTTTTGGGGGTGATGAGTTAGATCCGCACATTAAAAAATTTGAAGATATTCGTGTAGAAGGAAAACAATCATTTTGGAATTCAGGAAAAAATAAAGCTTATATCAGATATTCAGATGTATTACTTAACTACGCAGAATGTTTAAATGAATTAGGAAATACAACAGAAGCTGAAGGATATGTAAATCAGGTTCGTACAAGAGCTTTTGGAGGAACATTACCTGAAGCCATGAAATGGAGCGGACTTTCGCAAACTCAGTTTAGAGATCAAATTCTTGACGAACGTATGCGTGAATTAGCTTTTGAAGGCTGGAGAAGAATGGATCTTATTCGTACAGGGAAACTGGTACAATTAGTAGGTGCCCGTAACAAATGGGCAAAACAAAACGGTACAATTGCCGCATTTCATAACCTTTATCCTATTCCTATCGGAGAAATCAAGCTTAATGATGAGATTGGTCCGGAAAACCAAAATCCAGGATATTAATGTTTTTGAAGACAGTTTTAATGTAATTTTTTATTTTTTGGTCACGTGATTTTTGGTTAGTCACAGTTTTGATTTGCAATGCCATTTTGGATTTAGGTAATAACAGTACAAAGTTTTCTGTTAGAAAAAACTTATTCCAAAATGGCATTCTTTTTTTTAATGTTTACAAAAATGTAAACGAATCAAATAGTAATATGAAGTTTAATAATATTCACTTTTTTATATGGTTATTAGTTTTAAATGCTTTTTCGTTAAGTATTTATGCTCAAAACAAAGTAAGTTTAAACTCTTCTGATATCGTTTGGAAAGTCAAACCGCAAGCAGAAGTAGGGCAGGACAGTCTTAAAATATTGGCCCCAAATTATTCAGGAACAAATTGGGTAAATGCCGTTGTTCCGGGTACAATTTTCAATTCGTATGTTGTAAACGGATTAGAAAAAGATCCTAATTTTGGAGATAATATTTATCAGGTAGATAAAGCAAAATACGATCGCAGTTTTTGGTATCGTACCGAATTTAAAGTTCCTGACAATTTTACAAAAGACATTATCTGGTTAAATTTTGAAGGAATCAACCGCGAAGGCGATGTTTACCTTAACGGAAAAAAAATAGCCACACTTAGCGGAATGATGCAACGTGGTAAATTTGATATCACAAAATTGGTGCATCGCAAAGAAAAGAATGTTCTGGCAGTTTTGGTAAGTATCCCGAAAACACCTTTAAATAATTACGGAAGTCCAACCTATATTTCAAGCGCAGGTTGGGATTGGATGCCATACGTACCGGGATTAAATTCCGGAATTACAGATGATGTTTTTCTTAGCAATACAAACAAAATTACGATTGTAGATCCTTGGATTCATAGCAATTTACCTTCGAATGCACGAGCAGATCTTGATGTAAAATTAGAATTGAAAAATTCTTCGGCACAAAATCAGGAAGCAGTTTTGACAGGTATAATCATGCCTGGGAACATTACTTTTTCTAAAAAAATAAATTTAGATGCAAACGGAATTACAAGCGTACATTTAAACAAAGAACAATTTCCGGAACTTTCGATTCAGAATCCTAAATTATGGTGGCCAAATGGTTACGGAGATCCTAATTTATATACGTGTCAGTTTACTTTAAAAATTGGAGATGTAGTTTCGGATACTCAAAAAATAACCTTCGGAATCAAAAAATATACTTACGATACAGAGGGCGGTGTTCTGCATGTTTCGATAAACGGAAAACGTGTTTTTCTAAAAGGTGGAAACTGGGGAATGAGCGAATATATGCTTCGTTGCAGAGGAGACGAATACGATCTTAAAGTGAAACTGCACAAAGAAATGAATTACAATATTATTCGTAACTGGTTAGGCTCTACCACAGATGATGAATTTTATGAGGCTTGTGATAAATATGGGATCATGGTTTGGGATGATTTCTGGCTCAATGCAAATCCAAACTTACCATTAGACATTCACGTTTTTAATAGCAATGTAATCGAGAAAATAAAACGAGTAAGAAATCATGCCAGTATTGCAGTTTGGTGCGGGAATAACGAAGGATTACCACAACCTCCGTTAAACGGCTGGATTGCCGAAAATATAAAGACTTTTGATAATAATGACAGATATTATCAGCCTTGCTCCAACACAGGAAACTTAAGCGGCAGCGGACTTTGGGGTAATAAAGATCCGAGGTTTTATTTTACCAAATATCCTGCGGCTTATGTAGGAACGGGTGATGGCCCAAGTTGGGGTTTAAGAACCGAAATTGGTACAGCGGTTTTCCCGAATATTGAAAGTTTTAAGAAATTTATCCCTGAAAAAGACTGGTGGCCAAGAAACGAAATGTGGGACAAACATTTCTTTGGAGAAAAAGCCTTTAATGCTTCGCCCGATAATTATGATAATAGCATAAATGAACGTTATGGAAAACCCAATAACCTCGAAGAATATACCACAAAAGCCCAATTACTAAACATCGAAACCAACAAAGCCATGTACGAAGGCTGGTTAGATCATATGTGGGAAGATGCTTCAGGAATTATGATCTGGATGAGTCAATCCTCTTATCCTAGTATGGTTTGGCAAACTTATGACTATTACTATGACTTAACAGGAGCATATTGGGGTGTAAAATCAGCTTGTGAGCCAATGCATATTCAATGGAATTCGGTAAATAATTCGGTTAAAGTAATTAATACTACAGGAACCGATTTCAAGAATCTAAAAGCCGAAGCAGAAGTATTTAATATGGATGGAAAATCAGTAGCAAAATTCAAACAAAATGCGACTGTCGATTCGTATTCGAATACTGCGACAGAAAGTTTCGTGATTCCGTTTTATTCGAATCAAAAAGATCTTGCTTTTCAAAAAAATGCAACAGCTTCTTCAACAGATGGAGGAAATCTAAGAGACGTTACAGATGGAGATTCCAACAGTCGTTGGGCAAGTAATGCTACTGATAACGAATGGATTTATGTAGATCTTGAAAACGAATATACCATAAACAGAGTAGTTTTAAACTGGGAAAGTGCCTTTGGAAAAGAATATAAAATTCAGGTAAGTACCGATGCAAAAAACTGGACAGACGCAAGTGTTATAAAAGAAGGAAAACAAGGTCTTGAAACCATTTCGTTTGATGAAATAAAAGCGCGTTATGTTCGAATGTTGGGTATAAAACGCGGTTCAGGTTGGGGATATTCTCTTTATGATTTTAAAGTTTTTGGTGCCGATGCCAATACTTCAGAGTTGAGTCCGGTACATTTTATTAGATTAAAATTAAAAGACGCTCAAAATAAAGTAATTAGTGAAAATTTTTATTGGAGAGGAATCAACATGAAAGACTTCACCGATTTGAATAAATTGCCAAAAGCAAACGTAAATGTTTCTAGTAAAGTTGTAAAACAAAACGGGAAATACGTTATAAAATCTAAAGTTTCAAGTCCACAAGGAATTGCTTTTGGAATCCATATTCAAACATTAAATGATAAAACCGGAGCTCAGATTTTGCCGGCAATTGTAAGCGATAGTTATTTTACTTTACTAAAAGGAGAAAGCAAAGAAATTACCGTAGAATTTGATGAGTCACTTTTGAAAAACGGTGAAAAACCGGTTATAAAAGCTGTTCCGTACAATAAATAAAAAAGATTTTATCCTAACAGGTTTCCAAAACCTGTTAGGTATGCTTAAAAACCCAAAATATTATCAACATAAACCTCTCAGGTTTAGTTGAAACGAACTGTATACGAGAATTTAATACCAATTTATCATAGATTAAAAATCATTTCCAATCTTTTTAATCTGTGGCTAAAAACAAAACAATTATGAACATTAAAAAATTGAAAGCACTGCTTTTTATATTATTGCCTTTTTTAGGTTATTCGCAAAGCAATCCGTTAGAGTTATGGTATACTAAACCAGCATTGCAATGGGAAGAAACATTGCCGCTAGGAAACGGACGTTTAGGAATTATGCCGGACGGAGGAGTGACAACCGAAAAATTGGTTTTGAATGAAATTACTTTATGGAGCGGAGGTCCGCAAGATGCCAATAATTACAAAGCATATTCTTTTTTGCCACAAATAAGACAATTGTTATTGGAGAATAAAAATAAAGAAGCCCAAAAACTAATCGACCAGCATTTTATCTGTACAGGAGCAGGTTCAGGAAGCGGAAACGGAGCTGATGTACCCTTTGGAGCGTATCAGGTTTTGGGAGATATGACATTAAAATTTGATTACAAAACCCAGTCAAAACCGGTTAATTATAGCAGAAATCTGGACATTCAAACCGCAGTTGCCGGAACTCAATTTACAATTGACGGCGTGACGTATAAGCGTGAATATTTTACAGGATTTGGAGATGATGCAGGTTTTATCAAATTGACTTCGAGCAAAAAAGGAAAACTAAATTTCACTATTCAGTTAGATCGACCAGAACGTTTTAAAACTGTAAATGGCTCTGATAATTCGCTTGTTATGACAGGTCAGCTTAACAACGGAACCGACGGAAAAGGAATGAAATATAAAGCAAAAGTAAAAACTCAGCAAGTAGATGGAAATGCTTTATATACCAACAATAAAATTGAAATAAAAAATGCTACAGAAGTTGTGATTTTTATTTCTGCAGGAACAGATTATAAAGATAAAAATTTCGAAACTACTACAGATAAAGTTTTGGATGCAGCGATGCAAACGAAATATCAGGATCAGAAGAAAAAACACGTTGAAAACTACCAAAAGTTATTCAATCGTTTGACTTTAAATTTCGGAAAAAGCGCAAAGAAAACATTACCAACAAATGAGCGTTTAGATACTTTTATAAAAGAACCAGATACAGATAAGGGACTTCCTGTTTTGTTTTATCAATACGGTCGTTATTTGAGTATCAGCAGCACAAGATTAGGATTGTTGCCACCAAACTTGCAGGGATTATGGGCGAAAGAAGTACAAACGCCATGGAACGCCGATTATCATCTGGATGTAAATGTTCAGATGAATCACTGGGCATTAGAAACCGCCAATTTATCAGAATTGAATCTTCCATTAAAAGATTTGACTAAAGATCTTGTACCAAATGGAGAAAAAACAGCCAAAGCCTATTACAATGCTGATGGTTGGGTGGCACATGTTATCACAAACGTTTGGGGTTTTACAGAACCAGGTGAAAGTGCTTCATGGGGAATCACAAAATCAGGTTCAGGCTGGTTGTGCAACAATTTATGGAGCCATTATTTGTATACCAATGATCAGGCTTATTTAGCTGAAATTTACCCAATTTTAAAAGGTGCGGCTCAGTTTTACAAAAGTATGTTGGTAAAAGATCCTGAAACAGGCTGGTTGGTAACTTCACCATCGGTATCTCCGGAAAACTCATTTTTATTACCAAATGGCGATGCGTCGCACGTTTGTATGGGACCTACAATTGACAATCAAATTATTCGCGAATTGTTTAATAACGTGATAATCGCCTCTAAAAAACTTGGTCTAGATAATGATTTGAGTATTGAATTAGACAAACAATTAAAATTATTACCGCCTCCAGGAGTTGTTAGTCCAGATGGAAGAATCATGGAATGGTTGAAAGATTATAAGGAAGAAGATCCTCAACACCGTCATATTTCTCATTTATATGGCTTATATCCAGGATCTTTGATTACTCCTGAAAACAAACCAGAATTGGTAGACGCCATTAAAAAAACGCTTGAAGTAAGAGGAGATGATGGAACAAGCTGGTCAATTGCATACAAAATGCTGTTTTGGGCTCGTTTAAAAGATGGAAACAGAGCTTATAAATTATTTAAGACAATACTTAGACAAACACATGATACCAATATTAATTATGGTCCTGGTGGTGGTGTATATGCCAATTTACTTTCTGCAGGTCCACCATTTCAAATTGATGGAAATTTTGGAGCAGCTGCCGGAATTGGCGAAATGTTGATTCAAAGTCATGCCGGATTTATCGAATTATTGCCTGCAATGCCAGATGTTTGGTTAAACCAAGGTGAAGTAAAAGGGCTTAAAGCCGAAGGAAACTTTACCGTAAATATCAAATGGGAAAAAGGAAAAGTAACCAAATATGAGATTCTATCTCCAATACCAACAAAAGTAAAAGTTAAGGTAAACGGAGAATTAAAAGAAATTACCTCGTCTAAATTGTAATAGCAACAAGACCTAACAGTTTAAAAAATCTGTTAATTCTAATATATGAATAGCCCCCAGCTTTAGCTGGGGGTAATAAAATGATATGCAATATGGCTTTAGCCGAAATCTTATTGTATTTCGGCTAAAGCCATTTTTATATTTGACTCTTTTGATCTCCAGCTAAAGCTAGAGTCTATTCAAAAAATTATGAAATCATATTTCATTAAATTCCATACAATGAAAATAAAAAAAATAATACTCTTTGGGACTTTACTAAGTTCAATAGTTCTTGGAGCACAAAACACCGATAAAATCACCTCTCACGTAAATCCATTTATTGGAACAGGAGCTGCACACGGATCACCGCTTTCAGGAAATAATTATCCCGGAGCAACAGTTCCGTTTGGAATGGTGCAATTGAGTCCTGATACACGCAACACACCCGATTGGAGTGTTGCCAGCGGCTATAATTACAATGATACTACAATTGCAGGCTTTAGTCACACGCATCTTAGCGGAACTGGTGTAGCCGAATTATTCGATGTTATGTTGATGCCTTTTAGTGGAGAAATTGTCAAAGAAGAAGCAGGACAAAATGCCTATCAATCGAAATTTTCTCATGAAAAAGAATCCGCAAAACCGGGCTATTATAGTGTAGAACTTTTAAATTATCAGATAAAAGCAGAGCTTTCGGCAACAACGCACGCGGGTTTTCATAAATATAGTTTTCCTAAAAATAAAGAAGCACATATCGTCATCGATTTAGATCATTCGATGAAAAAATCGGATTGGAATACGCGTATTATTGCATCTCAATTGTCATTTCCTAACGATCATACGATTGAAGGATATCGTATCATTACAGGTTGGGCGCCAATGCGGAAAGTATTTTTTCATGCCGAATTTTCACAGCCTATAATCCGTAATCACGTAACCGATGGAGGAAATGTTTATGATAATGCCAAAGTTGTAAACGGAAATGCAATTAGAGCCATTTTAGACTTTGATACGTCAAAACAACAGGAGATTTTGGTAAAAGTTGGAATCTCGGCAACCAGTATCGAAAATGCCCGTTTGAATGTACAATCGGAAATTCCTGCCTGGGATTTTAATGCAACCGTAAATGCTGCGGATGTCATTTGGGAAAAAGAATTAAGCAAAATAAAAATTGAAGGAACAGCAGAGCAAAAACAAATTTTCTACACCGCTTTGTATCACGCATTTATTCAGCCCAACACTTTATCAGATATCAGTGGCGATTATCCATCAGCTGATTATACGGTTAGAAATTCATCCAAACCTTATTATTCGACATTCTCTTTGTGGGATACGTATCGTGGCGCACATCCATTATATACGATAACGCAACCAGAACGTTCGGCCGATTTTGTAAACAGCATGTTGTCGTATTATAAAGCCTTTGGTTATTTACCCATTTGGCAATTATGGGGACAGGAAAATTATTGTATGATAGGCAATCACGCCATTCCGGTTGTGGTTGATGCTGTACTTAAAAACTTGCCAGGCATTGATGTCGATTTAGCTTTTGAATCTGTAAAGAATTCAGCAACACGTGAACATCCGGGATCGCCATTTGGTATTTGGGAAAAGTACGGATACATTCCTGAGAATTTAAAATCGCAATCAGTTTCTTTGACTTTAGAAATGGCGTATGATGATTGGTCTGTAGCAGAACTGGCAAAGAAATTAGGTAAAACTGATGATTACAATCATTTTACAAAACGTTCTCAATTCTATAAAAATCTATACGACAAACAAATTGGTTTTTTCAGGGCAAAAGACGATAAAGGCAATTGGATTGGCCCATTCGACCCATTAAAATATGGCGCAAACGGTGGATATCCTTTTACAGAAGGAAATGGCTGGCAATACTTTTGGTACGTTCCGCAAGATGTAAAAGGACTTATTGGTTTAGTGGGCGGAGATAATCTTTTCACTAAAAAACTAGATACTTTCTTTACATTAGAAGATAAACCCGAAGAAGTAAATGACAATGCTTCAGGTTTCATTGGTCAATATGCACACGGAAATGAACCAAGTCATCACATTGCTTATCTCTA
Organism: Flavobacterium sp. C3NV; assembly: GCF_046825355.2. NCBI lineage: Bacteria > Pseudomonadati > Bacteroidota > Flavobacteriia > Flavobacteriales > Flavobacteriaceae > Flavobacterium > Flavobacterium sp. C3NV. The sequence continues at coordinate 333,872 of NZ_JBKQBJ020000001.1, read as the reverse complement.
CAATTATGCAGGTCAACCCTGGAAAACCCAACAATATGTAGCAGAGATTTTGAAGAAAATGTACAATACAACTTCATCAGGTTATTCCGGAAATGATGATTGCGGTGAACTTTCGGCTTGGTATGTTTTTAGTGCGATGGGATTTTATCCTGTAAATCCTTCAAGCAGCATATATGTTATTGGAACACCAATACTTAAACAAAGTTCGATTCAATTGAAAGATGGAAAGGCTTTTAGAGTTATAGCAAAGAATGTTTCTGATAAAAATATTTATATCGAAAGTGCCAAACTAAATGGTAAATCTTATACCAAAACGTTTATCCGTCAAGCTGATATTGATGCAGGAGGAATTTTAGAATTTATTATGGGATCAAAACCGAATAAGAAATGGGGAACGAAATTGGAAGATAGACCAGTTGAGTAGATTTGAATTTCGATGAGAAAAATTAGCCACGGATTACACGGATCAAACGGATTTTAGCTGATTTTTTTACTATTTGTGCGCGTATTATTTTGTCATCCTGAGGCACGAAGGATCACACCAGAAACTCCGCATGCAAAATCGCCAATCTTTGTCGATTTACGAGTGTGATCCTTCGTTCCTCAGGAAAACAAGATTGCGTAAATAAAAAATCCGTTTTCATCCGCGTTTTCGCGAAGCGAATCCGTAACATCCGCGTGCCATATTCCATTCTAAGAATAACAAGATTATGACAATAAAAAAAGTTTGATGAAATTAATCATCAGACCTTTTTTGTTTCCAAAGATCTGACAGGTTTTCAAAACCTATCAGATCTAATATTTAAACTACTAACTTAAACAGAATCGGATTCTTCATTCTTCAATAAAGACAAATGTATTGTAACTCCTGAATGACTTTTCTCTTCAGATAAAACGCTTTCAAAAACTTCCTCAGCTTCCGCTTTTTTATCCAAGCCTAAAAGCCCTAATCCCTGCATGTACAAACAGTGAATTTTATTTCGTTTGTCTAAATCATCTTCCCAAATCATAAGATCCGGAAGCGATACTGCAAAATAGTCGATTGTAACATGATCGTTTAGGTGTTTTTTAGCGTAAGCGACTAATTTTTCAAAACGTTTATCCGCTTCAGATTGCTGGTTTAATTTTAAGAAAGCCAAGCCCTGATAGAAAATTTTATCCGGTTGCTGATCGTTATAGAAAATCGCTGCCGTTGGTTCATCTAATCCTTGTGTTGCTTTGTTCCACCAGTTTTTAGCTTGTTCAGGATTGTTTTTCTTTTCGAAAGCAACACCCAACCAATAATGAATATCATTTTCCTGAGCGCCAGGTAATTTTCCTTCACCTAAATTATCAGGATACGTTTGCGCTTGTTCCAAAAGCTCGATCGCTTTATCGTAATTTCCTTCTGAAATTTGCTGTTTGGCAATTTCGGTTAAAGAAACAAGATATTGTCCGCTTACTTTTCCTTCGCCGCCTTCCCACGGATGGAAAATTCGGTTTTGTAGTAACGTTAACGCTTTGTCGTGTTTTCCTAAAAGATTGTATAAAGCCACTCTTTCTAAGTAAACATCATCACGCTGAATCACCAATTCCAGATGTTTTTCTAAGAAAGCCAGTCTAAAAACTAAATCTCTGTTCAAACGTTTGTACAATTGATCTAATTCCATTAAAATTCTGGAATCTTCCAAATCTAATGAGAATGCCTTTTCTAAACTTGCAAGTGCTTTTTGTTCATTTTCTAATTTATTGTAATACGCCAAAGCCAAATTACGAAGCACCGTTGGGAAGCTATCATCGATCGCAACAGATTGCTCCCAGCAAGAAATAGCATCGTCATAAAACTTAGAAGCGTACCAAAAGTTTCCTAAATAATACAACGCTTTTGCATCATTAGTTTGTTTTTTAATTACATTTTGAAGTACTAAAGCAGCTTCGATCTGATTTGGGAAACAATAATCCGGTTTTGCCTGAGAAGCCATTTTGAAGCATTCTTCGGCTTGACCGAAATCATTTAATTTCTCATAAAATGAACCCGCATAATACCACGCAATTGGGTACGTTTCTTTGTCTTTTAAACCTTCAGATAATAAATTTACCGCTTCGTTGTATAAACCAGCCGCGGCATAATCTAAAGCATATTCTACATACGTATGAATATTATTTCTGATCAATGAGTTGAAATACGCAAGGTCTTTTTTGTTATTGCTTAAAAGGTATTTCTCGTAAAGCAATCCAAAATTGAAACAATCATTTTCTAAATAAGTATTCGCCAATTGAAGTGCTTTTTCTTGTTGATTTAACTTTCTAAGAAAAGCCACTTGCAAATGAAGCGCTTTATGATCTTCGGTATTTTTAGAAATCGCTTTTTTAATGTGTGCCAATGCCAATTCATAATCACCATTTAAAGCATCCAATTGTGCTACATAAAAATAACCTTGATTTTGCCAGGCCGCATTCCACGTTGATTTGTAGAAAGCATCGTAAGCTTCTTTGTTTTTATTTTGATATTTCAGACACAATCCCAGATTGAAATAAGCTTCTCCTTCATACGGATTTGGATTTCGTTGTGTCAATGTTTTAATAGCTGCTCTAAAATAAGGTTCGGCTTCTTCAAACTTTGCTCTGCGCATCAACCATAATCCCATCGCATTATTCGAACGAATATCGCCAGAATCACGTTTGATTGCTTCTTCATAATACGGAATCGGGCTATAAGTCGCGTGTCTGTATTGTTCTAAATGTTGTGCTGTAAGGAATAATTGTTCGTTATTTTCAATATCTTCCGGAGCAAGAGCAGGTTTTGCAGCTTCCGGAATTTCGTCTTCATTTTGTCCTTCATACATCCAGTCTACCAAAACTTTATTATCAGCATCAGTTACTGAAATCGATAATCCTTCTAAAGAGGTATTTTCAAAATCAATCGTTTCTTCGAATGAATTGTACGGCGAAGCATCATATTGTTTTTGGAATAAAACTGTATCATTATTCTTTAAAGTAACTGTTGTATTTGGATAAACGCCCGTTGTATAAGCTTTTATAACCAATTTGTTATTGATACTTTCCAGATTAACCATCGCATTTTTGGTCGCGTTTTTTACGATACCTAAATCACGATAAGGCATAAAATATTGTGTAAAATCTTTTTGTTCACCCGGCATAATCCACGTAAAATCAGGCTGGTTATCCGTGTAAACTCCACACATCAATTCGATATACGGACCATCTTCATCGGTAAGATTACGATCCCAGGCACGGCCAAAATCGCCGTGACCCCAAGTCCATTGTTTTTTTCCCGGAGAAACATGATGATTGGCGACGTGCAATAATCCGCCTTTCGAATCATTTTCATATCCGCCCACAAAATTATATTTGGATGCAATCGCCATATATGACGTTGGAACAGGAATGTTTTTATATCGGGAAATATCAGTTCCCGGCGAATAATCGACTTTATAATACGTTCCTTTCGCAATCGGGAAAGAAGATACATCACGTTTACCATGATCAAAAACAGCATTCACATCCGGCGGAAAAACTGATTGATAATCATCGTTTACCTTAACAGCAGGATTGGCCCACCATAAAAAAGTTTGAGGAAACGAAGTTCTATTGTACAATTGCACTTTAATTTCCAGATACGCTTTGTCTGGATACAATCGGAAACCCGCCATACCTTTGGTTCTAAACATACGCTCGACTTCGCTGCACCAAACCGTTGCACTTCCGTCTTCGTGTTCTTCAATCGTAAAATCAACAGGATCAAAAGTTGTTGGTCTGTGGTGTTGCGGCCAGTTAAATTCGATTCCTCCCGAAATCCACGGACCTGTAAGTCCAACCAAAGCCGGTTTTACCACCTGATTGTAATATACAAAATGACGTTCTTTGGTTTTATCATACGCCATATGAACGCGCCCGCCAAGTTCAGGCAGGATCATTATTTTAACAAACTCATTTTCAAGATAAACGGCTTGATATTCTTTATCGATTTTTTCGTCTGCGATTTTTTCAATAACCGGATACGGGTATACAGATCCGTTACTTCCCTGATATACTCTTTTTTCAATAAATACAGGATTTTTTTCAGGTTTGCCCACCTCATAGGTTGGCAGGATTATTTTTTCCTTCCAAACATTTACTTTTTGCATGATGTAATGAAATTTAAATTATAGAATATTCTTTGATTTTTTATCAGAAACCATCAGCTCTTCAATCTCTTCGAGACTTTTGTTTTTGGTTTCAGGAAGTTTTCTAAATACAAACACAAATCCTAAGGCACAGATAATTCCGTACAACCAGAAAGTGCCAGACGTACCCAGATATTCGTTGAAAATAGGGAAGGTTTGTACTAAAAGTGCAGAGGCGATCCAGAGCGCAAATGTGGCAACTGACATCGCAACACCTCTGATTCGGTTAGGGAAAATTTCTGATAAAATCACCCAGGTAATAGGAGCAAGGGACATGGCGTAGATTGCAATCGCCAGTAATACCAGTAATAATAAAGGGAAACCGGTAACATTAGTATAATAAAAATAACCCAATAAAGCATAGATTACAGCAAGTGCGCCGGAACCGAAAAGCATCAGTTTTTTACGTCCAATTTTGTCTACTGTACCCATCGCAACCAACGTAAAAATCAAGTTGATACTTCCGGTAATTACAATATTCATAAACAAATCATTGATGCTGTAACCCGCCGAAACAAAGATTTCCTGAGCGTAGTTGAAAATGATATTGATACCGCACCATTGTTGGAAAGCAGCGAGAACAATCCCAATTGTTAGAATTGGTAAAGCTTTTTTGTCCAACAGCATTCTGAAATCGGTTTTTTCGGTTTCATGAGAGAACGTTTCTTTTATTTTTACCGAAGCTTCTTTGGCGTAAGCCAAGCCTCCAATTTTAGTAAGGGTATTTTCTGCCGAATCATAATTTCCTTTTTTAGCCAAATATCTCGGGCTTTCCGGAATTAAAAACATTAGAATAAAGAATAAAACTGCGGGGAAAAATCCTGCCCAAAACATCCATCTCCAACCGGTTTGTCCGTTCCAGGAAGCCAGAATTTCAGCGTGAGAATAACCAGCCGGAATAACCTCGGTAATCAACATATTGGTAATTTGCGCGGCAAGAATACCAATAACTACGGTAAGTTGGTTGATCGATACAAAAAGTCCGCGGGTTTCCTGAGGCGCGATTTCGGCAATATATAAAGGGGAAATTGTCGATGCAATCCCAATTCCGATTCCGCCAATAATTCTCCAGATAATAAAGATCGTAAAAGTTTCTGACGCTCCGGTTCCAATCGCCGATATAGAGAATAATACTGCGGCAGCGATCAACATAGGACGTCTTCCGTAACTGTCTGCCAGTTTTCCGGCAACAGCAGCTCCCGCAACACAGCCCACAAGTGCACTACTCATTGCCCAGCCTTGTAAAGCCGGAGAATTTGAAATGCCAAAATAAATTTCGTAAAATGGTTTTGCACCACCTATTACAACCCAGTCGTAACCAAAGAGTAAACCACCCAATGCTGCGACAAGGCTAATTGATAGTAAAAAGGTATAATTATAATTTTTCATAAAAAGGTTTTAATAGCTTTTGTAAAATTAGCGGAATAGGAACCTTTGATTTATGGATATTTTTTTTGAATAGATGGACTATAATACGATTTTTTTTATGTTTATTCTAAAATACGAAAACAATTGCGCTACTGCTTGTATTCGGTGCGATATTGTATGGGCGAAGTACTCATTATTTTTTTGAACAAACGAGAGAAATACAACGGATCATTAAACCCCAAAGTAAAGCTGATTTCCTTAATACTCATAGTAGTGAAGCTTAGATATTGACAGGCTTTCTGCATTTTTAAATAGTTGAAATAATGTATGGGCGAATAGCCGGTTTGCTTCTTAAACAAGGTAAAAAAGTGTGACGATGAGTAATTGAAATAAGCCGCTACATCATTGATTTTTAAGGATAAATCCAAATGCTTTTTCATGTAATCAATTGCGGACTCAATAGTATTATCCTCTGAAAATATCCTGTTTTTTTTGATGAAAAATCGCTCATATAAAAAAGCGTTCAGTAATTGCCATAACGAGAGATTGGCATATTCGAGATTGCTGGCGCTGTAGCCGTCTTCCATAACATCGAGGATGTTTTCAAAAAGTTCGATACGTCTTTCTTCCAGCGATAATTGGGGCGCTGTGTCCGGAAATTCGGTGATGAATTTTTCGTAGAAATGTGGTGCTTGTGGTCCCGTAAAATGCAGCCAATAAATACTCCACGGATTTTGTTTTAAAGCATAATAATCATGGGCCACTTCCGGTGGTATTATATAAAAGGTATTCGCTTTGAGCGTTATGGTTTTATTTTCTTTACTAATAATGCCTTCACCTTTATAACAATAAATCAATATATATTGTTTGCTTCCGTGTTTGCGTTTCATCGAGTGATGGCTTGCATTTGGGAAAACGCCAATATCGGTAAAATACAAACTTGATATAAGTCCGTTATTTTTTATTTCCGAAAGTATGTTTTTAGGAATCACAATCATGCGTTGTCCTAAAAAGCCCTCTTTTACTTTTATCTTTTCCTTTTGTGATGAATTCTTCATTTTTTAGAATCTATTTTTCAAATATCGTAATTTAATCCATGTTTTTAGAAAAAATGTCCATTTTGATGAAAATAATCAGGATTACATTTGAAACATTAGAATAACAATGATGTTTTCAATCTCTTTTTTAAAACAATATGAATCCTATTAATAAGATTGTATACGAACCTTTTGGGGTTTGTGATGGCAAAGAAATCTTTAAATTCAAACTAAAAAATATTCACGGAAATTCCGTTGAACTGCTTAATTATGGTGCCATAGTAAAATCCATAGTTGTGCCGGATAAAAATGGAAAGAAAGAAAATGTGGTTCTTGGATTTCCGACTTTAGAAGGATATTTAAAAGATACGTCTTATATAGGAGCAACGGTTGGGCGTTTTGCCAACAGAATCAATAATGCCGAGTTTTCGATCGAAAATAAAACCTATTATCTCGATAAAAATGACGGTAAAAACAACAATCATAGCGGTTCTGCCGGATTTAATACTAAAGTTTTAGATTTTAGTGTAAACGAAGATTCTGTGATTTTCACTTTAGAAAGTAAAAATGAAGAAGGCGGTTTTCCCGGAAATGTAAGCGCAAAAGTTATTTATAAATGGACAGATAAAAACGAACTTAAAATTGAATTTTTGGCTGTAGCCGATGAACCAACACCGCTCAATTTTACCAATCATTCCTATTTTAATTTATCGGCCTGCGCCGAAAAAATACACCATCATAAACTGAATATTCAGTCGACTAAAATTCTCGAAAGTACTCCGGATTATATTCCGACTGGAAAAATTATTTCCGCAGATAATTATTTGTTTTTTAATTATAAACTAACCGATGTTATGCAAAATAACGGACTGAATATCTATTATGTTTTTGATAGAATTTCGGCAAATGAAAATGCGGTTTGCGAATTGTTCGATGAAAAATCAGGACGATTAATGCGCGTTTACACTTCATATCCGGGCGTGCAATTGTATACCGGAGATTATTTAAATAGCGAAACAATTGGAGAACATTCAAAAAATTACAAAGCTTTTGACGGACTTTGTTTAGAATGCCAATATTATCCGGATAGTCCTAATCATGCCAATTTTCCCAATACAATATTCCAAACAGGACAAGTTTATAACGAAACGATTACTTATGCTTTTGACACTATTTTACTCTAAAAAAAAACATTTAACACATAGAAACATAGATTTTAGGCGTAAAATAAGATGATAAAAAAGAAACATATTTCTTAACACATAGCTATGTGCATTAATGCAAAATGAAATGCCTTTTTATGCGCAATATAAATCTATGTTTCTATGTGTTAAAAATGATTATACCCAACGGTTTAACCAATAAAACTTTAAAAACTAATCTCTAAAAACTATATAAATGAAAAAAATGTTTATTCATCGCTCTTTAAGTTTGCTGCTTCCTGCAATGTTTTTTGCACAGGTCAGCGTTAAAGCACAAAACGAAGGACTTGATCTGAAATCTAAAGATAATTCAAATAAAATCACCTTGTCTTTGGGCGAAGGAGGAAAGCTGTCTTATAACGTTACCCGCAAGGATAAAACCATAATTTTAGATTCTCCGCTTGGTCTGAGTTTAGAAAACAATGATTTTACATCTGGTTTATCAGTTGTAAAAGTTTCAGCTATTGAAGAAAAACGTGAAAAGTATGAGCTTAAAGTGGCTAATAATAAAGTCGCAGATCATGTCTTTAAAAGTAAAAGCATAACATTCAAAAATAAACAAGGCGGTTTAATGACAATAGATATAATTGCAGGCTCAGAAGGCGTTGCTTTTAGATATAAATTCACTGACAAAGAGCCACAAAAGAGAGTGGTTACCAATGAAATTACAGGATTTCATATCGAACAAAATGCAAAAGGCTGGCTTCAACCGTACAATAAGTCTGGAGATTATACGCCGGGTTATGAAGATTTTTATGTTAATGTAAAGTCGGGCGATCCAATAAGTGGTGCACGAAATGAATCTGTGGGTTGGTGTATGCCAGCGCTTTTTAATGTAAATAGTACTAAAAACTGGGTGCTGATTGCAGAATCAGGAGCAGATGGCACATTTCCGGGATGTCATTTGCAACCCGATTCTAAAGGCGGAATTTACAATATCGCATTCGCTAAAAAAGATGAAAAATTTACCCTGCCTTTACCGGATAAAGAAGCTTATCCTGAATCAAATTTACCATGGACAATGCCTTGGAGAGTGATCATGATTGGTGATAAAGCTGGAGATATATTACTGTCGACGATGATTACCGATTTGGCTCCGGCCTCTAAAATTGAAGATACTTCATGGATTGTACCGGGAAAAGCGGCTTGGTCTTGGTGGTCACACCCTGAAGATTTCACGCCTGAAATGTATAATAAGTTTACGGATGTTTCGGCTTCGTTTGGATTCAGATATACGCTTTTTGATGCCGGATGGGAAAAGGCGAATAAAGAAGGAAAAATTATTGATTATGCTTTGTCTAAAGGAGTTCAGCCATTAGTTTGGGGATATTCGGCAGAATATTTTGATTCGCAAAAAAGAAAAAATAGGTTTAAAGAATTGGCTCAAATGGGAGTGAAAGGTGTTAAAATAGATTTTTGGTGTTCAGATCGTCAAGAGGTTATGGCAGCGTTGCAAGGTGTTTTTGAAGATGCCGCCAAAGAACATTTATTGGTAAACTTACACGGTACAACAATACCAAGAGGATGGCACAGAACATGGCCTAATTTTGTAACGGCAGAAGCTATTTTAGGAACAGAAAGTTATTTTTATGAGCCAAGATTTCCTGAAAAAGCAGCAGAACAAAATACGGTATTACCGTTTACAAGAAATGTAGCCGGACCTGCAGATTATACGCCATTTGCATTGACTTTTAGAAAATACACACGTTTGAATACAGCAGTTCATGAGTTGGCAATGGCGATGATTTATACTTCAGGAGTTATTCATTTTGCTGATTCTGAAGAAGTTTTTAATTCACTTCCTGATGCGCTTAAGAATTTATTGAAAGAGATGCCTGCAACCTGGGATAAAACAGAATATATAATTGCAGATCCAGGGAAAACGATTGTTTTATCACGTCAGAAAGACAATCTTTCTTATATCGTAGGGATAAATGGTACAAATGCAGCAGAGCCAATTTCTATAGATCTTAAAAAATACGGTAAAGGTTTTTCGAAATTCAGAGTTATCTCCGAAGGAAAAGATCCTTTAATGGAATTTAAAGTGGAAACGTATCCGATAACTTCAAACTGGAAATATAATTTAGCTCCTAAAGGCGGATTTATTATTCAGTTTATAAAGTAAGTAAGTTTTTTTTTTTAACCGCAAAGCACGCAAAGTTTTTTGCTATGCAGGATTTTATAAAACGCAAAGTTCGCAAAGCTATATGTAGAAATAGCTTTGCGAACTTTGCGTAAAAACCTTGCGCACTTTGCGGTAAAAAAACTTGCGCGGTTAAATAACCTTACGATTAAAATTTCGCCATCCAAAACCAATCAATAATAAATTGAAAAATAGTAAAGGCAAAAAGGCTTTTGCAAAACTAATTTCTGACGGATCATGAAACGTTTCTACTTTAAATTTTGACCAGTTTTCTTTATTAACATCGGCATTATCAAAGATTTTTGGATAAAAATACAAGCGCATTTTTTCGTGAAATTGCTTTGTTTCTTTCAAAAACAAAAGCTGATTTCCTAAGTCTGATTGGGCAATTTCGTTCAGTTGAAGCTGCGTATGCAAAGTAGGAATAAATTGCGCGATAAGCTGACTCGCTTTATTGCGTTGTTGTAATTTATGCTCTAATTCCTGAGATTGTTTCGCCGAATCGTCATCACCTGCTTGTTGCATGGCATAATACCAAAGCCAGCTGAATTCTTTATCCGGCAAAGGATAAGTTTTAAATTGCGGATAATGATTGTAGAATTTATCCATCGTTATTTTTTTATCCATATCCCATTTTTCATGATAGGCATTTCGTTGTTTTACCGTTAGTTCCAAAGCTTCGGGAATTGGGAATTTATTGACAATATAAGTATTGATTACGGCTGGTAAAATAATAATCATAAACAACCAAATCGTTAATAAAATAACAGCATTAAAGTTGGAATTCTTTTGTAAGGAAACAATGAAAAAGCTGATAGCAAACCAAAAAAGAATGTACAGAATTCCGAGCCCGTAAAATGTAAAAAGTGACTGGTTTAACGGAATATTCAAAAACAGGATGGCTATAAAAAGCACGATCGTTAAAAGTACAATCAGACTTAAAATACGGATATAAAACAACTTCAGAATATAAAAAAAAGTGTTTTGACTTTGAGTTACCACAATTTTCCAGGTGCCGCTTTCTTTTTCTTCTGAAACCAGATTATAAGAAAACGCAATGATTAAAAGCGGAAAAAGATAAATCAAAACAAAGCTAAAGTCGATATTTCCGGACAAAAGATTATTAGGATTATTAAGTTCCGAATCGTATTTCTGACCTTCTAAACCACGAATTGTAACACTTTGTATCGACGGGTTTACATCTCGCTGACCAATTGCCAGACTATTAACGGGCAAAGCTGCATTAACCAGCGAAAATTTAATATAATAGAGCAGAAGCCCCATTTCGTCTTTATGAAAAGCAGCATTTCGGGCAATATGTTCTTTTTGATAAAGTGCTGCTTCTTTGATGTTATTTTGTTGCTTTTGCTGAAATTGTTGTCCAATTAAAAGGCTTATAAAACAAATTACTAAAAGGAAAATCAGTCCAATTTTGGTTCCTTTAGATCGTATGAAATTTTTAAAAAGTAATACTAACATATTAAATGGCTTTAAGGTTTTTAGCTGCAATTCGAATCAAAACAAAAAGCATTATTATCCAGAGAATTATAGAAATAACAGAAACAATTTCGGATTTTAGAACCTCCAGAATTCCTTTTGGCTCATAGTGAAATTCGGCTACATCAGCCCAATGTTCTTTATTGATTGTTAAAGGTTTGTCATTAGGTCCGGGCTTTTTATTACTGATGTATTTTACCTGCAAACCATTCATTTTTTGCGCCATGTTGTAGCGATAATCCTCGGCTTGTTTTTGAAAATCGATATACGAATCATAATCTGTATTCGATAATCCCATCGATACGTTTTTTATGGCGATATAGGGATTTAAGAAAGAAACGGTTTTAGAAAAACTATTCTGCTTTTCATAAACCTGAAGTAATTTTTCTAAATGCTGATTGTATATTCTGGAGCTTATTTTTTCGCCTTCGGTCATAATAAATCCGGAATAATTGAAAGGAAGTTTTTGTACCGAATCGACTTTGTAAACACTTAAAAGGGAATCCTTAATGGCTTTATAATGCAAATCATTCGGATTATGACTATCTCCTTGTTTTAGAATATCTTTTTCGATATCGCTCTGAAACTGGATTTTCGATGGCGCTTCAAAAATATATGCTCCAATTGCCTGAGTGGTTCTTGGTAAAATAATGGTAAAAACCAGCCAAATTCCAATCAATGAAATCAATGCTTTTTTTGATGTTTTGCTTGATGCAGAAACTAAAACGGCAATGATGCAAAAGAAAATCAGATAAACAAAATGAAACAAAATAAACAACAGCATTTTGATGGTTTCATCAGCAGAAATGCTAAAATTCTGAAGTAATAACCAGATCAAAACCAATACAATAATTGTGGGAACAAAAAGAATCATGATCACGCCGGCAATTCCGAGTATTTTACCTCTTAATAATTGTTTCCAGCTAATTCCCTGACTTAAAAGCAATTTTAAAGTTCCGTCTTCTCTTTCGGCTGCGACCGCATTAAAACCTAAGAAAAATATCAATAACGGCAATAAAATTTGTAAAACCATAGCAATACTTATTTCTCCAAATCGAAGCATACTGTTCGAAAATCCTGCTTCAGAGAAATTGGCGGTATTTTGTTTGTGCGCTTCAAGAAAAATGGCATTCCCGAAAAACGGTTCCATTCCAAATTCAAAAACACTGAGAGGTGTACTTTTTCTGAAGGCAAAATTCCCGTAATGCGCCATTCGATGCGGGTTTTTGTCTGGATTTTTCAACCAGTCTTCTCTGGATTCGTGCTGGTATTTTTCGCTGGTTTCGTTTTGATTGCTGTAATTTTCCCAACCTGAAAACGCAGCATAAAGTAAAATTATCCCAATAAAAAGGGTGATAATAAAAACTGCCGTATTCTTAAAAACGGAGTTCTTTAAATGTTTGGCGATTAAAATTTCTGTGTGTAGTGATTTCATACCAATTAAAATTTATAAGTTACAGTCAGGCTAAAATTTCTGGGAGCACCGGGAAATAATCTCAGGTAATTCTGAGCACCTAACCAATATGTTTTATTGAATACGTTACCCGCATTAAGCGCAATTTGCATATTGCTTTTGTTGGGTTTGTAATAAACAGCGGCATCAAAAACGGTAAAATCAGGAAGAGTAAAAGCTCTTGTAAACCACGGCACTTTGCTGCTCTGGTATTGCATGCCAAAACCAATTCCTAAATCCTTCAAACCCGAATCGGAATTGAAATTATAACGCGTCCATAAATTGGCGCTGTTTTTTGGTGTATTTTGCTTTCGGGCACCAATTAGCGAAGCATCGCGATCGTTTGTAATTTTGGCATCGATATAACTGTACGAAGCATTTATTTGCCAGTCGGCCGTGATATAACCTGCCAGATCACACTCGAAACCACGACTTCTTTCAGCACCTCTGGTAACCAGTAAATCGGGATTGACCGGATCATTGGCATTCATCAAAATATTACGCTGATTGATCTCGTAAACAGCGGCATTAAAACTCATCGAATTATTGAAGAAAGTCGCTTTTAAACCCACTTCTTTCAAATTACTTTCAAGCGGATCAAACAAACTTCCGGCAGGTAAAGACCCCGTTTGTGGCATCAAAGTCACCGTATTCGATTGTGGCTGATAACCTTCAAGATAAGTTGTGTAGACATTAATTTCATTGTTAATGGCATAAGTGACACCCACGCGAGGCAATAAAGCCGACTTTTTAACCGTCAATTCATTGTTGGATTCATAATTGGTAATGTCTTCAAACCATTCGTTTCGCAAACCCAGTAAAAAAGTAAATTGCTCCCACTGAATCTGATCCTGAATATAAATGGCATTTGTCGTTGTCAATGCTGATGGCAGCGCTGTTCTAACATTTAAGGTATAATCATCTGCGCTTGTAATGGTATACGCTGGATTATTCAGATTGAAATAATTGACATTGGGTTTTGGTAAAAGCACACCATCAATCGTCGTCGTTTGATAATTGGCAGCGTTTGCCGGAACAAAAGTACTCGCTACAGTTCCGTCTTTTAATACATAACCTCTTGCTGCATTTTGTCCGCCGCCCTTTGTTTTATTCCAGGAACTTAAATCGTATCCAGCCAATAGTTTATGTTTGATTTTTCCGGTTTTTAGATCGAAATTAAAATACGCACTCAAATTATCGATATCCCAATATTGCTGGCGTTGCACAAATTGCATCATGGCCAGACTGGTTACAGGCTGATTGTTCATATCAACCGCAAAACCGTTTGTCGTTCTGTGTTCCTGAAGATCTTCTGTCCAGGATTGTTTCATGTATTGGGCATTAAAACCTATTTTAGAACTGAATTTATGGGCAAAACTCGTCGTAAAAATCATTTCTTTCGACTTGAAAAAATCACTGGGAGCGCCCAGATTTAGACTAATTGGTGTTTTATTTAAATTCGTAACTCCTGCAACCGCACCAAAAATAGGCTGACCACGATCGAGAATTCCGGTCATGTCACTCAATATCAATTCAGTGTTAATCGCCGTTTTTTCATTTGGAATATAACTGAAAGATGGAGAAATCAAAAACGACTTATTATTCACTAAATCACGAAATGATTTGGCTTCCTGATACGCTCCGTTTACACGATACAAAAGAGTTTTAGATTCGTTAAGAGGTCCTGTAAAATCTAAGCTTCCGCGGAAAGTACTAAAACTCCCCACACTCAGACTAACTTCTTTTCGATCAATAGATAAAGGTTTTTTAGTCACCAAATTGATGCTTCCGCCCGGATCTACAGAAGAAAATGTGGCACTCGACGGACCTTTAATCACTTCAACACGTTCGATATTGGTAGTTAAAGGCTGTAAAAAGTAATATTGACGCGTTCGCATTCCGTTGATGATCTGTCCTTCTTCATTTTGACTGATACCGCGAATCGTGTACTGATTGTAATAACTTGCAGGGATTACGCCACTGGCCATTTTTACGGCATCGGCAAGATAAAAAGCACCTTTATCAGCAATTAATTCTTTGGTAATTGTCGATATAGATTGCGGAATATCCTTGTTTAATGCTGCGGTTTTGGTGGCAGCAAACGAGTAATCACTATTGTACTTTTTTGACGAACGACCAACAATTTCAACTGTTTGTAATTCATTTCTGGCCACTTTTACGGAGTCTGGTGCAATGCTGTCTTTGGTTTTTTTGTTAATGATTTGAGATTGTACGCATTGAGTACCAATGATTAAAAATATGAAAGGATATATATGTTTCATTTTATGTTAATGGAAATTATACTTCCTTTTTTATACCGTTTGTAAATACAAATCTTCCAGTTCATTTGCCGATATTTTATCAGCTTCAATAACTGTTACCAGATTGCCTTGTTTCATGATCCCAATATGTGAAGCCACTTCTCTGGCTCTGAAAATATCGTGTGTAGCCATCAAAATTGCCGTTCCGTCTGCAGAAAGTTCTTTCAGGATTTGCGAAAATTCGTTTGAAGCTTTTGGATCTAATCCACTCGTAGGTTCATCCAGCAACAATACTTTTGCTTTTTTGGCAATGGCAATGGCAATACCTACTTTTTGACGCATTCCTTTAGAATATCCGCCAAGATTTTGTTCGTGAGCTGTGACTTGTAAACCTGCTTTAGTCAGGAAATAAGTCAGTTCGCCTGTAGAATATTTAAATCCGGCAAGAGACGAGAAGAACTTCAGGTTTTCTAAACCGGTAAGATTAGGATATAACATTACAGTTTCAGGAATATATGCAACATATTTTTTGGTTTCCTGAGCATTTTCTTTAACCGAGATATTGTTGATTTTCAATTCTCCTTCTGTTGGCTCAATAAAACCAAGAAAGAGATTAATTGTTGTCGTTTTTCCGGCACCATTCTGACCTAAAAGCGCAAAGATTTCACCTTCTTTAATGGTTAAATTCAATTTGTTCAAAGCAGTATGATGGCCATATTTCTTGGTCAGGTTTTCAGCTATAAGCATAGTTTTTATGTATTTGGAGTGATTTAATTTTGTTTTTTAGTCGCGGTTTTCAGTCGCAGTCTCAGTCTCAGTCTCAGTCTCAGTCGCAGTCTCAGTCTCGGTCTCAGTCGCAGTTATTGAGAGTCGCAGTCACAGTTTTGATTGTGACGATAGGGATAGTTTACTACGGTTTCTGTAGAAAGAAATATTAGTATTTTTAAATAAGAATGAGCAGCTAATCTTAATAAAGTGCAAAAACATAGCCAACGGTTTCAACCGTTGGGGCGCATTTATTATCACCTTTATTATCACCTTTATTATCACATTTCAATATGAATTTTTCAATATGAGATTTCATTGTCAATAACTTATCCCAAGATTGAAATCTTAGGCTATTATTGAAATAATAAAAAGAGAATATTGCATTCTTTATCACTCTTAAATGCTTAATTCTAAAGCTAAAATGTGTGTTGATCCGTAAGAAGTATTCTTAATTTTTCGAATAAAATGTAGTAAACTAAATTAGGGCAGGAGGTGCTCTAAGGGCAAAAAGACTGCCTTTAAAGAAAGTTGAAGCGATTTTTGTATAAAAGAATACATAAGTAGTTTCAGTATTTATCTTGTGAAAAGATAAAGCTTGAAATGCGTTGGGAATAAAGGTACTAAAAGCAAAGTGGCAAACGTGGCAATTACTATCAACAGTATGGCTGTGTGTGATCTGTTTTTGCCCCTCAACATATTGATGATCACAAGGTTTCTCTGTTAGTTGCTTGTAAACATGCTCATAAGAATGCACAGTCTGAAACAGCATTGCGAACAATACAGTCAAAGACATAAAAAGATTAATTAAGACAATTTTCTTTTTCATTCTTGTTTTGGAAATCCTCTGTTTATGGCGAGTACATGAGTTTTTAACTAACGCAACTCGGTTGCAAAGATAGATATCTTAATTAAAAAAGTACCGGAATTCAATATTAATTTTAAAAATAGAAACTGAACATAGTAAATGCTACTTCTTAAAAATTGCTGTACAACAATTGAAGTGTATGAAAATCAGAAGAACCGTCGAAATATTTATCTAATACTTCCTCGAATATCGGTTCAGAATTCTGAACGCTGGCAAACAAAGTCATACACGATTGTAATTTTTCGTTATCAGGATTTCCAAAAATATCTTCAGCCGTTTTTTCACCTGTTTTGATTAATTCGGCAGTAATTTCGATAAGGTGTTTTCCCAGAATTGGATGCTCAAGAAAAGCGATTGCTTCATCGGCATTTTTAATTTCGTAGAATTTCGAAGTATCACAAGACCCAAGTCCTTTTATCTGCGGAAAAATAAACCACATCCACGGAGATTCTTTCTTTCCTTTTTTTATTTCTGAAAGTGCAGACAGGTATAATTTATTTTGCGCGTCAAGAAAACGAACCAATTCTTTATTATTGTAAGCCATTATTTACTGATTTTGTTTGGGGCAATCAGGTCGTAAAACTACTGAAAATAAATAGAGTTAAGTATTCTGAAAGTTTTTTTACGTCTCTTTTTTTTCTATATATTAAGCGGGAAATTATCTGTAGTATTTATCGGAAATTTTGGCTGGTTGGAGAGCAATATTTGTTTTAGAAGTAAAGAAAATAATCTCGCGCAAAGGCGCAAAGGCGCAGGGTTTTTATTTGATTCTTTTAAGTTTTTAACTTGGCGCCTTTGCGTCTTTGCGTGAAATTGTAGGTGTATATAAAAGTAGCTTTAAAATAATCGCGCAATTCCGATAGCTATCGGCAGCAGAGTCGCAAAGTTTTGATTTTGATTTTAAATCATTTTAATCCTTTAATCTGTGGCAAAATAAAACCTTGCGATCTTTGCGAAAAACCTTTGCGACCTTCGCGGTTAAGAAAAATCGAATAATACTAAACTTCTAATTATATAAAATGTTTTCACATTATTATTCCTGTTAACAAAGCTGTTTTTTGTTATATATCCGGGAAATGGTTAGAAATCTTGTTATAATATTTCTATTTTTACTCATAGAGTATTATTATCTGCTTAGATAATAATGGATTTTTTGATTTGACATTAGTTGCAAAAAATGTCAATTTCTGTAACGGGCGTTCTGTCCAATAAAAAAATAAAATATGAAAATAGGATTAATCGGATTTGGAAAAACTGGAAAATCAGTAGCATCAATACTACTTGAAAACAAGAAATTTTGCCTGGAATGGGTTTTAAGACAAAGTACTGTTTTAGAACACAGATCAGTGCCCGAATTTTTTGGAATTCAGTCAGACGAACCCGGACTAATCTATTCCAGTTCAAAAACTACGATGGAAGAGTTGTTAGACAAACATCCGGTTAATGTTATTATTGATTTTTCGTCTAATGAAGGGATTTATACGTATGGAGAACTTGCCGCAAGCAGAAACATTAAAATTATTTCGGCCATCTCACATTATAAAGACAAAGAATTGCAATTATTAAAAAAACTAGCCCATAAAACTACCGTATTTTGGTCGCCGAATATTACACTTGGAGTGAATTATTTACTTTTTGCTGCAAAATTTTTAAAGAAAATTGCGCCGTGGGTGGATATCCAAGTCAATGAAGAGCATTTTAAAATGAAACAAGGAACATCCGGAACGGCGGTTAAAATTGCAGAAGCTTTAGATATTGATAAAGAAAATATCAATTCTGTCAGGGCAGGAGGAATCGTAGGGAAACATGAGGTCATCTTTGGTTTTCCGTATCAAACAGTTCGATTGATTCATGAATCTATTTCGAGAGAAGCTTTTGGAAACGGAGTTGTATTTGTAGCTGAAAATTTAGAACACAAACAAAAAGGATTATACAATTTTGAAGATATTCTGACTCCTTATTTTGCAGTTTAGATCTTGATTAATCTCAAAATAAATTATAAAAATGATCAAATCGGAATAGCACTAATTATTCCGATTTGATTTAATTATTTCTGTTTTATTCGGTCATCGAGCCAATATTATGATCTTCAGGAGCACCTTGCTCAAGTCGGGTTAATTCATCGCAACTTATAATTTTTCCCTCAGCGATTCTAAATTCTCCTAATACATGAATTTTTATAATATTGCCATCATTTTTTGTGACGATAACGTCATGATTGGTAAAAACAAGTTCATCTTCTGCAACAATATTCCTGAATTCACAGTGATGTTACTAATAATACTTTTTTGCGCTTTCATATGCTGAATAAAACCTGAATAATCAAGTTGTACGCCATCAACATTTTGCTGATATTTCGAATGAAAAAAATCGGCAATAATTTTTTCGTCTACTATAGTTCTTTCTACTACCTGCGTAAATGTATCTTTTATTAATTGTTTGTTTTTGATATTCATTTCCTTTGTGATTATAATTGACTGCAAAGAAATGATTAGGCAGAATGGTCTGCAATATCATAAATAAGGTTTTGATTGGACAATTTGTAGTTCGAATCAATAATTACTTCTATTTTCTACTATTTTCCCTAAAGGAAAGAGGAGTGAGACCGGTTAATTTTAAAAACAATCTTGAAAAATAGGCAGGATCTTCATAACCCAGATTAAAGGCAATTTCTTTAACTGTATAAGTTGTAAAGAACAGTAATCGTTTTGCTTCAAGAATTATTTCCTGCTGAATCCAGTAACTAAGAGGCATTCCCGTATTCTTTTTTACCACCTGATTAAGATACGCAGCCGATATATTAAGTTTGCCGGCATAATCCTTTGGACTTTTTATAGTTCTGAATTCCTTTTGCAATAACTTTTTGAATTGATATGTCAGTGTTTCAGAATGATCAGAGTTTTCGTTTTTCTGAAATTTTTGGTCAAATGTTCCAGCAAATAAATTCACTAATGCATTAGCAAGGAATTTTATAATATTAAAATCATATTCCTCAGATTGAGGATTTAGGATCATTAATTCCAGTAGTTGAATAGTGTTTTTTATTTTCATTGCCCAGCCATCATCAAATTCACAAGTAATATTTATGCTATACAACTGGTCAAAAATATTGCGAACATAATCAGGAACCAAATCACTATCTAAAGCGATAAGATATCCTTTCGATTCAAAATTAGAAATCTCATAATGCACTTGCCCGGGGAAAATACAACATGCAACACGGTTATCAAGTTTAATTTCTTTAAAATCAATCATCAAAGAACTCGTTCCGCTTTCCTGAAAAATAAAAATATAATTTTCGTCTCTATGCGCTTGTTTAACACGAGTACTAGCAATGTTCCCGGACATATTTCTAATAAAGATTCCCCGTTTAGAAAACGTTTCTAAATTATATACAGGAATATCTTTTTTTGAATGCATAAGTAAAGATTTGAAAGTATTGTAAAGATAGTTATCCCGATTAAAAAACTTAGCATTTAATCTCGCAATCACGATGTTTATCGGGAACGAAGGCACAAAGTTTTTTTAATAAGGTTTAAAATAATCTTGTCAATTTCAATTACAATAAAAAACTTTATTTCCTTTAATATTCAAACCCGACAGGTTTTTAAAATCTGTCGGGTTTATTGTATGCGCTAATTTGATTCGAATGATAATTAATTTAAATTTATTTGATATATCAAATAAATAATTATCTTTGATGTATCAAATAAATTATAATATGAGTCAGAAAACGCCAACCGGAACGGTTCTCTACACCATAGAACAAGCCATTAAAGAATACAGGAAAGTTTGTCAAAAAAACATTCAAAAGGTTGTGAGTGATATTACAGTCGATCAATGTTTGGTATTAATTATCTTAAATGATAATGCAAAAATTTCTCAGATAGAGATGGCCAGATTAATTTTTAAGGATAATGCCTCAGTAACCAGAATCATCGAATTGATGGTTAAAAAAGATTATCTGACCAGAGCAACAGATGAACTGGATAAAAGAAAAACCAAACTTGAAATCACTGAAAAAGGTCATAAAACAATTGTCTTACTGACTCCTGTTTTTAAGCTCAATAGAAAAACTGCGCTTGACGGATTATCTCCTGACGAAATCCAGTTATTAGATAAAATCTTAAACAAAATAATTTTAAACTGTAAAACTTCATAAAAAATGAAACACCTATTTACCTTATTTTTTCTAATATTTTCAATGGGTTCCTATGCCCAAAATCAGCCAGTTCAAAAAGAAGAAGTTAAGCTTACTGAATTAAATAAAAAACAAATTATTGATTCATTGGCTCAACAACTTGAAGAATTCTATATACGACCAAATGCCGTTGGAGATATTAAAAAGAAACTGAATGAGAATTATAAAAAAGGGCTTTATAAAGATCTTGTAAAACCAAATGATTTTGCGGGTAAACTAAGTTCAGATCTTGTAGAGGCTAGTAAAGACTTACATTTTGCAGTACGATATGATCCGGAATGGACAAAAGATCAGCTAAAAAAAGGAGATAAAGAGGTACAGAAAAAAATTAAAGCAGAGGAATTGGCTGAAGCCAAAAAGAAAAATTTCGGTTTTCAGCAAGCACGAATTTTAGAAGGAAATATCGGCTACTTAAAGTTTGATTATTTTGAAGATCCTGCAATAGGAAGTGAAACTGCAGCAGCGACGATGCAATTTTTAAGCAGTACTGATGCGCTAATTATCGATTTACGTCAAAACAATGGCGGAGCAATGGAAATGGGACAATTTTTAAGCAGTTATTTTTATTCAGGTAAAGAATTGCCTCTTTATAAATATTACACTAATGACAAAAACAGAAAAAAAGTCGAAAGAGAAATGTGGTTATTGCCATCTGTACCGGGAAAACGTATGGAGGATGTTGACATTTATATCCTAACAAGTAACACTACTTTTTCTGCTGCTGAATGGATGAGTTATTCGCTCCAAAATTTAAAACGTGTTACGATTGTGGGCGAAAAAACAGCCGGTGGTGCGCATCCGATTGATCGAAAGATATTACCAAATGGCTTTTCAGTGAATATTCCTTTTGGAGAAGTAAAAGATCCTATTACGAATACAGATTTTGAAGGAAAAGGGGTTACGCCTGATGTTTTATGCAAAAGCGAAGAAGCGGTAAATACCTCTCACATATTGGCTTTGCAAAAGCTTTCGGCAAAAAACAAAGAATTATCAAACCATCTTGATTGGTATGTTCCTATCGTTAAAAACAGACAAAAAAAGGCCAATGTTGATGCTGCAATTTTAAAGTCTTACCAAGGTAAATATGGCAAAGTTGAACTGAAATATGAAAATGATAATTTATATTACAAATGGAATAATATTGCCACTTTGCTATTGATTCCGCTGGAACAGGATTTATTTTTGCTTGATGGAATAGATGAATTCCGCATAAAAATTGTTTCAGAAAATAATGTTGTAACAGGATTTAAAAGAATCTATCAGGACGGGCAGGAGAAGTTTTATAAAAAAGAGTAAAGGTTAATTTCATTTTTATTGAATAGACTCCAGCTTTAGCTGGAGGTAATTAAATAATTATCAAAAAGGCTTTAGCCAAAATACTGCATTTGGCTAAAGCCTTTCAAATAGACTCTGTTAAACTCCAGCTAAAGCTGGAGGCTATTCAAAACTTTACGGATTTATCATGTAAATCACTTCTTAAAAATCAAAGCTTTACTATATTCCGCATTCATTTTAGCAATTGAAAGGATCGAAATCCCTTGCGGACATTCGATTTCGCATGCTCCGGTATTCGAGCAATTTCCAAAACCTGCTGCATCCATTTGGTCCACCATCGTTAAAACTCTTTTTGATGCTTCGATTTTTCCTTGCGGAAGCAAAGCCAAATGTGTTATTTTCGCACCAACAAACAAAGCAGCACTGGCATTTTTACAAGTCGCTACGCAAGCTCCACAACCAATACAGGCCGCAGCATCAAAAGAAGCTTCTGCAGTTTCGTAAGATATTGGGATGCTATTGGCTTCGGGAGCCTGACCTGTCGAAGCGCCAATAAAACCGCCAGCCTCAATAATAAGATCAAAAGCAGAACGATCGATTTTTAAATCTCTTAAAACCGGAAATGCTTTGGCACGAAAAGGTTCAATATAAATAGTATCTCCATCTTTAAAACTTCGCATATGAAGCTGGCAGGTTGTCGTATTTTTTAAAGGTCCGTGCGCTCTTCCATTAATGACAACGCCACATTGGCCACAGATTCCTTCTCGGCAATCATGGTCAAATTCTATCACACGTTCCTTTTTCTGAATTAAAGATTCGTTCAAAAGATCGAGCATTTCCAGAAAAGACATATGTTCAGAAACCCCGTCAATTTCATAATTTATCATTTCTCCTTTCGCGGAAGCGTTAAGTTGTCTCCATATTTTAAGATATAGTTTCATATTCTGATGCTTTTGATTTATTTGTAACTTCTAACTGCCAGTTCAACCGATTCGAATACCAAAGGCTCTTTGTGCAATTCCGGTTGCTGATCTTTTCCTTTCCATTCCCAGGCCGAGACATAACAAAAGTCTTCGTCATTTCGAACTGCTTCACCATCTGGAGTTTGGTATTCTTCACGAAAGTGTGCCCCGCAGGATTCTTCTCTTTGCAGAGCGTCATGGCACATTAATTCGGCCAGTTCGATATAATCTGCAATGCGTCCGGCTTTTTCGAGTTCGCTGTTTAAAGTATCATCGCCAGTAATTAAGAGGTCTTTTTCAAAAGATGCTTTTAGTAATTGGATTTCATTTAAGGCTTCTTCGAGTTTTTCTTTACTTCTGGAAAGTCCGCATTTTTCATATAATAATCGGCCAATTTTTTTATGGAAGTAATCTGTTGAAAGCGTTCCATTGCTATTTAAAAATTTATCAAGTTGAGTTCTGACAGCATTTTCAGCTTCATCAAAAGCAGGATGATTGATATTTAATTTTGGAGTGTTTAATTCACCAGCCAAATAATTCGGAATTGTGTATGGCGCAATAAAATAACCATCAACGCAAGCCTGAAGCAAGGAATTTGCCCCCAGTCTGTTCGCGCCATGATCGGCAAAATTGGCTTCTCCCAATGCAAATAAACCAGGAATACTGGTCATTAATTCATAATCGACCCAAAGACCACCCATCGTAAAATGTGCTGAGGGTGAAATTAACATCGGTTCTTTGTAAGCGTTGATTCCGGTGATTTTCTCGTACATTGCAAAAAGATTGCTGTATTTGGCTTCGATACTCTCTTTTCCCTGCGCTTTAATCGCAGCCGAAAAGTCAAGATATATTGCATTTTTCATAGGGCCAACGCCATGTCCGGCATCGATTTGTTCTTTTGCTGCTCTTGACGAAATATCGCGCGGAGCCAAATTCCCAAAAGAAGGATATTTACGTTCCAGGTAATAGTCGCGTTCGTCTTCCGGAATTGTATTAGGATTTCTGTCGTCCTGAGCTTTTTTAGGTACCCAGATTCGTCCGTCGTTACGAAGCGATTCCGACATCAACGTAAGTTTAGATTGATTTTCTCCGTGTTGTGGGAGTGAAGTAGGGTGAAACTGAATCCAGCTCACACCTGCCATATAAGCGCCTTTTTTATGTGCTCGCCAAATGGCCGAACTGTTGCAGCCCATTGCCAAAGTAGAAAGATAATAGACTTTACCATAACCTCCTGACGCTAAAACTACAGCATCTGCAACGTGACGTTCGAGTTCTCCGGTTTCCAGATTTCTGGCAATGATTCCTTTTGCTTTTCCATCAATTACAACCAATTCCAGCATTTCGTGACGGGTATGCAAAGCTACTTTTCCTAAAGAAACCTGACGTAATAAACCCTGATAAGCACCCAATAAAAGCTGCTGTCCGGTTTGTCCGCGGGCATAAAACGTTCTGGAAACCTGAACACCTCCAAAAGATCTGTTATTCAGATATCCGGCATATTCTCTGGCAAACGGCACGCCTTGCGCCACGGCATGATCTATCAGAGCTGCTGAACATTCCGCGAGACGGTAAACATTGGCTTCACGGGATCTGAAATCGCCGCCTTTTATGGTGTCGTAGAACATTCTGTAGGTGCTGTCTCCATCATTTTTGTAGTTTTTTGCAGCATTTACACCGCCTTGCGCCGCAACAGAATGGGCTCTTCTGGCCGAATCCTGAAAACAAAACGATTGAATATTATAACCTTGTTCTGCTAACGACGCCGCACATGAAGCACCTGCAAGACCAGTTCCTACCACTATGATATTGAGTTTTTTTCTGTTGGCCGGATTTACAAGTTTTGCTTTCGCTTTATAATTATTCCATTTTTCGGTTAATGGACCTTCCGGTATTTTGGAGTCTATCATTTTTATTTATTTAAAATGAAATGGATCTTTAAGAAGCTGTAATTTACTACAAAATATTGACTTTTGGAGTAGAAAACCAGAAGGATTTGGAGAAATCTACAGATTAAAAAATCAAATAGATTAAAAAATAAAATCTGCTAAATCTGCGTGAAAAAATATTAAACACATAGAGACATAGCTTTTAGGGATGCTAAAAGGCGTTTCACTTGAAATATTATCGCATAGTACAATCACTAGGTTATGTGAGAACAATAGATATCTTTATGCCGACGGTTTGAGCAATGTCATTAAGTTAGGCTTTTAGAAAATAAAATTACTGCAAATCAAATCCGTTTTTATCCGCGTTTTTACGAAGTAAATCTGTCTTACCCGCGTCAAAAATAGACGCTGATTTTACTGATTCGCTAAAGCGAAAACGCTGATAAAACGGATTTTTCTAATTAAATGGTTAAATGATTTTATAGATTTTTCCTTAACTTAATGACATTGTGTTATGGGTAATGTCATTAAGTTAAGCTCTTAGAAAATAAAATTACTGCAAATCAAATCCGTTTTTATCCGCGTTTTTACGAAGTAAATCTGTCTTATCCGCGTCAAAAATAGACGCTGATTTTACTGATTCGCTAAAGCGAAAACGCGGATAAAAACGGATTTTTCTAATTGCTTTCCTGATTAAATGGTTAAATGATTTTATAGATTTTTCCTTAACTTAAGGACATTGGGTTATGGGGATAAAAGACATTATAAAATACCTGCTCAATCTTTGTGAAAAAAAGCACATAGATCTAATTTTAAAAATCAGAATCTATGTGCTTAAGATGATTGTCCCAAAAGGGAAATTATTACTGTTTACTAATCGAAATAGCCTTAGTAGCAGCGTTTGTTTTTACAAAATAAATTCCTGTTGGATGTTCAGAAATAGAGATTGTATTTCCTGATCCTTGTTTTATTTTGATGCCTAAAGGCGAATAAACACTCCACTCCAGTTCTTTCGATAAATGAAATAAACCAGTTGAAGGATTTGGATAAACACTGATTTTACTCCATTCTTCACTCGGGTTTTCAACGCCCAGATTACAGTTATGTACCGTAAAAGGGGAGTTGTTTTTGGTATTACTTCCAATGGTATTGCTTACGGTTAATGAAACAGCTTTTATTCCTTCGGTACCATAAATTACGGTATGAGGACCAGCTCCTGTTGCGGTTGCGGGTTGTGCACCTTCACCAAAACTCCAAAGATAATTATCGACCGTACCTATAGAAACAGAGGTAAAAAGAACTGGCGCATTAAGACATCCCATTTGTGGACTTACCTCATAATCAGCAATTGGAGCCGTTGTACTTCCGGTGAGTACAAATTCCATTTTATTAACGTTGATGTCGCCTTCTTCAAAAAATAAAGTAATAACTCTAGTGCCCTGTGTTAAAGCAATATTGGGAATTGTAACGGTTTGCCAATTTTGAAAACCTGTTGTATTAGGAATATTTACTGTTCCTGTGACATTAACGCCGTCGACTTCAAGACGTACTTTTCGGTTGGCATAAGGTGATGCAATTCTTAAATTGATATTATAGTTTCCGGTCGTGTTTACTTTTGCAGTGTATTTCAGCCACTCATTTTTGGCTACGTAAGAAAGATTAAAACCACCTTCATTACAAACTTCAGTTCCTACACCATCGCCAGGTCTGTAAGCCGTATCTCCGCCGCCATTACTGTCAAAATAAGCGCCCGGGCCAATATCATAATTTTCGGCTTCAATAACTCCCGGAATCTGTGCAATAACTCCTAAATATGGAGCATTAGGCAGTGTTGTCGCAGTGTAAACGGCTGTATAAGTTATCGTTCCGGTTACAGGAGCTTTAAAAGTCTGGTTGGCAGCTCCGCCATGGTTCCAATGGTCAAAATCATATCTAATGTTTCCAATGTATTGTGGAGTAGGGGCATTTAAGGTTTGTACGGCAGCATTTGCTACAACTTGTTTTGTTGCGGGCGCTGTAACTGGTTTTTGATTGAATTCTAAAGCCAGTAAAGCGGGTGAACTCGTTACGGTTACATCAACTAAATTAGGTTTAATATCTACAAAAGCAGTTCCTGTCAAGCCGTTGCTATCGGTTACTTTTACAGTAAATCGGTACCAAACATTTGGTGTTTTTTCGCCTTGATTAGAGGCTGTAAAATCGCCTGATTTTACGCCTTGCGGACTTCCGCCAGGATGTGAATGTCCTGCTCCGGGAACATCTTCGTGAAAAAGATCAATATTCCAGGAATAAGCGGTTGCCGGTAATGCTCCGTCTTCGATATCTGTTGCTGTTGCTTCAAAATGAACGATATCCTCAGCATTCCATTTTAAGGTTGGTAACGGAGAAACGATTGTAACGGTTGGTGTATTGTTAAAAGGTGTTACCGTTAATGTCGCCGGATTACTCGTGGCGCTTCCGGCAGTATTGGTAACGATAACTCTGTAAGCGCCTGCATTTGCCGGTACAACAGCAGGAATCGTATAGCTTGCAGCAGTTGCTCCGGGAATATCTGCATTATTAAATTGCCATTGATAACCAAGTCCCACGCCACTTGCCGAAACCGTAAAAGTAACAGGCGTAGTTTGCATGATCGTTTGAGATAACGGATGATTTACGATCGTAGGAGCTGCCGTGGCGATATAATCAAGTTTGATTAAAGCTCCGTTATTTTCGTAAGCACAATAGTAAATATAGCCATCATTCCCTAACATCATTCCAAGGGCTTGTTTTTGTGGTGCGAAATAAAATTCGGTCGAAACCGGATCAGCAATATTGGGATCGAAAGAACGAATTTCATTTCGAACATAATCCTTAATAATAAATTTGCCTTCAAGATTAGGATAACGTGGTGTAGTAGGGTTGTAGAGAAGACCATTGGTCAAAGCGTTCCCGATACTTCCGGTGGCATATGTAAATATGGGGTTGGTAAATAAATTAATCTCAGTTTGTTTTCCGTCACCACCCTGCGGATGTCCCCAGGCGTAGTTACGAATAGTGGGATTACTGATTTCATTGATTTCTTCCCATGAAGTTCCAACATCCAAAACAAATAATTTATTGGCTGTTTTATTGGCAACCAGCCTCCACGGATTTCTAAAACCATAAACCCAGATGCTTTGTTTTTGTACAGATCCACTTCCGTAGAAAGGATTTCCGGGCGCAGGCAGTCCATCTTCGGTAAGGCGGAGGATTTTTCCTTTGTAGGTATCAAGATTCTGAGCATTGGTGTTTAACTGACTGTCTCCAACGGTTACGTACAAATATCCGTTAAAGAATTTTAAGTCCCCACCATTATGAAATCCGTCCCCAACGGGTTCTAACAGCAAGATTTCCTGTCTGCTCACCACCTGATTTGCATTATTAATTTGAACTCTTTCTATTCGGTGTCGGATTATTGCGCCATCAACAATGGCATAAAACACATACATATAACCGTTTGTCGTAAAATCAGGATGTAGCGTTAAACCGAGTAATCCTTGTTCTTTATCTGTAATAGTGGTCACTGTAAATACGGTTGAAACGGCATTGTTTTGAAACACTTTTACAATACCGGCCCTTTCGGCTATAAATATTCGTCCGTCTGGAGCTTGTTCTATTGCTAAACCTTCTTTAATTACAGCTGTGGGAGCAACGTTTTGTGTGATGTACTGGCAGTGTCCCTGCCATGAAAGAAAGAGAAAAAATGCATAAAATATATGCTGGAATTGCCTTTCTTTAAATTTTTTAAGTAGATTTTTTTTCATAATTATTCAGAATGAATTTATAATTTGGGTAACCAAATTTAATCTTTTTCTTTATAATTATTTTAGATTCTAATATTAATTAGTTGTGTAATTTATTGATTATTAATTGTTTTTGGGTTGTTGTGTAAGGATTTGATGTATTCTTTTGCTAAAATTATTGTTTGATAAATTTTTCTACGTTCAGAATTTTCTGTAATGATTTTGTGTTTTCTAACAGATTTTAGCTGCAGCTTCATTTATCTTTTTTGATGGAATTGCTTTCCATTTATACAAATCTTTTTCGTATCGTTATGAAATAATAATCTTGATAGATATAGAAGCTTAGAAAACGCTTTGCACGCAGATCTTGCAGATTATAGCAGATTTAATTTTAGATAATTATCTGTGCAGATCTGCCCAGATCTTTTTAAAATCTGCGTGAAAAAATATTTAAACGCTTAGAAACATAGCTTTTGTATCCTTTTTTAAATCTAAAGTCTATGCTTCTAAGTGTTTAATAAAATTTTGATTACCAACAGGGTATTCTATTTTTTAATGCCCGATAATTTCTTTTCTATGCAAAGTTCCCCATTCATTTAATGCTCCAATCACATTATACAAAGTGTGGCTGTGTTCTGTTCTGGCATATTTAACAGTTGGCGGAAAAGTATCATAAACAGTTCTGGTAACGAGTTTGTTTATCTCCAGGTCTTTAAGTTCTTTCGAAAGCATTTTATCTGTAATTCCATTTATATCTTTAGAAATCTCTTTAAATCGTTTGGGTCTGTTTGATAATGCAATCAGAATAGGCAACTTCCATCTTCCGCTTAAAACTTCTAATGCATCTCGTACGGGAAGGAGTGCAGCAAGACATTCTTCCGGTTGGCCAGCACAGCCCATTTCTTTTGTTATTTCGCTCTTTGTTTTCATATTTCTCGTGTTACTATCCTCAAGGATAGCGCTATCCTTGAGGATAGTACTATAAAAGAGATAGCAAATGTATATAAGTTTGTATCGTAAAACAAATAGTAAAAAAGATTCTGAATATAATAACAAGCATCAAAGGTGATGCTTCATTTAGTAATAAATTATCCAACGCAGTTCTGGAAAAACTGACAAAAGAATATCCTGCAAGCGAGGTAAAAACTTTTGACCTTTCTAAAACACCGTTACCATATCTGAATGAAGTGCAGCTTAGTGCATTTTATACTCCCGAGGAAGCGCATACAACGGATCAGTCAGAATCTATTAAACTTTCTGATGATGCAATAACAGATTTACTGGAAGCTGATATCATTGTAATTGGTGTTCCCATGTATAATTTTGGAATTCCGGCATTATTAAAAGGATGGATCGATCAGGTAGCGAGAGCAGGAAAGACTTTTAGTTATGATGAGAATGGACCAAAAGGATTAATAAGCGGTAAAAAAGTATTCTTATCTGTTGCTTCAGGAGCTGTATTTTCTGACGGACCTTATAAAAGTTATGATTTTGCAGAACCGTATTTGCGTGTGGTTTTGGGCTTTTTAGGCATAACCGATGTCACTACTTTTCGCGTAGAAGGAACTTCAATTCCTGATTTTGCAGATAGTGCTTTACCAAATGCTTTGGCTGCTGTCGAAGAATTCGCTTTTTAAATGAAAATAAAAGTACGGGAGTTGGACATTTTCGTATGCATAAACCCGACATTTTCGATCCTTAGGATTTAGGACTGTTGGGTTTTAAATCATTTTGTAAAAAGAGTGTTTGCCACGAATTTCACTAATTTCCGCGAATTATTTTTTAAACCTTTCTGTATAATATTCGTGAAAATTAGTGAAATTCGTGGCTAAAAACACTTATTATTTTTCGATTATCATAGTAACACCTTGTCCTCCGGCTGCACAAATAGAGATAAATCCTCTTCCGGAACCTTTTTCGTTTAATAATTTTGCCATTACACCAATAATTCTTCCTCCAGTTGCGGCAAAGGGATGGGCGGCAGCAAGACTGCTTCCTTTTACATTGAGTTTATTTCTGTCAATGGCACCAAGAGCTTTCTTTAAACCTAATTGGGCACTAAGTTCAGGACTTTCCCAAATTTTTAGAGTGGCTAAAACCTGAGCTGCAAAAGCTTCGTGAATTTCATAATAATCAAAATCCTGCAAAGTCAATCCGGCTTTGTCCAACATTCTGCTTGCAGCAAATAAAGGTGCTAACAAAAGGTTTTGTTGATTTTTGACATATTCGATCGCAGCAATTTCGGCAAAAGTAATGTAGGCCAAAATAGGAAGACCTTGTTCCTTTGCCCATTCTTCGCTGGCTAAAAGTATGCAGGAAGCACCATCTGTAAGCGGAGTCGAATTTCCTGCCGTAAGTGTTCCGTTTACTTTATCAAAAGCAGGATTTAATTTGGCCAATTTTTCAATTGTACTATCCTTTCTCAGATTATTGTCTTTATCCAATCCGTTAAACGGAGTAATCATATCATTAAAAAAACCTTCGTCGTAGGCTTTTGCCATATTCAAATGACTTTTAAGCGCCAGATTGTCCTGATCTTCACGCGAAATTTTATAATGTTTGGCAGTAATTTCAGTATGTCCGCCCATCGAAAGTCCCGTTTGTGATTCTTCATTTCTGGGAACAAGAGGTGTCAAATCTTTTGGGCGTAATTGTAAAAAGAGTTTTATTTTTTCGCCTAATGATTTCGCTTTTCGGGTATTCAGTAAAATTTTTCTCAGCTTTTCGCTCACCGCAATTGGCATATCACTTATAGAATCTACACCGCCGGCAATTCCGGATTCTATTTGTCCCAAAGCAATTTTGTTGGCAATATAAATAGCACTTTCTATTCCGGTGTCGCAGGCTTGTTGCAAATCGCATGCGGGAGTTGCAGGATCAAGCGATGTTTTCATTACACATTCGCGAATCAAGTTATTATCGTAAGTATGTTTGATTACTGCACCTCCGGCAACTTCTCCTAATAATTTTCCTTTTAGATTGTATTTATCGATGAGTCCGTCAAGTGCGGCCGTCATCATTTGCTGATTTCCAACTTCGGCGTAGGCCGTATTTGCTCTCGCAAACGGAATTCTATTGTATCCAACAATGGCAACTTTTCTAATGGTTTGCGTGGTATTCATAGCTAAAATTTTTGTTTTTGGACGATGTTTTCCAGATTAAAGATAAGCAGAGTAGGTGATAATTTTGATGTTTTAAATGAAAAATACATAGTTGTTTGGATGAAATCGATTTTTATATCAATAATTTTAAAATAATTGTATAAAGTTAAGGTGTTTGAAAATTAGATGTTTATGATGATTTAAAAATCTTGTTTAGAAAACCTTAATGTTAATTTAGGTTCTTATTTAGAATAATTAAAAATAATTTTGGTTAAGAAGGATTTAGCTATTACTTTTGCCATCGAAATCAAAACGAGATACAAAATGAACATATTGACTATTAAAAGAGCATTGTTTTGCCTGATGTTTTTGACCTCATTGCAAATGATGGCTCAGGACGCAGGAAAAGTAATAGGAAAAGTTTCTTTAAGCGGAAACGTTCCGGCAGAAGGTGTTTCTGTTGCTCTTAAGGGAACAAGACATAGTGCCATTACCAATGAAAATGGGCAATACGAAATTAAAAACGTTAAGCCGGCTACCTATACGATTAGTATTCACGCTATGGGTATCCATCCGGTAGAAGCTCAAATTACTGTAAATGCAAAACAAACAGTAACTAAAAACTTCATGCTTTCTGAAAGCCAGGAAGATCTTGACGAAGTAGTAATTACCAAAAATAAATACAAACAAGACAAGCCTTCATTGTCATTACGTCTTCAGACTCCGGTACTTGAAATTCCGCAAAACATTCAAATTATAAGCGCTCAGACTTTAAAAGACCAACAAATTACAAGTATGAGTGATGGAGTGATCAGAAACGTGAGTGGTGCTGTACGTTCAGAACATTGGGGAGATTTATACACAAATATTAAAATGCGTGGTTCTCAGGTTCAGGCTTTCCGTAATGGTTTTAACGTAGTTTCTTCTTCATGGGGACCTCTTACAGAAGACATGAGCTTTGTAGATCATATTGAGTTTGTAAAAGGGCCGGCAGGATTTATGCTTTCGAGCGGCGACCCAAGCGGACTTTATAATGTAGTAACTAAAAAACCAACCGGAATTACTAAAGGTGAAGCTTCGGTAATTGCTGGAAGTTATGATTTTTACCGTGCAAGTATTGATCTTGACGGGAAACTGGATAAAAAAGGAAAATTATTGTACCGTTTTAATGCAGCGGCACAAAATAAAGGTTCACACAGAGCATACGAGCACAATGACCGTTATGTAATTGCTCCGGTGATTACGTATCAAATTGATGATAAAACAAAAATTACGGCTGAATATAATTTTCAGTATGCGAACATGACCGAGGTTGGTTCTTATTATGTTTTTGGGCCTAAATCTCAGGGATATGCAACTTTACCAGTTGATTTTACTATGACGCAACCAGGTTTGCCGGATACTAAAATTCAGGATCATAGCGGATACTTTATGTTTGAGCATAAGTTTGATGACAACTGGAAACTGACGGCACAGACTTCTTATTTTAAATATCTGCAAGAAGGATATAGTTCATGGCCAAGTGCTGTAGGTTCTGAACAAAATGCACTTGGAGTAGGCAACATTATAAGAAATGTTAGTATTTGGGATGCAGAAAGCAATATGTACTTAGGTCAGATTTTTGTAAACGGAAAATTCACTACAGGACCAGTTACCCATAAAGTATTGGGTGGTGTAGATTTAGGAAGTAAAGATTATATGGCAGATTGGGGACAATCTCATAATCTTGATACTCCAGCAAATCCTTTTAATGTGTATAATCCAAATTACGGACCACCAGTAAACGGTATGCCTGCTTTTGATCGTACAACGCCGCTTTCAGCAAGAGCTGGCGGAAAAATAACTTCAGAATATGCAGCAGCATATATTCAGGATGAACTTGGTTTTCTTGAAAACAGATTAAGATTGACTCTTGCTGCAAGATATACCTGGATTACTCAGTCAAGTTTTGGAGAAACACAGGAAGACAGCCATATTACACCACGTGTAGGGGTTAGTTTTTCTGTAACAGATGATTTGGCGGTTTACGGATTATACGATCAGGCTTTTACACCACAGTCAGGTATTGTTAAAGAAGGCCAGATAAAACCACTTACAGGAAATAATATTGAATTTGGTATCAAAAAAGATTGGTTTGATGGTTCCTGGAATACCAGTTTATCTGCTTACAATATTTTAAAGAAAAATGAGCTTACTTCTGACCCGAATAATATTCCGGGTGGTCAACAATATAGTGTTGTTCTTGGAGAAAAAAGAGCTCAGGGTATTGAATTTGACCTTAGAGGAAAAATCTTTGATGGTCTTAATTTAATTGCCAATTATGCTTTTACAGAATCTATTGTACTAGATTCAGATGTTACAACTATTAAAGAAGGTTCTGTTGTTCCGGGATACTCTAAACATACAGCCAATGCATGGTTAAATTACACGGTTCAAAACGGAAAACTAAAAGGATTAGGCGCTTCTATTGGAGGTACTTATCTTGCAGGTCGTGAAACAGATACCTGGAGTGTAGCATCAGAAAGATTACCGGACTATTTTAAACTTGATGGAGGTTTATCTTATGAAACAGGAAAAATAAAAATTACGGCCAACGTATTTAATATTTTGGATAAATATCTTTACAGCGGTTCTTATTATGAGTGGCTTGAAGCTTATTACTGGCAAACAGAAGCACCAAGAAACTTTAGAGTTGGTGTAACTTATAAATTCTAATTTTTAGCCCACGGATTGTAAGGTGAAACCGATTAACACTGGTTTTTATTTTGCCGATCTTTAGCTAAAAACAAAAAGCATCCGTCGTTATGGCGGATGCTTTTTTTATGTTTTAATGTTTTTTGGCCCACGGATGAAACGGGTTAACCGGGTTTTCGCAGGTTTTTTTTAATGCATGCGCCATTTAGCCCACGGATGTTACTGGTTTAAACAGGTTTACACGGATTTTTTTTATATTATTTAAAAAAAAAAAATCCGTCTAAATCCGCTTAACCCGTGTTATCTGTGGGCTATTTATAAAGCATTTTCATTAAGAATTTTAAAATAAAAATCCGTGTTAATCCGTTTAACCCGTTTCATCCGTGGGCCAAAATTCGCGTATTTATCCTTTATGAATTAATGGAATTACTTTAGATCCTATAAGTTCTATAGCGTTCATTAATTGCGTGTGTGTAAGTCCTGCATTATCCATTTGGAATGTAAATCTTGAGATTCCGCCAAGAGATTCGCTGTGGCTTAAGATTTTCTCGGCAGCACGTTCAGGATCTCCAACTATGAGAACACCAAGATCATCAATAAGTCCGTCAAATTTGTCTTTGGTTACGGGCGGCCAACCGCGTTCTCTTCCTAGTTTTGTCCAAAGTTCGGCGTAACCCGGGTAATATTCTTCGATGGCTTTTGCCGTTGTGCTTCCCACAAAACCTGGCGAATGCAAACCTACTTTTAGTTCTTCGGGTTTGTAACCTGCGGCTTTTCCAGCTTCGCGGTACAAATCTACCAAAGGTTTAAAACGGTATGTTTGTCCGCCAATTACGGCAACCATCAACGGTAAGCCCAAAGATCCTGCGCGTACAAAAGATTCCGGAGTTCCGCCAACGCCTAACCAAATAGGCAATTTTTCCTGTAAAGCTCTGGGATATACCGGCAGATTATTCAAAGCCGGACGAAATTTTCCGGACCAGGTAATAAATTCATTATCTCTAATTTGTAAAAGAAGATCTAGTTTCTCGCTAAAAAGAGCGTCATAATCATTGAGACTATAACCAAAAAGCGGATAGGCTTCAATAGCAGATCCGCGGCCTACAACTATTTCGGCTCGACCTTTTGATATTAGATCCAGCGTAGAGAAATTTTGATACAATCGAACGGGATCAGCGGCACTTAAAACCGAAACAGCGCTTGCTAACCTGATGCGTTTTGTTCGCGCGGCAGCAGCGCCTAATATTACGGCTGTAGCCGAATCTAAAAACTCCTTTTTATGATGCTCTCCAATTCCAAAAACGTCAAGTCCGGCCTGATCAGCCAACTCGATTCTTTGTAATAATTGTTCCATCGCATCGACACTACTCAAAGTGTTGTTGTCTCCGTACATCGCCGAAGCAAAACTGTCTATACCAATTTCTATCATCTAGTAAAGATATTAAAATTTATTTTTTCTGTTATCAAAAAAACTTCTAAGAGCTACCGTCCAGACACGAATAATTTTGAACACGAATTTCACGAATTTTCACGAATTGGTTTGTGAAATTAATTTCACAAACTTAGGGCTAACCAGTTATAATTTGTGCAAATTCGTGAAATTCGTGTTATTTTAAACTTATCTGCGAGTTAGAATTTTAAGCCTATAATTATTTTGTTATCTGTACCCTGAAATTAAATGATTTTTGTATCTGTATCTGATCTGTTTTACCTCCTAATTTTGTTAAGAAATTAAACAACTACAGCAATGGATACCACGAAAACAGCCA
Source organism: Flavobacterium sp. C3NV (assembly GCF_046825355.2). NCBI lineage: Bacteria > Pseudomonadati > Bacteroidota > Flavobacteriia > Flavobacteriales > Flavobacteriaceae > Flavobacterium > Flavobacterium sp. C3NV. Next base: position 297,460 of record NZ_JBKQBJ020000001.1, on the reverse strand, counting down.
ACATTCAATTTGATTCAATCAATATATCGTCTTTAAAATCTGTGGTAAATATTTACCAAAGTAAGGTGAACGATACCAAAAGCAAATTCATAAAATCATCTGATGATTTTGGTCTTCCCTTAAGTATTGCCTCTTTTGATAATCGTGTAATTGGTTATGCTTTTGTATTGATTGATAAAGCAGGAAAACCGGAAATTAAATCGTACTGGGAGCAGGAATTTTATAGTATTGAGATAGAAAAGGATTTAAAATTTCATGCCCAAAATACTTTTTTTACTGCATTTAAAGATCCTGAAACACGCATCAATAAAATTCAGAATGCTGCCGAAAAATTATTCAACTGGCTAAATGTTTGTAATTAATACAACAAAGGATACAGATTAAATTTTAGTAAATTTACAGGACACAGATAACGATTAGAAAATGGCAAGAGAGGTTTTATATCAAAAAATTGCAAATACAATTCAGGAACAGATTTTCTCCGAAACTTTAAAAATTGGAGATAAACTTCCGTCGATTCGTGCTTTTCAGAAATTGCATAATGTAAGTATGAATACCATAAAACAGGCATTTTTAGAATTAGAGAGCAAATCGTTGATAGAATCCCGACCAAAATCAGGGTTTTATGTTAGTAAAACTTCGAATAGAAAACTGCTGATTCCTTCCATGAACAAGCTGAAATTATCAGAACAAAAAACAACTTCTGAGGATTTAATCACCAAGGTTTTTGATAGTTTGAGCGATAAAGACATCACCCGATTTTCGATTGGAGTTCCGGATCCGAGTTTGTTGCCCATTGCCAAGCTTAATAAAGGTCTTGCAAAAGTGGTACGCAATCTGGCAGAAAGCGGAACAAGTTATGAACCTGTTCAGGGAAGCGCCAATTTGAGACGAAATGTAGCAAAATGGGCGATTGTTCTGGAAGGGAAATTGACAGAAGATGATTTCGTAACCACGTCGGGAGCTATGAATGCGATTTTTAATTGTTTAATGGCCGTTACCAAACGCGGTGATACTATTGCGATTGAAAGTCCGGTTTATTTTGGAATTATTCAGATTGCCCAAAATATGGGACTTAACATTATCGAATTGCCTACGCATCCTACGACAGGAGTAGATTTAGAAGCTTTAAAGAAGGTGATTCATAAAGTAGATGTTTGCTGTTTTATGAGCAATTTCAGTAATCCTTTAGGAAGTTTAATGCCCGATGAACATAAAAAGGAATTGGTAAAAATGCTTACGCATCATAATATTCCTTTGATTGAAGATGATTTGTATGGCAATCTGTTTTTTGGAACCGTTAGGCCAAAACCTTGCAAGTACTACGACGAAGCCGGAATTGTGATGTGGTGCGGATCAGTTTCTAAAACTTTGGCGCCGGGATATCGGGTAGGCTGGGTGGCACCGGGAAAATTCAAAGATAAAATTATCAGGCAAAAAATGGCTCAGACGGTTTGTATGCCTTCGTTGTATCAGGAAGTAATTGCCGATTTCTTAGAACACGGAAGATACGATCACCATTTAAGGAATTTAAGAAGTACATTATATACTAATTCGCTGCATTTTCAACGTACCATTGAGGATCATTTCCCTGAAAACACTAAAATTTCGCAACCGCAGGGAGGTTCTTTTCTTTGGCTTGAACTGGATAAAAGTATTGATACGGCTGTTTTATATGATACTGCAATTCAGCAAAAAATAGGTTTTGCTCCAGGCAGAATTTTTACGCAACATGATCAATACCATAATTGTATGCGTCTTAATTTTGGTCTCGAATGGAAGGAAAAAGTAGAACTGGATCTAAAACGATTAGGACAATTAGTAAAAAATAGTCTTTAACGAACTGCGATTCTTTTTAAACACATAGAAACATAGCTCTTGTAAACTTATAAAAAGGCGTTTCACTTATTTTAAATTCACATAGCTAGCCAGACAGTTATGTGAAATAAATGGGTTTCTTTTTTTTTGAATTCTTTATTTACACATAACAGTTTCTATATGTTTAATAAAAAAAAATCGATTGTTATCTAATGGGAAAATCCAAAAGAAACACTGATCAGAATGATTACAATAACGATTAATGTAATTACGACATACAGATAATCTTTCTCTAAAAGAAAAGAAAACAGCGATAGTAAAACTCGTAATACAGGCGTAAGGAAAAGTAAGATGATCCCAACGAAGATTAACGATTCTCCATTTCCCTGAATAGCGCCATTATAGATGGCTGCAATTACTTCGAATATATTACGGTCGTTTTCTTTAAAAACAGAATAGTTTTCGATATCGTTGCTGTGTCTCATCAAATAAACTATTCCGCCAATAAAAGCCACCGATAATGAGATCCAGACACCGTAGCGCAATAAGTTTCCAATAATGGTTTGAAAATCTTTTTCTCCAAATTTTTCGTGTTGCATTGTCTTAGATTTTTCCATTAAGTCCGTTGTATATCATGTTTACTGCAAGCACAAAAATCAGGCACGCAAAAAAGATTCTTAGTTTTTTAGGGTTGGTTTTTACCAGTACTTTTGCTCCTGCCATAGCGCCAAACAAAACACCAATAACCACTGGCATGCAAATTCCAGGTTCGATATATCCTTTTTGTATATAGATTACTGAACTCGCCATTGCGGTAACACCCATCATAAAATTACTCGTTGTGGTAGAAACCTTAAAGGGGATTCTCATGATATTGTCCATTGCAATAACTTTAAAAGCACCGGAACCAATACCTAATAAACCTGACATCATACCGGCGATTCCCATCATTCCAAAACCGCCCACTACGTTTTTGGTCCCGTAATGTACCACTTGCCCGTCATGAGTTGGATAAGTTCCTTCCAGTTTTAGTTTTTTAGCCAAAGGACTTGATTCTAAAACAATATGTTCTTCCTTTTTTCGAAGTGAATTTATAGCCGAGAAAATTAAAGTAAGTCCGAATAATACGGCTATGAATGAAGTAGGCGCGATGGTCGAAAGTAAAGCTCCGCAAACGGCTCCAATTGTTGTGGCAATTTCGAGAAAAATTCCCAGTCGCATATTCGTGATTCCTTCCCTGACATATGCTGCAGCTGAACCCGAGGAAGTTGCGATTACAGAAACCAAAGCTGCACCAATTGCATAATGAATGTCGACGCCAAGAATGACTGTTAAAAGGGGAATAATGATGATTCCGCCACCCAAGCCTGATAATGAGCCAATAAAACCTGCTAAAAAAGCACCAAGAATCATAATCAGGGTAAATGTAAGTACTGTCATTCGGATAAATTTTGTTGGTGCTAATTTACGAATTGATATTTGTTCAGGACGGATTTAGGAACTTAAATATACCTTAAAAATGAGGAGTCTTTAATTTGTGTCAGTGTAAAATACTGTTAATTAATGAGATATGGTATTTGGTTTTGTTTTTAAATTTCTAAGAGTTTCTGCAACTATGCACAATTTTGTCATTTTTATTTTTTGAGGAGCTGATCCCGCACCCGAGCCTGAAAGTGCGAACTGGCGAAGCAATCCTTTTCATAAGACAATTTAAGATTAACATATCGTTTGTTTTCCTGATGAATAATTTTTATTTAAAAAAAGTAATATAAAATGACATTTACCGCAAAGTGCACAAAGGTTTTGCGCAGAGTTCACTAAGCTTTGTCTTTATTTCGCTTTGCTTTGAGATCGCTAAGGGATTGTGAAAAATTAAAAACGTCAATAGTAGCGAAGTCGAAGGCGCACCAATTGAAACCTGGGCTTCTCCCGAAGTCTCGGAACGCTCAGCCTGACAAAAATTGAGTGTAAAAAATTCGCGTAAATCTGCGTTTTCGCGATAGCGAATCCGTATCATCCGTGTGCCATTATAGACAAGGTAACCACAATATAAAAAACAAAAAAAAACTCCATTATAACAATGGAGTTTTTATGAAAATAATAGTCTGAATCCTTTACTAAATGGGATCATGATCTATTTTTTTGCTTTTGCGATAGAATCTCTTTTTATTGCAGATGTATCTGTAGGTACAGTTGCTGTGTCTATTGTAGCGTCTACACTATCAATTGTTGTTTCGGTAGAATCAACATAGGTATTATCGGCTGGAATGGTATCGGTTTTCTTGCAGGAAAACGAAAGTCCGATTAAAATAAAAAGAAATGCGATTTTTGATTTGATTAGCGTTTTCATAATTTTATTTATTTCGTTAATAATTAATTATTTCAAAATTAGAGGTTTAGGTCTTTAATCCTTTACATGATTCTTTATTTTGTTTTATAAAATACTCATTATTAGTGAATTAAATATGTTTTATTGAAAACTAAAATCTCTTATGAAAACGACTGCCCTAGCCCAGACAGGAGCGGCATCCTTTTGTGGTGGGGTTCACCACAAAAGATACAGTGGATGGCTGGATTAGCTTCTAATTATTCAACTGAAATTTTTATTTATTGTCAAGAGCAAAAGAAGTTCTGTCGATAGTAGAAAGCAATAAAGCAGCGGCAGCACTTGTGAGAACAGAATAATCAAAAGGGGCTTTTACAGCAACTGAAATGGCCATGGTGATGGAGAAAAGGAGCATTAATCCTGCGGTTCCTAAAGCGGCATATTTAGTTTTGAACCCGATGATTAAGGAAAGTCCAAATGCGATTTCGAAGAAGGTAGCCAAAGCGCCTAAAATTCCTGCAACGGATTTACTAACAAAAGGATTTAAGGTGTGGGTGTAGGTGATAAAGTTGTCCCAGTTTCCCCAGGCAACTCCGGGGTCACCGGGCGCGCCCCAAAGTCCGAAACGGTCTGCAACGGCTGAAAGCATGGTGATTCCTAACACTATTCGTAAAATTAAGCCTGCTTGTGGTATTAATATGTTTTTCATTTTTGGATTTATTTTTACGTAAATATAACAAGATGAGAAGTAACTCTACAGTCCAGTTTTTATAAATGCTACAGCCCAGATTATTTTTTAAATCCGTCTTCTTTATCCTTAAAAGCCCATGTTGCCATTGCTTCGATAACGGGCATTAAACCCTGTCCTGCATTGCTGAGTTTGTAGGTTACAAAAGGAGGAACTACCGGTTTTGCTTCGCGAATGACAAGATTATCTGCTTCGAGTTGCTTGAGATGCTGAATGAGCATTTTCTCGGTAACTGCGGGTATCGCTCTTTTAAGTTCGCTGTAGCGTTTGCTTCCACCCGAAAGGTGGTAGATAATAATGGGTTTCCAATATCCGCCAATTTTTTCCATAACATAAGTTACAGGGCATTGTTCTAAGGCATATTGCTTATTTTCCTGAATAGTCGATGATTCTTTGATTGCTGTCATTTGTGCATACTTTAGGGTAAGTACTTGTATAAAAGTAAGTACAAATATACCTTTGTTACAGATAATAAAAAAATAATTTAGCTATGAAAATTACAATCTCAGGTTCTTTAGGAAATATAGGAAAACCTCTAACCGCAAAACTAATTGCTTCTGGCCATGAAGTAATCGTAATTACAAGTAATAATGACAGAGTTGAAGCTATTGAAACTTTAGGCGCAAAAGCTGCTGTAGGTTCAGTAAGTGATGCTGCCTTTTTGAAAAATGCTTTTACAAATGCTGATGCCGTTTTTGCGATGACGCCGCCAAACTTAGGAGGATCTAATATTATTACAAATACTACAGCTGCGGGTAAAGCGCTGGCAACGGCAATAAGCGAAGCAGGAGTAAAGCGCGTTGTAATGTTAAGCAGTATTGGTGCCGATTTGCCAGAAGGTACAGGACCAATTGCGGGACTTTATAATATCGAAAAAATATACGAAGGTTTAGATAACGTATCGCTTACTTTTCTTCGTGCGGGATTTTTCTACACGAATTTGTATAATGATGTTCCGATGATTAAGGGAGCGGGAATTATAGGTTCTAATTATCCATCGACTGCTAAAATTCCTTTTGTGCATCCGGAAGATATTGCAGCTGCCGTTGCCGAAGAATTGCAAAAAACACCGTCAGGAAAAAACATTCGTTATATTGTAAGTGATGTACGAACTCCAATTGATGTGGCAAAAGTTTTAGGTGCTGCAATTGCCCAACCAGAATTACCGTGGATTGAGTTTACAGATGAGCAAGCGCTTGGCGGAATGACGCAAGCCGGATTGCCGGAAGAAATGGCAGGATTGTACACCGAAATGGGTTCAGGTTTAAGAAGCGGTAAAATTCAGCATGATTTTTTGAGTAATACAATTGCTGTTGACGGAAAAATTAAGTTGGAAGATTTTGCGAAGGAATTTGCTGCACGATTTTAAGTAAATCATATTATAGAAAAAAGCCGATTGTACAATCGGCTTTTTTTTGTTTTCGATTTTTATTGATACATGCCAATTAGATTTGATAAATTTATACAGATATACAATCAACTTATACCATTTGTAAAATTTGATCTGCTAGTATCTTTGTACTATAAGACAACTTAAAATTAAAAATATGAAAGCTATAGGATTTAAAACTTCATTGCCCATTGCTGAAAAAGACAGCTTTATAGCATTTGAAACTCCAAAACCAATTCCGGGTAAACGTGATTTGTTAGTAAAAATAAGTGCTGTATCTGTTAATCCGGTTGATTTTAAAATACGTCAGAATAGTGCAAAAGATACTGTTCTGGAAACGCCAAAGATTATTGGCTGGGATGCTGTAGGAATTGTAGAAGCAGTGGGAGAAGATGTGCGTTTGTTTGAGGTAGGCGATTCTGTATTTTACGCCGGAGATATTACCAAACAAGGAAGCAATGCTGAATATCAGGTTATTGATGAGCGAATTGTGGGTAAAAAACCAACATCATTAACCATTGAAGAAGCTGCTGTATTACCATTAACCGGTTTAACTGCCTGGGAAATATTATTTGACCGTATCAGGATTAATCCTGAAAAGGACAAAGGAAAATCTATCCTAATCATTGGCGGTGCCGGTGGAGTAGGTTCGATTGCGATTCAGTTGGCTAAGAAAATTGCAGGTTTAACAGTTATTGCTACAGCATCTCGCCCTGAAACTATCGATTGGTGTAAAAAACAAGGTGCTGATTTTGTAGTAGACCATAAAGATTTAGTGGCATCGGTTCGTGAAGCGGGATTTGAATATGTAGATTTTATTTTAGATTTTGTTGACACCAATACTTATTGGGACACTATGGTCGAATTGATCAAACCTCAAGGACATATTGCATCGATTACGGGAAGCAGTGATCCAGTTGTATTAAATAAACTAAAAAACAAAAGCGCATCATTTTCATGGGAATTAATGTACACACGTTCGATGTTTGAAACTGATGATATGCAGGAACAACATAATATCCTGAATAAAATTGCTGATCTTCTGGATGACGGGACTTTAAAAACAACGCTGAACGAAACTCTATTGGGATTAACTCCTGAAAATTTTAAAAAGGCTCATGAGTTGCTGGAGTCAGGGAAGACTATTGGCAAGATTGCTATTAAGTTTTAAGTAATTTAAAGCTTTAATTGAAAAAGGGAATAGAAATTTTAGTTTCTATTCCCTTTTCTATCAATTTACTTTTAGTATAAAATCTGAATATTTTAATTATTAAAGTTACCTTGCGGTTAAATTTAGAGAAACCGTGGACATATTTCCATTTCCGTCAAAACGTTCTACCCAAATTTCAACATAATCGCCTGTTTTCATCTGTACAGTTCCTACAATTGGTAGTGCCAAAATACCAGAAGTTACTAAAAGACCTCCACTAGGTCGACCATATACTTTCGTTTCAGGAAGTACAACGCCGTTCTTTGCTATATACAAAATAAAGGTTGCATCAGCTGTGTTTTGGTATGAAATTGAAGCCACAATTTGAAAATATCTGTTTTTATTTCCTCTATAAGTAATTCTATTATCTCCATCTTTTGTAAAGCGGAACAAACTGTTAGTAGTAGTAGTACCAAGAACTTTTCTCCTAGTTCCCGATCCTGTAGTACCGGAGCTAAATGTTGTTGCTATCCCACTACCGACTGCAGCATCAAGATTAATATCCCCAGTTGCCTCACTATCCGCTTCTCTTGGGATTCCGGGAGCATCTACTGTCCAGGCATTACTAAAATTATATCCTGTATAAGTTGATGCAGCAGGATAACCTCTTACATAACCTGCAGTATTTGTTGTGGTGCCTGAAAAAACGGTACCAAGTAAAGTCCCTGTCCCTAATGCTGTAATACCGTTAACATCTAATGCTAAATCAGCTCCGTCAACCGTACTAAAACCACTGTTTTTTTGTATTAGGCCAAAAGTTCCGGCGAACGTTTCAAAAGTTCCATTATTAGTACTTAACCAAGCCTGATTGCTTAGCAATAAACTACTAATACCAGAATACGTAATGCCGCTGGTATTGTTAACAAATTGAACTATGTTGCCAAAATATAAACCTACACCTGAAATAGTTCCAACATTTGTAGTCATCCCGTCTATGATGGTATTTTGAATAAAAAGCGAAGTTCCACCAGTAATACTAAAAGCTCTTGCTGCTGCTTTCAGAGTGACATTTCTGATACTTCCACCAGTACTTCCTGAAAAAATAGTTCCACCTGGAAATGTTAGAATATCTTCATTAGTGTCTTGTCCACTAATGTAAGCATCATTCAAATTTATTGGAGCTGCTAGCGTTATTGATCCATTTATTTCGTAAAGGGTATTTGAACTTAACTGATAAACAGATCCTCCGGCGATAAGTTCCGGTGCGAGATCTGCTGCAGATTTTACACGTTTAAAATTAGTTCTTCCCACAGAGCTGTTTAAAAGAGGTAACCACCCACTTGGGCTAGAGAAATAATAAAATGATTTTAAATCGGTATCATAAACTAGTAATCCTTGCGCAGGAGAAGTTATAGCATTTCTTTGAATAGTTGTCATTCTGGGAGCTAACATTCCTTTTGTTGTTGAGGTGATATCCACGATAGAAGTAGCGTCCGGCGTTGTTGTTCCAATCCCGATTTGTGCATTTCCTATAAAAGTAATAAGAAAGAAAAACAACAATAATAATGTTTTATGATTTTGTAGAGTAGATTTAGTGCTCATAATTTCTAAATATTAGTTAGTGGTGTGTATTTATTTAGCTATAATTTTATTTTCCTGAATTTGAGATGACAATTTTCTCGGTGAATCTTTGATTATCGGTTGTTAAAAATTCTGTGATGTAAACGCCGCTGCTTAGTCCGCTGGTAGAAAAAGTATAATTTTCGTTTGTTCCAAGGTCTTTTTTAGATAATACTGTTTTACCTAGAATATCATACAGTTTAAATGATTTCAACGAAAAATTATTTGGATTTGAGGCCTTTAAGTTGCGATTGACATTGTCCTGACTAATGAAAAATTGTTTGATGGTATTGCTGTCAACACCAAGTGTAGTGGCATCTCTAAAGGCAACTTTAAAACGATCATTATACACGCCCGGTGCTAGCGTAACTTCGTAAGTTCCGTTTTTAACGTCATGATAAGAGTCATCAAGCGCATCATAAATATAAATTTTCTGAGTTGTGTCAAAGTTGATCACTTCCGGAATAAAAAATTTAAAAGTTGTATTTGTTGCTGCTTTTACCGTGAGTGCTATTTTTTTATTTTCATCAAAATTGACTCCCTGAATGACGTAACTACCATTTTCTAACCAAAAAGTGACATCGCTTGGCAAGTCATCATCCATGTTTAATGCATCTATTCCATAATCTATTCCATCAGTCGCTTCGGGTACAAAAGCTAATGCTAATTGTCGGGTAAATTGATTGTTGATGATGGTGTTTAATTTAAAATGCGAAACTTCTTCAGGAGTATCTTCGGTACTTTCTTCTTTTTTATTGTCCTTATCTTTTGATGCGGGTCTTTCAAATTGAGATGAACCGGGAGCTTCTTGCATAAATATTCTATGACTGTTTTTGAATGTTGCTGTTCCTCCTGTTGCATTAGCGTTAATAACAAATCCCTGACCAATAGGTGAGTATCTGCGGTTAATTGAGAGCGCAGATGTAGAACCACCACCATTCATTGATCCATCCCCATTATAAGAACTAAAAATTGCAGCGGTATACAAACCCTGACTAGTTCTGCTTACAGGAGCATAAGAATCATAACCACCTCTATAGTTTATAAGGGTATGAGAGTTTACTGTTTTATCCTGTTCCCAAAAATACGCTGTACCATTAGTCGCAGTGTTATCAGTATCCAAAAGGAACTCATTTAAATTCAAAGCCGAAGGATAAGGATTTCCTGTTAAAGTACTGCTATTAGCACCCAGTGTAATGGTTATATTGCCATCATTTGGTCTTCCTCTAAAATCATATCGTTGCGCACTTCCTGGATTATTTGTAACTCCCGTTCCTTCCGGATCTGTGGTGTCAATTCCGCTGGTTCCTTTCATAGAAAAGCCTTCGCCGGGAGCGAGTGTTGTAGTATTACCAACGAAAACCCATTGCGAATAATTAGTAGCACTACTTAACTTGTAAATCCATTTTGAGGCTATTGCAAGCGGGGATGCTGTTCCGTCAGAAGTGGTTGCCGGTAAAATAGTAGCCGGAGTAAATGCAGTAGCGCTTGTAGGCCTGCCTAACATGGTGACTCCAAATTTTCCAGTTTCTGCGGGAACAGTACTGGTACTTCCTACGGGAGAGCACCAATAATTATAACTATAATTGTTTGTGGTACCTTCCTGGTAAACAGATAATGTACCAGTTCCTGTATTGCCATTAGTTGTAGTTGCTTGACCTTGCAATAATTGTGCATTGTTTCTCAAATATAAATTTGAAGAAGCACCTAAATTAATATCCTGCTGCACAAACAGTACTTCGCTTTTGACATACATATAGGCATTAGGGCCAAAATAAATTTGTGAAATACCTTTTGTAGTGGTCAGTATCAAAATAAGTAGTATTATTTTTTTCATAACTTATGATAAAGATTAAACTGTCGATTTTGTTTTTCGTAAGAGAAAAAATAGTCCAAGTAAAATGCCAGCAGCAAAAAGTATTGCTATTTCACTGTCGATAGGCACCTGATCACCAACAGGAGGTATCCCTCTGGGTTGAGGTTTGGGAGGGTCAGGCATGGCATAACTATCAAAAGTGATGCAGAGTAATAAGGCGAATAGTAACTTTAACTTTTTAACTTTCATATAGTAATTCTAGATTTGGGTAAATAAAATTCCTGAAACGAATTATTCTTAAATTTATCAGTAAGAATAATTTTATAAAAAATAGGAGCGGCCTGTAGTAATTTGGTATTTTAGATAAAATGCGTGTAAAATGTAATTTTTTGGCTACGAAAATAAAATTTAATAAATTGTTAAAACATGAAACAAAATGATAAAAAAGCACTTACTAATCCTACACAAATTAGAGTTTTCGTATTTTTTTAACAAATGCTCTTTGTAGTATAAGTAAGATATTTATTCTAATATATTGAAAATAATCGTATAATTTTGCTGTTTGTGGATATTATTTTAAGTAAAATCTTATGTAGTGTAGTACTGTTGGCAAAAGTAGATTGTTGTTGAAAAATGAATTAAAAGTGCATTTTGTTTAAGAAAATTCAAAATGAGATCAAACAAAAAAAGAGCCGATCATATGATCAGCTCTTTTTTGTAAATGTAGAAAATTAAAGTATTGAAGTGTATGTTAGAATAGTATCACTGTTCAATAATAGAAACAATACTTTTAGGAATTTCATCAAATCCTTCGATAGAATAAGGTTTGATCAGATAGGCTTTTACACCCATCAAATCGCATTTTTCTTTATAAACAGGATTTATACTTGTCGAGTAAACAAAGCAGGGAATCGTTTTTAAGTTGTTATTATTTAAAATTTGCTGTAATGCTTCAATGCCGTCAAGTATAGGCATGTTGATATCGGTAAGAATAATGTCGGGTGTTTCGTTTGAAGTATTTTCTAAAAAGTTTAAAAGCTCTTCACCATTTGCGACAAGACTTACTTTTGCAAAATCCGGATTTTTATTAAAGCTATGGCAGATAATATCTGCATCATCGATATCATCTTCGGCAATAATAATATGTAAGTTATATAAGTGTGGCATTTTATAAGATTGGGAAATAAAGGTTAAATGTAGTACCCTCATTCAGTTTACTTTGTACAGTAATATTTCCTGAGTGGTTCTCCATGATTTTTTTGCAAATAGCAAGACCAATTCCGTTTCCGGAATATTCATTTTTGGCATGCAGACGCTGAAAAATAGTGAAAATTTTAAGCAAATGATTTTGTTCCATCCCGATACCGTTGTCTTTAATCTGAATTTTCAGGTATTGTTCAGGTTGATTTGGAATTTCAGATTCAAAATTATCAATTTGAGAAATTTGAATGAGCGGAAAATCCTCTTTTTTGCTGTATTTAATAGCGTTTGAAATAAGATTAGAAAAAAGCTGACGCATTTGCACTCTCGAAGCTTTTATGGTAGGCAATTTTCCTATTTGAATAACTGCTTTTTTATCGGATATTATAATTTCGAGATCATCACATACTTCACGGATGATATCAACGAGATTAACGTCTGTGCGTTCTTCCTGCGCAGTATGAGACGAATAACTGACTAAATCATCTACCAGCGAATTTAATCGTAAAGCAGCTGATTTCATGACATTCATAGATTTAGCATCAGCTTCAGAAAGATAGCTGGCATCTATTCGTCCATTATACATTACAATTTTTCGAAGAGGTTCTTTAAGGTCATGCGATATTACATGAATAAACTCCTCCAGATTTGCATTTATTCGGTTTAATTCGTGAATTTTTTCTTCAAGATCTTTTTGATGTTGTATTAAAGCATCTTCATGTTTTTTCTTCTCTGTCAGGTCTGTGATCACGATTCCAATTCCCTGCACAGCGGGTTCAAGATCTGTTACGGCTATATAGGCAGGAAAAGTATTTCTGTAGGTCTCTGTTTTAAATACAATTTCATGCGTGGTAATACCATATTTTAAAGCTTCAATAATAGGTACAAAATTGTCTTTACTATTAAAGTACTCATACAGGTAATTTCCAATTATTTTTTCGGCAGGTAAGCCTATCAATTTCGAGAAATAATCATTGCAATATAATATCAGTCCGTTTCTCGAAATACTCAGTGCACCTTGTCCAAATTTTTCGATCAGGAGCCTGAAAGTATAATCGGCAGTTTCTAACGAATAAAGTTGTGGTGTCCCGTTTGTATTGACCACCAATGCATCGACATCTCCCTCTTTTATGGCATCAACAATACTATTAGATTCATAAAGTTGTTCCTTTAGGGCAGCTATTTCAGCTTGTAGGGATTCTATATTTGTATTATTGTCCTTCAAATTATTCGCGTATGTTTAGGATTCTCAATACCTTTTCTTTGTCTGATAAATCGCCAAGTATTATTCGTCTTGGCTCAGGATTTGTTTTTATCAGGGTAGGTATCGCCACTATTTGATGTATTACTGCCTGTTCTGTATCGCGGCTAATGTCTATAATTTCTAACTCGTAATTATCCTTGAGATATTGGTCGCATATTTTACGCAGGTTTTCGATAGCATGACCTGATTTAACAGACATACCCGAAACAAAAAGCATAAATTGATGTTTGGTGGTACTTGAGCCATCAGATGAATCGTCCATTTTTTTAAGAGTTTAAGGGTTTTATATTAAGCCCAACAAGTACTCGTTCCTCATTCGAAAGATCACCGATGATCTTACGAATAGGTTCTGGAAATTTTCTAACCAATGTAGGTACAGCAAAAATCTGGTCACCTTCTGCCAATTGCGGATTTTTAAGTAAATCTACAATTTCAATACTGTAAATTCCTTTCAAATGTTCTTCGGCATATTTTTTTATATTTTCCAGTGCCGTTATTGATTTTGGCGTTTGACCCGCAATATATAATCGTAATTGCCATTCGGCTACAGCTTCTTTTTTCATTTTACTCTATTTTTTTTTCGAAGACATCTTTTCCTGCAATTCTTCTGTCGCTTTCAGAATACTTAATTCTTCTTCTGCAGATTCGAATTCATTTTTAAGTGCTTCTATATTAGCTTCAAGAACTCTGCGTTTTCGCTCAATTTCCCTGTCTTTTCTGCTAATTTCGTTCTGAAGTTTAATATCTGATATTGTTTTCTTGAACTGATGCGTTTTTCTCGCAGCACCTGTTAAAATACCTTGTGGACCCAATTCTACATCCAGTAATTCTATACCATTATTGGTAATAACAAATTCCCTTACCTGATTAGAATGTCCCATTCCTCTGGCTTTTACAATAAATATCCCACGGTTTCTTTCGCCAATTCCTTCCATATCACGAACTGTAATCCAGGTATCTACTAGTGAGGATACAGATTCTTCTGCAAGATCGGGTCTAAAGTTATCCGTTTGTTTATTTAATGACGTAAAAAGAGCCGTAATATTGTTTGCTTTCAGCATATCAATCAGCCTTACCAGCATCGAACGTACTTCGTGTTCACTTCCCACGGTAATTAGATTACTAATAGGATCGATAATAATTGTGGTAGGTTTAAACTCCCTGATTAATTTTCGAAGCGTGAGCAAATGCAACTCAAGACCGTTTAATGACGGACGTGACGAATGTATTTGTAAAGTACCATCGTCAAGATGCTTTTGAAGATTGACATTGATCGATTTCATGTTGCGAACCAATTGTTGAGGTGATTCTTCAAACGCAAAATAGATTGTTTTTTCTTTCTTTTCGCATTGCTCATTAGCAAAATAACACGCAATTGTAGTTTTAGCCGTTCCTGCTGTTCCGGAAACTAATATATTACTTCCGCGATAAAATCCTCCGCCCTGAAACATTTCGTTTAATCCCGGAACTCCGGTCGAAATAACATCCGAAGAAACTTCGTTATCCAGTTTTAATGACGTAATAGGCAATACCGAAATTCCGTCCTCATCAATAAGAAAAGGATATTCGTTTGTACCATGAGTTGATCCTCTGTATTTTACAATACGAAGTCTTCTGGTCGAAACCTGTTCGATAACACGATGATCCAGCACAATTACACAATCTGAAACATATTCTTCCAGTCCCTGACGGGTTAAAGTTGCTTCACCACGTTCTCCTGTAATGATTGCCGTTACACCTTTGGTTTTTAACCAATGAAATAATCTTCGCAACTCCGCTCTAAGAATCGCCTGATTATCAAGACCTGCAAAAAGAGATTCTATAGTATCAAGTACAACGCGTTTTGCTTTTATCGAATCTATGGCGTGTCCTAACCTGATGAATAAACCATCAAGATCGTATTCGCCAGCTTCTTCAATTTCAGATCTTTCGACTCTTACGTGATCTACAACGAGTTTTTTATCTTTTTTCAGCTTTTCCAGATCAAAGCCAAGTGATTTTACGTTTAAAGTAAGATCATCAGAAGGCTCTTCAAAAGACATGAAAACTCCGGGTTCGTTATATTCTGTAATACCTCTAATAAGGAATTGCATCGATAACAATGTTTTTCCGCAGCCGGCACCACCGCAGATTAAAGTTGGTCGTCCTTTAGGGAATCCACCATCAGTGATCTCATCTAGGCCGTCTACTCCCGTAGGAGTTTTGGGAAATATAAAACTATGTGATTTTGATTGTTCTTGCACGCTATATAAAATTCTATGTTACTCAAATATACGTTTTCCTAGATTATTAACAATTAATATTTATTAAAGATTTAACAGCTGTTTAGTCCAAAATGAAATATTTCAGAAATGCTTTGCTATTAAACATGGGAATAATGTAAAATTTAAGGAAAATTATAAAACAATTTAATAAAAAACTCTCTATTTTGCAAGTAAAAATTTTTATATTTTGAGTAATACTATTTTGTCAGGAATTAGAATTAGCGAGACCAAAAAGAACTTTCAAACTGCTCTCAAGAATTGTTACATCATAAGCTGAATATAAATTTCTGCGTAAAGTTTATCTCAAATGCATTAAACAAAAGGGAATAGTAATTAGCTATTCCCTTTTGTTTTGAATTAATATATAATCTTTTAGAATAACAATCAAATTATCTAATAGTGATGGCCATATTTGGTACTAATATATCTCCTGTAACTCCTGAGTAGCGTTGTGCATATACTTCGATATAATCGTTATTTGATAATTCGACAGATCCATTTAAAGGAAGAACAACAATATCATTTACAACTGCACCTCTTCCATAAATTTTGTATTGATTTAATGGTACACCATTTTTTGCTATATAAATAATATAGACAGCTACTCCCGGAACCTGAAAAGAAATGGATCCTGCAATCTGAAAAATTCTTTTCTTTTTTCCCACATATTTTAATCTGTTATTGTTATTGGGGCTTATATCTAAAGCAAATCTAAATAAATTGTACGATGTTGAATTTCCACCAACTTTTACTGTATTACTTGGATTTGATGTAGTGAAAGAAGTATTAGCTCCCGATCCAACTGTATAATCCATCGCAAAATCGCCAACCGCATTTGCATCTGCCTCAGTAGGTATTCCGGCAGCTCTTACAGTCCAACTGTTGGTAAAATTATAACCTGAATAAGTTCCTGCCGTATAAGGTTTTACATATCCTGCTGTATTAGCACCTGTAAACACAACCGATTCTAAAACGGCATCACCAGTTATTGCAGGATTTGTTGATACATCAAATCCTATAGCACTACCCTCAACCTGACTAAAACCGCCTTGCTTTTCTACAAGGGTAAAAGTTCCTGTAAGTTTTTCATAAGTTCCAGTATTATTAGCAAACCATCCCTGGTTACTAAGTAATAGTTGGTTAATGTTATTATAAACGATTCCGTTTGTATTTGCAGAAAACTGAATAATACTTAAAAATACTAATCCGAAACCTGAAATTGTACCCACTGCATTAGAATTTGCCACAACACAATCCCTGAATATTAAATTTTGGGTTGCTGCCCCGCTAAGGTTAAAGACATTTCCAGCTGTAGCTATAATGGTAATACCTTTGATGCTTCCTCCATTTGCTCCTTCAAAAAAATTCCCTGTTGATTTAATGATAATATCGTTATTGGTATCTAATCCCTGAACATAGGCGTTGTTTAAATCAATAGGGAAATTAAATAATACGGTACCATTAATTTCATACAAGGTATTAGAATTTAAAACATATTTCGATCCTCCTCCAGCAGCAAGTTCAGCAGCTAAAACCGTTGCCAAAACATCTGTAGATTTTATACGTTTAAAATTGATTCGACCCGGTACACCGCTAACAATTGGTACCCAGGCACCGGTTGAATAATAATAAAATGTTTTCAAATCAGTGTCATAAACAATTAATCCCTCTGCCGGAGTTGCAATAGAGTTTTTTTGTGTCGTTCCCATTCTGGGGGTCAACATTCCTTTTGTGCCAGACGTAACATCCAAAACGGAACTTACATTAGGTGTTATCGTTCCAATCCCAATTTGAGCATTTCCTGTTAAAGTAAAAAGAAGAAAAAACAGCAGTACTATTTTATTATTTTGAAGAGAAGATTTAGTGATCATAATTTTTAAAATTAGTTAGTTGGGGTATATTTTATTTACCTGAATTGGATATGATAATTTTTTCAGTGAATCGTTCATTATCAATTGTTAAGAACTCTGTAATGTAAACGCCGCTGCTTAATCCGCTGGTCGAAAAAGTATAATTCTGATTTGTTCCCAGATCTTTTTTTGATAGTACTGTTTTGCCTAAAACATCATATAATCTAAATGATTTTAGATTTAAATTGGCAGGATTTTCGGCTCTTAATTTACTAGTACTATTATCCTGAATAATGAAGAATTTTTTCGCAGTATAGTCACCAATGCCAAGTGTAGTCTCCTTAAAGGTTATCTTAAAGCGATCATTGTATACTCCGGGCGCAACAGTAACCTGATAAGTTCCATTTTTAATATCATGATAAGAATCATCAAGCGCATCATACATGTAAATTTTCTGCGAGTTGTCGAAGTTGACCACCTCAGGAACAGAAAATTTAAAACTTGCTGTAGCGGTAACTTTTACAGTAAGTGCAATTTTTTTTGTTTCGTCAAAATTAATCCCCTGAATAACATAGCTGCTGTTTTCTATTAAAAAAGTAACATCGTTAGGTAGTGCATCATCCATATTTAGGGCATCGATTCCATAATCAATTTCATCAGTAGCCGTGGGTACAAAAGCTAATGCTAATTGTCTTGTAAATTGATTGTCAATGATGGTATTTAATTTAAAATGCGAAACTTCTTCAGCAGCTTCTTCGGCAGAATTTTCTTTTTTGGCGTTTTTTTCTTTTGGAGTTTGTCTTTCAAATTGAGACGAACCAGTACCTTCCTTCATGAAAATCCTATGACTATTTTTGAATGTGGCAGTTCCGTTTGCAGTAGCACTAATGACAAATCCCTGACCTATGGGAGAGTATTGTCTGTTTATCATAATGCCAGATGATGAGCCGCCATTATTTACTGACCCATCTCCGTTATAAGAACTAAAAAAAGCCGGTACATATATTCCGGAAGAAACCAAATCTACGGGAGAATAAGATCCGTAACCACCTTTGTAATTGATAAGCGTGTGAGAGTTTACCGTTTTATCCTGTTGCCAAAAATAAGCAACTCCACCAGTTGCTGTGTTAGAAGGATCTAAAAGAAAAGCATTTAAATGCAAAGCAGATGGATAAGGATTCCCGGTTAGGGTTGCATTATTGATACCTAAAGTAATAGAGATAGTTCCATCATTTGGTTTTCCTCTAAAATCATATCTCTGTGCACTTCCGGGATTATTGGTTACTCCGGTTCCTTCAGGATCTGTTGCATCTGTTCCGCTAGAGCCTTTCATAGAAAAACCTACACCGGGAGGCAATGTTGCAGCTCCGCCAACGAAAACCCATTGCGAATAATTGTTGGCATTAATGAGCTTATAAATCCACTTTGAAGCTATTGCCAGTGGGTTAGAAGTTCCGTTAGAATTACTTGCAGGTAAAACAGCAGCTGTTGTCGAGGCGATCGAACTTGTTGGACTGCTTAACATTGTAATTCCAAAGTTTTCATTTCCGGGTGCAGCAGAAGCATTTCCTACAGGGGAACACCAATAGTTATAATCAAAATTGTCTGAAGTACCTTCCTGATAAACAGACACAACACCTAATCCTGTATTAATAGACGCCACCGAAGTTCCTTGTAATAATTGCGAATTATTTCTTAAATATAAATTTGAACCTGAAGCTAAATTGATATCCTGCTGAACATATAACACTTCATTTTTTACATACATGTTTGCATTAGGACTAAAATAAAGTTGTGAGATAGATTTTGTGGTTACCAGCATCAAAATGAGCAAAGTAATTTTCTTCATAATTTTTATTTTTTAGGACATTAAAAGCGTTTGTTTTGGCTCGTATCATTGACTTATTTGATTTTTTTAACGAACGATTATGAGGTAGGTTTTGGCCTCTTTAAGAGAAAAAAGATGCCTAACAAAATGCCACTTGCGAATAGTATCGAGATTTCGGTGTTTATTGGTACCGGATCACCTACAGGAGGCGGGATAGATCGAGGCTGCGGAGGATCAGGAGCAGCAACACCTCTAAATGTTATACTAAAGCATAAGAGTAGTAATAACTGTAACTTTCTAATTTTCATATGATATTTTTAGATTTGGGTAAATAAAATTCATGAAATCGAAATTATTTTTACTTTATTGAAGAAATCAATTGGTAAGAATAATGGCATAAAAAATAAGAACGGCTTGTAGTAAAATAATTATTTTAGAGAATAGTGTATGATGCTTAATCTGTTGGCAAAGAGTGAATAATAGAACAATGTGTTAATTTGTGAAACAATCTGATGAGCATTTCACTTTAATCTTGTAATAAGTAAGCTTTTCGTACTTTTAGGATCTATTTAGGTTTAATAGAAGTAGGTAGGTGTTTTTAAATGTATTGAAAAATTATTATTAATATTGAATATTTTTAAAAAATTAATATAATAATATTTTAAATGATGAAAAATTCGTAAAATTTAATCAAATACATTGAGAATTTTTTATTGCAAGAAAAGTATTGTCTGATAAAATAATGGCTAACTTTTAAGTGAAATTTCTTTTCTTATGTAAGAAGTTTTGCGTGACAATTTTAGCTTAAAAAGCAGCCAAAAGAAAAGATTGTTTTTTGAAGATGGTTTGAACGTCAAACTACTATATACTTTCGTTAATTGTTTTTGTTTGAAAGTTCAAGCATGTTTTTGTTGATGATATTTTTATCTGAAACATTTTTGGCTAAGCCAAAAGCAGTTTCAAAATATTGTAAAGCTTTTTGATTATCATAACCCGAATATAAATGTCCGAGTAAAGAGAAATAGAAATGATTATCAGTTAATTGTAGTTTTTCTGCTTCAGCAATTGCTTCTTGTTTACCCATTACTTTAGATAAAGCATAGGTTCTGTTTAAAGCTACAATTGGCGAATATTCTAAAATAATTAGATTATTATACAATTCTAAAATGTGCTGCCATTTTTCAACTGTATCCTTTTTCTGCGTGTGCCAGTACGCAATTCCAGCTTCGAGATGGTATTTAGAAAGAGTGTTTCCGGTAGAGGACTGACTCAAAAAATAAGTTCCCTGGTCTATCAATTCCTGACTCCAAAGTGATTCATCCTGATCTTCATATAAAATGATTTCCCCGTTTTCAGTTGTTCGCGCCTCGAATCTTGAAGAATGAAAACACATTAAAGCCATTAACGCGTTCGTTGCCGGTAAATGGGTCGTTTTGTTCTGAATTAATAAATAAGTCAGGCGCATGGCTTCGGCGCAAAGATCTTTTCGTAAAGTAGTATTTTGCGAAGTAGAGTAGTAGCCCTCAGAAAATAAAAGATAAATGGTTTTAAGTACCGTATCGATGCGTTCTTTTATTTCAGTAGGATTTGGGTTTTGAATTTTAATGTTTTCTTCCTTAAGTCTTTCTTTAGCACGATTGATTCTTTTGTAAATCACTTCTTTGTTCGAAAGAAAAGCATCGGCGATTTCGTTGATTCCAAAACCGCATAATAAATTCAGGGCAAGGGCAATCTGAGCTTCATCAGAATTGCAGGGATTGCAAACCGTAAAAATCATTGCCAACTGGCTATCAGCAATATTCTGATCTGATAAATCAATTTCGATTTCGGGATTGTTTATTGTGGAATTGTATTTTATTTCGGTGACGATTTTCTTTTCGAAAATATCATTTCGTTTAAAGTAGTTTTTGGTTTTATTTTTAGCCACGGTATACAACCACGCTGTTGGATTTTCAGGAATTCCTTTTATCGCCCAGGTTTCGGAGGCCGTCAAAAAAGTATCGCTTACAATATCTTCGGCAATCTCAATATGGTGAATGCCAAACAAATTGCATAAAACCGAAACGATTTTTTGATACTCGGTTCTGAATAAATGAGGGATGAGTTCCTGGTTCATAAAGCTAAAGGTAAATAAATTCCAATACTAAATTTTAACATGAGATAAATTCCAAATTCCAATGAATTGGCCACGGATTGAACGGGTTTCAACGGATTGTCGCGGTTTTTTTATTTGATTGTCTTTTTAAGTTTGTCTGCGCATTTTTGTCATCCCGAGGGACGAGGGATCTCCGCAAGTAGCTCTACAAAGATTGGCGATTTTCATTGGGGAGTTTCTCGCGGAGATCCCTCGTTCCTCGGGATGACAAGAATTATGGTTACGTTGTAAATAATTTTAGCCACAGATTTCACAGATTAAAATGATTTAAAAAACTTTGACAAAGATGAAGAGAAATAAAAAAATCCGCGAAAACCCGCTGAACCCGTAAAATCCGTGGCCAATCATATTGGAATTTGGAATTTCGAGATTGGAATTTCAAATATTCTACATCGCCTGACGTATCTCTACATTTCCACCCAAATTCAAAACCGGGCAACCTTGTGCAATTTCGGCTGCTTCGTCATAATCTTTGGCTTTTATGATAATCAATCCGCCAATAGATTCTTTAATTTCTACAAAAGGTCCGTTTGTAATGCCTTTTGCTTTGCTGACAATTTTTCCCTGTCCGTCCCATTTTTGCAAAGGTCTTGCTAGTTTATCCTGTGCGGCTAAACCACCAAACCAGTTTTGCCATTGTTGCAAATGTTGTTGCAATTCTTCAGGTGAAGGCTGATTTTCTTTGGTTGTAAAATCTCTTCTGAATATTAATATGAATTCGTTCATTGTTTTTATTTTAAAGTTTAAAAGGAGCATTTTATAAAAAGAATTTTAAAAAAGGCTGCCTTTTATCTGAGATATAAATTTAGTGTTTTACCCCAAATAAAAAACAGCCTGATGTATTTATCCAAATTGACCCACTCTGTAAGTTCCCGGAGTATTAGGAAAAGCAAGATTAAAGCGATTCCAAGTATTGATGGTGGTAATTACAAGTGTAAGATCGATTAGTTCCTCGTCTGAGAATTCGCTTTTTGCTATAGCATAAACATCGTCATGAACCTGACAAGCTGTTACAGCTTCCGCCCACGCCAATGCAGCTCTTTCTCTTGAAGTGTAATACGGAGTTTCTCTCCAGGCGCTTAATCCAAATAAACGTTGCGGAGTTTCGCCAGTTGCCAAAGCTTCTTTGGAGTGCATGTCTAAGCAATATGCACAACTATTAATTTGTGATACTCTAAAATCGACTAAATCTAATAATGATTTTTCAAGTCCTGATTTTTTGATATAACCCGTGATGGCAAATAAAGTACTTAACGCTTTTTGACCTTTTTCGAATGCATTGATTCTAGTTTCCATAATGTATAATTTTTAATGTTATACCCTAATGACAACTGAACTTTCAGGATTGGACAAATTTTCGAAAAAAAATAGAGATTTTTTTGAAGTATTTCTAAAACCCTTGATTTTGCTAGGTTTTAATTTATAATTAAATCGATGTTTTTAGAATAGTTAGACAATAAAGGCTTGCCATTAAAACTATTTGTCATTGTCCACGGTACAAGTTTTCCATTTTCAATGATTTCTTTTTTAGAATAAACCATACTAAAATACATTTCTAAATCATTTGGATTTTCTGGCATTGGTTTATTTTTAGAGTCTTCAGGAATATCTTCGTAATAATATCTGGATTTTTTTAAAACCGGATGTTTTTTTAGTAAATAATCATTTAAAGTAAATCTCGGGCCATCACCTTTGTATAAATCATCAAATAAAATAGGGGTAATAGTCAGAGTTTTAATATTCTGTTTTAAACTTTTGTATTGCTCTGAAGTGGTAGAAAAATCAGATTCCTTCAAATTATCTTTTTCAGATAATTGCCTGATAACCGAAAGACGGACATAATCGCCATTGATTTCGATAACCTTAAAAACAAAATAATATTTCTGGTAGCTCTGACTTCCGTTGATACCAGTTTCTTTGCTAAAAATAAAGCTTCCCAATTGCAGTTGATGCTCTTTGGTATTCAGGGATTTTTTCCACATATAAGGTTTGTAGACTTTTTCTTTTAAGACATAAATAGCAATTACAACAATAACAGAAATCAGCAGTATTTTTTTCATTTGTTTGGATAGTAAGAGCGAAGTGCTTTTACAAATATCTACAAATTTTGATTAGGATCGAAGAAAAAATAATAGCCACTCCCGATAGCTATCGGGATAAAAGAGTAAAAGGATTTTTTAAAATATCTGCTTAATCTGCGTAAAAAAAAATTAAACACATAGAGACATAGCTTTTAGGATCGTGTAAAAGGCGTTTCACTTAGAATATTACCGCATAGTGCAATCACGAAACAATACGAGAAAAATAGCAACTCCCGATTGCTATTGGGATAAAATGTTTAAAGGATTTTTTTTAAGGATCTGCTAAATCTGCTGAATCTGCGTGAAAAAATACATTAGATTGATAGTGTAAATATATGTCACCCCGATGGGGTTTAACTTCACGGATTTTTGATTTTCTATAAATATAACGTCCCTCTGGGACTTTTCCAATCGGGTTTAGCGTTACGGATTTTTGATTTTTTATAAATTATAACTGGGACTTTTTATCATTAATTAAAAACAAAAAAGAAAGCTCCGGAGGAGCGTTATATTTATAGCAAATATATTAGGTATTGTATTCAAAGCTCCATCGGAGCGATATATAAAAACATAACGCTGTGAGTTTTATTAAAAATGAAATGACTTTTTCAGCTATAAAATCTATTTCTCTATGTGTTTAAAAAAAACTAAGTGTAAAGGTTATTAAGAATCCAGCCAATTCTTAAAATTATTAATCTCTTTTTTGCTTAAAATAATAGGCTCATTATCCGGAAGGACAACATTCAATAAAATCTCTATTTTCTGGCTCGAATGTTTGATGATTTCCTGAATATGATGGCGGTTAATGATGTATTTTCGATTTATTTTAAAGAAAATATCAGGATTGAGTTTATTAATTAAATCTTTTAGATTGCTGTTATACAAATAGCTGCTGCCGGAATTAGTGTAAAGATACAGATGTTTTCCTGTAGCATAAAAATAAGTGATCGAAGTATCATTGATAGAAAGAAGTTTATCCCTGTGATTTACCAAAAAATGGTGCTGAACGCTGCTTTGATTTTCAATTTCGACCAAAGATTCGACAATCAGGTTGGTATTAAAGGTTTCTTTTATGTTTTTGTATTTGAGTAAAGCTTCGTGTAATTCCTCTTCTTCATAAGGTTTTAGAAGATAATCTATCGTAAAGTGTTTGAAAACTTTTACGGCATAAGAATCGTAAGCGGTAATAAAAATAACGGGACATGAAACAATCGCTTGCTCAAAAATGTCAAGACTTTTACCGTCGCCCAAATGAATATCCATAAAGGCAAGATCAACAGTATTTACTTTAAAAAAAGCAACGGCATCTTTTACAGATTTCACCACCGTTATTTCATTAATCGAAATGATAGTCTGCTGTTCTAAGATGGATTTGAGATAGCTTGAAGCCAAATGTTCGTCTTCAATAATAACTACTTTCATGACGTTTAATTTTCTGTAAAGTTAAAAAAAAAGCTCCGTTAAAAACGGAGCTAATTTTATTACAATTCAGGATTGTTTAAACGGGCATCAAGAGGAAACGGAAGCGTATAACGCGGATCATTTTCTATTAATGTGTAATCCTGATCATTAAAAGTGTGATTAATTTGTTGTTGAGTTGTTCGTCGCAAATCAAACCAACGGTGACCTTCTACAGCAAACTCACGTTGTCTTTCCTGAGCAATGAAATCAAGAAGCTGAGTTTGTGTCATGGCAGCAATCGATGTACTTAATGTATTAAAAGCGGTTGCAGTATATCTGTTTTTAATGAAAGTTATTACAGTTGTTCTTGCTGTTGGAAGATCGCTTAATTGTGCTGATGCTTCTGCTTTGGTCAAGTACAATTCAGCGGTTCTAAAAGTACATTTCTGAGCGATATCACCACCTTTTTTAAATCTGAATCTGCTTCCGCTTGCCTGATAATACAAAGCAAAACGCAAGTCGTTTGTTTTATCATAAACGCCTGTTAAAGTTGGCGCAGCATATGATGTACCTTTTAAAAGATTGAAAAAAGGATCTTCAAGCGCTAATATAGATTCCGGACCGTTATAAAGGTTCGGTAAAGCAGCAGTTGTGTTTAAATTGATCAAAGCACTTTTGTATGTCATTGCTTTATCTGCAGCTGCAATTGCTTTTGCCCATTCTTTTCTGTAAAGGAAAATACGAGATTCCATAGCATATAATGCAGCCTCAGAAAAGCGGTAATTAATTCCTGCTGTCTGAGTGTCTAAATTCAATAACTTTCTAGCCTCTTCGTTATCAGATAAAATCTGGTCGTAAATAACAGCGACACTTTGAGGAACGTAAGCCTGCTCTAAATCTATTTTTAAAGCCAACGGAACACCTCTGTCTGTTGCAGCTGTTGTAGCATTGTAAGGTTTACTAAATATGTTCAGTAAATCAAAATAAGTTAAGGCTCTTAGTGCATAAGCTTCTCCAATTAACTGATTTTTCTCTGCAGAAGGCGCTAATTTTGCGCTTGCGTCATTGATGATCACATTGGTATAGAAAATTCTGTTGTACAAAGCCGCATAAGGAAAACTGTTTGTCGTTTTATCAGGATTGGCATCGTTCCAGATATAATGATCTCTGTAGAAAGTAGCATTATCATTAAATTCATCCAATACCAATTCGTCTGTTCTAATAGCAGATAATGCTTTATGAATAGCAGTTGTAGAGTAGGCACTTGTCATTACTGCTCTGTAATCAGTCAAGGTTTCCGGAATTACTTTACCTACTGGCTCAACATCTAGATAGTGATCACAGCTTACGGTCGTAATAGCTACGCCGGCAAAGAATACGTATTTTAATATATTTTTCATTTTAAATCAGATTAAAAAGTTAGGTTACATCCTAAAGAAATTGATCTTGGGATTGGTTGTGCATAGATATTTCCGTACGTTTCAGGGTCAAAGTAACCTTTATAATCAGAGCTGATTACGAATAAGTTTCTACCTTCGATACTAAATCTTACACTGTCCATAAACAAAGTGTTAGTTGCTTTTTTAGGTAAAGAATATCCAAAACGAACACTGCTCAAACGCATATAGCTCATTTCGTGAACCCAGGTATCTAAATAGTTGTAAACATTAAGTGGAGCTCCTGCTGGAGAAAACCATTGGTAAGCCATCCATGAATCTCCCGTTCCTGAAGTTTCACTGGTAATTCCAGGTATGTGCGAACCTGTATTAGTAGGTGACCATGCATTAAGTACATCTGTAGTGTAGTTTTGACCACGATCTAATTGTGTACCATTAAAATTTGGTTTTTCAACAACAGTTTGTTTGATATTAAAAGTGGTAGCAATAGTAAGATCAAAATTATGAACTTTAAAAGTGTTGATAAAACCACCGGTAAATTTAGGATCTGCATCTCCAACATAAGTAAACAAATTTCTGGTGTCTTCATCTGTAAGTTTTGATTGCGAGAAAACTCCAGGGAAAAAATCTGCATAAGGATCAAAAAGAGCAAAAAAGGTCTGTGAGTTTACCGTTTCTCCTTTTTTATTTACAAATAAAGGAAAACCACTTTCATCAATTCCGTTAGTTTTTAATGCAAATACTGCATTAACCGGAAGTCCTTCTCTAGATGGTAAATAGCTATTAGATCTTGTTTGAATACGATCTACATTACTTTTATTATGAGCAAAGTTAATAATGGTATTCCATTTAAAGTTTGGTCGGTCAATGTTTCGTGTAGACAAAGAAATCTCATATCCTTTATTCGTTACCTGAGCCCAGTTAGCATTTGTATATTCAAATCCGTTTTCGACAGGAAGCGATTGTAAACCAATTAAATCAGTACTTTTTCTTCCGTAAACATCCGTTACAATGCTAATACGATTGTTGAATAAACCAAGATCCATCCCAACGTTAGTATTAGTAGTTTTTTCCCATCTTAATTTATCATTTGGAGGAGAAATTACAGTAATAACAGGTTCTGTTTGTCCTGGTAAAATAATCGTTGTCTGGTTACTTCCAACTACATATGGAGAAGTGTTTTTATCGATATTTCCTTGCAAACCGTAAGAAGCACGTAATCTTAAATTAGAAACTATTTCGTTACCTTTTAAGAAATTTTCTTCAGATACTGCCCATGAACCCGAAACAGCCCATAATGGTAAGTATTTGTATTTAGGGTCTACACCAAATAAATCCGATCCGTCGTAACGCACACTTCCAAAGAAAGTATATTTTCTGTCATACGTATAAGATGCTGTTGCAAAAAGAGATGCAAATGCATTTTCATTTTCACTTTTTAAATACGTTCTCCAGTTTATATTTGCAGCAGAGTTTGGAGTTGGAAAAACAATTTGGGATGTAGTTAATGTTTTCGGGTCGAAACCAAACCCTTTTGTATTAATAGCAGTGTTTTTGTTTCTTCTTAATTCATTACCCACCATAAATTCTAACTCATGTTTTCCGCCAAGAGTAGTGCTATAGTTTAGCATTGTTTTAATGTTGTATTGAAAAAAGTCTGTGTTTGAATTTTGAATAATTCCGCCAACAGGAAGGAAATAAGTATCAGCCCCGTTTACAAATACACGTGATTTTTCTCTTTCTTTTCTGGTGAAATAAGAGTCCTTACCAGTATATTTTTCAGAAGTATTATTATCAAACTGTAAACCAATTTGTGTACTTGCTTTTAGCCCTTTCGTAATCGTATAATCAACGTCAAGTAAAGCTTTTACAGATCTTGTTGTCAATTCGTAATTCGTGTTTTCTCTTTCTTCCAGGAAATTATAAGGAATATAAACACTTCCATTTCCATACCCGCTCATATCCTGATCATATTTATAACTTCCATCAGCGTTATACGGAGTCAGATAGGGGTTTACGTTTCTCGAATAATTAGCAGGGTTGGTAAAAGTATCTGTATCTGATACGTAAGTTGTTTTCTTGCTTTGTGTACCAAAGATTCCAACACCAACATGCAATTTATCGGTTACATCATAGTTGTTTTTTAAAGTAAGATTGTATCTGTCAAAACCAGTTCCAAAAGTAGCTCCTTCTTCATTATAAGCTCCTAAAGAGAAATAATAATCAGATCTTTCTCCACCACCTGATAAACTCAAACCATATTGTTTATTAAAAGTACTTCTGTACAATAAGTCACCCCAATTGGTATTGTTGTCTCTTAAAGCGTTGATTGAGTTTTGAGTTGCAGGACTTAGAGACGAAAAACCTCCCGATCTATAGGCTCCTAATTCATTAGCCTGTTTAAGAATACGGGAAATTTCTCCGTTACCGTCTCTGTAAGTCAAATCTTCTCTTGCAGCTAATGAAAGTTCAAGATCTACTTTTTGAGAAGAGTTTAAAAGGTTTAATTTAGAAAAATTAGGTTTTTCAGTTACGAAAGTATTCACGTTAAAGTCTACTCTCATACTTCCTTTTCTTCCTTTTTTAGTCGTTACCACAATAACTCCGTTTGCAGCTCTTGCTCCGTAAATAGCAGTGGCAGCAGCATCTTTAAGTATGGTAATATCTTTGATATCTTCAGGGTTTAAACCTGCGATAGAAAAATTGCTTAAAACATCGATATTGTCTTTGTCATAGTTTTGAGGAACATCATTTCCTTCAAGAGGCAAACCATCCAAAACCCATAACGGATCCTGTGCGCCATTAAGAGATGCAGTACCACGAATTCTGATTTTTGAGATCGTTCCCGGAGCTCCCGTTTGTTGTGTTACGGCAACACCCGCAACCTGACCAATTAACATTTGATCTAAACTCGCCACACCTGCTTGTTTGATATCTGCCATATCAACTGTTGCAACAGCCGATGTCAGTTTTCTTTTTTCGATTTTTTGGTAACCTGTAACCACGATTTCTTTTAATTCGCTTACATCAGATTTTAATGAAATAGTGTATTGGTTTTTATCTGTAATATCAATTGTATAAGGCAAATATCC
Source organism: Flavobacterium sp. C3NV (assembly GCF_046825355.2). Lineage (NCBI taxonomy): Bacteria > Pseudomonadati > Bacteroidota > Flavobacteriia > Flavobacteriales > Flavobacteriaceae > Flavobacterium > Flavobacterium sp. C3NV. The sequence continues at coordinate 268,060 of NZ_JBKQBJ020000001.1, read as the reverse complement.
CATATAAGAGACTCTTAAAGTTTTGATATTACTGTTGATTTTGAATTCGAATGCACCATCAAAATCAGTTACGGTACCAAGGCTTGCGCTCGTGATTACGCCTTTTTGTTCTGTGTTGTTAGATATGGAACTATTCTCGACAAAAACAGTAACTCCCGGTATCGGTAGTCCGTCTGCGGCATCAAGTACCTTTCCTTTAATAGTCCTTTCCTGCGCATACCCCGAAAGGGCAAGAAGGAAACTCAGCATGTAAAATAAATTCTTCATTGGGTTGTTTTTGGATTGTGTTATATTATAGTGTGTTGTTTAATGCTTTTTCGATACGTTGAATCAAGTCGAAATAATGGTTTTTAGTTTCCTGATTGCCAATATTTCTCTTTGTTTTCAGTAATTGCAAAATCTGATTCAATTCGCCTTTTTTATCAGATGTCACTTCAGAAACTCTTTTTAGAGATGACTGATTAATGTTACGCGCCATTTTTGCTTCGTCTAAATAATCACATAAATGAGGCATGCTTAAAGTTTCTTGTAACTGAATAGTTTTCTTAACATCTGTTTTTTCAAAAAGTTTGTTAGTTGAAACAATCAGTACGTCTACATAATTTTTCTGCGTCATACGCTCCATAATCGTAAGTGATTTATTCTGGATCGTAGGAGCAAAAATGTTTTGGTGTAATGTTTTAAATAATTGTGTTACCGTGAACACATTTTCTTTGGTCTCGTTACGCTGATACAACTCGTTTTCGGTAATTCGCAACAAACGATCATCGCTTAATAAATTGTATAAAATGCCGTATTGTAATTCTCTTGCCAATGTGTAAGGTGTATACTCATAAGGTCCAAGAGGAGAATCTTTCAACGGATTTGTTTTATCCAAAATTGGGTTAAAAAACAACCATTCCGGCAATTTGATACTATTGTTTAATAAGTACGAAACCGCTCTTTTCTGGACTGCTGCAGGAACTGCAACATAACTTTGTTTGTTATCACCGTGAACCGTTGTGTTCAGGTAAATACCACCTACATTGGTCAATACATGATAGTTGTATAGATTCCATTGACCAATTGCACCAATATATAATTTACCCGTCTGGTAGTAAGATTCGTCTTTGTCATACGTCCATTCAAGGATTTTACCCACAACTCTTTTTAAGTTTTTAAGTCCGTATTCGCTCGCTTTCATCGCATCATCACCCAAATCTTCAGATTGCGAACGAGGATCTATCGTAGCATCACCATCTTGTTGTTCTCCGTAAAAGTAAACCGGATCATCCTGGTGTTTTGTAATCAATGCATTCAATGCATTGTGCTCTTCAGTTTGATCTGCATACCATCTGTAACCCCATTCGATAACATATTTATCGTATTCACCAATTTGTGGCGTAATCGCTTCTACATGATCTTCCGGTTGCGCAATATAATTGTAACGTGCATAATCCATGATCGACGGAGCAGTTCCGCCCATTTTTGCTGTAAAAGCTGGAGATCGAAGTGATTCTACAGCGTAAGCAAATGAAGCGCCCATATTGTGTTTTAAACCAAAAGTGTGTCCAACCTCATGAGACGATACAAAACGAATTGCTTCTCCCATATGTTCATCACTAAATTTGTTTCCTCTTGCTTTTGGATCGATCGCTCCGGTCTGAATGCGCATCCAGCTTTGTAATGAAGTCATTACATTGTGCCACCAGATAATATCAGATTCGATGATTTCACCACTTCTTGGGTCTACAACTGCAGGTCCCATAGCATTCGATTTTTGAGACGCTACATAAGTTATAACCGAATAACGTACATCATCAATATCAAAATCAGTATCTTCTTCTGTAGGCTCTTTTGCAATCACAGCATTTTTAAATCCTGCTTTTTCAAAAGCTGCCTGCCAGTCGCGAACACCTTCTATAATATAAGAACGCCATTGTTTTGGTGTCGATGGGTCGATATAATAAACAATAGGTTTTTTAGGTTCTACCAATTCGCCTCTTTTGTATTTTTCGATATCCTCTTTTTTAGGTTCTAATCTCCAACGCGTGATCAGTTCTTTTTCTAATACCGCGTGTTGGCTATCGCTGAAATACCAATGTTTTTCTGAGAAATATCCAACACGTTTGTCGGCAAAACGAGCTTGCATAGGTACTTTATCCAATAAAACAATATTAGAAGTAACACCAAAAGTAACCGAAAGGGCAGGACCGCCTTCGCTTACAGAAGTAGTCAGCTGCGATTTAACCACAATATTTTTAGGAAACGTTTTCACATTTTCTATATACGAAAGTTCAGATTTTACAGATCCTCCAAAACCAATATTGCTTAAAACATCATTAAAACTTTTTTGCTTTCCGTCAAAAACCTTATTCGCTTTTATTACTACCGATGTCGAATCGTTGTTTTTAGTTTCGATATCAAAAACTTCGATAATCGATTCTGAGAAATTGCTGTTTACAGATGCTGTAATAGCGTCTCCAACCGGCGATGAAACTTTTGGTACAGATGATTTTACCCAAACTTTTTTGGCAACCAAATCTTTATGAAACGTGATAATTTTATTCTCGTAATTCATTCCTCTGTTTAAACCTGCATCATTAACAGGTAAAGGAACATTTGAAATTTTATTAACGACTAAAAATTCTCTTTGAAAAAGTGAATCGTTGATCTCCAGATAAAGATCTGTTTTTACCTGAATAGTGTTGAAAAGACCTTTTTTGAATGTACCTTTTTTAATAAGGTCATCATATTTTTGTCCTTTAGCATTTTTTAATGAATCCTTAACTTGTTCTGTTTTGTCTTCTTTATTTTTTTTGTTCTTTTTTTGAGCAATCATAGTACTAGTATTCAGTACCAATACCACCAAAGCGATATTTTTTAGACTTCTCAACAATGCCTTTTCTCTCATAGAAAGTTAAGTTTAGGTTAATTTTTGGCTAAAAATATTGCATGAATTACGTTAAAAAAAGCAAAATGGAGTGAGTGGCTTTTTTTCGGGAGTGAATGTTTTTTTTTATCCAATTAAAGGTAAAATGCAAGTAAAATCGCCGTCTTTTTTGAAGGCTTTAAAATCGTTCTTACCATAGTATTTATAAATACTTTCTAAGTATTTGTGACCAAACTTAGATTCTTTCCCGAAGTTTTGCTTTTCGTTTAAATTATTAGTAATAATTACAACGTTTTCGTTAATGCTAATTGTGATTTGTAAAGGAGTTTCTTCAGAAGCAATATTATGCTTGATTGCATTTTCTACAGCAATCTGAAAAGCCAGATAAGGCACTTTTTTTGCCAGAAAGCTTTCATCTTCAATAGTAATAGTAAAGACGAATTCCTCAGTAAAACGGGTTTGCTGCAAAAAGATATATTTTTCGATAAAAAGCAATTCTTCCTGCACCGTAACAATATTATTAAGAGGCGGATTAATAAGGTATCTGTAAATTTTAGAAAGGTTTAATGTAAACTTTCGTGCTACTCCGGTATTGCTTTCAATTAGCATATAAAGCGAATTCAGCGAATTGAACAAAAAGTGCGGATTAATCTGCTCTTTTAATTGTTGCAGCTGAATCAGAGCTTTCTCCTTATTAATCATTTCGTTTTCTAAAAGCAGCTTATTTTTTTCCTGCGACAAGATTTCTTTTTCCTGAAAAGTCCTGCGCGTAAAAATGGTAAACAAATAAAAGAATACAATTAAAATAGCCGTAGTAATAATATAAATGAGATACGCATATTTTTTGACCGCATTTACATCTTCATTAGAAATTTCTCTCGGAAAATTTACAGCTATATACCAATTTGTTCCTTTTACATTCAGTCGCTTGGTATAGCGCACAATATCTAAAAGCAAATATTCTGATGGGGCAATTCTCTTGCTAAAATCCTCTCTTTTAGAAAAAGTAGTATCCTGAGGCGCGATATTCGTTAACTTAAAAATGTTCTCTTTGAGTAATTTTATTTCAGGATGATAAATAATTGTTCCTTTTTTATCAAACACAAAAGCATAATTAGGCGCTTTTTGATCAATAGTCGAGAAATAAGTCTGAAGCGATTTCAAATCGATATCATATCCGTATCTAACGACAGTACCATTTGCAGCAGTATATCTGTAATAAATGCGCCAAAAAAAGTGGTCACCATCTTCGACAATACTATTAGATTGTGAGAGGTTACTGTTTTTAGCAACAAACTCTTTTATAGAAGCTTCGAGATGGGAATCGTTTTTAGAAATTGTAAATTCTATTTTTTGATTGTCGATCTGAAACCAGTTGTTTTTTACCAGACTATCATTGGCATGAATGTTACTTAGAACCTTTAAATTATCAGATAAGTTTTTAGCGTTGCTAATATCAACAATTCGTTTCAGTTCATTTTTTGATTCCAAGAAGCGTGACAATTCCTGTGCAATAACTTCCTGTTTTTTTACAAAACTACGCTGTGAGCTTTCTGCATTTGATTTTTCAGTAACTTCAGTCATCAAGCCACTAAGGATATAAATAGAAAGCAATGTAAGAAAAACAAAAATGATTCCTAAAATGAAGAAGTTCCTGCCGGAAAAAGTATTTTTTAAAGTAAATTTCAAAGTGTAATAAAAAAAAATTAAGGAGCATCGAACTCCTTAAATTGCAATAGGGGAATAAAATTTTTTCGTGTGCAAATATAAAACTTTTTGACTGATACACTTTGAGTTATGAAATCTTAACACATATTTCGGGTAGTCGTTTAGTAAAAATCTTGTTAAGAGGAAAGAATGTTTCTCGTTGCGTTGATTTAACCGCCAAGAGCGCAAAGTTTTTTACTATGCAAGTTTCTATAAAAACGCAAAGTTCGCAAAGCTTTGTCTTTAATTAAGCTTTGCGAACTTTGCTAGATTAGTTTTTTTTTTTGATTAATTACCCAGGATTTCGCGCAAAGTCGCAAAGCCGCCAAGTTAAAAAATGTAAAAGCTTTGCGACTCTGCGACTTTGCGCGATTATAAAAAATGGATTGAATGCAAAGCTTTGCGAACTTTGCGTATAACTTTGCGCTCTTTGCGGTAAAATGACAAAGTATGCTCATTTCAACCTGAAACCTGAAACAAAAATTAAGAAATCTGAAGATGTTCCAAAGTTTTTTCCACCAAAGTTTTCACTCCAACAGCCTTAAACCCTAATTTAAGATATAGTTTCTTCGCACCCGGATTTCCTTCTTCAACCAATAAACCTAAAGTCTGCTTGTTTTGGGTTACAAATTCTTCAATCAAAAACTGCAATAATTGAGAACCAATTCCTTTTCCCTGATGATTTGGACTTACGCCTAACGCATCAATATAAAATTCCCCACTTTGGGTTTCATTTTCCGGACTAAAATCAGGATTGAAATTAAGACGAACATAATCGACAACCGGTTTTCGTAGTTCCTGCAATTTTGCTCCATCATAAACAGCAACAGCTCCTACAATTTCATCGTTTTCTTCAGCCACAAAACAATTCTGATAAGAATATTGATTGCTTTCATATTCAACAAAATGAAGCAGGAAATAATAGGCCGTTTTAGCATCATTTTCGCCAATGAATTTATAAATGATTTCTTCCATTGCCAGTAACAAATATTTGGCAATAGATTCAGAATCTTCAATAGTTGCTTTTCTAATAATCATGATATGTATTTTAAGAGTACAAAATTACGGTAAGTTTTAAGTATTGATTCTTTTCTTTAAAATAATGCGATAAATAGGCACGATTTTTAAATTTTCGATAAAAATTTAAAAATCATAATCAATTAAATTTTTATATTAAAATATTTATAATCAATTAGTTATTTGTTTTTTTAAGTTGTGAAATAACCAATTATTAGCTTGAAAAGCACAGTAACAAAATGAGTTATCGAGACATAATTATTTTTAGGCGAACCTTTTTTTCGTAATAAAAAGACTACTTTTTGAAAGTGGATTGTTGATAACTGTTTTTTTTGAAAGTGATATTGAAGGTTTCTTTTATGTTGATAACTCTATTTAGATTTATTTTAAATAGCTGATGTTTCGGCTGTTACGGATTATTATGATGCTGTTGATAAAAAGTAAATTTTACATCAATTTTAAGGAGCCTGAAGCTGTTGATAATTGGATGGATTTTTAACATCAAAAGGGGTGCGAAAGAAGAACTGTGGGTTAATTTTGTAAGTATAGAAATGTCGTTGAAATCCCCAATAAACGGATCATTTTTATTTTAAATAAGTCACCATTTAATACTATACATATGTCTATTTTCGATAAAAGAATCAATTATAAACCTTTTGAGTATCCGGAGGTATTGCAATTTACAGAAGCTATAAATAAAGCGTATTGGGTTCATACCGAAGTCGATTTTACTGCTGATACTCAGGATTTTCATTCGCATTTGAATGCAGCCGAAAAAACAGCCATTAAAAACAGTTTATTGGCTATTGCACAAATAGAAGTAGCTGTAAAAAGTTTTTGGGGTAACATTTACGAGCATTTTCCAAAGCCGGAATTCAACGGATTAGGAAGTACTTTTGCCGAATGTGAGTTCAGACATTCTGAGGCTTATTCGCGTCTTTTGGAAGTTTTAGGTTATAATGATGAATTCGAAAAACTGATGGAAATTCCGGTAATCCGCAAACGTGTCGATTATCTTTCGAATGTATTAAAAGATACCAAATCACAAGACAATAAAAAGTATGTAGTTTCATTGATTTTGTTTAGTATTTTGATCGAAAATGTATCACTTTTTAGTCAGTTTGCGATTTTATTATCGTTTACAAGGTTTAAAGGATATATGAAAAATGTGAGCAACATTATCGCATGGACTTCTATCGACGAACAAATTCATGCCAATGGCGGAATTTATATTGTAAACAAAATACGCGAAGAATTCCCGGATTATTTCGACGAAGAAACTTTAACGCTTATTAGAGAAACAGTTAAGGATTCGATTAATGTAGAAGCAGATATATTAGACTGGATTTTTGAAGATGGTGAAATCGAAACAATCAAAAAAGCAGATTTGGTAAACTTCATGAAATTTAGATTAGACGAAAGTCTGACTCAAATCAATATTCCAACAATATTTAATGTTCCGGCCGAGGATTATAAAGCAATGGCATGGTTCGAAGAAGAAGTTTTTGCTAACAGTCTGGATGATTTCTTTGCGAAAAGACCGGTAGAATATACCAAACACGACAAAAGTATTACGGCAAACGACCTTTTCTAAAACAGCAAATTACAATTATGAATACAATAGATACAATCTCAGGAAACAGTGCTCCGCTAAGCGAAGCAGACAATAAAATGTGGTGGAAAAACTCTGAAAGTGAGCAAATTTTAAATCGTGGTTATCTTTTAAAAGGTGAAACTGTAGAAGGTGCAATTGACAGAATTTGTACCGCTGCAGCAAAAAGATTGTACAAACCCGAGTTAAAAGAGTCTTTTGTAGAAATGATAGAACGCGGCTGGATGAGCATTAGTTCACCGGTTTGGGCCAATATGGGAACAGAACGCGGTTTGCCAATTTCTTGTTTTAATGTTCACGTTCCCGATGAAATTGAAGGAATTACACATAAATTAGGCGAAGTAATCATGCAAACCAAAATTGGAGGAGGAACATCCGGATATTTTGGAGAATTGCGCGAAAGAGGAAGCGCCGTAACCGATAACGGAAAGAGTAGTGGAGCGGTAAGTTTCATGAAACTTTTTGACACAACAATGGATACCATTTCGCAAGGTGGCGTTCGCCGAGGTGCATTTGCGGCTTATTTAGACGTAGATCACCCGGATATCGAAGAGTTTTTGAAAATAAAAAGCATTGGAAATCCAATCCAGAATTTGTTTACCGGAATTTGCGTGCCCGATTACTGGATGCAGGAAATGATCGATGGCGATGCAGATAAAAGACAAGTTTGGGCTAAAGTTCTCGAAAGCCGTCAGCAAAAAGGATTGCCTTATATCTTTTTTAGCGACAACGTAAACAAAAACAAACCACAAGTTTATAAAGACAAAAACCTGCGTATCAACGCGAGTAATTTGTGTAGCGAAATCATGTTGCCGTCAAGCTTTGATGAATCGTTTATTTGCTGTCTTTCTTCAATGAATCTGGAACTTTATGAAGAATGGAAAGATACTGAAGCCGTAAAACTGGCGATCTTTTTCCTTGATGCCGTTTTACAGGAATTTATCGAAAAAACCGAAGGAAACTATTATCTGGCAGCAGCGAATCGTTTTGCAAAAAGACACCGCGCATTGGGATTGGGAGTTTTAGGATGGCATTCGTATTTGCAAAAAAATATGATTCCGTTTGAAGGTCTTGAAGCCAAAATGAAAACCACAGAAATTTTCAAACATATTAGTGACAAAGCCGATAAAGCGACTCAGGATTTGGCCAGAATTTACGGCGAACCGGAATTGCTAAAAGGATACGGAAGACGTAATACCACAACAATGGCAATTGCGCCAACCACTTCATCATCGGCTATTTTAGGACAAACTTCGCCAGGAATTGAGCCTTTTAGCAGCAATTATTATAAAGCTGGCTTGAGCAAAGGTAATTTTATGCGTAAGAACAAATACCTAAAAACATTATTAGAAGAAAAAGGTCTTGATAACGAGGAAGTTTGGAGAGAAATCATGCTAAATGGCGGAAGCGTTCAGCATATGAGTCAGTTGAATCAATTAGAGAAAGATGTCTTTAAAACCTTTAAAGAAATCAGTCAGTTAGAGATTGTACAACAAGCCTCTATCCGTCAGAAATATGTAGATCAGGGGCAAAGCATCAACTTGAATATTCCTTCGGATTTGCCAATTAAAGAGGTAAACCGTTTGCTGATCGAAGCTTGGCAATTAGGAATCAAAAGCTTGTATTACCAACGCAGCCAAAGTGTATCTAAAGAATTAGTTACGAGTTTGGTAACTTGTAGTAGTTGCGAATCATAAAATTAAAGGCTGTCTGTTTAGACAGCCTTTTTTTTGTGGCAATTTTTGGCCCACGGATTTTACGGGTTAAGCGGGTTTTCACTGGTTTTATTTAAGGTCCAGCATCTTTGTCAAAGTTGATCATCGCATTTTTGTCATCCCGAGAAACGAGGGATCCCCGCAAATAACTCGACAAAAAAATGTCACCAGAATCTTGTCATCTCTCGACGGAGAAGAGATCACAGAAGAAATGCCGCAAAGAAAATCAACAATCTTTGTCGAGTTCCGTGTGTGATCTCTCCTGCGTCGAGATGACAAACAGTACGTTATAACTTTGCCAAAGTTTAAAATTTTGACAAAGATCTATGCTCATTTTTGTCATCCCGAGGAACGAGGGATCTCCGTTAGTAGCTCGACATGGTAGATAAACCTTGTGTCAGTTTCTTGCGAGGATCCCTCGTTCTAAGATGACAAACTATAAGATAATATTGTTATGAAAATGATTGCCCTAGCCCCGATAGAAGTGGAAATCCTTTTGTTCCGGGGTTCGGAACAAAAGATTGGAACGGATAGCGGGATTAGCTCCTAAAAAAAAGACTGCCCTTTTACAGACAGTCTCTTTCAAACTAAAAAAACAAAAAACTAATGGCTTTTACTATTTTCAAAACCTAAAATAGTAATGGTATAAGGCGTATTAGAAACCTTGATTTTCTTGGCAATTGCCATTGTCGACAAGTTTAATTGCAGTAATTCTCCCGTGCTTGGAGAAGTGATGTACGCAAAATTCTCTGTTAACTGAATTTGTGGTTTTGATGTGGCATCGCTCGCCGTTTCCGGAATTACTTTTGCCTCTTTTTCAACTTGCAAACTCGTTAAGTTGAATAATTTGAATTCACCAGAAAACAATAGAATTCCTAATTTGCTGTTGTTGTAACTTACTTTACATTGCATAATGTTGGTGCTTTGCAAGATTGGTTTTATGGTTCCGGCTGCAACATCAATTAAATAAGCGCCTTTTGCGGCAGTATATCCTATAAATTTTCCTTTGGCTTTAGTTTCTAAAATGGTTCCAAACCAAGCCGTTCCAAAATCTTCAGGAAGTGCAATTAGTTTTTGTTTTCCTGAACTTTCTACTACCAGAACGCCGCTTGCAGAACCAAAAACAGCGTAAGTTCCGTCAGAAGCATTTCCGTGGATTCCCTTTGTTGCAACAGTAGATTCGAAAAGTGTTTTACCGGTATTATCGATAATTTTTACTTTTTCAGGTAATGTTCCCGCAACCGAATTGTCTTTTTGAGTAATAGCATAAGTTCCGTTTGAGAAAGTCGCCATAGCGCCGTGATGCGCCAATAATCCAGCATTTATGGTTCTGAATTTAGCTCCGGCAGTATTGATTTCAGATTCTTTGGCCACAGATAAAGTTCCGTCTCCATCGTTGAAAGTCAGTAATTCTCCAATTTTACTTTTAAAGTGCGTTGGCAAAAGCGATTGACCAGTTAGGGCACCAAATTTCGGAATTCCGTCTACATCAACGTGATCGCCGTGACTTTCGAATCCGCTGTCAAAAGTTTCAACGGTATTGTCTGCTCTGTGTACAATTCCGGCATATCTTCCTGATTCTGTAGTATAAAGTGCCGATTTTGCAAATTTTGCATTAAAAGAAGTGATCGTCGCATCAACCGGATTTACTAATGTAATAGCTGTGGTTTTTTCATCAGAAAGTAAAATTCTCAAATATTTGTATTCAGCAAGCGTTTCTTCTGGCGTTTCGGTGGTATTGTCATCGTCATTGCTACAAGAGACAGCAAAAGTGGATAAAGCAAATAAGAAAAGGAGCTTGAAATAATTGTTTTTCATTGTAAAACGTGTTTAAATTAATTTAGGTTTAAAAAATGTGTAGATTAAAAATTGATGGTAACAGGCATTGATTTGTAAACACTTAAATTATAAGTGGTGTTTTTGTATAAAAGAACCCAATTGTATTGCCCTGATTGCCATGATTTGTCTGCTGTTGTTGGGTTTCCTTCGGCATCTTTGTCTGCGCCAACAACGATACTTTCGCCGCCCCAAGCATCATTGATTTTTTGCAGCGTAGCAATTTTTGAAGCCGGAGCAAGACCTTTATGTTCTACTTTTGAGATCACTATAACTTTTTTGAAATCAAGATTATCAATACTTTCAGGATGGTAATTCAGGCTCTTTTTGATTAAAACCGAATATAATATTCCGTCGCCCATAATCTGGCTTACTTGTGCATGTGCCGTAATCTTATCATTCTTTTTGAAGATCAATTCCGGTTCTACCCAGGTTTCCATATAATAAATAAGATCGTCATTTCGCGAAAGCATATCACGGCCAATTAGCGGATCAGCGGGCATATTGGCAGGATCTGTAATGATAACTTCTTCTTTGATTTCGAGTTGCGATCCGTTTTCGTCCAGAACAATAAACGAGAAATCAAATTTACCTTCGGGTGCATCGGCAGGAATATTAAAGTGTTTATGAACATTGGTATTTTTAGCTCCTTTGTATTCTGCAAAAGACAATTCGAACTTCCAGACTTTGGTATACGTTTCTCCTTTTTTTGGAAGTATTTTAATTTGGACATCGGCGATTTTGTCTCCGGCAAGTACATCAGCATTAAAATGGAAGTCACGTCCAATTAAAGCTTTTTTGTTATTGCCAGTTCCAATTTCAACATTGGTGGCTGTTGGTTTCAAAACTTCGTTGTTGTCGTCATTGTCGTTGTTACATGCCGTAAATCCAGCGGTGACAACAAAAAACAGCAGAAATAATTTTGCTTTTTTCATAAGGAATTGGGGTTTGTTAATTGAATTCATATTAAATTGATTTATGTATTAAAAAGGGAATTTTAAGCGATAGAATGATGTTTCTACTGGCTTCGGGAAGTTCGATCAACCTGTAAAAACTGGTATGATTGAGGTATTTTGTATTGAATAAATTCTGAACCTGAAGGCTAATAATAAAATCCTGTTGTCCTGCTTTTGCTTTGGTTCCCATCGCGAGATTGAACACGTTGCTGGCTGCAGTTTTTCTTTCGGGTGGAACGATTTGATTTTGCTGAGCCGTATACCGATAATCAAGCGAGAAATAAGTGTCTTTCAAATTTTTGATTTCCGGATTGTACGTCATCCCAAATAAAACCGAAGCCGGCGGAGAAAAGGGAAGCGTATAGCCTTTTTTGCTCCCAGATAATTGCTCAGAATAAAGATATTCGGCCAGAATTTCGCCGCTTAAATTTTTCAGGAACTGATAACGCGTCTGCAATTCACTGCCATAACGCATCACTTTACTTTGCTCGTATTCAAATACCTGATTGCCGGCACCGTAATAAATATCATGTTGCGAAGTAGGATTGAGGTAAATGTAATTGGGGAAATAATTAAAAAACGGACTCAGTTGCACCGACCATTTATTTTCCTGCCATTCCATACCAAGATCTAACTGATACGAACGTTCTGCCGATAAATTAGGATCTCCTTTTTCGAACCTGAAATAATGATAATTTACCCCGTTTGAAGCCAGTTCTTTGGCAATTGGCATTCTAAAACTCGTTCCCAAATTGGCTTTAAGCGACCATTGTCCCAGCGTATAATTCACGCCTGCTGACCAATTGAAACTATTGAAAGTTCGCGTAAGTTCTTGAGATCGTTGTAAATATTGCTGCGTAGTCTGACCGTTTTCGGTGACTTCGCTTTGAAACCAATCGGTGTATGGTTTCATTTCGATTTGACCATGATCCAGACGAATGGCACCTTGAAGCAGCCACAAATCATTGAGCTGAAATTTATCATAAACAAATAATCCTGCGTTTGATTGTTTAAAGGCAGGAATCAGAAAACTCCAGCCGTTAATCGCATTTTGCTGTTGCTCGCCATTTAAACCTACTGTAAATTGATGTTTTCCTAACGAAAATTCATCCTTAATCGCAACTGAAAAAACTTCTTTATCATATTGTCTTTCCAAGTCTTTTGGCGCATACATATCGTCAGGATAAATAGGCGGCATATAACCATGATTGACATAATGGCTCCATTCGCGACGGAAATTCTGCTGAAAACCCAATTGTGTTTCGAGTTTGTGAGTTTCTATCGAAAATGAGGTTGTATTACTAATTTTAGTATGCGTCACTTCCTGAAAAGGCATCAGTATATCACGGCTCGATTTGTCGTGAAGTTCCGTGTCAACGTTTCGCGGTTCTAGCCCGTGTGCATTGGCAAAAAAGCCACTTTTGGTGTAAATATTACTTACGTAAAAAATAGATTTAAAGCGATCCGTAACATAACCCACACTTCCGTGTACATCCATTTCACGACCTGCTGTATTACGTAAATGGTTTTTGTAAAGCGGAACTGCATAATTGTAAACCTGCACTATATCAGTTGGTACGCGGTAATCGCCATAATCCATAGCGGTTATTCTGGTATCGAAAAACCATTTTTCATTTCGACCAAATAAATTAAACGATCCTCCAAATTGTTCGTTGTTGCTTTTGCCTGTAAAATCAACGCTTCCGCCCAAAACATGTTGGGCAGGAAATGGCACAGGTTTGATATTAATGGCGCCACCAATCGCATCAGATCCGTACATGAACGAAGATGGTCCTTTGATAATTTCAACCCGATTAACGGCATATTGATCGATTTCTAAACCATGATCGGCGCCCCATTGCTGGCCTTCGTGTTTGATACCATTCTCGACCACAATTACCTGATTAAAACTGAGTCCGCGTATTAAAGGTTTTGAACCTCCGGAACCAATAGAAATAGTTTTAACGCCCGGAAGTCTTTGCAAGGATTGCATCAGGCTTCCGCCGAGATTTCGCTGAATAAAACTGCTGTTAACGCTTTCGATATTCAGGGATTCCTGTTTTTTTCGACGTAATTCATAATTAGCAGCAATGACTACTTCCTGCAATTGTTTTACCTCTGGTTTTAACAAAATTGTAGGTATCGTATTTGAATTTTCATCCAAAAAAAGTTTCATTTCATAAAACGAATAACCGGAATGACTCACTGTTAATCTGTTAGAGTTTTTAGGGATTTGTGGAAAGAAAAAACGCCCTTGTTGGTCTGTAATAGTACTTATAGCTGAAGGATAAAGGGTAACGATAGCGCCATCCAACGGTTTATGCCCGTCGGAAAATACGCTGCCGGATACACGAACAGATTGTGCTGCAGCTTTTGTAACTATAGCAAAGCAACAAAGCAGGAGGAAAAATGTCTGTAATCGATTCGGTTTATTTTCGTTCATCAATTCATTATAAAATTTTAATACTTAAGCCTTTAATCGTTTGCCAGCCTTCTTTATCAGTCAAACGAATCATGAAATGATAATCGCCCGGATCGATATCGGTTGGGATTGTAATTTCCTGAACAGCTTCGTAACTTTTTGGTCCGTCTGGAATCGTAACCGAATTGATGTACAACAAAGGATTTACAGGTTTTTTGATAGGATCTGCAGTACAATTATTGACTTCTGTGCTGTGCGTGTGATGATCAAAATTGTGGTGAATGTCGAGACTGTAAGATCCCAAAGCAGTATTATCTGTAAATTTTGCTCTGAAAGTGATTTTCTGTCCTCGGGTAATTTCGCTGCATTGTATCGGGAATGCATTCGAAGCCGAATTATCGATTACAGGATATTCGGTGTCAATTTCGTTGTTGTCACTGCTACAGGATGAGAGAGCGAGAACAGCTAATAATACACAGAAGAGCGTTTTTGTTTGCTTCATTTGGATTGATTTTTAAAGGATTATATTTAGAAAATGGGTTACGGAAAGCAGGAAATAATTACTAATTATTAATTGTGAATTGGGAAAGTAAGTCGTGCGAAGGGATGATTCAATTGGAATATTGAATTTACTTGTGATAGAAAATAAGGTCTGGTACTACTTCTTAATCTGATTTTAGACAACGTAGTTTTATTCCCCGTAAGGGAAAACTTTACGTTTTAAAATAAGAGAAAGCGTTTCTAAGCAAGTTGTTGCAAGAAAAATGAAATAGTAATGATTAAGAAAAGTGAATTGCTTTTCTGACCTAAATTAGATTCTAAAACATATAAGTGCACATCAATTCATATAAATGAAATGATTACTTTTTATAGTTTTAAACAATAGGAGGTGCCCTTAATGAGAATAAAGAGCCTTTGAAAAATGGAGAATATGATTTTGAATAAAAACAGGTAAAATGAATTATTGTACTGTTTTTGTAAAACTGAAACGTAACAAATTCAAAAGTAGTAACAGGACTAAATTTAAAATGACAAATAGCGCATTCTTCATTCGAATGATCGTGTATTTTAAATTCGGTTTTTTCCGTATGATTTTGGTGTTGAGCGCATTTGTGCGCAACATTATGGCTTTGTATGTGTTCGTACGAATGTATTGCCGGAAATAGTATAGCAAATACTACTATTAGCGGCATAAAAAGATTTAAGATTTTAAAATTCTTTTTCATTCAGATGAATCGATATTGATAATGCAATATTGTTGCAAATATAAAATTCTTATTTACAAATGCAACATTGTTTCATTAAAAAATATAATAATTAGTGAGATAGAGAGAGTAAAGAGTAAAGAGTAAAGAGTAAAGAGTAAAGAGTAAAGAGTAAAGAGTAAAGAATATAGAGTAAAGAATATAGAGTAAAGAATATAGAGTAAAGAATATAGAGTAAAGAATATAGATTGATTTTAGAATCAAAACTTAGATTTCAATCTGCTTAGGGTTTCCTGGGAGACATTGATGTATGAGGCGACGATTTTGTTGGGCAAACGTTTTACGATCGTTGGGTTTATTTTTAGCAGCCATTGATAGCGCTCTAAAGCATCCATGGTGGTAAACGACATTAATCTGTTGGTATTATTTACGTAGGCTTTTTCTAAATACGAACAATAGAATTGCATCCATTCCGGAACGGTTTTGAGGAGATGATTAAAATCTTCGTGACTGATATACAAAAGTTCCGATTTTTCGATTACCTGAATATATTCTAATGAAGGTAGTTTGGTAATAAAGCTGACCAATGCTGTAGCAATTTGATTTTCGAAAGCAATATATCGGGTAACATCTTTTCCTTCTTCATTGATAAAATAAAGCCTCAAACAGCCTTTGCCCACAAAATAAGTATGCTGACTGGTTTGTCCCGCCGAAAGCAAAAGGTCGTTTTTATCGTGTTTTAAAGGTTTAAAATAAGATAAAATCGTATTAAGGTTTTCATCAGAAACCTCAATACGATTTTTTATATAATCACCAAGTTGCTCGTATATCATTTGTTACTTATAATCTCTCACAAATTTGCGGTAATAAATAATATCCTCAATAGACAATACTACCAAATCGTGTTCTTCTGCAAAGCTAATGATTTTGTCAAGTTTAGCCATGCTGCCATCTTCATTCATTAACTCGCACAAAACAGCTTCTGGTCGTAAACCTGCTAATTTCATCAAATCTACACTGCCTTCGGTATGTCCGTTACGTTCGAGAACGCCATTGTTTTTGGCACGTAAAGGGAAAATATGTCCGGGTCTGGCTAAGTCAGAGGCTTTTGCATTTACAGCGCTTGCCGCTTTAATTGTGGTAATGCGATCTGCTGCCGAAACTCCTGTTGTCACGCCTTCTTTGGCTTCGATAGTGATCGTAAACGGAGTCTGAAAACTGCTTGTGTTTTCCTGAACCATATAGGGCAATTCGAGTTCATCAGCTTTTTCGTTAGGCAAACAAAGACAAACAATTCCGCTGCATTCGCGAATCATCATGGCCATGTCTTTGACGCTCATATGTTGTGCCGAAAAGATCAAATCGCCTTCGTTTTCGCGGTCTTCATCATCGGTTAATAAAATTCCTTTTCCGTTTTGTAAATGTTGTAATGCGTTTTCTACGCGTTGTATGCTTGTTAAGCCAAATTTTTCTAAAGGATATGTTAGTGTGCTGATCATTTTGTTTTGGGTATTTTTAAATTAATGAGCAGCAAATCTAGAATTGTTTAACATGCAAAAGTTTGATGTAGGTCAATAAAATGAGCTTTTTAGTTGGCTCCGAATTTTAAGTTTGACGCGAAAAGAGTTGCCACGAATTTGCTTTGCCTGTTCGCTATCGCTCGAGTCACGAATTTTTACGAATTATTATAAGGGAATATTTAACCACAAATTACGCAAATTTTCACAAATTTCTTTTTATAATCTTTGAGGTTAAAAAAAAATAATTCGTGAAAATTGGTGAAATTCGTGGCAAACTGTTTTCTTTAACACAAAGTATCACAAAAGAAATTTGCGAAAATTTGCGTAATTTGTGGTTACATAACCCCATAATAATTAGTGGAAATTAGTGAAATTCGTGGCGATCTTTAACACAAAGTATCACAAAAGAGATTTGCGAAAATTTGCATAATTTGTGGTTAAATAATCCCATAATAATTAGTGAAAATTAGTGAAATTACTTCGTCAGTTCGCTTCGCTCGTGTCGTGGCAAAAAACTTTTAAACTAGTTTAAGAAGTGCTTCCGTATCGATAACTTCTGCGAATTCGTTATGCAAACTTGCCAGGGATATTTGATGCACTAATTCCGAGTCGTATTTTTCTCCGTTGATGCCCATTCGGTCGAAAGTAGCTGTTGCGTCGGAAATTAGATAAACATCAAAACCAAAATTCCCCGCCATTCTTGTGGTTGTCGAAACACAATGATTCGTGGTAAGTCCCACAATTACAAGTTTATGAATGCCTAGATTATCAAGTCTTTCCTTTAAATCAGTTCCTATAAAAGCGCTGTTGACATTTTTTGAAATTATAGGTTCGCCAACAATAGGTTTTACTTCGTCTTTGATTTCGAATCCGGGATGTGAGGCATGTAGTTTCGAATCGGGATGCATGGAACTATGAACGATATGAAAAACGGGTAATTTTAGCGTTCTCCATTTTTCGAGAATCTGAGCCATTTTTGTTTCGGCATCTTTGTTGTTGCGGTTTCCACCCCAATGATTTTCTTCATTAAAACCTTTCTGAACATCAATTAAAATAAGGGCTGTATTTTGGTCTCTAAGCTTCATCTTTTTATCAATTAGATTGTTAGATACAAATTTACCTTTCTATTAAAGATCAAAAAAGGACAAACGATAGTCGTTTTAAGACCATTTATTTTTTATTGCTGAAGGCAAAGCATCAAGATGAGATTCGAGTACAATACGCAATTGTTTCGAGGTTTTGTAACCACACAAATGCGCAATATGTTCTATTTTATAATCAGAATTGCTAAGCAGACTTTTTGCCTTTTCGATTCTAAGTTTCGTTCGATATTCGGCGATGGTAATTCCGGTTTGTTTCTTGAAAATTAGGGTTAGATTTCTGGGGCCAATGTGAACCAATTCGGCAAGAAAATCAATTGTCGACGTTTTATCAAGGTTTGAAATAATCCAATCCTGAATGATGTGAATTTTTTCGTCATGATGATTTCGGTTTTGCAAATACACACTTTCCTGTTCGTCATTGCCATGTCTTCTTTTGTATACGACCAATTCTTTGGCAATTTTCGCTGCAGTTTCTTTGTCGTGTCGTTCTTCGATAATATGCAGCGCCAGATCGATTCCGGTTATGATTCCGGCGCTGGTATAAATAGTTCCCGATTGGGTAAATAAAGTGTTGTTTTGTGTTTGCGCAAGCGGAAAATCTTTTTTGAGTTTATCAACCAGTTTCCAGTGTGTCGTACATTCTTTACGGTCTAAAAGTCCGGCTTTCGCCAAAATAAAAGCGCCGGAACAGATGCTGCAAATCGTAGTTTTATTTTTGTTTACTTGCTGAAGCCATTCAAAAAACGAAGCATCTTCAGCATTCAGATCGATTTGGTGTGTATTGCTTCCTGAAATAACAACAATATCATTTTCCTTTGGATTCGTTTTAGAAAAGTGAGTAAGCGCCGCCAATTCTAATCCCGAAGAACAAACCACAGCTGATTGACTGCTAATATATTGCAACTTATAATTGAATCCTAAACCTATTGCTTCCTGAAAAACTTCGACAACGCCACTTAAATCCAAAAGTGTAACTTGTTGAGGAATGTAAAAATAAACCGTTGTTAGTGTTTCTTTCATTTTCAGAATGTATTTATTAACCACATTTTAAGCACACAAAAATAAATCATTAATTTCATTTTTTAGTTCCTGATAAAATTGCAATATGCTTTTACTTTATAATAAAAGAAGTTTTTATGTAGCTAAAAGACTATGTATTCACTAATAATCCAAAAAAATCTAATTGTAGATTAAAATCATTATTATCAATGATTTAAGTGTTTAAGTTGGTATTTTTTAAACAAATAAACAATCTTATTGATAAAGTGTTAAGGAAATCGCTATAAATTCTCTATTCCAATTTTATTTAAACGTACATTTGAATCTAATGCGACCCAATCATGAATTCAAAAAAGAATATAAAGATTTTACTTACTGACGACGATGAAGACGATAGGGATTTTTTTGCAGAAGCTCTCGAAGATCTCGACCTTGATTATCCCGTCGAATTTTGTAAAAATGGGGTAGAACTTCTTGATCGTCTTTATGATCCTACTTTGGCCATTCCGGACATTATTTTTTTAGACCTTAATATGCCTATTTTGTCTGGTTTTGAAACTTTGCAGCAAATTCGTGAAGATGCCAAGTTTAAGGATATTCCGGTTATCGCGATTTATTCTACTTCTGCTACTATAGATGGGGTCAAAAATACTTTCGGTTTAGGGGCTAACGCTTATGTTGTAAAACCTATTGCTTTTAGTGATTTAAAGAAATTATTAAAAAAGGTCATCGAAACAGATTGGGCAGAAAAATTATCAGATGTCAGAATTGAATCTTTTGTCATCACAGTTTAGTTTTAAAAAATATGCAATTTTAATAGTATGCATTGATTTATAATGAATTAAATATTTAAAGAATGAAATCATGCATATGCAAAAGAACAATTTGCCCAAAGCTACCCGCCAGGATTTTCCCATAGTTGGTATTGGTGCTTCAGCAGGGGGGTTGGAGGCTTTTAAACAGCTTATAGAAGCGATTCCAGCAGATTCTGAAATGGCTTATGTCATTGTGCAGCATTTGCATCCATTGCATGATAGTATGCTTACAGAATTGCTTTCGCGTGTAGCCAAAATTCCAATAAACGAAATTACCGATGATATTCATCTGGCTCCCAATACCATATATGTCATTCCGGAGAATAAATTACTTACTTCTTTTGATGGTGTTTTAAAGTTAAGTCCACGTGTAAAAGACACCAAAAATCAGGCGATCGATGTTTTTTTCAATTCATTGGCCGAAGTGCATCTGGATCTGGCCTATGGCGTACTGCTTTCAGGAAACGGATCTGACGGAACAATTGGCCTTAAAGCCATTAAAAAACACGGCGGAATTACTTTTGCTCAGGATATTGAAGCTGCTAATAACGAAATGCCACAAAACGCGATCAATGCCGGAGTGGTAGATTATGTGTTATCGCCGGCTAAAATTGTCGAGAAACTTATTGAACTTACAAAAGCAAGAGATCAAATTAGCGAAGAAAATGATCCCAATGACGAAGGTGTATTTCAGGAAATTATCAAAATTTTGCGTCATCATAGCGGTGTAGATTTTACCTATTATAAACAAACTACCATACGCCGACGCATTGCCAGAAGAATGGCTTTGAGTAAAATTGTGAATTTAAAAGATTATCTAAAAGTACTTCAGGGAGATAAACTGGCGCCCGAAGATTTGTTCAACGATTTATTGATTCCTGTGACTGAATTTTTTAGAGATACCAAGATATTTCAGACAATGAGAGAAAAGGTTTTTCCCTTATTAACGAACAGAGTAACCGAAGGAAATGCCATACGTATCTGGATTGCAGGATGTTCTACCGGCGAAGAAGCGTATACACTTGCAATTGCCCTTCATGAATTTTTAGGTGAAAATCTCGAAGGAAAAGAAATTCAGATTTTTGCTTCGGATATTTCAGAAGTGGCTATAGCCAAAGCACGAATTGGGTTTTACAGAAAATCTCAAATGCGAAATGTTTCTGAAACCATTCTGACCAAATATTTCACAGCCAATACAAACGGTTATAAAATTAAAAGGCAAATTAGGGATTTATGCATTTTTGCCGTGCATAATTTTCTAACAGATCCGCCTTTTGCCAAAATGGATCTGATTACGTGTCGCAATGTGTTCATTTACATGGATTCGTTTTTGCAGAAAAAATCGCTTACTACTTTTCATTACGCCTTAAAAGAAAACGGATTTTTACTTTTAGGAAAGTCAGAAACGGCTGTTCCTGCAGCAGAACTTTTTCAGCCTTTTGAAAAAGCAGGAAAAATTTATACCCGTAAACAGGTTTCAGGCCGATTTGTACATTCCGGTATGGGATCGAATGATAAATTGAAAACTTTAAAAACTGATATTCAAAGAAAAGAGATCATCAAAGAAGATTTTAGAAAAAGCGCCGAAGCTTTATTAATTTCGAAATATACTCCTGCCAGCGTTATTGTAAACGAGCAAATGGATATTGTTCATATCAACGCATCTATAGCCGAGTTTATTGAACTTTCGACCGGAAAACCAACGTTTAATTTACTAAAAATGACCCGCGAAGGTTTGGCTTTCGAACTTCGAAATACCTGGCATAAAGCCAAAGAAACCGGAGCTTTGGTAAAAAAGGAAGGTATTCAGGTTAAGAACAAAGGGATTATTAGCGAAATATCGATCGAAATTCAGCCATTAGAAGATACTTCAGAACCTTACTTTTTGGTCTTGTTTTATAAAACTGTGGTTCGAAAAGAAGATGTACTTTCGAATCAGTTTACGGCAGAAGAAATACGCGAAAACACTAATTTAAGAAGGATTGCACAGCTCGAGAAAGAACTCGCCAAAATTCATGACGATGTAAATGCCATTAGCGAAGAGCAGGAAGCGTCGAATGAAGAACTGCAAAGTGCCAATGAAGAATTATTGAGTGGGAGCGAGGAACTGCAAAGTCTGAATGAAGAACTCGAAACCTCAAAAGAAGAATTGCAATCCAGTAACGAAGAGCTTTTGCAGATCAATCAGGAACTCCTGAACAAACAGCAGCAAATAAATATTTCTAAAAATTATACCGAGGCCATTGTAGCCACACTTCGTGAACCTATAGTGGTGTTAGATACCAATTTAAGAATAAAAAATATCAACAGGGCATTTTCTAAAAAATACAATATTACCAAAGAAGAAGCCACAGGAAAATTGATTTACGAAATACAAAATCATCTTTTTGATAATATCCCGATGCGCGCGATGCTCGAAAAAGTATTGCCCGAAAAAACACAGCTTGATGATTATCAAATCTCGGTAAATTTGTTGCCTTACGGCGAAAGTGTCATGCTGCTAAATGCCAGACAAGTAACTAATGAAACCAGTAAAGAGCAACTGATTTTACTGGCTATTGAAGATATCACAGAACGTCGCATCATCGAAAAAAGATTGCAGGTATTATCAAGCGGTTTCGAAGCGAAAGTAGAAGAACGTACTGCCGATTTATTGACAGCCAATAAAGAACTCGAAAGTTCTGTTAAGAACCTGCATGGTGCCAATGTCCAGTTACAGGAATATGCCTATGTGGCAAGTCACGATTTGCAGGAACCTTTGCGTAAAATATTAATGTTTATAAGCCGATTGCTGGAAATGAACGAAGATTTATCTCCTCAGGTAATTGCATTAATAGAAAAAATCAGCAAATCCTCACTAAGAATGAATACGCTGATCAAAGATTTACTGGCGTATTCCCATCTTAATAACCCTGACAGACTCTTTGCAGTAACCGATCTCAATGTTATTATAGCTGATATTATGATCGATTTTGAGTTAATGATCGAAGAACGTGATCTTGAAATAAAAGTAGGGGAATTGCCTGTTATCAATGCGATTCCGTTACAAATGAACCAACTTTTTTACAATTTAATAAGCAATGCTCTTAAGTTTTATAAAAACGACGGTTCGATCTCTAAAGTCGAAATCAGCTCGCACAAAATGACCGTCAGTCAGATTAAAAAATATCCTACTTTAGATCCTAAATTGAGCTATTACGAAATCATTATAAAAGACAATGGCATAGGTTTTAACAAACAATACGAGAATAAAATTTTTACCATCTTCCAAAGGTTACACAACAACGAGGTCTACACCGGAACCGGAATTGGCCTCGCCATTGGCAAAAAAATCGTAGAAAACCACAAAGGTATTATCTTCTCAAAAGCCGAAGAAAATATTGGTGCTGAGTTTCATATTATTTTGCCTGTTTAAGAGTTTATTATTTAGTTAATTAATGAAAAGACGATATGCTTAGAGGTGTATTGTCTTTTTGTTTTTATGGAGGTTTTGTAAAACGGGTATTTATACTTGGTGGTTGGTTTTTATTTAGTGGTATACTTGTTTGAAATAAATTTTAGCGGATTATGGATTTCCGTAAAGTGGGGAATTGTTGAATACTGATATTTGTTTGTGCAAAAAATAAAAAACATGAAAAATCTACTATCTGTAACATTAATTCTTTGGACTATTCTATGTTATTCTCAAAAGGAAAATATTGAATCATCAACTCGAATATTGATTGACAAAACACAATTTACTAGAATTAATAAAGATTGGAACACAACTGCTGAATTTAAATCAGGAATTGGTGAATACGTAAATTTCTATCCTATAGAAGTTATTGATCTTAAATCAGGTACAAAAACTAATGCTTTGCAATTAGATATGTATATAAAAAATCCAGATATCCGCAAAACCGTTTGGGTTGGAACTGATGAAATTGAAGAATTTATAAATTTTGTAGAGGATAATGTAATTCCAAATCTAGATTTAAAATTTAAAGGTAAATCTTCTGAATTCATTTTCAAGGCAAAAGAAATGACGTTGTCATATTTTATTTATGAAAAAGATCGTAGAATTACCATTAAGTTAAATAGTTATGATGATGATAAAATTTTGAACTATACTTTTTGGACAGAAACACAAGTTGATAAAATTCCAAAACTGCTTACTGTTCTAAAAAAAATCAAATAGCAGAATTATTGTCAATAATAAAAGAAATATAACTAATATATAAATTACAAAACATATGAATAATCCAGAAAGTGTAAAGTTAGAAGTATATACTATTGCATTAAAGCCTGTTGTGGGATATGAAAATAATAGCTTTGAAGATTTGATAGCTAATATTCCAGGAGTTATTCTTGAAAATAATTTATTTACTGAATTTTATCAATTATTCATAAATCATATTGATTTAGGTTATACAGAGGTAAGAAGTAAAGCTTTCACATTGAGTACAAATGTAGATGATTATAATCATGATCCTGCGAATGAAATAATTTGGGGCGTTTTAAAAGGCGGTCCAAAAGGGTCGGGAAAATCAAAATCACTATTAATTAATAGAGAGGACGAAGAAGACTTAGGAGGGAACGTTATTAATGATAAGTATTTTTTTTATCTTTATTTTCCTTTAAACAGTAAATTCGGATATTTATTTTTTCAAATATATGGTGGCGAAAGTATTAGAAAAGAATTTATACAACATATTAGAGATTTATTTAAAATTGGAGGTAAATACAATAAACCGGAGCCTTCGGCTATTTTGCCAAATAGCATTAGAGACGAATTTAAAAATAATAGTAAAGTAGTTGGTTTAAGTTATCTTACAAATACATTGGCCTCAGCAATTACCAATGATGCAGAATTTTCTAATTTATGTAGAGAATATAATATTGAGATTTCGATTAAACCAAAAGGTGAAAGTAATATTTCTCCTCAAAGAATTAATTTATTAAATAGAGTTATTTCAACACTAACCTTTAACAATTTACCTTTATCGAGAGCAACTTCTAGAAAAGTATCATTACAAAATTTAACATCCAAAAAAACTTCGACTTTTGAATTAGATACTAATGATGTAATGCCAAGAATTTATTTACATGGAAAAGTACCAATAGATGTAAATGGAACTCCAAATTTTGAAAGTCTTAAATTATTTTGTGATAATTTATTAAGAGAATTGGTCGAAGGTGAATATACTAGAATTAGTAGATTATGATAAAGAAATTATGGAATATATATTTTAACGCTACAAAGAGTATCTGTATCAAAGAAGATAATAAAGTCAATTATATTGAATTAATTATAGTTTATCTTTTGATAATGACACTAAGTACTTTTCTAGTTTATTATAAAAGCGAAAAATTTATTGAAGATTCGAAAATTTTGGCTATGCTTTTATCTTTGTTTTCAGGATTAATGTATAGTGTTTTATTAAAAATCCCCGATAAGCTAGCAAAGCTACAGACAATAGATCAAAAGGAAAATGAGACAATAAAGGAGCTAAAAGAAAGAACAGAATCAAACATTCTTAATAATAGAACTATTAATTATTTAAAGAATTTTTCTTTTACTCTATCATATTCTATTATCGTAGCGATAATGTGTATTTTTTTTGTTATTGCTAGTTCATTCTTTACTTCTCTACTAAATTTTCACTTATCGAGTGTTAAGTTTAATTTTGATTCAATTGACTATGTTCTAACTTTTAAAGTTTCTATAATTATTTTTTATCGCTTTTTATTTGTTTTTTTTATGTTTCAATTTTTATATTTCATCACTAAATCAGTCATTTATTTAACAGATTTTACTTTATATGAATTTAATAATTTGAAATAATATAGACATTTTGCTTTAGTTAGAATTTAATGTAAAAACAAAACTCCCCGCCTATGCGAAGTTTTCAGACTTCGTGCCCATTCCAATATTTCTTCTTAACCTTGAACTTTTGACTAATTAAGCTGTTTTTGACTAGCATTGTGGTTGCGAGGTCTGCAAACATCAAACCTTATTTATAACACGTAAAACATAAAAATAAATGAAAATGATTAAATTGTTATTCTTAATATTCGCCTGTAATTCGATGAATGGACAATCGTTAAAATCTACTTCTCTTTTAATAAAAAAATCAGAAGTTTTGAGTAATGATCGTGAAACAAATATTATAATATCTGAATCTGAAATAACGATAAAAAATTACAGTGATAATAGTCAAAAGGATTTAATTAGGAAAATAGAAAAAATAGAGAGTAAGCCTTATAATAATATAAATTGTACCTGGTATTATTGTGTTTCCGTTGAAAAAGATACCTTTAGAAATGACTATAGAAAAAGTATATTTATTTATGATAAACTGGGTAAAAGTATATTATTTGCTGATTTTGCATCAGAAGTAGATGTATTTTGGACAAAGTTTTATCTTAATATTTAATGATAACGCATAAAAAAAGAGACCAACAAGTCTCTTTTTTCATTTTATATATATTTTACAAAGGATTATTTACCCTTTAATAATTTTTCCAAATACTCAATCTTATCTTTTTCAGCCTGTAGTAAACGCTCATAAAGTTTTTTGTTTTCATCATAAGATTCAATTAATTTATCTAAAGGATTGAAAGTACAATGATTATTAAACGTTCCTGCACTACTATCTGTGAAATTATTAAAATAATTAATTGCAGCTTCTTCCGAAAAATTTTTAAGAGCTTCAACACTTACGCCTAAAGCTTTTGCAACAGCAACAAGTTTTTCTTCGTCAATCGTTTCGCTGTTTTCAAGAGCAGATATTGCCTGTTGGTTTGTGCCTAAAGCTTGTGCCAAAGCTTCCTGTTTCATATCACGAAGTTCACGAATACGGCTAATTTTTCGCCCTATATGATTTGGTTTTGTAAGTGTGCTCATAATTCAAAGATAATAATTAAGTGTAATAAGTCGCAATATGTAAAAAACATATTTATAGCTGTACAATACGGCAAAAAATGATTGGGTACGAGACAATCTATTTCGTTCTTCGCCGGGTCAAACAAAAGTACAATTTTTCTTATAATAAAATAATAAAAGTCTAATTGTAAAATGATTAACAAGATACAACTAAAAAATATACGCCATGGAAACCAATGAAATCAAAAAATTAGAGAATCTTAGACAATTAACGGCCAAATATTGCAATACTTTAATCCCGTCTGCTGATAAAACAGGAACTCATACAGCCCAAATTAAAATGCAAAATTATTATGAATTGGGCTGTACCATTACCGAAATCATAAAATTATGTATTGTAGCATTAGAACAAGAGGCACATCAAACTTCGACTACAATAAAATATTCACCTATAAATGTGCCTCTCATTTTAGAAATGGTTTTAGAGATGTTTCCTTTGGATGAATTTGAATTGATAACAGAAATTAATGAACTGCTTGTTGAATAAATGAAAGCTCTTAGAAACCTATTGCTCTGAAAGAGCTTTAGCAATAGCATGGTGCGAAGCACTATGAATGAAAAATGATTATAATTTTAAGCCCTGTAAGGGCAGAAGCCTATTTTCAACAATTATGTTTACCCTATTTAGATGGTGTTATTCGGGAAAACACCTTTTTCTCTTTATGCTCAATTTTCTTTTGCCCTTTCAGGGTAATTTTCACTTTTGATTTAATTCGTAGTGCGTTGCACTAGGCTATTGCTTTTTGCGCTTTCAGAGCAAAAGGTTTCGTATACTCATGATTGTAAATGCGCGCTATATTATATTGAGAATTAGTTTTAGAAAAAGCGTTATTCTTTATATTTTTTTCTTTAGAAAAATAAAAGATATAGTCCCGAAGCTTCGGGAGTTGAATCAGGCTCCTATTAAAACCCACAAGAATTTTGTATCTTAGTTTTTAGTAACCCAATTTTATTTGATTTCGAATTTTTCGGGATCGAATGAAATTATAAAATAAGACAAAATGCCCTGGAATCCGGAAATCTATAATAAGTTCAAAAATATTCGTTATCAGCCTTTTTATGATCTGGCCGATTTTATTCAGCCTGTAAGCGGAATGAAAGCCATTGATTTAGGTTGTGGTACAGGAGAACAAACGGCGATTTTGGCCGATAAATTCAAGGAAGCCGATTTTCTGGGTGTAGATTCTTCGGCAGAAATGCTGGAACAATCGAAATCTTTAGAAACGGATCGTCTACATTTTAGAAAAGCAACTACCGAAGAAACATTAGCTTCGGGCGAAAAATGGGATTTGATTTTTAGTAATGCGGCTTTGCAATGGTCAAACGATCATGAAACGTTGTTTACAGAATTGATAAAACTCGTAAACCCAAAAGGACAATTTGCAGTACAAATGCCGGTTCAGCCGGAAAATAAACTCAATGTGATTCTTGCCGAATTGGTAGATGAAGAACCTTTTCAATCATACCTGAATGGTTACAAAAGAGATTCCCCTGTTTTGAGTATCGACGAATATGCACAAATTCTGTTTGATGGCGGACTCGAAGAGCTACAGATTCAACAAAAAGTATATCCTATAATTGCAAACGATCATGAAACGCTTTATAATTTCATATCCGGTTCGGATTTGATTCCGTACATAGAACGTCTGGAAGGCGAGCAGAAAGCGCTTTTCATTAAAACTTATAAAGAGGGGATTGCGGAGCATTTCCCGAAACTTCCGGCGATTTATTCGTTTAAAAGGCTTTTGCTTTATGGTAGGAAAGGGTGATTTTTTGCCACAGATTAGAGGATTAAAAAGATTTTTTTTTGTTTCACGCAGATTTTAAAAGGATTTAAGCAGATTTGCGCAGATGATTTTTTAAAAATAAATCTGTGATTATCTGCTGTAATCTGTGAGATCTGCGTGAAAAAATATGTGCTTATTATTTAAACATATAGGGACATAGTTTTTAATATTGCTTCAAAAGGCATTTCACTTTAAATATTACTGCAAAGACTGAGTGCATAGTTATGTGTTTAAATTTTTTTGCCACAGATTACAGGATTAAAAAGATTTTATTTTTTTGTTTCACGCAGATTTTAAAAGGATTTAGGCAGATTTGCACAGATGATTGTTTTTAATTTAAATCTGTGATTATTTGCTGCAATCTGCGAGATCTGCGTGAAAAAAAACGCATAGACTGTACCTATAGCTATGTGTAAAAATCTGGATTTTTTTAACTACCTCAATCAGTAACGTATAATCTATGTTTCTATGTGTTTAATTTTTTTCTCGCAGATTAAGCAGATTTTTTTTAATCTTTTTAATCCTGTAATCTGTGGCAAAAAATAAACTATTTCTGCAATACGGCCGAAGGCGTGATTCCATACTTTTTCTTGAAAGCAAAAGAAAAATGCGAAAGATCTTCGAAACCCAGATCAAGATAAATATCCGATGGTTTTTTTCCTTTTTTCTCGATCAGGAAATAACCTTCCTGAAGTCGTCTTTGTATGAGCCAGCGACTTGGCGTATCTGAAAAAATGGATGCAAAATCACGTTTGAAACCCGAAATACTCCTTCCGGTGAGATACGCAAAACGTTCCATACTGATATTGAACTTATAGTTTCTATTCATGTAGGCTTCTAAATCGATCTTTTCCGGTGGTGCAAAATCAAAAAGAATATCGGTTAATTCGGGGTTTTCTTTTAAGAGAATCAAAAGCAATTCTTCGCGTTTAATACTCGAAAAAGTATCGTCGATTTCGCCTCCTTCATTATAATACGGCATTAGGGACAGAATAAAATTGGGAACTAAATCACTTTTCTTAATATGCACAAATGATGCTTCATTGGTACTATTTTGGCCTATTGTTTTATGTTTTGCAGCAAAGTTTTTTAGAAATTCGGTATCAAAAATGACAACGACTTTTTCGAACTCACCATCTTGTTTTTGTTTGTGGTATCGTGCGAGATGATTTTTGCGCACGATGCAATATTCTCCAGCTTTTAGATGGTATTTACTGATGCCGTCATAACCTTCGATAGTACCTTTTGCGAGGTACAAAAAGAAATGTTCGGCAATAAATTGTTCCGGTGATATTTCGGGACCAATATAACAGCTTTTAATTTCGGTATATCTCATGGTTTATCGTCTGTGGGTTAGGATTATTTCCACCATTGTTTAAAAACTTTGTGCTCATCAAAAATAACGATTTCTCCCATAACGGGCGTTATCAACGGAATTTGATATTTAGCGTTGAGTCGGTTAAGTTCATTTAGCGGGGCGTTCCAGGTATGTTTTGCCAAAGCAAATTTAGAATTATGAACAGGAATCATGCTTTTGGCTTTAAGATCACGTGATGCCTGCAAGGTTTCTTCGGGCAACATATGGATATAATGCCAGGCTTTATCGTATTGTCCGTTTTCCATAATCGCCACATCGATGGGGCCAAATTGTTTACCAATTTCTGCAAAATGCGTGTCGTAACCGCCATCGCCGCTGTAATATACCTTTAGCTTAGGCGAACTAATTAAATACGACGCCCATAAAGATTGATTTTGTTTTAAGCCGCGTCCTGATTTGTGTCTGGCCGGTAAAGTATGAATGGTGTAGTTATTTTCGACCACCACATCATCGTTCCAGTCCTGCTCGATAAT
The DNA here is from genome assembly GCF_046825355.2 of Flavobacterium sp. C3NV. Classification (NCBI taxonomy): domain Bacteria; kingdom Pseudomonadati; phylum Bacteroidota; class Flavobacteriia; order Flavobacteriales; family Flavobacteriaceae; genus Flavobacterium; species Flavobacterium sp. C3NV. The sequence goes on along the minus strand of NZ_JBKQBJ020000001.1, from coordinate 237,718 downwards.
TTTTTCTTTTGGATATCCCCAACGTTCAAAATGTGCACCAACACCCAAACCGCAAATAACAGTTTTCACCTTGTCTTTGAGTGCCAGAATGGTTTCGTAATCAAGGTGATCATAATGATCGTGCGAAATGAGTAAATAATCGATATTGGGTAAATCCTGCACGTGATAGGTATTGGTTCCATCGAAAACCTTTACGGTATTGGGCAGGGGAGAAGCATTATCGCTAAAAATAGGATCGATTAAAATTTTCTTTCCGTCTATTTGCAAAAGCACGGAAGAATGCCCAAACCAAACCAAAAGATTCTGGTCAGCCGGCAAATGTTTCAAATCTGTTTTTACAGACGGAATTCGTTTTGTAGGTTCGGTTGGAACGGTTTTATCGAAAAACGTTTTTGTTATTTCGCCCCAAAAGCTATATCCGGGAGCTAATGTTGGCGTATAAATCATGTTCTGAAATTCTCCGTCTTTATAATGAGGCGATTTTTCGATTTGCAACATGCTTTTATCTGATGGTAAACTGCCAAAAGTTGCTTTTTGCATGTATAGAAAAATAGCAACGCCCAAAACGATTATTATCGTCAGGATGATGATAGAGATGCGTTTAATGATTTTTAAAATTCTTTTTTTCATTTTGCGTTGGCTGCTTTTTTTATATCAATGGCTTCAAGTACATTTTTTGAATACCCAATTTTTGTTACCGCAATCATGGCGCGACCAATTTCTCTGACGGTACAACCAGTAAAAAATAAGCCCATAATAGGGTAGAGAAACGTAATATATTTATTGAATCCTTTAAGGTGAATTTGTGTTTTATCAGGCTTCATTAATCCCGGACGAAAATTGTATTGCGCTTTAAAACCTAAGACTTTCAAAGCATTTTCGGTTTTTCCTTTTACGCGTGCCCACATTACTTTTCCGTTTTCAGAACTGTCTGTATGTGATCCTGAAATAAAATTGAAAGTAAGATTTGGGTTTTGGTCTAAAAGCACTTTCGCAAAATGCAAAGTTGTATCGTAGGTAATATGCGTGTATTGTGCTTCATCCATGCCTACGCTGCTGATTCCGGCGCAATAAAAACAGGCATCATAACCTGCAAGCTGAGTATCACCGCTTTTCAGCGAAAGAAAATCCGGCACAAGATATTCTTTTAGTTTAGTATGTGATTTTCCGCTTGGTTTTCTTCCCACGTACAAAACTTGTTCTATCTGATTATTATCTAAACATTCGATCAAAACTCCTTCGCCCACCATTCCGGTAGCGCCTGTTACAATTACTTTCATATTTATATTTTAAGAGATTTCCATTTTATTAAACTAATTACGGTTGCCATAATAGCTTCTTCATTATTACGTGGTTTCCAGCCTAAAACTGTTCTGGCTTTTTCGTTACTGGCTTCGCGGTAAATACCAACTAATGGCAAAATGGCTTTGGCCTGATCGTTAAACAAAGCGCTTAATCGTATTATAAAGGTAGGTAAAGATTTTGTAGAGGCTTTCTCTACAACGTATGGCATTTTTTGCTTTAAGAGCTTTACGATTTCTAATAATGACATGGTACCTCCAGACAAAGCGAGAAAACGTTCTCCTTTTGCATCCAGATTTTCCATGGCCAGAATGTGCAGTTCGGCTACATCTCTTACGTCTACGATTCCCAAACGGATATCCGGAACTGCTTTCATGGTTCCGTCAAGTAGTTTTTTTAGCATTTCGAAACCGCTCGATAAATCATGACTTAAAGATGGCCCGAAAATCCCCATTGGGTTAATGACAGAAAGTTCTAAAGATCCTCCTTCGGTTTTCATAAAATCCCAGGCTGCTTGTTCTGCAAGAACTTTAGATTTATTATAAGTCGAAAGTCCTTTTTCGTTAGGATTGGTCCAGCTTTCCTCTGTAATAATTGTATTTTTATCTTTATGGCTATAACCAACCGCACCAAAGTTTGAGGTCATGACTACACGTTTTACGCCTGCTTCTCGTGCCGCTTTCAGTACACGTAAAGTTCCGTCAACGGCAGGACGAATCATTTCGTCTTCGTTTTTAGGTAATCTTAAAAATATTGGCGAAGCAATGTGCAGAACATACTGACAGTCAATCATGGCTTCGAGCCAGTTTTTATTTGAGGTAAGATCAGCTTCGATAAAATCAAGTTTACTAAAATCTGTGATGCCGCCATTTTTTAGCATTTCGAAAATCTTGTCTTTGCTTTTTATCGAACGAATGGTTGTTCGAACCTGATAACCACGGTTTAATAATTGTAAAATACTATGTATCGCCACAAAACCTGTTCCGCCTGTTACCAATACTTTTTGATGGGTATGTATCATTCATTACATTTTTATGGTACAAAGATCTGAAGAATGCTTTTAGGTGACTTTGTTGAAAAGTCCAAAGTTGTTTTGTTGAGAAGTTCAGAATTTGTAAAATGCGAGAACGTGAAATGAGAGATGGCACGCGGATGATACGGATTCGCTTGCGCGAAAACACGGATTTTTATAGTTGGTTTTCTTGTTTTTGTATGTCAGACTGAGCGAAGTCGAAGTCTCGCAATGTGACTACAAATAATTTTTCATGCCGATTTCTATGGTATAAACATTTTTTTCAGGAGCTAATCCCGCTATCCGTTCCAATCTTTTGTGCCGAACACCGGCACAAAAGGATTTCCACTTCTATCGGGGCTAGGGTAATCATTTTCATAATAATATTTAGTTTATCAAAAATGAAATAAACTGGTTTAAACATATAAAGTAACCACAATCCTGTCATCCCGAACGAGGAATCTCCGCAAGAAACTCCTTAAAGAAACTCCTTAATTAGTGAGACCTGACAGGTTTTTAAAACCTGTCAGGTCTGCTTTATGTGCCAATTTTTGTCGAGTTGCTCACGGAGATCCCTCGTTCCTCGGGATGACAAGATTGAGGATAGTAACAGGGGAGTACATCTTTTTCAAAGTTGTAAACTTTGAAAAAGATAGTAAAAAAATCTAAAATCTAAAATCATTCTACAGGTAATGTATCTTCTTTTTTACCTAATAAAAATTTTACGTAATAAATTTCTTAAAGCCTTGTTTTAGTGTTTTTTTTACGGTTATTTAAATGCAATTATTTTGAAAAAAATTGCCTGATTTCAGTTGATTGATAAGAAAAAATATTGTTCATTTGCGCCTTAATTTAGAATTGGTTTAAATAACAATAACATGAAAACAAAAATAATATCAACTTCCTCTTTCCTAAGAACTTCAGGAAGAATGATAGCAACTCTTCAACAGCAATTTAATTTCATTATTTTAGTCAGTTTGTTAGTGAGTGGTGGACTTCTTCAGGCTCAAACTACAGCAACAGGACAAATTTCAGGAACTATTATTACCAATGACGGAAATGCAAGTCAGGGCGTGATTGTGAAATTAATTGAGATTAATAAAAGCGCTGTAACGAATGCATCCGGTAATTATGAGTTTAAAAAAGTACCTTTTGGGAAATATACAGTAGAGGTTACAATGTCTGGTTACGCTTCTTCGACAGAAACGGCCGAGATAACAGAACAAGCTCCGTCGACTACAGTAGATATCAGGGTAAATTCATCTGTTGAGAATCTTGAAGATGTGGTAATTCGTACCGGAGGAAATCGTTTTGCTAAAAAAGAGAGTATTGATGTGGCAAAAATGCCGCTTAAAAACATCGAAAACTCTCAGGTGTATATCATTGTAAGCAAGGAGTTAATGAAAGAGCAAGTCATTACAGATTATAATAGCGCGTTTAAAAATGTTCCGGGAGCCGGTATTGCAGAGGTACGAAATCAGGGGAGAACTACTTCTATTTCAAGAGGTTTTGCTACACCTCAATTGGTTCGAAACGGGGTTGGAAGTTTTACTTATACCACAATCGATCCTTCGAATCTGGAGCGTATCGAGGTGATCAAAGGACCATCGGCAACACTTTTTGGAAGTACTTTATCTTCTTTTGGTGGATTGTTTAATCGTGTGACCAAAAAGCCTTTTGACAGTTTTAAAGGTGAAATATCGTATTCAGCAGCTAGTTGGGATTTAAACCGATTTACAGCGGATGTAAACACACCATTAAATAAAGATAAAACAGCTTTGCTAAGAATGAATACTGCTTTTCATAGTGAAAGAAGTTTTCAGGATGCAGGATTCAACAGGAATTTTTCTTTTGCTCCAAGTTTTTCGTATGAAATCAATGATCGTTTGACGCTTTTAATTGATGCTGAATTTAGTATGTACAAAGCGACTTCGCCAACCAGACTTGCGCCGTTTGTGGTAAAAGGTACCGAAAGCAGTATTGAAGATCTTGATATTCCGTACAAATTGTCTTTTGCCAATAACACCATCAATTATACAAGTCAGCAATATAATATTTTTGCACAGTTAAAGTATAAAATGACTGACCAATGGACGTCTCAAACTGTTATATCCAGAACACGATCTTCATCTGATGGTTATACGGTGGCGTTACAAATGATGTCTCCCACTACAATAAGACAACAAGTTACATATCAGGAATCTCCTTTTTACGGAACAGATATTCAGCAGAATTTTATTGGTGTTTTTAACATTGGTAAACTAAAAAACAGGGTAGTGGCAGGTATCGATTTTTACAGTCTTCGTGCTACGCGTAACGATGCTACGGTAAATATGCCAGCCATGGATTACAAAAAACCAGGCGATGCTTACAACAATTTTAATTTGGATAAAGTGGCTCCGATGTTTACGGATCCTAAGGTAAAGTTCACCAATTATGTTTCGACCAACGAAAATACGTATAGTGCCTACGTTTCTGATGTTTTGAATGTAACAGACAAATTATTAGTAATGGGAGGAATTCGTGTAGACCGATATGAAAATAAAGGGACTTATTACCCGAGTAAAGATTCTATTGCGGGAAATTATAATCAAACGGCATTTTCGCCAAAATTTGGAGTGGTGTATCAGCTTATGAAAGACAGGATTGCTGTTTTTGGTAATTATATGAATGGTTTTAGTAACGTTTCGGGTTCTGATTTTGACGGAAACACTTTTAAACCCAATCAGGCGAATCAGTATGAGGGAGGTTTTAAATTTGATTTGAATAAAATATCAGCGACACTTAGCTATTATGATATTCAGGTTACAAACATTACACGCGATGATCCGGATCACGCTAATTTCTCTATTCAGGACGGAACTCAGGTAAGTAAAGGTTTTGAGGCTGAGCTGATTGCCAACCCAATTTCAGGACTAAATATCGTTGCGGGTTATACGTATAATGATAGTAAATACGAAAAAAGCAATGCCAGCGTTCAGGGATTAAGACCAACAACAGCGGGATCTCCAAGAACGGCGAATTTATGGGCGAGTTACAGAATTGTAAACGGTCCGGCGCAAGGTTTAGGATTTGGTTTTGGAGGTATTTATGGCAGCGAATATTACCAGACCAATACGACGACTTTCAAATTTTCGATTCCGTCGTACACCGTTTTAGATGCTTCACTTTTTTACGATCAGCCTAAATACAGGTTGGGTATTAAAGTAGACAATTTAACAAACGAAAAGTATTGGTCGTACAGACTTGCAGCTCAAAACCCAACGCGTGTGACAGCCAACATTACGTTTAAATTTTAAGCTATTTAATAATTTTAAATAATAGAAAAAGGGGAATATTTCATTTTTGAAATCTTCCCCTTTTTTATTTCCTGAATTTAATATTTCGCCCCGCTGGGGCTCTGTGTTGTGTGGCTTGATTTTCTATAAATATGCCGTCCCTCCGGGACTTGAACATGATTATTTATTTTTTTGAAATCTTCCCCTTTTTTATTTTCTGAATTAAATATTTCGCCCCGCTGGGGCTCTGTGTTATGTGGCTTGATTTTCTATAAATATGCCGTCCCTCTGGGACTTGAACATGATTATTTGTTTTTTTGAAATCTTATCCTTTTTATTTCTGAATTTAATATTTCGCCCGCTGGGGCTCTGTGTTGTGAGACTTGATTTCTATAAATATGTCATCCCTCTGGGACTAGAAAATGATTATTTGTTTTTTTGAAATCTTATCCTTTTTATTTCTGAATTAAATATTTCGCCCCGCTGGGGCTCTGTGTTGTGTGACTTGATTTTCTATAAATATGTCGTCCCTCTGGGACTAGAAAATGACTATTTATTTTTTTGAAATCTTCCCCTTTTTTATTTAATGAATTTAATATTTCGCCCCGCTGGGGCTCTGTGTTGTGTGACTTGATTTTCTATAAATATGTCGTCCCTCCGGGACTAGAAAATGATGTTTTTTGGGTCTCTATAAATATATTATCATTTCAGCATTTTAAATTGATGATGAACATTATAAAAATCCCTTATAAGAAAAGCTCCATAGGAGCGATATATTTATAGCTATTTGATATTGGTTTAGAATAAAGCTCCATCGGAGCGACATATAAATTTTAGACATTCAGAGCGGCTTTGTTTTCTGTAAATATTGTTCAATTTTGATTTTAAATCTTTCCCTTTTTTCTATTATTTATTCAGCCATGCTTTAAATTCCGCGGCTTTGTTTTTGCTAATGATAACATCGATTGTAGATTTTGGAACAACTTCAATTTTGAGCTGGTTATTGCCATATTTCAAAATTTTATCTATCGATTTTATAGCCAGGATAAATTGTCTGTTGGCCCTGAAAAAGATTGCATTGTCGAGTTCGCTGTAAATTTCTTCGAGGCTGCTGTTACTTGTAGAGATTTTTCCGTTTACATCTTTCACGTAAGTGATCGTATTCTCCATATAAATATAGGCGATTTGTTCTATTTCGAGCGAGACGATTTCATTTTTCAGATTCGTTAAAATCCTCTTTTTATTCGCAGGAGAAATAGATAAATCGGGAACTTTTGATTGCTCATTCGATTCTAGTTTTGATTTATAACTGGTTAAATCATAGTTGAGTTTCGAAAGACTTAAAACTTCATTAAAAAGATTTTCATTTTTCTGCTCCAGTTTTCTTTCGTATCGGCTTCCAAAAAGGCGAATCATAAAAAAAGAAAGCAAAACAATCAAAGCGCCAGTGCTGATATAAACCAGAATAAAATAGAATTTTAAATCCTGAACTTGTTTATTTATGCTTTGTAGATTGGCGTGCGAAGCAATAATCCAATCGGTGTCTTTAACCGGATAGAGGTAGATAATTTCAGCATCTTTTTTAGGATTGTTATAGTTTCTGATTCCACCGCCTTCGGTTTTATTTTTTAGATACGAATAAAAATCTTCAGGATTTACTTCATTATGCGTTGTCGAAATATACGATTCGTCAGGACCGGTCATTCGGCCAATTTTTTCCGGATTAGGATGACAAATTTCTTTTCCTGTTTGATCAAACATACAGATAAAACCCGTTTGAGTGTCGGTTTTTTCGATGCTTTTTTGTACGTTATTAATGATTACCTTTCTGTCACTATTTTGTTGCGCTTGTAAAGAAATCAGGTTGGCCATTTCTTTGGCTTCTCTTTTACTGGACTCAATCTGAATTTTTAGAAATTGCTCTGTACTTAAACCTACCAAATAATTCATGCTAAAGTATCCGCAAATGTATACGACAACAAGTAATGATAAAAAAGTAAAAAGATAAAGCTTGTCTTTCTTCATGAGAATATTTGAATTGATGAGCCAAATTTAATTAATAATAATCGGTTGGGTAGAATTTTTTTTTAAGACACAGCAGTCATAATTTTTGTTTTTAAGGGATCATCCCTCTATTCGAAAGAAATTTAAGCGAGGTTGAAACCAAGTATAACCTTTCTATAAATGTTTTATCAGAAAGCCAGATTCTATTCAGTCTTATTTATTCCCTTTTAAGTTCATTTTTTCCCTTTCGCGCTATTTTAGTTGATTTCATTGAGGTTTCAGCGCTTTATTTGCAGTATGAAATTTCAAAATGAGATCAGTTTTGTTTCCCTGATTTTGATTTTTACAGTTTTAAACTGAGTTCCAAATGCCTTATTAAATAGAAAAACATCCAAAATGAAAAAGCCAAAAATTTACAAAAGAAAAGTCATCGTGATTCCGGTTATCATCTTGTTATTGATTTTTGCAGGAATACAATTTATCCGTCCTGTAATTACAAATCCACCGGTTACGGGAAATTTAAAAGTGCCACACGAAGTGCAGACTATTTTAAGAAATTCCTGTTATGATTGTCATTCGAACGAAACCAATTTGGCCTGGTACGATAAAATAGTTCCCGTATCGTGGCTTGTTGCCCAACATATAAAGGAGGGCAGGAGCGGACTCAATTTTTCTGAATGGGATAAATTATCAGCGGCAGATCAAAAGGCAAAACTTTGGGAATCTGTGAATCAGGTTTCTCAGGGAGCAATGCCTTTGCAGAGTTATACATTGGCACATCCGCAGGCAAAATTATCTCAAAAAGATCTCAAAGTACTTGAAAATTATATATGGGGTTTAAGAGTAAATAATAAGCCTCAGGATACTGCGAAAATAAAAGCATTAAACAATCAGACCGAAGAATTGAAAAAGGCTGAAAAGTCAGTTAAAATACCAAAAACACCAAACGGGATTGCATACATAGCTGATTATAAAAATTGGGGTGTTGTAAGTACAACGCAGCGTCTTGATAACGGAACAATGCGAATTATCTACGGAAATGATATTGCCATAAAAGCAATTAAAGATAAGAAAATTAACCCGTGGCCGGATGGTGCTATTTTGGCGAAAGCGGCTTATGAGGAGGTCGAAGATGAGGACGGGAATATTTCTCAGGGCGCTTTTAAACAAGTCGAATTTATGGCTAAGGATCACATCAAATATAAAAAAACGAATGGTTGGGGATTTTCAAGATTCAAAACCACAGAATTGATTCCGTATGGTAAAAGAGCCGATTTTGTGATCGAATGTATGAATTGTCACAAGCCTATGGAAAAAAACGATTATGTATTCACACTTCCAATACGTCAATAATATGAAAACGATACTCTATTTTACAGGAATTCTTTCTTTGTTTTTTCTTTTTTCCTGTGCAGATAAAACAAATGAAAACGCTTTGAATAAAGATGCTTCATTACCGGATGTTCTGCTGGACAAGGTTTCAGGTTTGCAGGTCATCAATTCTTCTATCAATAATAAAAAACATACGACATCATTGCTCTACGGAAATCAGAAAACAGTAGAAAGATTAAAATCGAATGAATTAAAACTCAAAAAAGGTGAAAAATTAGTATGGATTACATGGCATCAAAAGTCAGATCCTAACTGGATTGGCGCCATTATTCCGGGAAAGTTACTATCGCTTGAAATTCTGGAATTTGTTGGAGAAAAAGAAGGTTTTAATTATCAAAAATTTGAGGGAAACAAAATGGAACTTCAAAAAGATACTCTTGGTAATGCGCATAGAATTAAGCAATTACTGAATCAAAAAAAGGCAAATGTGCCTCAATTATAAATAAATTAAACATTTATTACCGTATAGAACATTAATAAATAGATGTATAATAAATTCTTTCACGCAGATTTTAAAAAGATCTAAGCAGATATACGCAGATTATTAAATTAAAATCTGCCATAATCTGTAAGATCTGCTTGAAAAAATCCTTTGTAATCGCTTACTATTATTTAAATGTGCTGTTGAAGTTTTGTAATCTCTGTGCATAATCGTGTAAAATTTCTGATTGAATCTTGAATTAATTTTAATCCTCTGTAAAAGAAAATATTAGAACAACAATTCAAACCATAATCATTATGATACACAAAATAGAAACAGCAAAAAATTTAATTGCTTTTAGAGCACTTGGTCAGGTAACAACAGCTGATTTTAAAAGTGTTGTACTGCCGGAATTAGAAGGATTATCAAAAGAATCAAATGAAATTAATTTTTTATTTGCGCTGGATACAGATGTTCAGAATTTTACTGAAAATGTCTGGTTTAAAGATGCTGTTTTAGGATTACAGCAATTTGAAAACTGGAACAGGGTTGCCATCGTTTCTGACTCGGATGAAATGAATTTTAATGGCGGATTTACATTTAATACTACGGGAGAATTACGTGGTTTTAAAAAGTTAGCTTTCAATAAAGCCCTGAAATGGGTCGAAGGAGATTCAATTTTATAAAATAAAGTTATGAGAGCAATATGGACAGGATCAATTAGTTTTGGGTTAATCAATATTCCCATAAAAATATTTTCTGCCGTGCAGGAAAGCAGTATCGACATGGATATGCTGGATGAAAAGGATCATGCCAACATCAAATTCAAGAGGGTAAATGAAAATACCGGAAAAGAAGTGGCCTACGCCAATATTGTAAAAGGCTATAAAATAGACGACAAATATGTGATTCTTGAAGATGCAGATTTTGAAGCCGCAGATGCTGAGAAAACCAAAACGATTAATATTCAGAGTTTTGCTTTAGAAAAAGAAATTAATAGTATTTACTACGAACAGCCGTATTATCTTGAGCCTGATAAAGGTGCGATGAACGCTTATGCATTACTCAGAGATGCGCTTGAAGCATCGGGTAAAGTAGGAGTGACGAGTTTTGTTTTACGAAACAAGGAAAGCCTGGCTATTTTAAAACCATACAAAAATGTTATTCTTTTGAACCGAATTCGTTTTGAACAGGAAATAAGAGATACAGCAGAATTAAAACTGCCTGCAGCATCTAAAAAAGCCACAAAAGAAATGGATATGGCCGAAAAACTGATCGATCAGCTTACGGAGAAATTCGATATAAGTGCTTATAAAGACGAATATACCGCCAAGCTTTTGCAAATTATAAAGAATAAAGCCAAAGGCAAAAAACAAGCAGCGCCAAAACTTAAAGTTGTTCATAAACAAAGCGACGATTTGATGGCGATGCTAAAAGCAAGTCTGGAAAAAAAGAAATCCTCTTAATGAGGATTTTTGTTTTCCAGCTTGTGTAATATCTTTTTAATATTGGCACCTTTTCCTAAAACGGGTTGCCATAAATCGCCTTTTTTCTCAAATCGCTGCAGCACATTTTTGATGGTAAACTGCGACGGATGCAGTTTCGAATTTACTTCGCTCCATTCTAACGGAGTTGAAACTGTTGCTCCTGGTTTAGGTCTTACAGAATAAGGCGCTGCAAGAGTTTGTCCGCGTCGGTTTTGTAGATAATCGATGTAAATTTTATGATTTCTTTTTTTGATACTGCGTTCTAATGAAGTCGTTTCAGGCAAACGCGAATGAATTTCGATGGCCAGTAATTCTCCGAAAATTTTAATCGAATCATAATCGTATTGCGCGCCCAGCGGAATATAAACGTGTAAACCCGTTGCTCCTGAAGTTTTGCAATAACATTCGGTTTCGAGTTCGTCGAGAACTTCTTTTACGGTTAGAGCTGTTTTTACCACTTCTTCAAAATCATCTTTTTCAGGATCGATATCAATTACGAGCCAATCCGGATTTTCGACGTGTTTGATGGTAGAATTCCACGGATTCATTTCGATGCAGCCTAAGTTGGCCATATAAAGCAAAGTCGCTTTATCATTACAAATCAAATAATTGAGGTATTCTTCATTCGATTCTGAAAAGATTTTTTTGGTTTTGAGCCAGGACGGAACTTTATCAACATCGACATCTTTTTGATAAAATCCCGGCGCATTGATTCCGTTAGGAAAACGATTCATAGATTGCGGACGATCTTTGAGATAGGGAAGAATTAAATCGGCAACTTCATTATAATACTGTACAATTTCTCCTTTGGTAATACCATCATCAGGAAAATAAACCTTGTTTTGATTGGTGAGATGCAAAGTAGTTTTTCCTATTTTTAAATCGTAATCGTTTTCTGTTACAGGAGTTGGTTTCTCTTTCATGGTATCTTTTTTTACATCTTTTTCGATTGCGTTATTTGATTTAATTGTAGACGGAACAAAAACTTCCGAAGCTTTTTTATCAATCCTTAAACCCAGATATACGGGATGTCTCAGATGCTTATCATTTGTCCATTCTGAAAATTTTACCTGACAAACCAGCTTTGGTTTTACCCATTGAATTGTATCTCTTAATGCTATTTTTTCGCTTAGCGGAGATTCATTCACAAAAAGAGGTTCTAATTTGGTATATAATTCTTTTAAGGTTGCATCATTAAAACCGGTTCCGCATTTGCCTATAAACTGCAGTCTTTTGCCGTAATATTGTCCCAGTAAAATCGCTCCAAAATATTTTCTGGATTTTTTGGGTTCAGTAATTCCAATAATAATGGCTTCTTCTTCATTCGAAATTTTAATTTTAAGCCAGTCGCTGCTTCTTTTATTGGAGATATAAGTACTATCGGCTTTTTTGGCAATAATACCTTCGCCTTTGTTTTTTATCGAAAGATCGAATTGCTTCAAACCTTTTTCTATGTTATGTTCTGAGTAATAAATATTTTTAAAATCATATTTATTAAATAAAATTTTAAGCAATTCCTTTCTTTCGAGCAACGATAAATCGGTGATGAGATTTCCATCTAAATTAAGAAGGTCAAAAACATAATATTTCAAAGTTCCAAAACCTGTTTTAAGATAGTTTTGAAGGAGTTGAAAATTAGCTTTTCCGTTTTCATCTTCGACTACAATTTCACCATCTAAAACTGCAATATGATCTATTTTTCGTAATTCATCTGCAATGGGTTTGAAATTCGAATTAAAAGATAATTCATTTCGGCTAAATAATTGTACATCAGAAGGATTAATTACAGAAATTGCCCTGTAGCCATCATATTTATTCTCAAATACCCAATCAGCATCGTCAAATGCTTTTTCTTTGGTATTGGCTAACATGGGTTTGATAAAAACGGCAGGTTCTTCGGCTGATGCAGGATTATTTTTTGAGGCCTTTTTTTGATTGGTTTTTTCTTCCATTTTTTTAGAATTTTTCTCTAATTCTTCTAAAGACCTTTCAGAAATAACCGATTTATTTTTATTTAGTATGTCACTTTCTGTCGCATGAGGATCATTTTTTTTAATCAATAACCAGGCATTTTCCTGTTTTCCTTTTAGTTTGATTAATGAAAATTCTCCTTTTAGTTTTTTTCCTTTTAAAACAAAACTCAAATGACCTTTTTTAAGATCTGCCAATAAAGTTTTTTCGGGGTTTGGGGTAGGTTCATCTGTTGTATAAGTTCCATTATCCCAAACAATAACATTTCCGGCACCGTAATTTCCTGTGGGAATTGTGCCTTCAAAATCTTTATAGCTGTAGGGATGATCTTCGACCATCATCGCCAAACGTTTATCATCAGGATTCATAGACGGACCTTTAGGGATCGCCCAGCTTTTTAGCACGCCATCCATTTCTAATCTAAAATCGTAATGCAAATGCGAAGCGGCATGTTTTTGTACCACAAAAATCAATTGGCTTGCTGATTTTTCGACTTTACCTTTTGGTTCCTGAGTTTGTTTAAAATCTCTTTTTTGATTGTATTTAGACAGTGACATGAGCGTTTGTTAAGATTAAAACAGTTAATGAAAGTGTGTAAATGCCTGCCGCAACAAGACCGAAAACGATGTGGGCCAGAAGCAACTGGAAATAATAGCCTTTAAAATCGATTTTAGGTTGATGATCACTCATTTTAAACATAATCATCCAGCCAATAATGCCAATGATCCCGCTAACAAAACCCAGTAAAAAGGCTGTTAGGAAAGTGATAGGTAAAATTTCGTTGATCCATAAAAAATAATAGGCGAGGACAAAGAGGAAGCCTATAAAATAATGCAATAACCAAGCTAGGGTTTCCTTTGTTTTATTTGATAATTCGAGATGGAGTTTGCTTAACATAAAAGTTAATAAAACAGGTTCTTTGTACAATTCCCGAAAACTCGCTGATACAATATAACTAAATAAAGTCATGGCCGATGTGGCTGCGATTGTAACAATTATTAATTGAAAAAAAGTATAGATATCCATGATAAGCTGATTTGATTTATGGGAAAGAAATAAACCATTCGCGAGAGAATGGTTTATTTCGAGTAAAGCTTTTATTTATTAAAACTCTCTGGGTTTGTTTACGGGATCTTTTTCTTCAAGATCCTGATCGATGTCGTATTCCTGATCGAGTTCGTCCTGTTTTAAATTTTCGGTAGTCAAACTGTCTGGCTCACGATCATTTTCGTCATAATCTTCTATAAGATCATCATCTAGATCACTTTCGTCAAGATCTTCGTCTTCATTCAGATCGTCTTCTTCAAAATAATCGTCGTCTTCGTTATCTCTGTCAAGTGCATCTTGAAAATTATCATCTAAGTCATCCGGATCTTCCTCTTCATTTAAAATTTGATCGTCATGATAATCTTCTTCTTCATCCATTTGTTTCTGATATTCATCGACATAACTTTCGTCGTTATTGTGGCCTACAGCATAAATATCATTTTGTCTGGCGTCAGATTCTAAATGAGTCTCATCTTGCTGTGGCTGCAAAATGCGATCGTCCTTGATGTAACTTCCATGAGTTTCGTTGGTTTTATGGTTTGAAGTATTCATAGCTATTTGAGGTTAAATTATTAGATAAGTAAAATTTTTTCCTGATTCTAAATGTCTCACTCAAAATTAGTTATGAAGTCCTTGTATTTACTTATAAAATTTGAAATAGTAATTATATAATTAACAGCATTTTAGCTTTTATAAAAAGAAATCTTTAACCATTTTGCTCTAAATGAAAATTATATAAGCAGAAATGAAGATTTTGTAAGGAATTTGTGCTCAATTTTTAAAATATTTGAATAGAATAAATGGCATGAAGTAGCGCACATGCAAATCAGAATTTTAAACTTATTGACTATGAATAAAAAAGGACCCATAGTAGTAATAGAGAATAAACAAGAAGACCGTAAATTATTTATCGAGGTTTTTAGCGAACTCAACTACGCCAATCCAATTCTATATTTTAATACTGCCGAAACGGCCTGTAATTATATGCTTCGCCATCAGATTAAACCTTTTTTGGTGTTTTCTGATATTGTACTATTGAATGTTATGAATTATAAAGTGATGGAAACGAATCCGGATAATAATGGAGTAGGGACGATATTCAATTGTCCGTACTTGTTTTTTACTACATTATTTGAGCAGAGTTTTGTCATCGATCCGTATTCTTTGCCTACGCACAGCTATTTTGTGAGACCTTTTGATTATGATAAATTCAAGCAGGTGATCAAGACAATTATAGAATATTGGCACAAGCCAAAATCTATTGCGCAGTATAATAAGATCGAGATTAAAGCAGTTAAAATTGAATAAAAAAAATCCATTCGCCGTAACGAATGGATTTTTTTATTACTCCTGAAGAGCTTAGTTCATTAATCAAATTTTGATTTTATCGAATGGCATATCTTAGCTTAAGTCCGTAAGAAACCAATCTGATATCATTTGAATTAGAAGCATCAAGGACAGTGTTATATTTTAGCTGTACGGGTAATTCCGGTTGGTATTGTACCAGATTTTTACTTCCTTTATTATCATAGATATTATTTAATCCGTAGTCTAAATAAAGTCCGATATAAATAGCACTTCGATCCCCAATTTTTTGTTTCAAACCGGTTTCGAATGTAGCAGAATAAGACACCTCTGTATCCAGATCCTGTTTGCTTGTTTTAAGATTGTTTTGGCTCTCAAACCCTGCAAATGCCGGACTAAATAATTCGACATTATATTGCGGATAATAGCCGCTTGTAGTCAGGTTCTGGAATGTGCTTTCGTAGCTTCCGGTTGTAGCAAAACCTATTTTAGCGCCTGCTGAAAGATATAATTTTGTAGCGCCGGGAGTTTCAAACTGAATGTTGATTGGAATATTAACGTATCCTAATTTTTGCTGTTCTCTTAAATTAGTTGCTTTATATCGAAACTGAAAAGCTTCATTTTCAGCATCAACCGCATTATATTGTCCGCCATAAAATCCATATTTTACATCAGAACTATAGGTTTGATATTCGGCACCAATACCAATACTTAAACCTTCATTTAAGTAGTAAGAATATCGAATTCCTGCATTGAAACCGTTACCTGGAACTACATCTCCAGTATTAGATTTTAGAAATGAAAACGGTCCTCCCACAGCTATTGATAATTCCTGTTTTTTATCCTGACCGTAACTATTTAGGCAAGATCCTAAAACTACTGTAACGATGGATATTGATGTTATATAGTTTCGTATATATTTTTTCATCTTATTTTTTTTTTAATGCCAGTGCTATTCGAAAATAGCACTGACAGATTTTTTATTTATTTACAATTACTTTTAGCGTTTTCTTGATGTTTGGAGTTTCGATAACTACAACATACATATTACTTTCAGCATCAGGTAATTGAATTTCAGTTCTTACCGTAGATGATTTCAATGTTTTAATCAATTGACCAGAAACATTATACAAACTTATTTGCATGTTTTCTAATTCTTCCGCAGGGTAATCTGCTTCAACTGTAATCACTTGTCCTGATTGAATTGGGTTAGGATAAAGTCTGGCCGCTAACGATTTTTGAGTCGTTATTTTGGTACTACATGTCTGAAGTGTTTTTCCGTCTTTGGTTGTCATTTTTACACTAAAATCTGCAGATTTATCTAAAGAATTCGTCAAATCATCTCCCGCTGAATAGTATTGACCCGTTCCTACCAATTGACCATTTTTAAACCATTGGTATGAAACAAACTCATAACCTCCGTTAGTCTGAGGATTATTATTGACAAGCAATACATTGTTGAATTTTTGATGAACAATGTCATAGAAACCAAATGGTTTTTCTATAGTTAAAGCATAATTGGCAGTTACAGTTCCGTCTTGTGATGTCACAGTAACATTTTGTGTATAAATTCCCGGTTTAGGAGGCGTAATCGTAAAATTGGCAGAAGGCGAGAATGTTGCTCCCGTTTCATTTGTAAAGGCAACATTTACATTGTTTTCTCCGCATTGCATCAAGTATTTAATTTCTTTTGCCGGATTTAGATATACTTGACTACCAAGTGTAATTTTTGATATCGTTACGTCATTATTTTTAATTACCAGAACCTGCGAAACATCTGCTGCTGGTAAGTAATTTTCATTACCATCCTGATGTGCTACAATTAATACTTCGCCAGATCGTAGAACATTTACTAAACCAAGCGCTGAAACATTAGCTGGCGGCAGGGCAGAAGTGTAAGTGAACGAGTAACGAATAGGTAAACCTGAATTAGAAAACCCATTTAAACTAAAGTCATTACCTACTCCAAAAATCTTTGGCAAAATCGCTCCAAATGTAATTTGCTGTGCTGCTTTGTTGATAGTAAGCTGTGCAGTAAGTGTTACTGGAGAACAATTTGGTGAACTTACATCTGGTGTTACTGTTGCTGTAACAGTATAAACTCCTGCATTAGTCGCTCCGTTTGCTGTTCCTGTTGATGGAGTAGTAGCATATACTACGCTTGCTCCGGCAGGAAGATTAGCAACTTGTATGGTGCGTACACTTCCGTTATAAGTAAATGCAGCATTAGCAAAAGTTACCTGATCTAATGGAGAAGCAGTTACAGTAAGGTTTTGCTGTTGTGTAGCAATATTTCCGCTAGCATCAGTATAAGTCCATTTAATTACATAATTACCTACAGCAGTATAAGTTAAAGGATCTGTTGTTGTTGCAGATATAATTCCGGAACAATTATCAGTTGCTGTTGGTATTGCAATTTGCGCTGGTAAAATCGAACAATAGTTCGTAATAGCAGGAAGA
This sequence comes from Flavobacterium sp. C3NV, assembly GCF_046825355.2. NCBI lineage: Bacteria > Pseudomonadati > Bacteroidota > Flavobacteriia > Flavobacteriales > Flavobacteriaceae > Flavobacterium > Flavobacterium sp. C3NV. The sequence continues at coordinate 220,039 of NZ_JBKQBJ020000001.1, read as the reverse complement.
TTTGCTACATTAGGCACTGGCGCAGTTACATCTTGAATTGTAGTTATAGTTACATTTTGTGTTAAAGTACAGCTGTTTGCATCAGTAATAAGTACAGAGTAATTTCCTGCGCTTAATCCGGTTGCTGTGGCAGCAGTTCCGCCAGAAGGTGACCATACATACGTATAAACACCAGTTCCGCCTGTTACAGTTACAGTTGCCGAAGCATCACTTTGTCCGCTGCAAGAAACATTCACTTGTGATGTTGTTGCAGCAAGTACAGTAGGTTCTGTTATTGTAACCGTTGCTGTTGTTTGACAGGTGTTAGCATCAGTGATAGTTACCGTATAAGTTCCGGCAGTAAGTCCTGATGCAGTTGCAGAAGTTCCTCCAGTTGGAGACCATACATAACTGTAAGCACCAGTTCCGCCCGTTACTGAAACAGTTGCAGATCCGTTTGTTCCACCGTTACAAGAAACGTTAGTTTGAGATGGTGTTGCTATTAAAGCAGCTGGTTGTGTTAATGTAAAACTTTGTGTTGTCTGACATAAGTTAGCATCAGTGATAGTTACCGTATAAGTTCCTGCAGTAAGTCCTGATGCAGTTGCAGCAGTTCCTCCAGATGGTGACCATGCATATGTATAAGCTCCGGTTCCTCCAGTTACAACTACTGAAGCTGATCCGTTAGAACCTTCATTACATGAAATATTTGTTTGTGAAGGAGCAACCACGATTGGAGTAGGTTCTGTAATTGTAAAGTTTTTTACAATAGAACATCCGTTTGAAGAAGTTATGGTTACCGAATAATTACCCGCTGTAAGTCCTGTTGCTGTTGAAGCAGTTCCTCCAGTTGGAGCCCAAACATATGTATATGGACCCGGAGCTCCTGAAGGTACTACTGTTGCAGTTCCTGTGTTTGATCCATTACATAAAACATTGGTTTGAGATATTGTAGCAACTAATGTATTTATAGTAGTAATTGTAAAGTTTTTTGTAATTGTACATCCATTAGCATCTGTGATCAGAGCGCTGTAATTTCCAGCTGATAAACCTGTTACTGTTTGAGTTGTTACTCCATTAGACCATAAATAATTGTAAGGAGTTGTTCCTCCTGATGGAGTAACAGAAGCTTGCCCACCCACAACACAAGTTGCATTGATTTGTGATGTTGTAGCTGTTAAAACAGAAGGCTGATTGATTGTAAAAGTTTTAGTTAAGGTACATCCGTTATTATCTGTAATTAAACAGCTATAATTTCCAGCAGTAAGGCCAGTTGCAGTAGCAGCTGTTCCTCCAGAAGGAGACCATAAGTAGGTATAGTTTAATGTTCCTCCAGAAGCAGTTACTGTTGCTGTACCAGTTGCTCCTCCATTACAAAGAACATTAGTTTGTGATGTCGTTGCTGCTAAAACTGCAGGTTCTGTTATGGTAACATTTGCTGTGTATGTACAAGTGTTAGCATCCTGAATAGTTACAGTATAAGTTCCCGCCGCTAATCCTGAAGCAGTTTTAGCAGTTCCTCCTGTTGGCGACCATTGGTAGCTATATGGAGCTGTAGCTCCTGTTGCATTTACAGTAGCGCTACCGTTAGTTCCTCCATTACATGAAACATTTGTTTGTGTTACTGTTGCAGAAAATGCAGCAGGTGTGCTAATGGTAATATTTTTAACCAATGTACATCCGTTTGCATCTGTAATGGTACAAGTATAATCTCCTGCTGGTCTTCCGGTAATAGATGATGTAGTTCCTCCTAAAGGAGCCCATAAATAAGTATAAGTAGGAGTTCCTCCTGATACCGTAACACTTGCAGTTCCATTTGATCCGCCAAAACAACTAACACCAGTTGATGCTGTAGTTGCTGAAAGGGCAGCTGCTGGTTGTGTAATAGTAAAAGTTTGTGTTGTTTGACATAAGTTAGCATCCATAACTGTAACAGTATAATTTCCGGCTGTTAATCCTGAAGCTGTCGCACCAGTACCTCCAGATGGAGACCATGAATAAGTATAAGTTCCTGTTCCGCCTGTTGCACTTACTGTTGCAGATCCTGTAGCTTCGTTGCGACATCCTATATTAGTTTGCGCAACTGGTGTAGCAACCAATGCATTTGGCTGGGTAATAGTAAAACTTTGTGTTGTTTGACATAAGTTGGCATCTTTTATTGTTACTATGTAAGTTCCTGCTGTTAATCCTGTTGCTGTTGCAGCAGTTCCTCCAGTTGGAGCCCATAAATAAGTATAAGTTCCTGTTCCGCCTGTTACGTTTACTGTTGCCTCTCCTGTTGCAGCGCCATTACATACTAGATTAGTTTGCGATGTTGTTACAGAAAGTGGAGTAGGTTCGGTAATAGTAAAACTTTGGGTAGTTTGACATGAGTTTGCATCAGTAACAGTTACTGTATAAGTACCTTGTGTAAGTCCTGATGCTGTTGCTCCCGTACCTCCTGATGGAGACCATGAATAAGTGTAGCTCCCAGTTCCTCCAGTAACTGCAACAGTTGCAGTTCCGTTTGAACCTCCGTTACAGCTTACATTATTTACTGTACCCTGTGATGCCGCCAATACTGGTGGCTCCGTTACCATAATATCGCTTACAATTTTTGTACAGCCTTTAAAATCTGTAATAGTTACATTGTAAATTCCGGCAGAAAGTCCTGTAATAGCAGAAGTTGTAGCTCCGTTCGACCATAAATAAGTATATCCGGGAGTACCTCCGGTTGCAGTAATAGAAGCAGCACCATTTGATCCTCCGTTACAAGCAACATTAGTTACAGCCGGAGTTCCGTTTAATACTGGAGGCTGAGTTACTGCAATATTGCTTACCGTTCCTGTACATCCGTTATTATCGGTGATGGTTACTGAATAAGTACCAGCAACTAAACCTGTTCTGTCTTCAGTTGTAATACCCCCGCCCCAATTGAAAGTATAGGGAGCTGTACCGCCTGATGGCGTAAGGTTGATAGTTCCATTTGTACCTGCAAAACAAGATACGTTGGTTACTACTGTAGTTCCGCCAACTGCAGCAGTAGGTTGCACCACAGCAATATTACTTACCGTTCCTGTACATCCGTTAACATCGGTAATGGTAACTGAATAAGTACCAGCTGCTAAACCTGTTCTGTCTTCAGTTGTAATACCGCCACCCCAATTAAAGGTGTATGGACCAGTACCGCCTGATGGAGTAAGGTTGATAGCTCCGTTTGAGCCTGCAAAACAAGATATGTTGGATACTACTGTAGTTCCACTAACTACAGCAGGAGGTTGCGTTATTGTAATATTATTTAGCGTTATAGTACATGAATTTGCATCTGTAACCGTCACGCTGTAAGTACCTGCTGGACGACCTGTTATAGCAGCTGTTGAAGCACCTGTATTCCATAAGTACCTATAACCTCCGGCTCCTCCTGTTGCAGTTACAGAAGCGACACCATTACTGCCTCCATTACATGATACGTTTGTAACAGCAGATGTAGCATTTAATACACTTGGTTGTGTTACTTGAATATTATTTACCGTTTTGGTACAAGAATTTGCGTCTGTAACAGTTACACTATATGTTCCAGCCATAAGACCTGTAATAGCAGATGTTGTAGCACCAGTATTCCATAGATAAGTATAACCTCCTGCACCTCCAGTTGCAGATACAGCAGCAACACCATTAGCACCTCCATTACACGCTACGTTTGTAAAAGCAGGTGAAGCGTTTAATACAGGTGGCTGAGTTATAGTAGCAGATCTAGTTATTTGTGTTCCTTCACCATCGGTAACCGTTACATTATAAACTCCAACACCAAGAACAGATGCTGTTGCATTTGTTCCTCCAGATGGCGACCATGAATAAGTATAAGGAATTGATCCTCCGCTTACAACAATTGTAGCAGTACCATTGTTTCCTCCGTTACAGCTGACATTTGTTTTAGCAATAGTTGCCGGAGCAGTTAATGCAGCTCCTGTTGTAAAATTAAATTCACCTCCGTAATTAGTTCCGCCGCTATTGGTAGCATACGCTCTATAATAAATAGTTGTTGCAGCAGGAAGTCCCGTTACAACATTACCAAATGTCCCGGTTCCGGTCCCTATTTGAACTTTATTATTTGCAATAGTTGGGTTTACCGTTGTAGCCCACACAATTCCTCTTTCTATGGTTGTATCACCACCATCAGCAGTAACCTCACCACCAAGTGTTGCAGAAACAGATTTGATGCTTGCTGCCACAGCAGATGTTACAGTTGGTGCAACTGCAAGTGTAATACTTGGTGCAGGATAATTTGTTGGGATTATTCCTAAATCAACATTTCCGGTACTATGTGACCAGTATGTGGCTGACGGATTATTAATTTTTGCTAATAATTCTGCAACCGTACCTGTTAAAGTCCCAATATATTTACTGTTATTAACTTCAGCGGGACCTCCTGCCGGAAACAACGAAATACAAGTTTCACCGTTGGTTAAACCGGGAGGTAATGAACTTTCAGATCCTCCAAATGAACTTACTTGTGCTGCATTACTCCATGTTGTTAGAGCGTCATAATCTGAAGCGTTATAATCTGCATGGATACCTCCAATAAATGTAGGTGATACCGGTCTTGGACCCGTTGCAGACTGATACGCCAATATTTGGTCGCCGGCATTAGGAAGATTAAAACCTGTACCTGACGCAAGTGTTACTCCAGTTGTACCTGTAACTGTAAAAGTATCAGCCGAACTTTCGACTATTGATACAATTTTACCAGCAGGTGTAAATGCTGGAACAGTCCACAATAAATTTGTTTCGATGTTTGTTGGAGTCCATGAACCGTTTCCCCAGCCATCTTCTGTAAAATATACAAGCGTTCCGGCATTGATATCTTTAAGAGTGATAAAAGAGAAACCATCGGTTGGAGTTCCCGATTGATAACCAATAAAGGCTATATCACCTGGCGCCAAGACAGTTGCCTGGGCTCGAAGATTTTGTTGTACAAAGAATGTACACAAAAAGATGATAAATAAGAGTAATTTTCTTTTCATAATATACAGTTTAGTTTAATGACATAAATAGGCATTTTGCCAGCCGCCCATTTGTTCCGGTTTAGTAGATAAAGTGAAAGCCTTAATAAAATGCCCGTCATTAACGAATGTTTCAATTTTATTAAAACTTATATTGTTAGAAGAATCAAGATTTAATTTATACACATGATGATTAAATAATGTTCTGTTTGTATCCTTATCAAATTCAATATTTCCTCTAGGTCCGGCAATATTAAGTTTGCTTATTTCTTCAATTAAAGAATTTATACTAAGATCGTTCTCTACATTGAGGAGAAGGTTTTTTAATATTAACCCATTTTCATAACCTAATGTCGAAAATATTGAAGGATTATCTGAGTATTTATTCTTATACTCATCAGTAAAGCTGATATCATCACTATCATTTTGCATCCAAGTACTTACGACGTAAAGTTCGTGAGGCTCATTTTTATATTCCTCTAAAATTTTATCATTGATAAAAAACGGAGTAACATAAAACGGATACTTTTTAGTAACTTTATTTTGATTTACAAAATCGGCATTTTCCTCTGCATATAAGCCACTATAGAAAGCAAAAACAGCATCAGGTTCATAAGAATTTATGATGTTATCCATATGTGCCGATTCATTTTCTCTGGGAACAAAAGGTGTAATATAGTGACCTGCGAAAATTGGTTTATCTTTAAAAGCATATTCAATTGCTGATAACATGCCGTAACCTGAATCATAAAACGAAGTTGAGGTTACCACTTTTTGAAAGTTTTTGGCAGTTAGATAAGTACCTAAATGATAACACGATTCCGTTAGCCCATAGGAGTTAATATAAACACCTTTGTAAGTAGGTGTTTCATAAGGTAATGTTGCTCCGGTATCAGCGGCAAGCAATAGGATATCGTTTTTTGAAGCATAGTTATAAACCTCAGATATATTATAATGCCCAAAAAAGCCAATGATAATTGATACATCTTCTTGAAAATTTAACTTTTGTATTTTCTCGATTATCAGTTTCTCATCTGCACCAATACCGATATTTTCGATGTAAAATTTCACATTAGGATTAGTAAGTTTTAATCCTCTCATAAAATCTCTGTCGAGCGTTGGATATTGTTGTGATTTTGGAAGTAGAATTCCTATTTTAGTAAAGTTATCCATAAATTTTGATTAAAAAAACAGAGGCATTATCGCCTCTGTTTTATTTTTAATGCTATTAGTTTCTAGATGGAAAAATCCCTTCTAAAGCTATACAGTAATTTATACCTAGATATGGGTTTCTTAAACCAAATGGTTGGCTACCTCCTGCAACACCTGTAGCACCGCTAATTGCTGCAGTTACACCACCAACTGCATTACTTGTCCCTCCAGTTTCACTATAGATATTTGGAGTAGTTCCTCCAGCAGCAAAATAATTATTACCACCATCAGGATCATTGCTTATTGGTTTTAAACTTATTGCATTGACAGCCACAGTAATAGGAGATGTAGCCGCAGCAAGAGGGTGACCGTGTATAGGCATATTGTTTGCTGTAAGTGTAATGCTTTCAACCCCAGCTACTTCTCCCTGAACAATAGTAGTTAAACCAGGTCCTTGTCCCATTCCTACAAGAGATCTTCCTCTTAAATCAGGCAGAGCAAATGTTGTTTGACCATTTCCTCCGTAAGTTGTTCCCAGTAAAGAGAATAAAGCAGTGTTTTGAGCTATTCCTAAAGTTTGTCCCCAGCAAAATGCCCATCCTCTAGGGTTAAAGTTAAATCCAAAAGCTAGAATTGTTCCTAAAAATACGTCCATAATTGTTTTTGTTTAATTGGTTAATGTTAGTGATAGATTATTAATGGTTAATATGATTTAATTACAGTTTAGTTTTTAATTCTTCAATAGCGAAGTTAATTCATGTAATCTTCTTACAAGCAGGTATTTACACCTGTTTTTTGAATAATTAAAACATTTACAATTAAAAAGAAAAAGTACTTTGTTGATGGCTCTATAAATACTGTATAATAAACACTCTTTCTTCAATTTGATTTTAAAATTAGATATCTGTTACCTCTAACAAGAAAAAGATGTTACAGAACGGCTTTTTCATGTCATGAGATCTATTTTTAATGTCACAGAAATTTTGATGAATGGCTTCTAATTATGCGAATTCATTTTTCAGTGAAAAAAGTAACTTTTTATTGAAAAATGTAATGATGACACATCGTTTTAGGCTTGTAGAAAAGTTTTTTCGTATGTTTGAACGAATAAATTTACAAAAATAAATAACGCAACTGTCAGTAAGACAGGTTTTTTGTATAAATTCTTATATAATAAATAAAAATAGGGAAGGAAAGAAGCTTACATTCGTTTAATGACTATCTCATATGTAAGTTGATCGTATCATTTACGAATTGACAGAAAATGAATTTATTTTATGTTTATGATACTTTGAACGAAGTATTTTTTAGTTTTTAAATTTTGGTATGTTTATATTCTAAAATTAAAAAGATTTATTTTTGCAGCTCAACCAGAATTCTACCAAACTCAAATTCCAATATTTTATGAAGGCAGTTATTTTCGACATGGATGGTGTAATTATCGATTCTGAACCGTTTTGGCAAAGAGCCGAATTCGAGGTTTTTTCATCCCTTGGCGTAGCCTTAAATACAGAATTTACTAATTTAACCAAAACAATGACCACCGTAGAAGTAACAAAGTTTTGGTACGATAAATTTCCCTGGGAAAGCAAAACGCTCGAAGAGGTTGAAGAGATGGTGATTTTAAGAGTAATGGAGCTGATAGAGCAGGTTGGTGGCGAAATAAACGGCATTGAATCGTTTATAAAAAAACTTAAATCAAATGGTTTTAAAATTGGTCTGGCAACAAATTCTCCTTATAAAATAATACCTGTAGTTTTAGAAAAAGCGGGTATTGCTGACTATTTCGATATCATTTTCTCGGCAGAATTTGTACCATTAGGAAAACCTGATCCCGCTATATATTTAATGACATCGAAAGAATTGGGGATCGATCCTGAAAATTGCATTGTTATAGAAGATTCATATTCGGGAATGATGGCGGCGAAAAAGGCCGGTATGAAAGTCGTAGCCTTTACAAACGGAAATCAGGATGTTAACCTAAGTTTAGCCGACTATAAAATGGAGAGTTTTCTGGAACATGAGCTTACTATATTCTCTTGATTTTTATCTTTTTAATAGATACGTAAGTTTGTAAATTGATTTATCGAATATAGGTTTGTAAAACGGTAAGTCTTTCTTTTACCGTTAGATCACCTTCCAGAAATAAAGTCGCGCATTTTATTTCCTCCATCCATTGCTTTTGCTGCTTAAAACTTCTGCTGGTGGTATTTTCTTCCAAATCATATTCGGCAGCCCAGGCTAGGAATGCTTTGTATTTTGCATTTAATTTTTCGTCGAATAAAATTTTATTTCCATATCTCGAGATTTCTCGTTCAGCCAATCTTTGCAATCTTATTTCCTGCGGAATATATAGTAACACAACAAGATCAAATAGATTTTTATAATCTGTTTTCCAACGAAATATAGAACCGGTAACTACTACATTCTCCTGAGAATAAAAATCGCTTTCGAATAAGGAATTGCGTTCCTCATAATTTTTTGCTTCCTGAAAAGGAGGATCTGTTTTTTCCCAAAAGTACTCATCAGAATCCAGGTGCAAAAAGCAATCGTTATTTTTGACGAAACAATCCCCAAGTGTTGTTGCGCCGGCTCCCGATGCCCCCATAATCATTATTCTCATGCTGTTTTTAATTAATGCTTCAATTCAATTTATCCTTTAGAATATAAAAATAGTTATAATCCTTAAAGATGAATTCAATTTGTTTTAAATAAAAACAGAAATAAATTTTTGAAATATTTTGCCACTAAGATCGTTTTAATAACCAATGAACTCAGTGTAATATAACATTACATCATGAATTTGTATATTTGTTTACTTTCTTAACCTACTAAAGTCTATAATGCCTGAATTTTCACCACTGGATCCAAAAACAGTTTTCCTGCTTTATTTTTGGGGAAACTTGTTTATTTGCATTCTCATTTTTAGTTATTCGTTTTCATATGCTTCGATTGAAAACAAAAGAAAATTAAACATTTTTGGCTACGGAAAAATAACCCTGACGATTGGTTGGGTTCTTATTTTTTTAAGAAACATAATCCCGGATTTTATTTCTATTAATATTGCTAATTCTATCATTTTGTGCGGATGCTGCTATGAAACAATAGCGATGATATCGATGCTCAAAGTGAAATCAAGAAGGTGTAATCGCTTGCAAATAGGCATAACCATTGCCGCAATAGCAGTTTTTAACATTGCAACATTATTAGAGAGTAAGGTGAATACCCGAATTGTAATTATGTCACTGGGAATTTTTGCCATTTTTTTGCCACCAACAATTAATTATTTCAGAGAAAAAGGAAATAATCTTTTCCGGATGTTTTATTTATTGGGCTACGCTGTTTTTGAAATTTTAATCTTCATACGTGCAGTTTATAATTATATCAATCCGCAGGAATATTTTTTTTCGTACCGTGTTTTCGACAGTTTGTACAGTATTAGTTTGTTTTTGCTCACTCTTATTGGCACAGTAGGATTTTTGTTGCTGGTAAAAGAAAAACAAGACCTTAAAATCAAAAAGCTTTTAAACGATAAAAATTTATTCTTTTCGATTATAGCGCACGATCTAAAAGGCCCTTTGGGATCATCGGTTGCATTATCAGAAATATTGGCCGAGGAAATTGATGCTTACAGTCGGGAAGAGATCAGGGAAATTACAGGAATGCTCCACGAATCAAACAAAAACATTTATAAGCTGCTGGAGAATCTTTTAGACTGGTCGCGGGTACAAACCGGAATGATTGAATACAGTCCTAAAAAAGTAGTATTGAATACCCTGATCGAAGAGAACATAGCGCTTAACAGAAATACAGCATTAAATAAAAACATAGATCTTAAGTTTGAATCGACCGAAATTATCGAAGTAGAACTCGATAAATACATGATTGATACCGTTTTGAGGAATTTGCTGACCAATGCCATTAAATTTACGGATCAGCAAGGAGAAATTAGTATCAGCATAAAAAAGAGAAACCAAAAAGCCGAAGTATCAATCACGGACAACGGTATTGGAATTCCTGATAATATAAAAGAAAAACTTTTTAAAATTAATGCCAAAGTAATCCAGAAAGGAACAGAAAACGAAAGCGGTAACGGATTGGGCTTATTACTTTGCAGTGAATTTATAAAAAAACACCAAGGCGAAATTTGGGCCGAAAGTGAATTTGGAAAAGGAAGTACTTTTAAGTTTATTTTACCGCTGGAGGGATAAAATTTCAAATTCCAAATTCCAAAACCCAAAATCCAAAACCCAAAATCCAAAAAATCCAAAATCCAAATTCCAACAAATTTATAGACCAACAATTGGAATTTGGAATTTTTAATTAAGTTTTAAATAAAAAAAAGTCCCCCAGTTTCATAAGGGTGTGAAACTGGGGGACGAATAAAAAAAATAAAACACAATCTTTAGAACGAATATCTCAATCCAAGCTGTCCTTGGAATCTTGAAGCCAATTGATCTATAGTATAAGGTGTAGCCGTAGGTTTTTGGAAAGTATATGTTGGATCGCCAGTAGCAACTCCGCCTAAGTTTCCTGATTTTGTTAACCCAAGGTTAGCTGTCGAATTGTAAGTGTTTGGAACAAAATAGCTTCTTCCCCAATCTTTATTGATAAGGTTTCCAACATTGGCCATGCTAAATGAAATTTGGAATGTACCAACTTTTTGAACTTTGATTTCATCTGTTAATTTCAAATCTGCCTGAATGTTCCAGGGAGTTGTATCACCATTTCTTTGAGTGAATGTTCCTCTTCTGCTTTTCAAATAATCATTTCCGTTGATGAAAGCTTCGTAATCTGCAACTTGTTGAGCCGCTGTAGCTGATGGAACGCCTGCTGCACTTACTCCGATATATTTAGCTGCTTCTGCTGCATCTTTAAAGATATAAGCCAATCCTGCTGCCTGTCCTGTTCCGGCAATGGTTGAGTTTACAAATCCCCATGAAAACGGATTTCCTGATTGTGCATTAAAATACACATTGGCAGAGAAAGTATTGTTGTCAGCCAGTTTTACTGCATATCCAACATTAGAAACAATTCTGTGTTTGATATTAAAGTTCGAAGTGGCCAATTGAGGATCATTAGGTGTCAATGACTGGTTCATCTGGAAGTTACTCTCCATAGAATTACGAATTCCGTTTGTAACGTCACGAGAATCTCCGTACGTGTACGCTACCATAAAATTCAAACCAAAATCGTATGATTTCGAAACCATCTCAGTAATGCTGTACCTATATCCTTTATTTGTGTTTGATAATAAGTAAGCATTAGAAAAAGCAGGATTTATGTTTGCTGCATAAATTGGCATTTGGTGATTGGTATCGTAAGAGAAATAAGTTGGGTTATCGGTCTTATTTACCTGTTGAAACTCAAGATCACGAATTACTTTAGTATAAATACCTTCGGTTGTAAATTTATAGCCACCGATAATTTTATCAATTGCCAAAGAGTTTCTTAAAACAGATGGCATTTTAAATTTATTATCTACTAAATCGGCCTGAACTTTTGGCGTTGCATCATGATAACCGTTTAATCCGCCTGTTGCCAAAGGATCACCCGCTGCTGTAACCTGAGCAGGAGTAAGGTTATTTTTATCATAACTTCCGTAACCTACACCATCATTATAATACGCATATCCTAACCATGCAAACGGAATTCTGCCTGTAAATACTCCAGAACCACCTCTTAAAACAAGGGTTTTATCTTCGTCTACATTATAGGTAAATCCAACTCTTGGCGAAACTAATGCTGTAGTAAAAAAGTTATTATTAATTTGATTTAAAGGAGTATAACTGTATGTATTACCATAATTAGGATCAGCAGGAGAATTTTGTACCTGAGGGCTTAATTTTGGTTTATTTGGCAAATCAGTATAATCAACTCTCACACCGGGAGTAACTTTAAGTTTGTTTCCAATTCTAATTTCATCCTGTACATAAACGCTATAAAGATTTACTTTGAATTTAGCATACGGATTATTAAAGATTTCATCTCTTGTAGAACCGTCAAAAGGATACGTGCCACGAACACGAGTAGGAAGTTTATTCATGAAATCTGCAAGAGATTTATACGAAACTCTTCCGTTTAGGGCATTTACAAATCCGTAATTAATGTCGTAGAATTCGTTGTGCGTACCAAACAATAAAGTATGATTTCCTGTTTTGTAAGTAAGGTTGTCCGTGATTTCGGCTGTATTTTGTTTCATATTAAAAACAGTTGCTTCACGATCATTTCCTAAGAAAATTGTTCCTCCGTTGTAACCAATTTCAGCCTGAGGAAACATGGCATTTGATGATTTTGGATCACGATAATCTTTAATAGCCGAATAACTTGCAAGGAATGAGTTCGACCATTGGCTGTTAAAGTGGCTTTTTAATTCTAAAACCGTACTAATAGATTGGTTTTTTTGTGTGAAATCCATGCTTGAAAACCTGAAGTTTGCTGCATCACGCTCTAAGTTCGAAGCCTGAGAAATAACCGTATTATTTCTTAGCGAAAGAGAATGTTTGTCATTAATTTTCCAATCTAATTTATTGAAGAATTTTTGGCTTTTTGCAAAGTTGTTGTAAGCACCATAACTTCCCGGATCAAACCCGTAATTTGTTTTTACGAAGTTCGAAATTTGTTCTGCTGTAGCATTATCAACCAGTGAAGTCAATTTTCCGTTAGAATCTGTTTGTCCTGCATTGTAGAACAAAGGATCTGTTCTTTCAGCATATTCCATGTTGGTAAAAAAGAACAATTTGTCTTTGATGATAGGTAAACCTAATCTGAAACCAACTTGATAATCACCAAAAGAATTTGGCATTTTCGATCCGTCACCAGCATTATTAGGACCAGTAATAGCAGCATTTCTTCCATAACTATAAATAGATCCTGTTACTTCATTTGTACCACTGCGGGTAACAGCATTAACGCTTCCTCCTAAAAAGTTACCTAATTTAATGTCATAAGGAGCAATATAAACCTGAATATCCTGTATCGCATCCAAACTTATAGAGTTAGAACGAGTGCTGCTACCAGGCATTCCTGAAGTTCCGGACTGACCACCTAAAGACGGACTAAAACCAATTGCGTCATTATTGATAGAACCATCAATTGTTACGTTGTTGTATCTAAAGTTCGTTCCTGCAAAAGAGTTGTTTGAACTTTGAGGCACTAGTTTGGTAACATCCTGAATTCCTCTGTTGATTAACGGTAAGCCATTAATTTTTTTCTCATTAATACTTGTTCCGTTATTTTTAGACGAAGGTTTAGAACCTGTAATCACCACTTCTTCTAATACATTATTATCTGATTTACCCACCACAATTACTGGTAAATCATTATCGCCTAATGCTAAATGTATTTGTGCATTAGAATAATCTTTGGTTTCTGAACTTTTAATTTCAAGTTCATAAGGTCCACCGGCATTTAAATTTTCGAAACTAAATCTACCTTGTTTATCTGTTACAGCTCTGTAAACTGCATTAGTAGGTAAATGTGTCAATGTAACCTCGGCGCCAGTAAGCGGACTTGTACCATCGCTAACCTTTGCAGATAAAGATGAGGTTGTAATTTGAGCAAAAATGTTCCCCATAACAAGAAGCATGAATGCTGAAAAAAAGAGTTTTAGTTTTGTCATGTTGTTTTTAGTTTTTATTTGACAAAGAAACTGCCTTTGTTTCGATCAGATTTAACGCTTTTGTTAACTTAAAATCATAAAACAATTCATTGTTAACTTAGGATTATGAAGATGTTATTTTTGTAAAATCCATTGAACTCTTTAAAATCAGGTACTTGCGTAAAAAGCTAAAAATAAGTAGATTAAAGCTAGATTTAAAGTAGATTAGAAAAAGATTAGAGTGTTATGTAAATGTTACCGATTGTAAAAAGTGACATCATCGAATAGTAACATTGTGACTTAAAATAGAGAATTGTTTATGGTTTGTGTTAAGTTTTTTTCACGCAGATTTTGCAGATTAAGCAGATTTTTTTTAATTAATTTAATCTGTGGTTATATGTTTTCTATGTGTTGAATTTTTTCACGCAGATTTAAAAAGATTTAAGCAGATTTTTTTTAAATCAATTTAATCCTTTGATCTGTGTCTATTATATCAAATTAAATCTGCTCAATCTGCGTGAGTTGTCTGCGTGTTTTTGTCATCCCAAGGCACGAGGGATCTTCGTAAGTAGCTCTACAAAGATTGACGATTTTGATTGCGGAGTTTCTTGAGGAGATCCCTCGTGCCTCGGGATGACAAGATTGTGGTTAACTTTGAGTTAAGAATTTTTTACGCAGATTTGCACAGATTTAAGCTGATTTTTTAATCAATTTAATCTGCTCGATCTGCAAAATCTGCGTGAAACAAAAACATTTAAGGAAACACCAAAGAAAACGAAGTACCTTTTCCCAACTCAGAATCTACTATTAAATGAATATTATGAAGTTTAAGAATCTGCATGGTGATAAAAAGACCCAAACCTTGTCCCTGAATATGACGCGTATTATCACTTCTAAAAAAAAGATCGAAGATAGATTCTTTATCACTGTCTGAAATTCCGGGACCCTGATCTGTAATTTTAATGACAAGTTTGTTTTCGTTCGAAAGAGCAAAAATTGCAACCGGAACAGGAGAGGAGAATTTTATAGCATTATCTAATATATTATATAATGCTATAAAAAGCATGTGTTTATTGGCATAAATAGAAAGTAAATCTTCCTGATCTGCAATGGCATTCAAATTGAAAGAAACCTTAGATTCCGGATATTCGATGGCTTTTTTCTCGAGAACATTCCATAAAATCTCATCGATTCTGATGGTTTCCATTTGTTGAGGTTCTGAAAGCTCCAATCCGGATAAAACCAAAAGACCTTCGAGAGTTGCTTTAAGATGTAAGGTATCTTTACGAAGCGATTTTAGAATTTCTTCATATTGCGCGTTTGTTCTGGGTTGTTGCAAAGACACATCAATATCGCCAATGATAATCGTAAGTGGCGTTTTCAATTCGTGCGAAGCATTTTTCAGAAAATTATTCTGAATCATGATGCCACTTTCTAATCTTTCCAGAAGATAATTAAAGGTGGTAACCAATTCTTTAATTTCATCCTTTCCACTCGTTTGCGGTACTTCTAATCTCGAATGAAGATTCTCGGTTGTTATAGTATTTACTTTTGCAATAACTTCTGTAAACGGACGGAAAGTTTGTTTGGCCAGAAATGTTCCTAAAAGATAATTTAAAGGAATTCCGGCGAGATAAAATAAAACAAACATAAGACCAAGCATTTCGAGTTGTCGATTTCCTGCATGATCAATTCCCGAAACTACAATTATAAAATTTCCCTGATTATCTTTATAAAAAATCGAAACAAATTGTCGATCACCACGTGTAAAAGTTTGTAGTTTTTCTTTTTCAATATTTTTTAGGTCTTTATTACTTAATGTAAAATCGATATTATCGTTTATAAAAAGTTTATTGGTTCTGGCATCATAAACCCGAATCGATTCGTTGTTGATACGTTTGTACTGAAGTTCAATTTGTTTGTAACGTTCGCTGTTAAATTCTTTTATTTCATCTTTTTCAAAATAAAAAAGCGCCGTTGTCATCGCGTGATCTTCCAGATTATCAAAATAAAGGTCCTTCATGTGACTTCTAAACAAAAGGAAAGATCCGGCCATAAGAAGTCCCACTATAAAAGCAAAAAGTAAAGTAGAATTTACGGCTAATTTATTCTTTAGATTCATAACTCTTTTGTTTGAGCATATATCCTGTTCCTTTTACAGTATGAATGAGCGGAGTAGGGAAGTTCTTGTCGATTTTATTTCTTAAATAATTAATATAAACGTCTACGGTGTTTGATGTCGTATCAAAATCGATGTTCCAAACGGCTTGTGCAATTTCAATTCGGGATAAGGCTTTCTCGCGGTTTTTCATAAAAAAGATCAAAAGCTTTAATTCTCTTGATGAAAGATTGAGTTCTTTGCCGTCTCTTGTGGCACTTTGTTCTTTCATATTAATTTCGACCCCGGCATACGACTGAAAATCCAGAATTCCGGTACTGAATTCGGCACGACGCAACTGTGCGTTTATTCGAGCCAGTAATTCTTCAAACAAAAAAGGTTTAGCCAGATAATCATCGGCTCCGGCTTGTAATCCTTTTACTTTTTCGTGTGGTGTATCCAGCGCGCTCAAAATAAGAATAGGAACAATTATTTTCCGGCTTCTTAAAACTTCGCAAACTTCAAATCCTGTAATATCCGGAAGCATGATGTCGAGAATAATAATATTATACTCGTTTTCCATGACTTCTTTTATAGCTTCAAAACCTTTTGTAATCGTTTTGACTTCATACAAATGTTCCTCAAGTCCTCTCGTAATAAACGAAGCAACTCTTGGATCATCTTCAACTAATAATACTTTGTTCATAACCGGATAAGAATCAAATTTGTTGTGATAAAAGTAAATAAAAGTATTACTGTGAGCAAAGAATCGTAAAAGAATATAGTAAGCTATAAATTGAATTTTTGTAATGGAGAAATTGGTATCTTTAAAATTCCGTAAAGGTTATCCGGAACTTAATTTTTTTAAACAAAAAAATAATATATGAAGCTATTCTACACTAAAGCAATACTTTTTTTAGCAATTTTAACCTTTTTTTCCTGCGAAAACAAAAAACAAAAACCGGAATCAAAACCGTACAAGGCAGGTGTAATTTTATCTTTTGATGATGCCTATGTAGATGAATGGTACGAGGCCGATCAGGCTTTGAAAAAATACGGATGGAAAGCTACTTTTAATGTTTGCAGAATAGATTCTATTGGAGCTCCGCAGATAAAAAAACTTCTTCAACTGCAAAAAGAAGGTCACGAAATTGCAGCTCATGGCTATCATCATTATAATGCCGTAAAATTTGTAAACCAACACGGAATCGATGCTTATATGCAACAGGAAATAGATCCTATGATTGTCTCTATGAAAAGGTTAGGTTTTAATGTTACGACATTCGCGTATCCGTACGGAGAAAGATCTGATGCACTTGATAAAGCTTTATCTAACGATTATAAAATCATAAGAGGAAGAGCCTTTGGAGGTGAAGCTCCGGAGAAACAGGACAGTTTTTTTAGCAACTCAAAAATCGTTTTTGCTTTTGATATTGATAACAGTCACATTCATTTTAGTATTCCGTATGTTTTAGAATTGTTGGATTATGCCAAAAAGCACAACAAAATTTTGCTGTTATGTGGACATAAACCCGTAAAAAATGTAACCGAAAACTATCAGACAAAAATCGAAACCTTAGAATTCATTTGTAAGTATATGAAGCTTAACGACCTTAAGTTTTATAAAACATCTGATCTGGATGATTTACTTCCTGAAGAATAAATTTTAATAATGGTTTTTTGTCGAGTTTCTCGCGAAGATTTACTTCGTCTGTGAGTCTCCTGCGTTGTAATGACAATATTGTGTTTAAACTTTGCGTCTTAGCGTCTTAGCGCCTTTGCGAGATTAATTTTATTTTTCATATAAGATGAAACAATTTTTAAATTCGTGAATTCGTGGATTTTTTTTGCGACGAAATAGCTACGATTTTCAAAGATTATAAAATCATTTTAATCCTATAATCTGTAGCTAAAATTTCGTTTTGTAAATCTTTGATCTTATGATCTACAATTTTTTTCGTGTTTTTCGAAAATCTTAAAATTCGCTTTCTGACCACTATCATTCTTACAGTTTTGTCTGTAAATGTTAATAATCCTGTTATTTTTTGTATGATTTTGGGACAAACTGCTCGATTTTTCGTACCTTAAAAATTCTAACAAATAAAAGACAATGATGACAAAATTACGAATTTCATTAATCAACATTCACGGCCTACTAAAAGGTTCAGGTTTGGAGATTGGTAGAGATGCTGATAATGGCGGACAAACAAAATATGTATACGAACTTGCTGAGTTCTTATCGCAACACGAAGATGTAGAACATGTTCATCTTTTTACAAGGTTAATTGATGATAAAAATCTTTCTCCGGAATATGCAGTACCTATCGAAATCATTAATGATAAATTAGACATAAGGCGTATTCCTTTTCTGGGAAAAAAGTACAAAGCAAAAGAACAATTATGGGAAGGTTTAGACACTTTTGTAAACGGAATTGTTCAGCATATCAAACTTCACGATATATTCCCAAACTGGATTCATTCACATTATGGCGACGCAGGATATGTAGCCAGTGAATTATCTACAATTTTAAATATTCCTTTCGCACATACCGGGCATTCGCTGGGTTTTCATAAAAAAAATAAACTGCTCGAAAGTGGTTTGAGCGAAGAAGAAATCGAAAAGAAATTCAAGTTCAAACAAAGAATCGCTGCCGAAGAAAAAACATTAGAATTATCTGAATTTATTGTTACTTCGACAGAACAGGAAATTGAAACCTATAAACCCTACAAAAATTTTGAATTAGGTAAATACCACGCCATTTCTCCGGGAATTGATACTAGAAAATTTGTTCCTTATTATCACAGAGAACAGGATGCTGATAAGCAAATGGAGGAGGAGCAGAGAAAATATTGGGTAGCAGAAACCATTTCTAAATTTTTAATAAATCCGCACAAACCTTTTATTCTGGCACTTTCGAGACCTGACCGCCATAAAAACCTTCATACCTTGATTGAAGTTTATGGTAAAGACAAAGAACTGCAAAGCATTGCCAATTTGGTAATTTTTGCGGGAATCAGAAAAGATATTTCGAAAATGCCGGAATCTGAAAAAGATGTGCTGACAGATTTATTACTATTAATGGACAAATATGATTTGTACGGAAAAATGGCCATTCCAAAGAAACATGACGTCGAAAATGAGGTTTCGATTATCTATCGTTATGCAGCCGAAAAAAGAGGTGTTTTTGTGAATTTAGCTTTACATGAAAACTTCGGTTTAACCGTAATCGAATCGGCAAGTTCAGGTTTACCTGTTGTGGTAACCAAGAACGGCGGACCATCAGAAATTATTCCGACTTGCCAAAACGGAGAATTAGTAGATCCGTTGGACGAAAACGAAATCAAAAAAGCATTGCGAAATATCTTAACCAATGAAAATCAATGGAAATATTATTCGAATAACGGAGCAATAAATATTCAGAAACATTACAGTTGGTTAAGTCACGTAAACCAATATGTAGATTTGGTCAATGAAAATTTATCATTATCATCTGGTTCAGGAATCAAAAAGCAGCATTATCCTAATATTAATATCGAACGATTAAAACGTAAGGTTGAGCATTTATTTGTTTCGGATATCGACGGTACATTAATAGAACCAAAATTAAACAACCCCGGCTTAAAAGAACTTAAAGAACATTTGATTAATCGTACCGATAAAATGGCATTCGCACTGGCATCCGGACGAAATTTAGCTTTGGTAAAACAAGTTATCGACGAAGAACAGTTTCCTTTACCTGATTTTATTATCTGCTCTGTAGGAACCGAAATTTATTATACAAATGGTAAAGATTACATTTTAGACAAAGGCTGGGCTAAATTTTTGGCCGGTCGATGGAAAAGAGAAGATATTGTCAGCCGTTTGAAAGAAGTTCCATGGTTGCGATTGCAGGAAGAAGAAGCTCAAAATCCTTATAAAATATCCTATTATTATGATAAAGAAAAATACGATCACGAGCAACTAATCACCGTTTTAGGCGCTGGCTGGTACAAAGTAAATATCATCCCAAGTCATGGTGAATTTCTTGATTTTATCCCTAAAAGAGCCTCAAAAGGAAATGCGATTAAATTTTTATGCCGCAAATGGTCTATTCCTTTATCGAATGTTATTGCGGCAGGAGATTCAGGAAACGATATCGATATGTTCAGAGGTGCTGTAAAAGGAATCATCGTAGGAAATCGTAGTGTTGAATTGGCTGATTATGAAACTACAAAAAGTATTTATGTGGCCAAAGATTCAGCTTCTTCCGGTATTTTAGAAGGATTAAAACATTATAAAATTATAAAATAAATAGCAGATGTTGGTTATTCTTTGAGATGTCCGGATGATCGTTTGTTTTCAGAAAGTCCCGAAGGAACGATTCATATTGTAGCAAGGGATTTTAATCCCTTGAAATGTAGAATTTCGACAAAGATTGGTGATTTTGTTTGCGGTCCTTCGACTTCGCTCAGGATGACAAAAATGACAAAAATGACACAATATGTTAAATAATAAAATAGGTTAGTATGTATTCAGGTTCAGGATTTAGTAATTGGGAAATAGGAGACGTTGATGTGTTTATAGATGAAAGCGGAGTGCATCATTTATTTCATCTTATTATTCCCAATCACGATTATATTGCGCATGCAGTATCAAAAGATGGTCTTTCTTGGAAAAGAGTAAAAAATGCTTTGTTTGTAGGCGATCCAGGCGAATGGGATGATGATATGTTATGGACAATGCATGTGAGTAAAAACTCTGACGGAGAAGGTTATGAAATGTATTATACCGGTTTAAAGCGCAAGGACAAAGGAGTTACACAAAAAGTAGGAAGGGCAGTTTCGCCGGATTTAATTCACTGGATAAAAGACAATCAGTATGGTTTACCGCTAAAAAGTGATGCTCCGTATTACGAAAGCAGAGATAATAATCCGCGTGAATGGCTGAGTTTTCGGGATCCTTATAAATACCAGTTTGAAGGCGAAGATTATTTACTGATTTGTGCCCGAAGCGCAGTAGGACCAACCTATAGAAGAGGTTGTATTGGTGTAGCAAAACGAGAAGAAAAAGGTTTTGTACTGCAAAAACCATTGCACGTAGCTTACGTTTATGATGATATCGAATGTCCTTGCGTGGTAGAAATAAAAGGAATGCATTATTTGCTGGGTTCCATTCGCGAAGACATCAAAGTGCGTTATTGGTTTTCTCCGGATTTTAAAGGAGAATACCATGCTTTTCATAATAATGTTTTAATGCCACAAGGTAATTATGCAGCAAGAATTGTAAAAGAAGGCGAGTATTATTTGATTTATAATTTTTACTTCGTTGGAGGAAATGTCAATACACTTCGTGTAATTCCGCCACCAAAACAACTGGATGTTGATAGTAACGGACGATTATTATTAAAAACCTATCACCATTGGAGAACACTTTACCAAAGAACCATTCACCAAAAAAACTTACCCATTCCGGTGCCTATTTTAGGAAATCCGTCGGCAAATTTTGAGGTAGAAAATGAAAATAAATGGAGAATTGGCTGTCGAAGCGGCTACGAAGTTTTTTGTTTTGATAAACCTTCAGAAAATTTTGTCTGGGAAGGAACATTAGCCGTCGAAGGAATGGGAAAAACCGGTTTTGTGATCGAATGTGACGAACAGGGAACGGCCTATTACATCTCAATTGATTTTGTAAATGGTTTTGTGCAGTTTAGAGCGTGGGGATTTAATGAAAAAGATGTAAAAAATAATTTTGTTTTCGAAAATCTTCAAACCAATCAATTTGAAATTGTAGACAATAAAGAAATCTATTTTAAGATTATTCGTTACGGAAATTATTATGAACTTTCGATCAACGAAATTGTCAAACTTACTTTACTGGATTACAAATACAGCGAAGGTAAAATTGGTGTTTACGTATGTTCGGCAATTGTTTCTTTAAGCGATTCAAAAATTCATGTCATTCCCGAACCGGAGAACGAATATGCAACCGCAGATCCTAATAAAGCAATTGATGAGTATAATAAAATAGCTCAATAATCAATATACTTTGACAGATTGTGATGGAGTTACTTAGAATTAGTATCTATAATACTTTTTACGCTTTGAATAAAAGTTTCGGTATTGTAGATTTCGCCTTTTATGTAAATGTCATACTCTGTCAATTTAAACTGTTCCAGCATATCTTTTTTAAGATATTTTATCATAGACTCAAGACTTCGGGTATCGTTTTCATTTTGTCTTTTTAATTCACGTTGTTTGCTTTCCAGGTAAGCTAAAGTTCTTTTTAATCTTAGTACATTAATATTGTCCAAACTTAATATTCTTAAAATTTAATAAAAATAACGATAATCAGGAATAAGATAAAATTCAATATTTTTCCAAAAACGTACCAGTGAATTGAATTTATCTTATTACAAGACTATCGTTTCAGGTAATTACGTAAAAATTGAATTTTTAGTTTTGAAATATAAGGCAAAAAATTAAAAAAAATAGACGGAATTATATGTTTTTTTTAGATAACCGTTTGAAAGACTATTGCTTACAGGTGAAAATTGTAAGAAGATTTCACTTCTTTTTTATTTTAAAACTTTTCAAAAAGTAAATAAATTGAATTGATTTTTCAATTTAAAAAAAAAATAAACAAAAAAGCTGCGTTTTTCCTGAAAAGAAAGACACAGCTTTTTTTTATATCATGAAGACTTTATTTTACAACAGTCGCTTCCAGTTCAACTTTTAAAGTTTCAAAAAGACTTTTTACTTCCAGTAAAGTTGTAGCTTGTTTCATACCATGTTTCGCCACCCAATCCTGAATAAGATTAAAATGTGGCCATAGTTCATCAGTCGCGGTAGTATAGATATTCAACCTAACAATTCCGCTGCATTCATATCCGGCTTCGTTAATAACTTGTTCCAGATTTTTTAATGCCAGTTTTATTTGCGATTCCATGTTTTCGTTGCTGGAAATCCCGTCTGCACTTATTGCCGTTTGTCCTGAAACATACAATGTTCCTTGCGGATTTTTTACTTCAACAGCTTGTACATAACTGCGTTGATTTTGCCATTCCCAAGGATTAAATTCTCTTTTTTCCATTTGTTTTCCTTTTTTCGTTTGTGCCAATACAGGCATCGTAGTTAATAATAGTAATGCTAAAAGGTTTGCCGTTTTTTTCACGATTACAGTTTAAAATTGTAATACAAAATTGAGCATAACGGCTGGAAAGTACTCGTGACATTTTTCACGATTTTGATGTGAGAATTGTCACATCAGGAAGATAATCGACTTAGCGTTTCGCGCGAAACGCCTAAATACGAAGCAATAAGACTTTTGGGAACACGCTGCAGGAGTGAAGGATATTGTTTTAATAATTGGTCGTAACGTTCTTTAGAGTTAGAAGTCTGCCAGGAAATAATGCGGCGTTGAGATCCCAGAAAACCAAAAGTGGCTTTCTCCAAAAAAAAGCGCTCCATTTTTTGCAAACCGTTGCATAGGTTTTTATAATCTTCAAACGAGCAGCAAAGTACTTCAGTATCTTCAAGGCATTCTAATGACATTGTAGCTTCAGTTTGGGTAAAAAAGGCATAGTAATCACTTTCCCACCAATCTTCCATAGCAAAAGAAACAACATGCTGCTTTGCTTTCTCATCAGTATAAACCAATTTTAAAAGTCCCGAAATGATAAAATAAGAATGCTTGACAGAATCACCTTCCTGAATAAGAAACTGATGTTTCTTAAATTTTTTGACAGTAAAATGAGAAGACACAAAAGCAAACTCTTCATCTGTAAGAGGAATTATTTTCTCGATATGTTCTCTAAGTTGATTGTGCATAGTAGCATCCAAAGTTATTGAAATTTTAATAAAAGAGAAGCTTTTATTAGCGATATCAATTTTGCGAGTAGCATAAAAGATAAGAAAATTAAATTTAAGAAGTAGATAACGATTTAATAAAATTAATAACAATTTCTTAAACTTTTGTTTATTAGTGTGTTGATAAATAATGTTTTATAAAGCAATTTTAGGAACATTAGTAACGAATTAATATTTATATTTGAGAATGAATCTGAGTCAAATAATTTAAAATATTTACAAATGGATAAAGCTATAAAACTAAAAGTTCGTAAGGAGTTGGATAGTCAACAACAGTTGAATATTATTAAATTAAAGGGTAGTTTAATCTCTAAAGGCTATACCGAAATTATTCACATCCTGGATCAGGATGATGAGTTTCATATCAATTCTTTCGCAACTCCTTCTGAAACTACAAATGAAGTCCAGGAATTTATCAAAGCATTTATCTACAAAGAAAATTTGGCAGATACCATAACAATTTTCAGATAATAAAATATTTATCGCTTATAAAAAAAAATACATTTTATTAGATCCTTAATTTCTAATCCTATTAACGATAGCCCAAGGTTTCAAACTTGGGTTACGTGTTTTAGAACCCAATTCTCCAAGTCCCAACGATCGAAATCGTTGCCAATCTTACAGCTGTATTTTAACTCAAAATTAATTTGGCAAAAACGTGTTTTTAAGTCACTTCTATTATTAATAGCATTTTTGTTAATTGATTGTTAAAAATGTAATTTCGTTGCATTATACTTCTTTTTATAAAGATAATCATATCTTTACGTCAGATTTTGGTCTGTTTTCTTTAGAAAAATAAAAGAAAATAGTTAAAAGGGAATCAGGTGCAAATCCTGAGCAGACCCGCTACTGTAAGTTCTAGATAAGTCTTTAAACGTTACTAATGCCATTGTTCGCCGCGGCGAATGAGAAGGTTGTTTAAAGATGGAACAAGTCAGGAGACCTGCCATAATCACATAGTTTAAGGCTTTCGTGGAATAAAGTCGAACAACAAGAATTGACCTGCTATTGCATAGCGGGATTCTCTCTTTTTGCTTTTTGATTACTACATCCGCGAAGTTTATTTAATTAAATCAGTGATGTATAATACAAAAAAATTACTCTTATTCTTTTTCTTATTTCTTGCTCCATATTTGCTTCATTCGCAAGTATCTAATGACAGTTTACGTGTTTTAAAAGAAGTTATTCTAAAAGGTAAACCGTATCAGGAAGTAATTCCCGTACAAAGTCTTTCAGGAAAATTACTGGAGAATTTAGCAAGCCATAATGTTGCCGATGCATTGAGATATTTTGCAGGAATTCAAATTAAGGATTATGGCGGTCTCGGCGGACTTAAAACGGTCGATGTACGTAATATGGGTACACATCATGTAGGTGTTTTTTACGATGGTATTCAGTTGGGTAACGCGCAAAACGGAGTCACTGATCTGGGTAAATATTCCCTGGATGACATGGAATCCCTAACATTATACAACGGACAGAAAAGTGAAATTTTTCAGTCGGCAAAAGACTTTTCAGCCGCCTCGACCATTTATTTAAGAACAAAACGTCCTGTTTTTGTTGGGGATAAAAAAACAAATTTACTGGTAAGGTTTAAAACCATGTCCATCAATTATTTTGATCCTTCTTTTAGATGGGAACAAAAACTGAGCGATAAAGTCAGCATGAACGTAAGTTCAGAATACATCAAATCAAACGGACAATACAAATTTAGATACAAAAGAAATAATCTCGACGGATCTGTAGCCTACGATACCACTGCCACCAGACACAATAGCGATATAGAAGCTTTACGATTTGAATCCGGACTTTACGGAAAAATTAATAACGGTTCCTGGGATGCCAAAGTGTATTATTATGATTCTGATCGAGGAGCTCCGGGAGCGATTGTCGAGAATAAATTTTCTGATGGTTTCAGACAATACGATAAGAATTTTTTCGCGCAAGGAACTTTCATTAAAGATTTTACCAAAAGATATAAGTTTCAGGCCAAAGCAAAATATGCTTACGATTACACGCATTATGTGGCAAGAGATACTACCAATATTTTAGGCGAAACCGTAACCGAAGGCGCACAATCTGATGATAGTTATTATCAGCAGGAATATTATGTATCGGCAGTCAACATGTACAGTATAGTATCGAACTGGGATGTTTCATTGTCTACAGATTTTCAGTACAATAGATTAAATGCAACCAGAAAAGGAATAAATACTCAGTTTTCTTTTCCGCAGCGTTATACAGCATTATTTTCTTTGGCAAGTTCGTACAGATATGGTGGTTTTAAAGCATTGGGAAGCGTTGTAGGAACTTATGTTCAGGAAGAAGTGCGCTACAATGCAAAAGCCCCCGATAAAAAAGAATTTACGCCTGCCTTATTTTTAGGCTATACACCTTTTAAGGAGTACGATTTTAATGTAAGAGCATTTGCAAAACGTATTTTCAGAATGCCCACTTTTAATGATTTGTATTATACAATGGTTGGTTCGAGTACTTTAAGACCTGAATATATGAATCAGTACGATATTGGTTTTACTTATAATCTACTTTTAAATAAAGGATTCTTCGATAAAATATCTTTTCAGGTTGATGGATATTACACCAATACCAAAGACAAAATAGTAGCAGCGCCAACAGGAAATTTATTTCGCTGGATGATGACCAATATGGGACAGGTAAAAGGACAAGGAGTAGAATCTGTCTTGAATATGGGCATGCATCTTGGTAAAGTAAACTTAACCACAAATCTTACTTATACCTATTCTGAAAACAGGGATTACACAAAATTTGGCGGTCTGGAATTATCATCTTACGGAGACCAAATCCCTTATACGCCATGGCATAGCGGATCCGGAATTTTAAATGCCGAATACGAAACCTGGAACTTCAACTACAGTTTTGTATACGTAGGAAAACGATACAATGGTAATGTTAATAATATAAAAGTCAACGAAGTTCAGCCTTGGTATACACACGATTTGGCAGTGCAGAAATCTTTTGCATTTCAGCATTATAAAATGAAAGGCGCAATAGAACTCAACAATGTCTTCGATCAGCAATATGAGGTAATTTATAATTATCCTATGCCGGGTCGTACAATGAAATTTATAATAAGTATCGAGCTATGAAAAAGATCACAACAAAATTAGTCCTCGGTTTATTGATAACCCTTGCTTTTGTTTCCTGTAGGGAAGAGGAAACGATTTTTCCGTCTTCGGATAAAAGTGTAGCTGCGCCAAGAAGCGACGGTAAAATAGAGGGATTTTATCTTCTTAACGAAGGTAATATGGGAATGAACAGAGCCAGTATTGATATATTCAATTACAGGACAGGAAATTATACCACCGATATTTATTCAGAACGAAACCCAACAGTTGTAAAAGAACTGGGTGATGTTGGAAATGATATTCAAATCTACGGTAACAAGGTTTATGCGGTAATCAATGTTTCGAACAAAGTAGAAGTTATTGATAAATGGACGGCAAAACGCATCAAAAAAATAGACATTCCCAATTGTCGATATGTGGCTTTCTATAAAGATAAAGCCTATGTAAGTTCTTATGCAGGTCCTGTAGCGATTGACCCAAATGCCGAAATAGGTTTTGTGGCAGAAATCGATACAACATCATTAGAAATAAAACGAAAAGTAAATGTGGGTTATCAGCCCGAACAAATGGTGGTACACAATGGGAAACTTTACGTTGCCAATTCCGGAGGTTACAGGGTTCCCAATTACGACAGAACCGTATCTGTAATCGATCTTGAAACTTTCACCGAAATAAAAAAGATAGATGTAGGCATTAATCTCTACAGCATGGAAATCGACAGCAGGGGAGATATTTATGTGAGTTCCAGAGGAGATTATTACAACACTCCTTCGAATCTTTTTGTAATTGATACTAAAACTGATGAGAAAAAAATGCAGCTCGATATGCCGGTTTTAGGAATGTGTCTCGTTGACGATTTGCTCTATTACTACAGTGTTTCATGGAGTTACCTCACCAATAGTAATAAAGTGACTTATGGAATATTAGATACAAAAACAAAGAAAGTAATAAGCGATAAGATTATTACAGACGGTACCGAGAAACAAATTATGATTCCGTACGGACTTCAGATAAATTCTGAAACCAAGGAAATTTATATTACCGATGCACAAAATTATGTGGTAACAGGCTACATCTATTGCTTTACGCCCGAAGGCAAACTAAAATGGAAAACTACAGCAGGGAATATTCCTGCACATATTGCTTTTATAACTAAAAATTAAAATGAAAAAAATGTATCACAACTTTTTAAAACATTTTCGATTCGTAGTGCTTGTATTAGTAGCACTAACACTTACCAATTGTTCTGATAGTGGTTCGAATGACGATGATATCGGAGAAACTATTGTTGAAAATGAATATAGTGTACAACGGTCTAAAATAGTTGCAGTTACAGCACATAATGGGTTAAGTACAGAGGCTAAATTTACATGGAGCGTGACAAAAGGACCATCTGATAATTATGCATTTTCTGATGTTACAGCCAAAGAAACTTTATTTGCAGCGACCGAAGTTGGCGTTTATGAACTGACGTCACTGATCAACGATCAGGGAATGATGCAAACGCAAAAAGTAAAAGTAAATGTAACCAAAGAAACAAAGGAATATAAAACTTTTATCGACAAAGTATTTGAGTTTAAACCGGCACCGGGACAGTTTATAAATGATTTACCGGCAGCCAATGACGGAGAAACGGCCGAAAGAATTTTGGCCAGAGCCAATACATACCTCGCCAAGAAAAACGGAGATCTTATTTCGCTTGGAGCATTTGGTGGTTACATCGTTTTTGGATTTGACCATACCATAGTAAACATAAAAGGGAAACGTGATTTTAGGGTTTTAGGTAATGCATTTTGGGCAGATGCTAATCCTAATCCTGACACTTCTATGCGAGGCGGGAGCAGTGAAGCGGGCGTTATTATGGTTTCTTACGATAAAAATAAAAACGGACTTCCGGATGATGAATGGTACGAAATAGAAGGTGCAGGACACAACATGGAAAAAACGATTCATAATTATGAAATTACTTATTACAGACCAGATCCCAACAAAGTACCTGTTCCCGGAGGCGGAACCGGAACTGTACTTTTTACTGATATAGAATATATCTACTGGAAAGACAATCAGGGTAAAGATGGTTATCTGGCACAAAACAACGCCTACAATCACTCATTAGATTACTGGCCAAAATGGCTTAAAGATCAGCCAAGCCTCACTTTTAAAGGAACCAGATTACCGGACAATGCGGTTGATGAAAGCGGAACAGGAAGTTATTTTGTTCAGTACGCATTTCTTTACGGATATGCCGATAACGCACCCAACAACGACGATGATTCGGCTATTGATATTGATTGGGCAATTGATAAAAACGGAAACAAAATTCACCTTCCGGGAGTAGATTTTGTAAAAGTGTATAATGGTCTCAACCAGCAGGCGGGATGGTTAGGCGAAACTTCTACCGAAATAATGGGAGCAACAGATTTGCACCTTTTGGGAGAAAATATTCCTACCCGAAAGTAGATAAATCAGAATATTAAATTAAAATTATAATACCAAAAACCATGAAAAAAAACCTTACCCATTTATTATTAATTGCTTTTGCAGCCGTTTTTACAAGCTGCAGCAGCAACAATGATGATGATAAAGCTGAAGAAAAGATCGCAGTTACACTTCAGGAAAAATACGAAACATCGACATTTAGCGTCCTTAATATTCCGGCTTCTGCTGAAGTTGCAAGCCCTGTTTACGAATGGATTTTGACTAAAAATCCGGTGAACCAAAAGACAGATTCTATTGTAGGAAACACAAAAGATTTACGTTTTGTTGCTATTTACGCGGGAGCTTATGAACTGACTTTGAACGTTACTTCAGGAGACAAAAAAGGCAGTAAAAAAACAATCGTAAACGTAACGAACGAGACCAAAAATTACAACCCATACATTACAAGTATTTTTGATTTTGATCCGGCACCGGGAATGTTTGCCAATGATTTATACAAAGACGGATTTAAAAAAGAAGATGTAGTGCGAACGGCATTGGGCAGAATTAATGAAACCAATGTTGGATACCAACTGGACTTAGGAGGTTTTGGAGGTTCTATCATTGTAGGTTTCGATCATACTGTTGTGAATGTTCCGGGACAAAGCGATTTTAAATTATACGGAGGAGATTTAACAGATCAGGCTAATCCGCCGGCACCGGGAATAGTATATGTCGCTTATGATAAAAACGGTAACGGAAAACCTGATGAAGATGAATGGTATGAAATAATAGGAAGTCAGCACACAAAAGCAAACACCATAAAGAATTTTAAAATCACCTATCATAAAAAAGCTGCAGGAACACCTGTAGTAGTAGGCGGACCTAATGATATGTTTTCAGATCGTGAGCACATCTTTTGCGAAAATAATTCACCGGAATCCTACTATTTGCCAAGATCAAAGAGTAAAAAGGAATATTATCCTTTATGGGCAACTCAAACTGCTGTTACTTACGAAGGTACAAAACTGAATGTAGATTTTGTTACCGCACGTCCGGGGCAAACTACATTGTGGAATTTTACACCTCCACAATGGGGATATGCAAATGCAGTAGATTCAAATATTGATATCGACTGGGCTGTAGATAAAAACGGGAATAAAGCCAATTTGCCGGGAATTAATTTTATAAAAGTAGTCAACTGTGTGAGCGAACCAATGGGACTTTGCCATCAGCAATCTTCTATGGCTACTAAGTTTGCAGGAGCCGGAGATCTTCATTTATTAAAAAAATACAACTTAAAAAAAGTAAAATAATAAGAATATGAAAAAGTATTTAAAACATAGTTTATTTCTGGCGGCTATTGGCACTTTTTACTGCTGCAGCAATGATGATTCAAAACAAGAAAACCCTGATACGCAACCCGTAAAAGAAGCTACTCTTTCATTAAAATTAGCCTCAGATTTTACAGTAAGCAGATATAATGCAGTAACGGTAGAGCCGGAAGTACTTATTGAATACGGTGATGCTGAACTTGCAAAATACAAATGGACAGTAAAAGTAACCGGAGCAAACGGAGCGGTAAAAGATTCTGTTATTGGTGACACTAAGACCTTACAGTTTATAGCACCCAAAGCAGCTAGTTATACAGTAGATTTAGCTGTAACATTAGGTAAATTGGTAAAACAAGCGTCTACAAAAGTTACTGTTGCAGAAACGGGTAAAACCTATACTTCAAAAGCATTATCGCTTATTGATTATTTACCTGCTCCGGCCTTTAATTTTGATAGTTTTTCCTTTGCAACCAAAACAGAAGCTCTTGAAAGAGTTCAGTCAGATCTTACAGAAGGAAACGCAGTTCCGTTAGGAACTTTTGGAGGATTTATCATTACAGCATTTGATCATACAGTAATAAACGCGTACGGTAAACGTGATTTTACGGTTCTAATGAATGAAAATAGCGGTAGCACCAAATTTTCTCCTGCGAGCATATATGTTGCTTATGATGCAAATAAAAATGGCATTGCAGATGAAAACGAATGGTACGAAATCGCCGGTAGTGAATATCATAAATCGACTACAGTAAAGAATTATGAAATTACATACCACAAACCAGATGCGGCTAAAGCAGCCGTTCCAGGTACAAAAGACTGGCAGTTTGATAAAGAATATATTAAATGGACAGATAATAAAAATGCATCCGCTTTTATTACCAGAACAAAAAAATGGAGACGCTATAATTATTATCCACAATGGATGGGAGAATCTTATACCCTAAAAGGTACAAAAGTATATTTGCCGGTAAAAGATGTAAGCGACGGAGACGGAACAACCTATAACATAGGAACTTTTGAGTGGGGTTACGGAGGTATCAAAGATCCATCAATAGATATTAGCTGGGCTGTAGATAATAACGGAAAGAAAGTTCATTTACCGGGAATCGATTTTGTTAAAGTATATGTTTCGTCATATGCAGAAGCAGGCGCTACAGACTTGGTAACCAACTTCTTTACCCAAGCCGAAGATTTGAATTTTCCTAAAGCAAGTAAGTAAGAACCACCCTTATTTAAAATTAACTAAAGACGAATATTAACCCTAAATTTTATAAATTATGAAAAAAGTACTTTATTTTTTATCAGTAGGTCTACTCTTAGGACTCTCATCCTGTAACAATGATGATGCGCCTTTAAGCAACGAAAATGCAAGTGCAGTAGCGAAAAATGCCAGTGGTATAACAAAAAGAACAGTAACAGATCCTGCAATTGGAACCACATCAACGCTTAATTTAACCAGTGCATTATTAACCAGCGGCATCACAACAACCGGCGGTAAATACTGGGAAAACACGTATGTGTCTAACACAAATTTAAATGTAGATATCTTTACATTTTCGCATACCGCTACCTCTTCAGGTTATAATTATTGGGATGGTTTTATCGTGTCTAATGTAAATGACATTACAGATTACGGTTCTGGTTCAGGTCCTGGAGGATCTGACGGATGGGTACCTCATCAATGGGGAACAATGGCCGGAAGCGGTTTTGGTACTTCTTCTACAATTGCAGCGGGAACTCCGGGAACAACTGGAGATCCTTATATCGTGGCGTATTGGTCAAGCTATTTAGATCCTAAAAATCCACAAGGAACTACTTTTAGTGAAAGCAGTTTTTCTAACTGGATTAAAATTGGAAACACAGGATTATATAAAGTCGAAGGATTAAAAATAAACATGCACCCATGGCCATATTACGGTTGTTTGTACGGAGATGGATTTGCAAGAGCATTCACTTCAGGTGATTCTTTCAAATTATTAATTTATGGAGTAAACGAAGACGGAACAATTACAAATCCTATAGTACATACATTAGCCAACCATACAGGATCTTCTCTGGTAATGCCTACAGGGTGGATAAACGTAAATGCAAGTAATCTTCAAGATTTAGGAGAAGTAAAATACCTTGTTTTCCAAATGACTTCTACAGATTCAGATTTAGTGTATGGAATGAATACTGCAGCTTATTTTTGTTTAGACAAACTTTCTGTAAAACGTGTAGATTAAATGTATTAATCTGGTAATTGATGAAAGCTGCAAGAAACCTTGCAGCTTTTTTTATGAATCTATTTTACCTGATAAAATACATTTTATAAAGATTCCAGAAAAGAGATATATTCTCCCGCACTTTTTTCAATTTTTTCAGGATTTGGATGAAGTTCTGCCCCATAAAAAGCAAACAGAGGTTTGTAATTCGATTTTATATAATTAAAAGTTACCTCAAAAGGACTTGTTAGTTGTTCCAATGTGTATTTGTATCTTCCGGTTTCGCTATAATCTTCTTTGTTGATACCGGCAGAAATCGCAAGCGCAATTTTTTTACCTTCCAGTTTATAACCACTTTTGCTGCCATATGCCCATCCGTGTGTTAAAACTTCATCCAGCCATTTTTTTAATAATGGCGGACAATTGAACCAATAAAACGGAAACTGAAATACAATAGTCTCATGTTCCTCAATTAATTGCTGTTCCTTTTCAATATCGATCTTTTCGTCCGGATATAGTTGGTGCAAATCATGCAAAGTATATTGGTTAGGATGTTTTTCTAATTCTTCAATCCATCTTTTATTGATTAAAGAATTTTCAAGGTTGGGATGTATTATAATTACAAGAGTTTTCATTGTATACCTATTAAAATTAGAAATGCAAAGGTGGAACTCATTCATAAATACGACAATAAGGGGCGAATTAATCATATAGTGATAAATTAACCCCCATGAATTTTAGATGCAAAAACGGCATTTGTCTGTACTTTTGTATTTCTAAAAGAAACGAATATGTATCAGCGAAAAATACCAATAGATTACAATTGCGGACTTAATGTAGCAATGGAAGTAGTGGGTTCTAAATGGAAATTTTGTTTACTGGATGAAATTTCAAAAGGAATAAAACGTCCTAAAGACCTTATCAATGCTGTTAATGGTATTACAAAACGCGTATTGCAAAACCAATTGAAAGAACTTGAATTTCACGGACTTTTAGGAAAAACAATCTATACTGAAATCCCTTTAAAGGTAGAATATTTTCTAACCGAATCAGGAGAATCCCTAATGCCTTTGATTGTAGCAATTGATAAATGGGGATTGGCATTTGCGCCCCAATTAAAAAATATACTAGAAAATCAAATTCTCGAGACTGAAGAACAGTAATACATAAAGAATAATCGGCCATGACTATTCTAACAGGTTTTTAAAACCTGTTAGGTATTTATTCAACATCAATATCAAGATAGTAGCTTTATTATAGATGCATTTTTATTCTTTCTTTTAATTTAAAAAAATAATCAGAATAGCTAACAGGTTTCAAAACCTATTTAGGATAACACAAAGCGAAACTTTAGAATTTAAATCATCCTGAAAATTCTTATATTTAATGTTTTAAATTTTAGTATTAAAAAGCAAACATCTTGACAACAACAGAATTTTTTACCCGACTCGTAATAGCTTTATTCGCAGGACTAATCATAGGTTTTGAAAGACAATGGCATCATAAAGAAACAGGTTTAAAAACCAATATGCTCGTAGCAACAGGAGCTGCCGCTTTTGTATTATTATCTATAAAAGTAGCCGCAACAGCACCTAATATCGATGTAACCCGTATTACCGCTCAGGTAGTTATGGGCGTTGGATTTCTGGGAGCAGGAGTTATTTTTAGGGAAGGTCCCAATGTACACGGACTAAATTCTGCGGCCACAATTTGGTGTAGTGCTGCCATTGGCTGTATCGCCGCTTCAGGTTATTTTGCCGAAGCTTTGATTTGTACGGCATTAGTAACTATTGTCAATACGGTTCTGGAACCTATAGATAAGTGGATGAGGAATAGGAAGTAAGTAGAGAATAGAATAAAGAGGAAAGAGAATAGACTATAGAGAATAGAATAAAGAGGATCTCGGACCAGGGAATGAAAAAACAAGAATAAATTGAATAGCGTCCAGCTTTAGCTGGATGTAAATAAAGAGATTAGATTTAGGCTTTAGCCAAATAAAAGCGTTTGGTCAAAAATCAAAGAGAATTAAACAGATTAAGCATATCAATAATCATCTGTGTAAATTTGCCTAAATTTTTTTAAAATCTGCGTGAAAAACATTTACAAGAGAAAAAAATTGAATAGCGTCCAGCTTTAACTGGATGTAAATAAAGAGATTAGATTTAGGCTTTAGCCAAATAAAAGCGTTTGGTCAAAAATCAAAGAGAATTAAATAGATTAAGCATATCAATAATCATCTGCGTAAATTTGCCTAAATCTTTTTAAAATCTGCGTGAAAAATATTTACAAGAGAAATAAATTGAATAGCGTCCAGCTTTAACTGGATGTAAATAAAGAGATTAGATTTAGGCTTTAGCCAAATAAAAGCGTTTGGTCAAAAATTAAAGAGAATTAAATAGATTGAGCATATCAATAATCATCTGCATAAATTTGCCTAAATCTTTTCAAAATCTGCGTGAAAAATATTTACAAGAGAAATAAATTGAATAGCGTCCAACTTTAGCTGGATGTAAATAAAGAGATTATATTTAGGCTTTAGCCAAATAAAAGCGTTTGGTCAAAAATTAAAGAGAATTAAACAGATTCAGCATATCAATAATCATCTGCGTAAATTTGCCTAAATTTTTTTAAAATCTGCGTGAAAAATATTTACAAGAGAAATAAATTGAATAGCGTCTAGCTTTAACTGGATGTAAATAAAGAGATTAGATTTTGGTTTTAGCCAAATAAAAGCGTTTGGCCAAAAATTAAAGAGAATTAAATAGATTGAGCATATCAATAATCATCTGTGTAAATTTGCCTGAATCTTTTTAAAATCTGCGTGAAAAATATTTACCACAAAGACTACAATCAACTCAAAATCAAAAAGTTTAATTGTTCTAAAAAGCCTCTCCAATTCTAAAATAAAGTCCCCAGTCGCCTTTACCAACAGCGGCATCAAGCCCAATGTTGAATTTTTCGTTTTTAAAAGCCCTGTAACGATAACCTACACCGGCTCCGGGATACAATTTCCAGTTGAAACTTTCTGTGTCTGAACCATAAATAGTAGCAACCCCTGCAAATCCTACAAGTCCCATTCTTTTATTAAAATTATAACGATATTCAGCCTGTAAATCCATCAATCCATCGCCGCGATATTTCCCTTCAGAATATCCTCTGATATCTTCACTACCAATCGTTTGCTGTTGTTCGAAGGCAATATTTCCCAATCCAAACTTACCCGCAAATCGTGCTGCCAAAACATCAGTTCCACCTCGCATAGGAAAATATTGATTGTACTCTGAAAGAATCTTGTTAGCGCTAACATCATTTCCGAACCATTCAGGATAATCGAGCCATCGCAATTTTATTTTTTTTCCTTTAGTAGGATAATAAATAGCATCTCTTGTATCGTATAGCATAATCAGCTGTAAACCATTTGTATGCGTGACAGAAGAAGGTTCAATATCATCTTCGTATTTTGTGTCATAATGCGCATAAGCATATCCAAATCCCGCATAAAAAGATTTGAATAGTTTACGCTGAATCGTAAAACTTGCCATTGTTGTTTTAGTTCCGTAGTTGTAAAAATCAGGCACATCGATATCATCCACATAAAACTGTGCATTTTGATTGCCCGTTGCTGCGAAAAATTGCAAACGCCAGGAATCTTCTTTAAAAAAGAATTTGTTAAACGTGGCTATAAAATAGGATTTGTTGGTCGTGTAAACCGCAGATATACCAGATAAAGATTTAGGCGAAATAGTATCGGTTTTATTCAATTTGTACATCATCATGGGGATAGCGCCAAACATAAAATCCATTGTCCTATTGTAATTAAGATAAGGCATTACATTAAAATCAATATTTTTTTCTGGTTTCTTAGAGGCTGTAGTATCAGTAGATTTTGTCTGACTCCAAATACCACAAGACCATAAGAAGATGATTAGGAAAGGTAAGATTTTCTGCATTTTAAATTTACTTTTAAGTTAATCTTATAAAAAGTGTTTGTATTCTAAAGCGCATGAAGTGAAGTGATTATAAAAAACAGAACAACCATTTTTTACCCTTCATAAAAACTTAAAGATAAATATTTTTTTTTAAAGTTGTAAGAAAAGGCGAGGTCTATGTTCTAAAAAAAGGCCGTATTTTTAATTTTACTATTTTTCGAAAGAATCAATTTTTGTACTTTATTTTTTGTTTTGAAAAGCATTTCTTAATAATGTATGATGAAACTTTCATCCCAAAACACTGGATATCTCAAATAAAATCAAAGTGTTTTTTAACTCATAACAAATTGATATTTTTATTGTTATGCCTTATTTTACTGAGTTTCTGTGTCTTTTACAATTGGTTTCGTTGTGTATTAATTTAAAATATTTTAAAAAATAAATTTAAACTCTACTAATTACATAGAATTTATCTATATATTTGCAGAGTAGAAAAAATCTACATGAACTTATCCA
The DNA here is from genome assembly GCF_046825355.2 of Flavobacterium sp. C3NV. Classification (NCBI taxonomy): domain Bacteria; kingdom Pseudomonadati; phylum Bacteroidota; class Flavobacteriia; order Flavobacteriales; family Flavobacteriaceae; genus Flavobacterium; species Flavobacterium sp. C3NV. The sequence continues at coordinate 182,875 of NZ_JBKQBJ020000001.1, read as the reverse complement.
GAAAGACTGAGGGAGTAGGCCCGATGATGTCTTAGCAACCTGTTGCCAAATAAGGTGCTAAATCCTTCCGCCAACGCGGACAGATAAGATAGATTTCATTAGTAAATCTGCATAAGATCATTAGTATTAAATCATTTATTTTTTAGAATGAAAACTGAACAAATATTACCTGCCTGTCCGGAAAAATGTAACTTATTTTCAAAAATAGAAAACCACCTTCTGGTTTTCCGAATGCACTACACGTAACTTTTTTAGATCCCATATCTTTTTTATCCATACAATAACAGACCATTTTAATATTGGTTCTGGAATTTCTATGTCCAATTTTTAAAAACAAACCCAATGAAAAAAATAGTAATATTTCTGGCTTTATGCCTTTGTGCAACAACAACTCAGGCACAAGAGGCAAACGTGCAGCTAAAAGGAACAGTTGTCGATACTGTGGCTCAATATGTTTACCTGCAAAAGTTTCACAACAAGATGTTTACCACAATAGATTCGGTAAAAGTTATAGACGGAAAATTCAGTTTTAAAACGAAAGTCAAACTTCCTGAATTGTACGGATTAAGCGTAAATACTGCTGATAGTCCATTATATATTTTCCTTGAAAAATCTCCAATTACAGTAAAATTAAGCCCTGTTAAATATTACAGCACATCGGTTGTAGAAGGTTCTGCGTCTCAGGATTTATTTAATAATTACAGAAAAACGGAGAATGTTGATATAAGTAAATTTATCACAGAACATCCTGGTTCTCTGGTTTCTGCATATGTGTTGTACCGAAATTGGTCGTATAGACTGAGTCCGGAAGAAATCACAAAAAACATTTCGCTTCTGGATAAAAGTCAGCAAAATTCCACTTACGTGAAAGAACTTCAGGAACTTGTAAAAGTGCTTAACGGATTACAGGTCGGAAAAAAAGCACCCGATTTTGTGTCTCAGGATCCAGAAGGAAAATCCATTCGTTTTTCTGAAAACCTTAAAGGATATACATTGGTAGATTTCTGGGCTTCATGGTGCGGACCTTGCCGAAGAGAAAACCCAAACATTGTAGCCGCTTACAAAGAATATCATGATAAAGGTTTTAATATCATCGGAATTTCATTAGACAAAAAGAAAGAAAACTGGGTAAAAGGAATTCAGGACGATCACTTAGACTGGCTGCATGTTTCTGATTTATTATTCTGGAATAGTGCTATTGCTAAATTGTATGGAGTAAGAGCTATTCCTGCTAATTATTTAGTCGATTCAAAAGGAATTATTGTCGCAAGAAATCTTCACGGAGACGAACTGCAAACTACACTTAAATCGCTTTTGAATAAATAGTTAGGAATACAATAAGCAGTAAAGAAGTTAATTTAAAAATGAAATGGAAATGAATGTTATTGAGAAAACGAAACCAAGTCAGTTAGAGCGTTATTTTTCTAAGTTTAGAGGAAATACAATAGGAGTAAACCACACTTTCGAGTCGGCATATGGTACTCAAAACTTATTATATGCAGACTGGGTGGCCAGCGGAAGATTATACCTGCCCATTGAAGATATTATGCTCAATAAAATAGGCCCAATGATTGCCAATACGCACTCTTTCTCCAGCGAAACGGGTAAAACGTCGACTTATGCCTACAATCATGCCAGACAATTAATCAAAAAGCATGTTAATGCTAACGAATCTGATGTTTTGGTGACCACCGGAACCGGAATGACAGCCGCGTTATCAAAATTACAGCGTTTTATAGGATTGCGCAATGCCCATAACAGAGTAAATACTGAATTGGATCAAGCTGATAAACCTGTCGTTTTTATCACCCATATGGAGCATCATTCTAATCAGGTTTCCTGGTATGAAACAAATGCCGATGTTGTGGTTGTACCTCCGGACGAGAATAATTTGACCGATCCTAAAATACTGGCTGAATTACTTAAAAAATATGCCGACAGAACGCTGAAAATTGGTTCGTTTACAGCTGCCTCAAATGTTACAGGAATCATTACACCTTATCATGAACTGGCGAAAGTGATGCATGAGAACAACGGATTCTGCTTTGTCGATTTTGCCGCCGCAGCACCGTATGTGCAAATCGATATGCACCCAAAAGATCCCAAAGAACAATTGGACGCTATCTTTTTTTCTCCCCATAAATTCTTAGGCGGTCCCGGAACCTGTGGCGTTTTGGTTTTTAATGAAAAGCTGTATAAAAGTGACGTTCCTGATAATCCGGGAGGAGGAAATGTAAAGATCACCAACCCTTGGGGAATATATCATTACAGCGATTCAATAGAAGTCAAGGAAGATGGCGGAACTCCGGGTTTTCTGCAAGTCATGAGAACTGCTTTGGCCTTGAAACTAAAAGATCAAATGGCCATCGAAAACATAAAAAACAGAGAAAAAGAATTGCTTAATCTCTGTTACAGCGAGTTTCAAAAGATTCCCGGTTTGTCTATTCTGGGAGATCTAAAAACAGAAAGAATAGGCTGTGTTTCCTTTTTAATAGAAGACATTCACTATAATTTAATCGTACGACTTTTAAATGATCGTTTTGGCGTTCAGGTTCGTGGCGGATGGTCCTGCGCAAGTACATATGCCCATTATTTATTCAATATCAATGAGGCACAATCCAACAAGATAACCGAAGATCTTCTTCAGAAAAACCAAACCAATAAACCGGGATGGGTACGCTTGTCTTTGCATCCCATCATGACCAATGAGGAAGTTTTATTTATATCTGATGCCATTCAGCAAGTAGTTTTACACCATAAAGAGTGGCAAAAAGACTATCAGTACAATACGTCGACTAATGAATATGAAAGTATTATAAAAGAAGAAACGATAGAAAACGAGGTAAAAGAGTGGTTTTGGCTGGAGTAAATTTTCTATGATAAAAGTAAAACTTTTTTTTAGGAGCTAATCCCGCACCCGAGCCTGAAAGTGCGAACTGGCGAAGCAATTCGTTACAAACGAAGTTTACTGAAATCCGAAATAAAATAAAAAGTAAGTGAAGTAGTCGTTTGGGCCTCCCGATAACTATCGGTCAATTTCATTAAGCTAAGGAAAATTCAATGGAACAATTTGTTAAGGACAATATCTTATCGCTTTGCTTTTGTTCCATCGGAACATTTCATTGGTAGCCCAATAAATACGGCATTTTTTCACGTTCCGTAGGAACGTTTGATTCTATAAATAATAATTGGTAAAAACATATACAGATTACAGATACAATTTCTCAAACGTCCCAATGGGACGATGTTTCTCAGGATGTGTTTTTTTTCTACCGATGAGGTGTTCCTATGGAACACAATCGATAATCTTTGTCGATCTGCTGATGTGATATACTTCGTATGTTCGCTATCTCTCGGATCTCCCTTCGTTCGAGATGACAAACGGTGCGATAGCTCCAGCGGAGCGTAATATTTATAGCCAATCAGAATGTAGTTTTCAATAGCTCCAGCGGAGCGACATATTATAGAATATATCTTAAATCTGTTGGGATAAACTTCTGAGTAATCCAACCCAAACAATCTTTAAAAAATATAGTTATATCAAAAAATAATAACAATGAATAATATAATAGGATTTCATCATTTTGCGATCAAGGCACAAGATTTTGAAGGAACCGTACAATTTTACAAAACCCTTAATTTTGAAGTGGTACACGATTGGAGTTTGCCGGAATTTAATTTAGAAAAGTGTGTAATGCTAAAGAACAAAGCATTTGATTCTTATATAGAAATATGCGACAGTAATGCCAGTTTTCCTACGCAGGGACGTAAAAGAAAGCAAGGGGATCCGTATGTCGAAAATTCACTTTTACATATTTGTTTCACCGTTTTGGATGCCAAAAAAGCCTACGATGAAGCAATCAAAAATGGCGCAAAACCATTATCGGCAAAAGAAACATTAGAACTCAAAAATCATAGAAAAGCCGTAACCGTTAGTAATAGTCTGGTTTATAGCCCAAATGGAGAGGTAATTGAATTTTTGGAATCTGTAGTATTTTAAAACACGAATTTCATGAATTAAGCTTAGGCATAATTATAAAAAGTAAACACGAATTTCACGAATTGACACTAATTTTAAATGTTTAAACTTATTTGTGAAATTATTCCACAACCAATTAGTGCTAATTCGTGAAATTAGTGTTTAAATTAAAACTTATTTTTTGATAAATTTAAAGTTTTGAGCTTTGTTTCCTGCGGTTGACACTTTTATCATATAAACTCCCTTAGCCAGATGATTTACTGGTATTTCAGAACTGATCATATCTTCGGCAACAGTAGTCGTTTTCCAAATTTCTTTACCTACTAAATCGTACATAGAAATGGCAACAGGACCATTAATGGTATGATCAAATTTTATTTGGAATGTATTCGTTGCCGGATTAGGAAAAACATAATTCGTCGAAGCATTTCCCCAGTTGTAATTAGGCGTACTTAAAACCGGTCCCTGATAAATCGCATACAAAGCAGCATCGGCCTGAGGAAGCTGAACGCTTAATGTACCTTGTGTAGAACTGATTGTACCGGAGTACAATTCTTTTACGCTATAATTTCCGGAACCTAAGCCTAAACGGCTTAAACTAACATTGTTGGTAGTGGCCGTATTACTATAATTAAACACAGCTACATAAGTCACATTATTATGCGTAGCCGAGAAAACATTTGCAGCGTTGTAACCCGTATTTCCGTCAGCAGGAAGAAAGTGCATATCAGCACGGGCAACATTCATAACATCATTATTTTGTAAAAGCAGCTGCGATCTGGCTTTCCACGGACCTGTAGCAGAAAAGTCGTCACCGCTTGTAATAGTCCCTGTTACAACACTGCTTAAAAGCCTGGCACGATTTTCTCCAATACTTGCATTACCAAATACTACATGGTCAGCATCTAAATAATCATAGATTTTGTTTTGCCACCAGCCATAAGTTGTACTGTTAAGCGTATAATCGGTATCGCCTATACTGGTGTAGGCATCGCAGGCAATACGGCGAACATGCACAAACGGACCCGTTGCCAAATTTGGCGATATTGCCGCCTGAACAAGCATTTTTCCGTCAATTTCATCAACTAAAAATTTCATTCCTTCCTGATACGCTTCCATACCCGTATGCAGCTGATTGTTAGCAAAACCATCAGCTTCGATACTGGCATGAGTCAAAAAGTCGATTTTTATCATTTCAAATCCGGCTGCTTTAAAGCGATTCATAAAATAATGTATTCTCGCTTTGGTTCCCGGACTTGTAGGATCCATGGCATAAGCGCCATCTAACTCAAGCGGACTCCCGTTGACCATTGTCCAACATTGGTTGTAGGTATACGAACTTCCTTCTACAGGACGATTGTACTTGCCCCAGTCTACAAATGGAGCCCAATAAATACCCGCTTTAAATCCTTTGTTTTTCGCATAAGTAACAAATTGCGCCAGTTCAGCATCCGACATATTATCCCAATACGAATCAAGATCGATAAAAAGTGTATTGTCTTCGGTTTTGAAAGCCGGACAATCATCATGAAAAAAGTCTACAACAGCTTTTGCTTTAGTAAGATTAATATTCGACTGTATTGCGCCCCAACTGTTCCAGCCAATAGGTTTTGGTGCTGTCCAGTCAAAAATATATTTAGGCTGAAGAGCAGCATTCGCCTGAGCAAATTCCTCAAGACCCGTGCGCCAGTCATCATTAGCATTTAATAATACTTTTGGCGAAGCACAACTTGTTTGGCCCACATTTACCCAGCCATGTCCACGTTGATCTCTTGTAATATCATTTTTTGTCCATCCTGCAATCACCGAAACATAAGCAGATGATGCACCGCCGCCACTTACGGTAATACCGGTTTTCCATTTGGTATGTTCAACAGATCCAATAACCAAACCTTTACGATTCGTATTGTTATAAATATTGGTAACCTCAGAAGCCGTAAAATCGGCAGAGTTAAGCGCGTAGGCATTGTAACGAATCCAGGCATCATTGTCGTAAGGAACAAATAAAGCCCTGGTGTCGCCGCTGCCAAAATTAGGCGTTACCTGATAACTGGTTAATGGCGACATTTTATAAGAGTTAGAACCGTTTCCGGTAAGGACAACTTGTACGGCAACATAATTTTTATTGTTGTAAGCATAAAAAACCTGCTGCATTCCCAAAGTATAATTACCGCTTAAAGTAAAAATATGTTTTGTTCCGCTGCCAATATTATCCGTAAACGCTTCTGAGGTATAAGTTGCCGTAGCATAATTACCACTCAAATATTGCTGATCGCTGAAAGCATAAGCCGATGCATTGGTAATTACAGTCGCGCCATTAAATTTTACATTGTAGGTTTTGGTGCCTAAATTATAAACGATGCTATTGTTTGTACCAAAAGAAATTGTTTGCGTAGATGAAGAACCAATTGGCGTTAAAACAAACTTGTCTAAGTTAGGCGCCCATGAACTGGTATTATCCCAAAGCAGAGTAGTGGTACCGCTGTTGAGGTATATACTTAGGTTTTTTGAAGCTGCAATGCTCCATCCGCCACTTGGTTCACACGGAATCGCAATAGTGGTGGCAGAACCTGCAGTTAACCTAATTGTTCGAGGATCGCCTGTGCAGTAAAACAATTGTAGATTGTACCAGCCTGTTGCAGCTACATTTACATTGACCGAAACACTGCTGTTACCACCTAAATTACCAACTATTTTTCCTGAGCAGGAATCACAATTTTGTATGTCGGCATTATTGGTGCGCGTGCCGTTTTCGAATTCATACGTTTGAGCTGAACTTACGATTGCTGTCAAAAATAACAGCATTGTAAGAAGCTTTTTGAATGATGATTTTTGTTTTGTAATTTTTTCTTGCATAATAATATATTAAAATTAGTTAAAATGCAGTACTATACTATACTGTGCTACAATGATATGAAAAATATTAATATAATGTTAAAAAATAAGTGATATAATTATTTTACGTTGCCTAATTTGTGGTTTGTGTATTGTCAATGCTATTATTTTGGTGAAATAAGAATTATGATTTTCATATTCAGCATGCTTGGTGCATTGGAAAAAAAATAAAGTTTTAGCAATAAAATAACAATTGGAAATTTAAACTTCGGTAGCCAAAAAATACGTTTGGGGACTAAATAATGCTTGTACAGTAGTATTTTTAAAACCCCGAAAAGATTATTTGAGCACTTTTACCGGAATAATTGCTTAATAAATATCTTATGAATGTACCTCCAACCATTATAGCAGCAACCAATTTTTCGGCTATAGCCAATAATGCAGTTACTTATGCTGCCGGACTTGCAAAAAGTGCCAATGCGAGACTTATTCTCTTCAATTCTTTTCAGTTAGGTATTCACAGTGCTAATTCTCATATTAGTGCAGAAGCCATGCAAAAACAGTTAGACAAGGCTTCTGAAAGGCTGCAAACTTTGGGTAAAGACATTGCCAGTCTCTTTAATATCGAAGTAAGCTGCTTTTGCAGTTATTCGTTTTTAGAAGAAGAACTTTCATCCTTAATAGAGATTAATAAGGCAGAACTTGTAGTGATGGGAATGGCGGAACGTTCTTTCGAACAGGAACTTATGGGCAATTCGACAACATCGGTAATCAAGAATTTAAGCACGCCTGTGTTAGCTGTTCCTTTCAATGCCCGCTTTCAAAATATTAAAAAAATATTGTATGCGTGCGACACTTTAAGCTTTTCGTCTATCAAAAGATTCAGTTGGTTAAGAAGCATTGTGGGAAATCTTGGAGCAGAGGTAGAATTTTTTAGTGTAGATGCAAAATTAGACGATCTTAAGCAGGAACAAGACCGATTATTATTGAGTTCTACACTCGAACAAGAGTTTCAACAGGTCAAATACCTCTATAAAACTGTTAAATCAAATGCAGTAATAAATGAGATTAAGAAGGAAATTAACATATATGATGCTGATATATTAGTAATGGTGCCACAAAAGTATGGTTTTTGGGATTCTTTAGTACATAAAAGCAAAACTAGAATTATGGCAGCAGGTTTAGACATACCGCTATTGTCTTTTCCAAATTTCTGACGTTATTTTGCAGTCTGCTTTTTCTCCCAAAAAAAAACAGCAAAAGAAAAGATTCAAAATAACAAAAACAAATAAAAATGAAGGCAACAATTACAGCTATAGGAGGTTTTGTACCAAACTCCATATTAAGTAATGAGATGATTTCAAGAATGGTTGACACAACTGAAGACTGGATAGTAAAAAGAACAGGAATAAAAGAGCGAAGACTGGCTACAGATGAAAATCTGGCAACATCAGATCTTGCTAGTGCAGCAATCGAGAATTTATTAGGTACTTATGAAATAGATCGTCTGGAAATTGATGGTTTGGTACTGGCAACAGCAACGCCGGATCATCTTTTAACTCCTACAGCAAGTAAAGTATGCGAATTAAGCGGATTTACCAATGCATTTGGATTCGATTTGAACGGTGCCTGCAGTGGTTTTTTATATGCATTAGAAATGGCAACCACCATGATCGAAAGCGGACGTTATAAAAAAGTGGTTGTTGTAGGAGCAGATACCATGAGCTCTATTGTAGATTATGAAGACCGTAATACTTGTATCCTTTTTGGAGACGGCGCAGGAGCGGTTCTTTTAGAAAAAACAGATTTAGAGTACGGAATGATGAAAAGTATCCTGCGTACAGACGGAAGTGGTACATCTGCGCTTTTAGTACCTGCAGGAGGCTCAAAAACACCGGCAACGATGCAAAGCATCATACACAGAGAACATTTTATCAAACAAGAAGGCTCTTTTGTATTCAAAAAAGCAGTTGAATCAATGTCAAGCGTTTCACAGCAGACTCTTGCCAGTAATGATTTGACTGTAGAAGATATTGACTGGGTGGTGCCGCATCAGGCGAATCTTAGAATCATAAAATCAGTAAGCGAACATTTGAATATTGGTATCGAGAAAGTAAAAGTAAATATCGATAAATACGGTAATACAACTTCGGCAACTATTCCGTTATGTCTGTGGGATTTTAAAGATGATTTTAAAGAAGGTCAAAACATCCTGATAACGACTTTTGGAGCCGGATTTTCATGGGGTGCAACTTGTATAAAATGGGGAGTGATGAGAGCACTAAAAGCAGTAGAATCATCAACAGTTGGAAAAATATTAAAACGTGATTTGATGTATCAATAAGATGCATCAAATGTTTTTTTATGCATATAGTGTCAATATAGTAGCTTATGGATTCAAATGTGCAAAATAAAACCAGAGGGAAGAATTTTTTCTATAAGTATTACAGGATTATTGTAATACCGGTTGTTTTTTTTCTCTATTTATCGTCGTATTATTTCCTGAATCCCTATCAGGATTTTGAACAAAATACGCTGCTGGTTTTAGACTGGACAGTTGATATCTTTATCATTCTGGTATATTGCGCCGTCCTTACAGAGTTAAGTCTTTTTGTAGGCCGGAGTCTTAATTATTGGATCAGCTGGGAGCAAAAGCCTATTTTCAGGGCCTTTGCACAATTTATATGTCTTATTGCGGGGAATATTCTCTTAAATTATTCTTTTTCGCATTTGTGGCAGTTTTTTTATTCCTGGACACCCTTAAAAGAAAGCGAATTGGTACAAATATGGCAGTCAAATTTAATGGCTGCTATATTGTCTCTTTTTATCAGTTTCATTCATACTAGTATCTTTTTACTGAACCGCTGGCGCGTGACTTCTGAAGAAGCGGCCGAACTAAAAATCAAAGCTTCTGAATTGCAGGAAGCCGTTACCAGATCAGAGTTAGAATCTTTAAAATTACAGCTCGATCCTCATTTTATCTTTAATAATTTCAGTACACTTACAGAGCTAATTCACGAAGACCAGCAATCTGCAGCGTCTTTTCTGGAGAATATTACGCGTGTGTATCGTTATATGATTTCCAATCTCGATAAAGACACGATTACGGTAAGGGAAGAAATAGAATTTTTGAATGCTTATTTTTATCTGTTAAAAAAACGTTTGGGTGAAAAAGTCGAGCTAAAATTGCAAATAGATATGACTTGTCTGGATCTTCATTTGCCGCCTCTAACGCTGCAATTATTGGTCGAAAATGCCGTAAAACATAATAGTGCAACACTCGCAAATCCACTTGTTATTGCTATTTATTCAGATGTTGGAGATCTCGTGGTACGCAATAATTTGCAGCCAACATCAGGTAAAAACTTTGTTTCTACAGGAGTTGGGAATAAGAATATCGAGTTTAGATATAAAATTTTGTTTGACCGAATGCCTGTTTTTTCAGAGTCTAATGGGTTTTATTGTGTACGTCTGCCCTTAATTTAATACTATGAAAATTTTAATTATAGAAGATGAAAGTATCAATGCCAACCGTCTTAAAAGATTGTTGGAAGAACTGGAACCGGATTGCGAAATCCTCGACATCATAGATACGGTTCAGGGTGCAGTAACATGGCTGAATGCGAATGAGATGCCTGATTTAATTACTATGGATATTCGTTTGGCAGATGGTATTAGTTTTTCGATTTTCGAAGAAGTAAAAATTACTTGTCCCATCATATTTACAACCGCTTATGATGAATATGCTGTACGCGCATTTAAGGTAAACAGCATTGATTATTTGATGAAACCAATCGAAAAAACGGAACTCAAACAGGCTTTAACCAAATTTAAATCAGTATCGAAAGTTAAAAATAATACCGAAGATATTGCAGCAATCCTAAAGGGATTCATGAACAAACCTTCTTTTAGATTGCGATTTTTGGTTACCTATCGCGATGGTTATAAAAGTATTGATGTAGCCGATATCGATTTTGTGTATTCAGAATTTAAAACCTCGCATCTTTTTCTTAAAAACGGCACTATAATCCCCATTCCGCAAACCATGGAAGAACTGGAGGAAGAACTTGATCCCGATGTTTTTTTTCGCGCCAACAGGCAATTTTTTATTCGTGCCGAAAGCATTAAATCGATTGCCAATTATTTTAATGCCAAACTCAAAATTCAGCTTAAAGCAGATCCTGAGCGTGAGGTGATCATCAGCAGGGAAAAAGCCCCTTTTTTCAAGCAATGGATGGATCGCTAGAATAATTTTCAAACTTCATTTTAGGCGGTATAACTTACTATTCGGTTCATTTAATCACCGTTTGGGTAATACTTTCCTGCATTTACGTTTATTACAGGTTTAATTTTGCTACATATTATTTCGAATCAAAATGATCTTTTTTGGTTTGAGTTGTATCAAAATTATCTTTAATGAAATACTCCCTAAAAACATTTTTAAAGTTCAAAGAATACCTGCAGATTATAGCGCTCTGGATTGCTGCTTTTTTGTTCTATGTCTTCATGACATACAGCATGATCGAGGATGAATTTTTTATTACCCGTAAAATTTGCGTGAAGGATTTTTTACTCTCAGAAATAACGGGAGCTTTAACGGTTGGTGTTTTTATGGGAACCATTCTTTTTCTTTTACAAGAATTGGTTTATCCCAGAATTTTTCGCAGTTACGGAATTTTACTGGTTACATTACTTCGAAGTCTTTTATTTTTAATAGTCTGTTTTCTTGGCCTTTTGATCATAATCGAACTTAACAAAGTGCATTACATCATAATCGATAATTGGTTTGCAATTCAGGTCAATGCAAAATGGCTGACTTGCTTTACGGTCTATTGTTTAATCGTTCATATTTTTATTACCCTTTTACAGGCTTTTAGCCGTAGGTTAGGAAGTAATTATTTCAAAAATCTTTTACGCGGCAATTATATGATTCCTGTTGTAGAATACAGGGTTTTTATGTTCCTGGATATGTGTTCTTCGACTACAGTTGCAGAAGAAGTGGGTCATTACAATTACAGTCTTTTATTGCAGGAATGTTTTACAGATTTATCAGAAATATTAGTAGAGTATAATGCCGAAGTTTACCAATATGTAGGCGACGAAGCAGTGCTTACCTGGAAAGTAAAAGAAGGTTTTAAAAGACAGCAATGTATTGAACTTTATGAAGCTTTTGCCGTTCGTTTATTAGAAAAAAAAGAGGTGTATCAGCGTAAATTTGGTTTGGTTCCAAGGTTCAAAGCCTCGATTAACGAAGGACTTGTAACCGTTGCAGAAATCGGGCAAATTAAAACCGAAATTGCTTATCACGGAGATGTCCTTAGCACGGCAGCGAGAGTTCGTGATTTATGCAATGATTACAAAACAAATCTTCTGATCACGCAGTCCTTTTTCGAACAATTAACTTCTTTTGATCAGGATAATTTTACAGCAATTGAAACCATCATTTTGCGCGGTAAAAAAAGACCCGTTACCATCTACAAATCTTTCGATTAAATCTTCCTTACAGTACTATCAGCGTACTGTTTTTCTCGGTTGTTCTATTGTTCGTTTCAGCATCAAAAAAATACGGTTGGGTAAAGTTCCGTTGATTTAAGGGGCTTTTGGGTTGTTATTTTGTCATCAAATCCTATGTATTCATTAAAAGTGAAATAAAATGACAAAACAATTTTTTCAAAATAATAAAACACTCAGCAAAATGGTAGTTTTATTGATTATCATTAGCTTTTCTTCATGCGGTAAAAGCGGACCGGAAGGTATGGCACCGCCAAAACCTGAAGTAGATTTTTTTCAGGCTAAATCGATTACTGGCGAAGTAGAAAAAAAATATCCGGGTATTATCGAAGGTACCGTAAATGTTGACATAAAAGCGCAGGTTTCAGGTTATCTTGAAGCTATTTATGTTAAAGAAGGAGATTATGTAACCAAAGGACAATCGCTGTTTAAAATAAAAGCAGATGTTTATGCAGAGCAGGTAAATAACAGCCGGGCAGCTTACAAAAGTGCTTTGGCAAACCTTGCCAATGCCAAATTAGAAATCGAAAAAATCAAACCGCTTGTGGATGCAAAAGTATATTCAGACATGCAGTTAAAAACAGCGCAGGCCAATTACGATGCAGCATCGGCTCAGGCAGCTCAGGCAAAAGCAGCATTGGGATCTTCACAACTTAACGCCGATTTTTCTTTGATAAAAGCTCCCGTAAGCGGTTACATCAGCAGGATTCCGAATAGAGTAGGAAATCTGGTTACACCAACGGATGCTGTTCCCCTTACCATTCTTTCAGAAATCAATACCGTTTTTGTTTATTTCTCTTTAAGCGAAGCAGATTATCTAGAATTTTCTAAAGATGCAAAATCCAACCAAACCGTAAATTTAATCCTGGCAGATGGCAGTGTATACGAGCAGAAAGGAAAACTGGAAGTAGCCAGTGGTAATATCGACCGTACGACAGGAAGTATTGCTTTAAAAGCCGTTTTCTCTAACCCTAAAAAGCAATTGCGTTCAGGAGGTTCTGCCCGCGTAGTGCTTAATAGCAATTTGGCTTCGGTAATTACAGTTCCAATGGCCAGTGTAAAAGATATTCAGGATAAATTCTTTGTTTATGTTCTAAAACAAGGTAACAAAGTAGCCATGGTTCCTATAGAAATTGCCGGCAGTGCAGGTACAGATTATTTTGTAAAAAGCGGCGTAAAATCGGGTGATAAGATTGCATTAAACGGTATCGATTTGCTTTATGATGGTGTCGAAGTAGTGCCAAAAACAGCGGCGAAACCACAAAGCAACAAATAAATTTTTGTTTTTAATATAAATAACATTTTCCATGTTAAAAAAAATAATAGACAGGCCTGTATTGGCTACAGTTATCTCCATTGTATTGGTGATATTAGGTATCATAGGTCTTACAAGATTATCGGTAACCAGGTTTCCTGATATTTCACCGCCAACCGTAATGGTAAGTGGTTCGTATCCCGGAGGAAATAGCGAAACCGTTATACGTTCTGTGGTAACACCGCTTGAAGAACAGATTAATGGGGTTGAAAACATGCAGTACATTAAATCTACTGCGAGTAATGACGGATCTTTTTCGATTAGTGTCATTTTCAAACAAGGTGTCGATCCTGATCAGGCTGCTGTAAATGTACAAAACAGAGTACAGCAGGCAACGCCAAAACTACCTCAGGAAGTAATCAGAATGGGACTTACGACCTCGAAGCAGCAAAATAGTATGATTGTTATTTTCAACCTTTATACAGACGATAATGCAAAGTACGACGAATTGTTTTTGCAGAATTATGCCAACATCAATTTGGTACCGCAAATAAAACGTGTTCCGGGTGTAGGGCAAGTGCAAATTTTTGGACAAAAAGATTATTCGATGCGTGTTTGGCTTGATCCGCGAAAAATGGCCAATGCAGGTTTAGTACCTTCAGATGTTACCCGCGCCATTGCAGATCAAAGTTTAGAATCGGCTCCGGGAAAATTGGGAGAAGAATCGAAAGCAGCACTAGAATACGTTATTCGATATAAGGGAAAGAAAAACAAACCGGAGCAATATGAAAACATTGTCGTTAAAACTGATGGCAATAATATCCTAAGGCTTAAAGATGTTGCACGTGTGGAATTTGGTTCAATCTCTTATAGTGGTGATAACAAATCGAACTCTAAGAATGCCGTTACTATGGCGATTTTACAAACATCAGGCTCAAATGCCAATGATATCGAAATTGGTATCAACAAGGAAGTCGAAAGATTATCGAAATCTTTTCCTCCGGGTATTAAGTATGTCAATGTAATGAGTACCAAAGAAAGACTGGACGAAGCAACCGGACAAGTAAAATCGACCTTGTTAGAAGCTTTTATTCTGGTTTTTATAGTCGTTTTTATATTCCTTCAGGACATCCGCTCTACGATTATTCCGGCTATTGCGGTTCCAGTTGCGATTGTAGGAACCTTTTTCTTCCTGTTGGTATTTGGATTTACGATCAACATCCTGACGCTTTTTGCATTGGTTCTCGCGATTGGTATTGTCGTCGATGATGCGATTGTGGTCGTCGAAGCCGTTCACAGTAAAATGGAAGAAGATTCGAGCCTTTCGGCTAAAGAAGCGACGCATAGTGCAATGGCAGAAATTACAGGAGCCGTTGTTTCGATCACGCTGGTCATGTCGGCGGTATTTATCCCAATTGGTTTTATGACCGGATCTTCTGGTATTTTCTACAAGCAGTTTGCTTATACATTGGCTATTGCCATTATTATATCGGCAGTAAATGCATTGACACTTACTCCGGCATTATGTGCTCTTTTATTAAAGAACAGCCATAGCGGCAAACATGAAGGAGAAGAACATAAAAACGGATTTAAAGAACGTTTTTTTGTTGGGTTTAATTCAGGTTTCAACAACCTGACAGGTAAATATATCAAAGGAGTTCGTTTTCTTATTGGTAGAAAATGGCTTGCAGGAGGATTAGTTTTAGGAATAAGCGCCATCGCTATTGTGATGATGATGAATACTCCTAAAAGTTTTGTTCCAATGGAAGATGACGGCTTTATGCTTTATAGTTTATCAATGCCTCCAGGTACCGCTTTAGATCGTACTACAGAAGTGATTCAAAAAATGGAAAAAGAACTTGAAACTATTGAAGCGATTGATGTCAATACCAGTATTACAGGTTTTAATATTTTGAGTAATAGTGCCAGTACCGCTTACGGATTAGGATTTATAAAATTAAAACCTAAAAAAGACAGAGGAGCCGTTAAGGACATCGAAGAAATTTTGAATATGGTCAACGGTAAATTATCTGTCATAAAAGAAGGTCAGATAATGGTATTAAGAATGCCGCCTGTAGAAGGATTTGGTGTAACCAGTGGTGCCGAAATAGTGCTTCAGGACAGGACAGCGCGTGATCCGGCCACACTAAAAGCTATGGCTGATAAAGTTATTGGACAGATCATGCAGCAACCCGGAGTACAATATGCGTATACTACTTTTAGAGCAGATTATCCACAGCTTGAACTGGAGGTTGATGAAGAAAAAGCAAGCCAAATGGGAGTGAACATTCGTGAAATGCTAGGCAATATCCAGACTTATTTTGCCGGAGATCAATCGGCAGATTTTTCAAGATTTGGAAAATTTTACAGAGTGAATGTCAAAGCAGATGGAATTTTCAGAACAGATCAGGATGCCTTCAACGAAATATTTGTTCGAAATGCCAAAATGGAAATGGTTCCTGTAAAATCACTTGTCAAATTGCGTAAAGTGTATGGTCCGGAATCCGTAAACCGTTACAATCTTTATAATTCGGTGAATATTACGGCTGTTGCATTACCGGGATTCAGTAACGGACAAATTATGGGGAATCTTGAAACGGTTCTGGACAAATTACCATCTGATTACAGTTACGAATGGACAGGATTAAGTCTCGAAGAAAAAGCCGGAGGAAATCAAACCATTGCCATTTTTGGATTATGTCTGTTGTTTGTTTTCTTTTTATTGGCAGCACAATACGAAAGTTATTTATTGCCACTTGCTGTATTACTTTCTATTCCAACCGGAATTTTGGGTGCTTTTGCAGGAGTAAAAGCAGTAGGACTGGACAATAATATTTATGTGCAGGTCGGGTTAATCATGCTGGTCGGACTTTTGGCCAAAAATGCGATTCTTATTGTAGAGTTTGCCCTTCAAAGGCGTTACGCAGGCTTGTCTATAGCCGAAGCAGCGATAGAAGGAGCAAGATCGAGATTAAGACCTATTATCATGACATCCCTTGCCTTTATTGTAGGTATGATTCCGTTGATGTTTGCTTCAGGAGGAACAGCAGTAGGAAACAGATCGATAAGTGTAAGTGCTGCTATCGGGATGTTTAGCGGAGTGGTTTTGGGAGTTTTTGTAATCCCGTTACTTTTTATCCTCTTTCAGTATTTACAGGAAAAAGTATCCGGTAAAAAGATTGTAATTCAAACTATAAAAGAAGAATAATGAGCGTACTATATAAAATTGGAATTTCTTTATTTGCAGGTGTTTTATTGACATCCTGCGTAGTAGGGAAAAAATATTCCCGAACAGATTTAAATGCGCCTGAGAAATATCGTGAAGAAATAACATTGACCGGAGATACCATTTTGCATCCCTGGAAAAGTTACTACAAAGATCCTATGCTGGTGAGTTTAATCGAAAAAGCCCTCGTTAAAAACAACGAGGTGCTTATTGCGATGAAAAGTATGGAACAGCTTGATCTTACTTACAAACAGGCAAAATTGTCGTTATTGCCAACACTTGATTTTGATGCAGGAGCAAGCAGAAGTTATCAGTCTAAAAATTCGCTTAACGGTTCTTTGAGTGCACAATTTACCAGTAAAGATTATCTGGACGATTATAGTGCCAACCTTCGATTATCGTGGGAAGCTGATATTTGGGGAAAAGCCGCTATGCAAAAGAGAGATGCCAAAGCGGGTTATTTTGCCCAAAAAGAAAATCTTTCGGCATTGAAAACGAGAATTATTGTTCAGGTAGCGCAGTCTTATTATAATCTTTTAGGACTCGACGAGCAGCTTAAAATTGCACAGAAAAACATTGATTTGAGTAATAGTACTTTGAGTATGATGCAAATGCAGTACAATTCAGGTTTGATTAGTTCTTTGGCACTGTATCAGACAGAAGCTCAGAAAAAAACAGCAGAATTGTTGGTTCCTTTAGCAGAGGCAAATATAGCGGTTCAGGAAAATGCATTACAAATTTTGTGTGGTGAATATCCTGACAGCATCACACGTGCAGGAAATCTTGACGCAGCAGAACTTAATGTGGCTTTACCTTCAGGAGTTCCGGCAGCGCTTTTAAGCCGACGACCGGATGTAAAAGCTGCTGAATACGCCGTTATGTCTGCCAATGCTAAAACGGGACTTGCAAAAGCAACGATGTATCCAACATTGAGTCTGAGTCCGTCAATTGGGATTAACTCTTTTGAATTTGATACCTGGTTTAATTTTCCGGGATCGGTAACCAAAACAATTGCGGCCAATTTGGTACAGCCCATTTTCAAGAAACGCCAGTTAAGAACAGCGTATGAAATTGCAATTCTGGAACAGGAAAAGGCTGTTGTGCAGTTCAAACAATCTTTTATTACAGCGGTTGGAGAAGTTTCTGATGCGATGTCGAAACTAAAAAATGCAGATAAACGAATGGAATTGGCTACCGAAAAGTCGGTTTCTTTGGATAAAGCAACACATGACGCCAACTTGTTGTACAAAAGCGGAATGGCGACATATCTTGAGGTTATTGTAGCGCAAAACAGCGCTTTGCAAAATGATCTTGATGTTGTTGCGATTAAATTAGAAAAACTAAATGCAGCCATCAACCTATATCGTGCCCTGGGTGGCGGAGTAGAGTAAGCCGGTATTTTGAATAATTCATCATCTGTACAAATTATGTATAGGTGATGAATTTTTTTGTTTTTAAAATTTTATACTTCTGATTACATTCAGAGCGGAGTTTTTATTTTAAAGATCAGAAAGGATTCTTATAAAAAAGAATGGCGCCACGGCAAAATTTCTTTAGAAAATAATCTTGCAGAAATCATCGCAAAATTAGAATTAATAGCTGTAGAAGAAAAGCAATGGAAAGAGACTGGTGATGGTATTGAATTGAAAAAAGCATTAACAAGAATGAGGAGCAGAATAAACCGTAATGCATTTTGTAAGAAGTAGTTAAATATTTATTTATCTTTATAAGGATATAAAATGTTTATTATTAATAACTTATAAAAATATACTATGACAACTTTTACTTCCGCTGACATTTTGAAACAACAAAAAACTCTAAAAATATTAGCTTCAATATTTTTGTTTTTATCCTATCTCATTGGTTTAGGCGCTTTAATAGGAACACTTTATCTATTGTTTACACCAAGAGGAATTGGTGGATGGATTTTACCAGCCTTTAGCTTTTTGACAGGATTAATTGTGTTTCTGTTTTTGTTTTCGATCTCGAAAATCATCACTATTTTAATAGAAATCAGTTACAAATGAAAAGGGGCATTAGCTGTTTGTTGTGCATCCTGATTTTAGGATCCTGCACAGAGAAAAAAAGTAATCCCGAAGAAACCGTCGATGTGGTTATGGTAGGCGGCGGAATTATGAGCGTAACCCTGGCCAATATGCTTAACGAACTTGATCCTAACTTGTCTATTGTTACTTACGAAAGACTCGATGCTGTGGGCAAAGAAAGTTCATCTGCCTGGAACAATGCCGGAACAGGACATTCGGCACTTTGCGAACTCAACTATACTCCGGAACTTAGTAACGGAACTATCGATACCCATAAAGCGGTTGAGATTAACGAATCGTTTGAAATTTCAAAACAATTCTGGTCGTATTTAGTATCCAAAGGAAAAATTGGACCTCCCAAAACATTTATCAATCCTACGCCTCACATGAGTTTTGTTATTGGTGATGAGAATGTCAAATACCTGAAAAAAAGATATTTGGCCCTGCAAAAAGAACCGCTTTTTACCGGAATGGAATTTTCTGATGATCAAAAACAAATCAAAAGCTGGATTCCGCTTGTAATGGACGGCCGTAATCCTTCTCAAAAAGTAGCGGCAACCAAAATCGATATTGGTACCGATGTAAATTACGGATCATTAACCGCAGAACTGGCTTCGAATTTACTGAAAGCAGGCAAAATGAAATTAGAACTCAATCACGAGGTAACTAATTTTAAAAGAAATAGCGACGGAACCTGGAAAGTGTATGTAAAGGATTTAAAAAGCAATACCACCAAAACCATCGATGCTAAATTTGTTTTTATTGGTGCGGGCGGTGCGACATTGCCTTTGCTTGAAAAAACACATATTCCGGAAGCAAAAGGTTACGGCGGATTTCCGGTAAGCGGGGAGTGGCTGGTTTGTAACAATCCTGAAATCATAGCACAGCATCAGGCAAAAGTATACGGAAAAGCTTCTGTAGGCTCGCCGCCAATGTCTGTTCCGCATCTGGATACGCGAATCATTAACGGAAAAAAAGAACTCCTGTTTGGTCCTTTTGCAGGATTTTCATCCAAGTTTCTTAAAAACGGTACCTGGGGCGATTTACCCGCATCTTTTAATTTTTACAATATCAGACCCATGTTAGAAGCCGGACTGGACAATGTGCCGCTTACCAAATATTTGGTAGAACAAGTGGTATTAACACCGGAACAGCGTTTAGCAGCTTTAAGAGAATATTTTCCGAAAGCAAAAATGAAAGACTGGGATCTCAAAGTTGCCGGACAAAGAGTTCAGGTCATAAAAATTGACGAAACCACTCAAGGCGGAATATTGCAATTTGGTACCGAAGTTGTTACAGCATCAGATGGGAGTGTTGCGGCTTTATTGGGCGCTTCGCCGGGAGCTTCAACTTCAGTTTCTATTATGCTCAAAGTAATTGAGAAATGCTATAAAACTAAACTTGAAACTCCGCAATGGCAAGCTAAAATTAAAGAAATGATTCCGTCATACGGACAAAAATTATCTGATAATATTGCCTTAGCCAATCAGATCAGAAAAAATGACAGTGAAAAACTAGGCATTGTCTGGAAAGAAATTCATAAGGATACAATTCAACAGCAAAAAGTCAATTGATCTTAAATCATTAGTTTACAATATCATTTAAAGCCTGAAATATATTCAATGGATATTCTGCAATTCTATTGCACAAATACAAATACCATTCTTTACCATAAACAAAATATAGTTTTGTAGGATATCCTTGTTCTTTTAAATTGATAAGTTGTTGTGTCTGAATTCCGTATAAACTTTCAAATTCGTACAAATCCTTGCTCGTTTTATAGTTTTCAACTAATGCAACAACTTCTTTCTGAATGAGATCATGATGAGTAGCAATAGCGCAACGGTGATTTCTGGACAATAATTGATCGATGTAATACAAATAGCGTTCATCAAGCGCAGCTCCTCTTGGTATCGAAAGATTTTCGGGAGTTTCAAAAGCGCCTTTAACGATTCTGATTCTTCCGTTTTCTTTTATTAAATCCTCAAAATCATCTTTTGATCGGTGCAAATAAGCCTGAAGTGTGATTGATGTATTGGTAAAAGTTTTAGCAGCTGTTTTATAAATGTCGATA
Source organism: Flavobacterium sp. C3NV (assembly GCF_046825355.2). Classification (NCBI taxonomy): domain Bacteria; kingdom Pseudomonadati; phylum Bacteroidota; class Flavobacteriia; order Flavobacteriales; family Flavobacteriaceae; genus Flavobacterium; species Flavobacterium sp. C3NV. The sequence goes on along the minus strand of NZ_JBKQBJ020000001.1, from coordinate 161,950 downwards.
ACAGAATCTGTTATTTCGATATTTTCTGCACTAATCGTTACTTCGATATTCTTTTTTTCGGCTTCCTGGCATATAGAAGTCAAATTGTTAAGGCATAATTCGTTTGATATTTTTAAACCAATATGCGAAAGATCAAGAGAAATTGTCGAATTGAGTTGCTGTAATTTAATTTCCTGAGCGATTCTAATAAACTCATTAGTAGCTTCAGAAGCTTCTTTCTCTGTTAGGGTATTTTCACCCATAAACTCCATAGAACATTTAAACTCCTGTTTATTTTGTTCTTTGACTTTGGTAATGGTTTCTTCGAGTGTTTCACCTCCAATATAGCGATCTGCCGCTTTTTTCATGGTTTTAAACAGCACTTCATTAGATAAAATATAATCTTTTGCCTGTTCATTCAAAGCCGCTTTTCGTAAAGCATTGGCTCCCATTAAAAGTAAATCTTTTTCCATTTTTATTGAATAATTTGTTTTTGATGATAATTAAAACCCCATATCAAAGCTTATTTGATAAAGTGTTGAGGTCGCTTAAGATTTTACTTTCGCTTTTTCTGTAATACGCCTAAAGAAGTGTCCGGAAATAAGGATTCCATACTAAAATTAGGGTTATAAATATATCATTTATTATGGGAAATACAGGTATAAAATCAGTCTATTCAATAAGATTTTTACGAAAGTGTAGTGCAGGCTTATTTAAGATATATTCTAAATCTAATAAAGGATTGAATATAAGGAAGTAAGGATTTTTTTTTGGTTCTGAATAAAAACTCCAATACTTTAAATAAGTTTAAAACCAAGAAGTGTAATACTTCGTAAGTACGGTAAAAATGGATAATATTGGAAGTATGGAGGACAAATATCAGAAAATGATAGACGAGGAAAACGAAAGATTAAATGAAAGAATCGCTAAAATCGAGCGTCATCACAATCGTGTCAGGCTCAATTTACTTAGCGCGGCGGCAATCATTATAGGAGTTACCATCTATTTTTGCTATATCTTAACCCGTTGGGTGTAATTAGTAAAAAATCATTTAGCAGACAGACCTGATCCCGTTCCTACGTTCAATTTATTTGCTTTTGTTCCATCGGAACATTTAATCGGTAGCCCTTAATCAGGAAAGCAATTAGAAAATCCGTTTTTATCAGCGTTTTCGCTTTAGTGAATCAGTAAAATCAGCGTCTCATTTTGACGCGGATAAAACAGATTTACTTCGTAAAAACGCGGATAAAAACGGATTTGCAATAATCTTATTTTGTAAAAGATTAACTTAATGATATTTTCGTATGGGACGATATTCTCACGATTCACTCAAACGTCCCTATGTTCAATGTTATTAAGTTATGCTTTAAACACAATCCCCTTGTGATCTTAGAGCAAAGCGTAATTCACAAAACTTTGCGAACTTTGCGTAATTCTTTGTGAACTTTGCGGTAAAATTTTCTTTGTCGGGTTACTTATGGGCTTCGACTTCGCTCAGCCTGACAAGATTGCGTTAAAAAAACTTAACTTGATGATATTTTCGTATAGAAAGATATTCTCGCAATGCCTTTTTTACATTCCGTAGGAACGCTTGATTGAATCGCAAAAAGATACATTATATTACAGACACAATTTATCAAACGTCTTTATGGGTAATGTTATTAAGTTATGCTTTAACACAATCCCTTTGTGATCTTAGAGCAAAGCGTAATTCACAAAACTTCGCGAACTTTGCGTAATTCTTTGTGAACTTTGCGGTAAAATTTTCTTTGTCGGGTTACTTATGGGCTTGCTAATATTTATTCTTTGTATAAAATAATAGTAGCTTTATAACCGGTACCAACATTCCATTGGCTTGCCTGAATAACAGCTCCTTTATCATCATAAACCTGAAATTCAGCTGTATTTGGTGACGCTGAACCTTCGTTTAAGGCTTCAAAATCGATTTTATTGATTCCTTTTACCAAATTTATTTTAAAACCCTGAAAATCGCCATTTAGGATTACTTCGGTTTCAATAACTTTATCATTCAAATACACCTTTATTTTATCTCCATCTACAAAAGCCGCATCGCGATATCGAATGGTAGAAGTAGCTGTATTGGTTACAAAACCTCCTAAATATTCATTTCTTCTGTAAAAAATACCTTCTACATTTGCTTCGGGTTTGTACAGCGTATTATTTTTATAAAGTTCATTCGGGTCTATTTTTAAAACGGTTGATTCTTTTAAAGGCGGAGGATCGTTTGGCGGAGTCTCCGTTGGCGGCAAAGATTCTTTTATATCAGAATTTTTAGCCGGAATTGGTTTGTATTTATCTTTTATTTCTTTTTGAGAATATCCTTGCAAAGAAATCCCCAATATAGTGACCAAAAACAATATTTTTTTCATAAATGTTAGATATATTAATAAGTATATACAAGTTAATCATTAAATTTTAAATCAATTAACTCTTTTTATTAAAACATTCAATTAACATATTTATTGCCTTTTGAATGTATTATTTATGAGGCGGGATCTTTATTTTTTTAATAGATAAATTCGTTTTAGATGTCGAATTGTTTTGGTGGTCGCACATTCATTTTTAGTTTTTACTAAAAAAAGAATTGAATTTTTGCATCAGCGTTTTTTGAGTTTGTCCAGAATATAATTCCAATGCGGATTTTGAGGATCCAGTTCGCGGGCTTTTTCAAAATAAATAATCGCCATTTTCTTTTTTTTGGTTCGTTTGTAAATTTCTCCCAAACTTTCATTAGCAAGAACAGCACCAGGATATTCCTTTACGTTGAGTTCATACAATTTGATAGCCTGTTTTGTTTTGCCGGATTTCCTTAATTCACCAGCTAAATAATTCAGTTGATTTTCATTAAAAAGCAATTCGGGATTTTTGGCTGTTTTTAGTTGATAGTATAATGCAATTGCAGCATTAATTCCTTTAGATTGAACCGTTTTTCGAAGTGTATCTAATAATTGCCAGGGATATTGATACGGCTCTATTTTATGTCTCGAATCCAGAATATATCTGCCAATATCTGATACTGAATTATTAGAGTTGGACAAAACTACTACACCAATTTTATTTTTATTATCTATGCCTAAAAATGTGCAGTATCCCGGCATTCCGCCATCTTTAAAAAGTAAATTTTGTCCATCGTTATTGTCAAGAGTCCAACCCATTGTGGTGTAAGTATCGTTTCCGTCCTTTTTTGCCTGCAGGACATGAGTGAGTTTCATTGCAGGAAACAATTCTGTTTTAATTAATCCCATATTTTCCTCTGCAAAGGTGAGAAGATCATTTACGTTAGATCGCAATGCTCCGCCGGCTTCTATTGCACCTAATTCTGTAAGTCCAACTTTTGTACCGGTTTCGGCATGCCCTATGGCTAAATTTTCTTTTTGCTTTGCTGTTAATGAGATAACGGTGCTATTGAGATGCAAAGGCTTACAAATTTCGTCTGTCATTAGAGCCTCAAAATTTTTTTGCGCAACCAAAGTCAGTACAGTGCCCAATACGCCATAAGCCACATTCGAATATTGCCATTTTGAATCAATATCAAAAGATGGTTCAAAATGTGCTACATATTCATATAATTGATTTACACTATAGTCAATATAAGGTTCGTCCAGATTTTTTGGATCTGTATTGTATGGAAAACGCGGCATTGCGGATCGATGCGTTGATAAGCTGAGCAGCGAAATTTCTTTTCCTTTCCGTATAGGTGTTTTTACAGTTCCAGGCAGAAATTTTGATATAGGATCATGAACATTAACCTGCTGTTTTAAACTCATATCTGCCAATAACAACGAAGTAAATACTTTTGTAATGGAACCTATTTCATAGATGGTATTACCATCAGGCAATCTGGAATCGTTATCACTTAGTTGGCCTTCTGCAACTATCTGCCTGCCGTTGGCATCAACAATTCCTATGATAATACTTTTGCTTCTTTTATTGGTAACTTCCTGTTTTATAATTGCTTTTATACTATCTATTGGTGTTTGACCAAAGGTGAAAGGAGCGACGATTAAGAAGATTATTATTGTATATTTTTTCATTGTAATCTGAGTCAGTTAAGACAGCTGCTATCTTGCTGCCATAGGAAGTTACAGAGAAATAGTAATGACCGACAGATTTTCGATCAATATTAAATTGTACTGTTTTAGAAAGACTCAAAATTAATGTGAAATGTTACGCTAAAATTGTACAAATACGAAAAAAATTGCTTCCTTAAAAAAGAAAGCAATTAATATTATGGCGTGTGACTTATTTACTTTTTTTAAGCGCATCGATCAACTCTCCCATATCGACTACAGCATAAGTAGAAGAATAATCAGATACGGCATAAGGTAATATCAGGCTATTGTTGTGTATAATAGATCCGCAGGAATACACAACGTTAGGCACATAACCTTCTCGCTCGTCCTCAAGAGGTGAAAGCAAAGGTTCTGAAAGTCTTCCTATTTCTATAGACGGATCCTCAAGATCTAATAATGAGGCACCAATACAATAACGTCGCATTGTGCCTACACCATGAGTAATAACAAGCCATCCATCCGGAGTCCAAAGTGGTGAACCGCAATTTCCTATTTGTGTAAGCTCCCAGGTATAACGCGGTTCCTGAAGAAGAATAGGATCATTCCATTGTGTAACCCTGTCAGAATACATAATGTAATTGTTTACGCCATCAATTCGCGAAAGCATGGCATATTTACCTTTTATTTTTCTGGGAAATAAAGCCAGGTTTTTATTCTGAGCGCCCGCGCCATGCAAAGGCATTACCCTAAAGGTGTAAAAATCTTCGGTAGAAATAAGTTTAGGTAATATGGCGTGACCATTATATGCCGTATAAGTAGCCATAACGCGGCTTGATCCATCTTCATCCTCAAATCGTACAAAACGCGCATCCTCGATACCACGGCTTTCAGACTCAGATATCGGAAATATAACACGTTCTGTAAGATCAGAATCGTGTTTGAACTGCAAATCATAAAATGAATCAGCAAGCCACAGTATTTCTTCAAGTGCTGTTCTTCTTTCCTGACGAATCGACGGGTCACTTAAGGCGGTATTGACCATACTTTTTAATATAGCAAACTCAAACTCATCAGGTAAGTCCTGCATGATTTGCGCAATGTATTTGTCCTGCGTATGCATTTCGGACAGTTTCAATAAAAAACGCTCTTTATTGAATAAGGTTTTATGCTCAATTTCGGCCTTGTCGATATTATGACCAATCTTCATCACCAGAAGATTGTTATCCTTATCAAGGATTCCTCTTCTAAAAACTATTGATGAAATATGACCTTCACCCGTGGCACGAAAAGAAATGATTACGCGTTTTTCGCCGGCTTCAAGACCTGACTGATCAAAATCTTCAATAATCGAAGGATTAAAAATCGCGGCAGATTCTATCGCGTATTCCATCGTACAATAAGAACCTATGAGCATCTTTCGATCAAGAGATATTGCCTCATAGTCGATTTGCATGGATTCGATGATTGGTTTTATTTTTTCGCAATGTCTAAAAAAGATCGCCGAAATATTTCGGTGGCGTCTTGCAAATTCGCGAAGCGTTTGTTCTAAGGTTTCTAATACCTGCTTTTCGTCCAGGGTCATTATGCGTGCGACCATTTGTTTGGTCCGCTCTTCGCCATTCATAAAATATCTTGCAACAACTCTTTTAGAATCCGGGGTAAATTTTATGTTTTTACGGATGACTGATACTCGCATATAAATCTGTTTTTTTTTGATGTTAGAAAAATGAATTCAGGTTTTCGATATCTATAATTTGTTAGAAAAAAATATAGAATTTACCTGCCTGAAACAATAGTAATACCTAAAAAGTATTCTCTATTTCTAAACAAGTTAGTGATTTTGTTATCGAAAAAAAAACTTTTTTTTGAAACTTTTATTGTGGCTTTATACATTAATGTTTGTATTTTATTATAAAGATAAAATAAAAACAACATTGATTGTTAAATAGATACGATCTTTGTAAAGTTTTGATGCGTTAATAAAAGTGAGAAGTACATTTAAATTTAAGATTAAATTTTGTTGGGTTTACTTACATATTTATTGTCTGTAACAAAAAAACGCCAGGGAAGGAGCGCATCTTCCTGCGCGTATGCGACACCAACACGGGGCACTGCTGCAATTTGGCCAGAGGTATAGCGAATATTGTGATCTTCTATCCAGATTTCTTCGCCTGTGAGCTCTTTTTCATTAAAGGTACGATCGATACCTAAAGCTTTTGCCGCAGATCCGGGACCTGAAGAGATAGCGGCTTTTGTGGCAGCTATTTTACGTCTGGTTTCCATTATGTCCAATCCTATAAGAGGTTCTATGGCGCGTATTAGTACCGCATGAGGTTCGCCTTCGACCGAGCTTACGATATTAAAGAGATTGTGAATTCCGTAGCACAAATAAACATACGAAATGCCTCCATGCTGATAAAGCGTTTCAGTTCTGTTCGTACGACGTCCGCCGTAGGCATGCGATGCTTTATCCTGAACACCAAAATAAGCTTCGGTTTCTACGATAACGCCTGCAGTTATTTCACCATCAATTTGGGTAAAAAGCACTTTGCCCAAAAGATCTTTGGCCAGAAAAAGGACATCGGGATTGAGGTAATAAGAAAAGGGTAATTTCAAAGGTATTGTATTAATAATTACGGATTGTTATGACTGATTTTTTTGATTTCGATAGTGGTCTTTTCATTATTTCTTGATGAAGTTGACTTTACCGCAGATTTTTTTTCTGAAGTTCTCGCACTCGAAATATTGTTTTTGTGATTGGAAGTTGTCATAATACATTATTTAAATCAATATAAACAAATGTAGAAACTTCCAAAAATAATAGTATTATAGAATTTATATCGCACAATTGTATTATTATCAGCTAATTGACGCAGCTAAGATGTTGTTTCTAAATCGACTGCCTCAATGTTTCAATTTACAACCATTCTCCCGAATCATTAAAATCATTAGGCAAATAAGTAAGATACTGCACCATTCTGGGACTTTTGCCTTTGTTTGGCGTTGCACAATGCGGCAATCTGTTATCCCAAATAATAAAATCGCCGGCATTGCCCAAAATAGGTTTTGGCTGTAATGTTTCAAGAGCTTTAACTCTTGGGTTTTCATTTGGTTCCAGATTGTTCAGCCATTGATTTATTTGGTTATGAAATCCTGCTACACAATGAAAAGCACCGTCATTGACACCACAATCTGTGAGATAAAGGAGACCCTGAAGTCCAAATTTTATAGGTTGTTTTAAGCTGGTATCCCAATGGAGCGCACTTCCTAAAAAAGTAAATTCAGCGGTTTCAGGCGGATTAAAGCTTACTTTGTCAATCGTTTTGTAAATATTCGCGGTATTGTAAAGTTGTTCGTATGCTTTTTTTATTCGGGGCGAAAATCTGTTTTTATTTAAAGTTTCATGATCCGAAAAATTAAGCATCAGTCCTTTTTGATTTTCGTGTCTTTTGTACCAGCTTTCCTTTTGATCAGGATCCATTTCTAAAAAATCCCAAATAGCTTGTTGTGTAGCTTCGCAATCTTCTTTCGAAACAGCATCTTTTACAACAACATAACCATTATTATTCCAGAATTCAAGGTCATCTTTTGAGAGTACATTGTCTATCAAATTATCAGATTCAGTAGCATCTTTTCTTTTTTTAGAATTGATCCAGGATTTAAAAGTTTCTAAATCAGGTTTTTCAAAATATAAAAACTGTAGTGTGTCTTCCATACCAATACCCAATTCGTATAAGGTTTTCATTTCCTCATTCCAGCTTTGTGTTTCATCTGTAGCAGAAATTAGGAAAGGATTTACAGTACGTTTCCAAAGTTTTTCAAGAATAGTCGAGGACATAGATTTTACAGATTTTATAGTTTTTTAAAAAGGCCAATTAACATGCAAAGGCTTATTCATCCATGGATATTTTATAATTGAAAAAGCAAAAGGAGATTTGTTTATTAGCATATCATAAGCTCTTTTGTCGACGGTAAGTTCCCATCTTTCATCAAATTCTGTAAGGATTCCGTCCCGAACGAGCCAGTTGCCTCTAAAACCATCTATAGACGAGTCACCAATTACAGACCAATAAGAAATAGCAGCGTTTATTAAACCTTCAATAAGGCTTCGATCTTCAGGTGAAATTTCAATTGCATCAGGAACATTATCGGTAAGTGATAAACCACAAAGTACTTTATTTAAGGGTAAGTAAGCTTCTTCTGTTTCGCTGATTCCGGTAACAACATATTGTAAATACTGAACAGCTTTTTTTTGATCTTCAACACTAACAAATTGGTTATGCGTAACGAGATTTAACCTTTCGAAGAGCATAATGATATAGTCATTTAAAAGAACAATTCCTGCATTTCTAACCGGGATTCCCTCTTTAATTGGAGTTGAACGATTTTTTAATTCTTTTGATGGTCCGTGGTCAGAAGGTGTTCCCATTTTGATGATATTAGTTATGAATACAAAAGCAACATAAAAATAAAGATATTTTACTGATTGCCGTATAGGTATTTATACCTGATCTGGTTTTTAAATAAGGGTACGGTTTCGTAAAGTATACGTAGCAATATTGTTTACATTTTCATGCGTATTATTATACTTTTTGTCTTCGAATTCAAAATTCATTTTTTTTAGAATCGCTACAGAATTGACATTATCCTCTGACGGAAAAGCCGTAATTATCTTTGCTTTTATTTCTTCAAACGTATGTTTTGTAACTGCTTTGAGGGCTTCGGTCATAATTCCTTTTCCCTGAAATTCGGGTAACATTTCATAGCCAATTTCAACGATTTCATTTTCAGGATCAAAATTCCACAAACAAACAGATCCAATTAAATCATTGTTTTCTTTTAGTCGAATGATCCAATAAAGTCCTTCATTTTTCGCGACCAGATTTTGTATTTTGAGAATAAACTCCTTTGCTTTTTCTACTGTTGATGAATTATCCCGGCCCACAAATCGATTTACAACTTCATCAGAACGTAGTTTGTGAATTAACTCGGCATCAGTACTTTCGATATTTCTCAATATCAATCGCTCTGTTTGAAGCTGAGGGAAAATTTTAAAATCTAATACCATTTCTTTACTCTTTAAAATTGCTAATCAATGCATTAAAACAGGCTTAATTCTCCTACCGTGTGGACAAATATTATAAATCAATTTTAAACACAAATTGCACAAATTGGCACTAATTCATTTCGTGAAATTAATTTCACAAACTAAATTAACCAATTAAAATTTGTGCAAATTCGTGCAATTCGTGTTTGTTTTGTACTTGTGTCCAAACGGTAGCTTAATTGTATGTTTTTTTTAGATGATGAAAGTTAAAAAATAAATAGCATACATTTGTTATGCTTCATCATTCATAAAGTAAAATAGTTTAAAATGTACGATATAATTTTCAAACATCTTGAAGAAAAAGTTTCTCTGAATCCTGCAGAAAAGGAATTGATAAAGACTTTCTTTAAACCTAAAAAAATAAAGAAAAAGCAATTTGTAGTGGTTGAAGGACATGTTTGTAATTACTTGACATTTGTTTCTAAAGGGCTTTTAAAGTCTTATAATGTTGATGAAAAAGGGAATGAACATATTAATCAGTTTTCGCCCGAAGGTTGGTGGACATCAGACATGAGCAGTTTTTTTAGCGGTGGAATTTCTTTTTACAGCATTGATGCCATGGAAGATTCAGAAGTATTGCTCATTACCAGAGAAGATTTCGAAAACTTAACGATACAAGTTCCGGTGATGGATCGCTATTTTCGATTGCTTTTTCAGAATAGTTTAATTACAAAAGAAAGAAGATTAATAAGTTCATATACCCACACGGCAGAAGAAAAATACAGACATATTGTAGAAAACAACCCTGATTTGATCAAACGAATACCACAAAATTTACTTGCTTCGTATCTTGGTCTTTCTCCTGAAACCCTAAGCAGGCTTAAAAAGAATATCATTTTCGATCCCAAATAATTGATCTAGATCAAGCGAATTTCTTGTTTCAGGTCATCTTTCTGAGGAAGGTTTATGAAGTAATTTTGGAGAAAATAAATTACTTATGAAATCAATACAAGAAAAAGCCGAAAATATAGCCTTAGTTGTAGGAGCAACCGGAATTGCCGGAAGTAATCTCGCCACAAAACTTTTGGAAAAAGGATGGACCGTTTTTGGACTTTCCAGAAATCCCAAAAATGATATTGAAGGTTTACAACCTATTGCCGCTGATTTAATGAATACAGAATCATTAGTTTCCGCTTTAAGCGAAATTGCCCCAACTCATGTTTTTTTCACAACTTGGATGCGAAATGATACTGAAGAAGAAAATATCAGGGTAAATAGCGCTATGGTTCGAAATTTATTAAACGTATTATCTCCAAAAAAATCGATTCAGCATGTTTCATTAGTTACGGGATTAAAACATTATTTAGGACCATTTGATGCTTATGCTACAACAGGAACTTTACCGGAAACGCCATTAAGAGAAGAGCAACCAAGATTAGACCTGCCAAATTTTTATTACGCACAGGAAGACGAGGTGTATGAAGCCGCAAAAAGAGATGGTTTTAGCTGGAACATACACAGACCGCACACGCTGATTGGTAAAACTATAGGGAATGCCATGAATATGGGAACCACTTTGGCCGTTTACGCCAGTATTTGTAAAAAAGAAGGAACACCGTTTATCTGGCCTGGTTCTGAAGCAGAATGGAATGGAGTATCTGATGTTACGGATGCTAAAATTCTCGCAGATCAGATCATTTGGGCAGCAACAAATCCTGAAGCTCATAATGAAGCTTTTAATATCGCAAACGGAGATGTTTTTAGATGGAAATGGCTGTGGCCAAAAATAGCAGAATGGTTTGATGTCGAATACGAAGGATACAGCGGAACGATACAGCCACTTGAAACTGTAATGAATGAAAAAGATGCGATCTGGAAAACCATTACAAATGAACATCAGCTCATAGAAGAGGATTTAAACCAATTGGCTTCTGCGTGGCATACAGATCTTGATTTATCGCGCCCTCTAGAAGTAATGACCGATATGTCAAAAAGCAGAAAACTTGGTTTTGCTACTTATAAAGATACGAAAGATTCGTTTTTTGAATTGTTTGCTCAGTTACGAAATGATCAAATAATACCTTAAATTAATTAGATAATTAGATAATTCCAACAACTATTATTACACTTTTTGATGCTTCATTAATATAAAAAAGGACGGTCTTTTAAAGATTGTCTTTTTTTTATAATAAAATTAAATTTTAGGTGTTTATGAAACGTCGCCGGAGCGATCACTTCTGATTTTTTGACGGTGCTGAATTCCCCATCTTGTCATTGCGCCCACGAGTTCTTCGAGCGTATGACTATAAGGTAAAAGTTCATATTCTATTAGAACGGGATATCCTACAGATACTTTTTTAATGATAAAACCATTCAGTTCAAGTTCTTTGAGTTCACTGGATAAAACCCGCGCAGAAATTCCGGTAACTTGTCTTTGCAGCTCACTAAACCTGTTATTTCCTCTTGCCATAGCAATAATAATCATTAGTTTCCATTTGCCTCCAATAGCATACAAAGCATCACTTACTGCTGCCAGCATTGTAGTGCATTCTGAGGTAAATTCTTTAGTCATTTCTGGTTTTTCTATTTTATCTTTCATGTAGTGGTTTTAAAAAATTACCTAATAACCTTTTAGTAACTAGTAATAAAATGTAAGCAAATATAAATTAATTTTGAATCTGTAAATCATTTACAACAAAGAATTTCCGAATATTAAATACAAAATCATGACACTAGAAATTTTAAAAACAAAAGAAGAATTAAGACAATTAATAGATGTATATGCAATTTTAGGCGACGAGAAAAAGATTGCCGAACAAATGAGCGTTTTTACACCGGATATCGTTTATCAGGTTTATATGAATGACTTTTTAGCAGCAAACGTTTCCGGAAGGGATAATTTAGAAAAAGAATTTAGCGTGCACGCAGCTCAGGTAAAAACTTATTTCACATTAAACGGACAACATAACGTTGAAATAGATGGAGATGCAGCAAATGGTGTTTCTTTTTCTCAAATAAAAATGATAAGAGAATCTGAAGGCAAAAACATTTTAACGGATTATAGCGTTAAATACCAGGATAAATATATAAATGAAAACGGAAAATGGTTCATAAAAGAGCGAACTGGATATTTTATAATTGTTGAATCCAGAGTATTGGGTAATTAAATATTTTTTTTTTACTTATATCATTAATTAAATACGGGACAGGGAGAGTTTTTCTTTGTTCCGTAATTGTATGTTATTAGATAAGTGTTTAATAACTCCGATGTTAACGTTTAATTATGTTTTTTAGTGTTTTTTCTTTCAAAAAAAGGGATTAACTTGCACAAAATTAATTGCAATTAATAATGACGATTTCAAATTTTTATTTAACAAATAATGACTTGATGAGCCTTATGGGCACGTTATTGTATTTGCATGACGATACTTTCTTAAAAAGTTCGAAAGAGTTTATTAATTAAGCCCTGTCAAAACTCTAGACAGGGATTCTTTCATCCGGAATGCTCATTTATTTAATCTTCAATTTTCATTGGGATTAAGATATCATTGAATTCAACACACACAAGAGCTATAAGTCATTCAATGAAGAGTTATTATCTTACCTATGAAGTATGGAGCAAACAGAAAGTTATGTCACAATCACAAAATATCATTTTAACAACAGGAATATACGATTTAATTAAAGATCACGTAAGAAGAAAAAAAGTAACAGTAGAAGAAGAAGTATTATTGCTTCATGAACTTAAAAAAGCCACACAGGTACTAAGAAGAGATTTACCGGAAGATATTGTTTCTGTAAACCGAAGAGTAACGTATAAAGATTGTACAACCAATGAGGAAAAAACGGTTGTGTTTGTAGGCCCTGAAAGAAACAAAGTAAGTAAAAACAGAATTTCTATTCTTTCTGATGAAGGAATAGCAATGGTAGGATATAAAGAAGGAAATGTTGTAGAATGGCCTGCTAAAAAAGGAAATCTAAAACTGGAAATCTTAAAAGTAGAAGAAGTAGCGTAACGCACTTTTTTAAATGTAAAAACATCCCAAAAAGAAATTTTTCCTGATGGGATGTTTTTTTATAATATATTTTGAAAATCAGCTTTGTGAATTTTAGTTTTCACAGAAAGCACCAATTTGCTGTAAATGCTTTTCGGTCTGGTATTTATTAAAGTTGTCCCATTGAGGCGGAGAACTTGTTTTTTGTCCGTACATCGCATCCAGGCAAATGTTATTGTCTTTGTACATATCGTGTAAAACTGCCAGAATTTTAAAGAAAAATTCATCTAATAATGTGATGGCTTCAAATTCTGATTTTAATGTATTGTAATTAGCATCTGATGGATTTAACAATTGTAATAAATCCAGAACTTCTTGTTTTTCTTCCTTGTTAATTTCAGTAGCATAACCCATTTTTAAAGTTTTAAAAACAAGATTATTCCATGCTTTACTGTCATGCGCCCATTGCACATCAGGAAGGTTTAAAGAATGCTCGCAAATTAGGATAATACCAAAAAGAACATCGTTTAAGTATTCGGCTGGAAACTCATCAAAACTTCTGAATTCGAAACCGCTTTGGTACATTTTTTCCTGATTAAAATCAAGACCAACTTCAGATAACATTTCATATTCCATATCAGCTTCAATTTGATCTCTCCACCAAATGTTTTCTTCTTTTTCAAATTTTAGTAATTTTCTAAAATCATCTACATTATAAGTCAGGATTTTACCTTTTGGCATGGCTTTGTTATACGTTCCCACGCCTATGTAGCGCGACATTGCATTTCGCATAGAGCCCAAAGTAAATTTTTTGTCCAGACTGTAAGTATCACTTATCACGCCCATAATATCAGGGCTTCCAAGAGTAGCAATAAAGAAAGGCTCAAACCATTGCAGTAAATAAATGGCATTGGCGTGTGTTCTTTCGAATTCAGTATAATCTACAATTCGGCTGTCTTCAGTCAAAGATGGTAAAGTAATATGAAAATGGTACGTTCCGTTGTTAAACAAAACCAGATTTTCCTGATTGGTCATGAACATATTAAGTCCGTTGTTATAATCCGGAAAGTTTAATTTTCCGTTTAATACAGACGATTCATTGATTTTATCAAGGAATAGTTTTTTAGTAGCTCTTAGTTCTTTGCACGATTCACCAATAGTTCTGTTCTCAAAATATTTGGTTACAAATTCGATCGAATCACCATCAAAATGTACAGATCCCATCGTTTTGTTTCTTTGGGTAATCATGCTCTGAATGTTGTACGGCTGATCTTCAAGGAAAAGCTCCATGATCGATTTGCCCAGATAATCAGGATTTTCAGTGGGTTGTGCAATCATTTCACCAGTTGCTGTGTCTACTAATGGTTTGATTGGAGATAACATTTTGTGCTGATAATTGATATCGAGTTTTTCCAGCGAATGACTGTTCATCATTCTGCTCACTTTATAGTTTTCATTCAAACCAAAAGCTTTCTTTAAAATAGGGGCTAAGCTTTCAGGTTTGTAACATTTTCTATAATCGATACTGTATTTCTCAAAACCAATTTTTTCTTGTATAAATTCACCAGAAACTATTAGGGATTCTTCAAATTGCATGTAGGTTTCGTTTTCCAATCCTATTCCCCAATAATATTTTTTTGTCTGATTGTCTTTCATTTATACTTACTTTCTTTTTTTAAGGTTATTTTAATTTATAAAGTCATTTTAATTCAGGAATATAAATTCAATCTGTTAAAACCAGAGCCAAGAAACCTATAACGGATTAAGCATATTGTTGCCTCCATTATAAAAGTTTTCGTTTACTTTTAAAAAGATAGGAATTTATATTTTAGATTTATTGCCATTTTATCGACTGAAACATCAATTAAGAAGTACAATTTTATAATAAGGTTATAAAATCACTATTGTTATTAATTGCTTTTGTATCAATAATTTAAGCAAGAGAATAGCTAAATCACAACTTTTAGTATTCTTGTTTTTTCTAAGTTGCAAAAGTAGTTTTTTATTATCGTATTTGCAAGTAGTTAACTCGCTGATAATCAATATTTTTTTTTGAATGCCGGAACAATTCTGCCAAATGTGTTTTTATTCGTGATAATACAGCACGTAGGAGGAATATAACTCATCATTCCACCAGTCTTCCCTGATTTCTGCGAAGTAATTGTAATTCAGTTTTCCGGCTTGCGATTGCAGCGGATATACTACAATTCCGTTTTCGCGATATGCTTTATGCAAATCAGTTTCAGGAACAACAGGAACAATATGTCCTGAAAGACCTTTTTCTCTTCTTTTGGCACAAATAATTCCAATTCCGCCATTGGCATTTACCTTATTCTGCATTTCATCAACCGTAGCTATTCTTTCCCAGCCAAAACTCGCTCCCCATTCCGGGAACCAATCGTGTATGGCGCTGGAATAAATACGATCGACTGTTTGCTCAAAAACAGGTTCTACATCTTCACCATTTAAAACTTTTTCGAGAGATTCAGGTGTCCACCAAACGGTTGGGAGATATACTTTAGAAAAATAGCAATAGTCATAAGAGTAGACATTGCAATAGGTATCTTCGACTGTTTTTTGATATCTTAAGTTGTGTTCTACATCTAATTTTTCAATCAGTTGGGCAATACTTTCTTTTTTAGTCGCAGCATTCGTTAAATCTCTAAACGGAATAGTGGAATCCATAAGAGGTTTTTCTTTCATTTCCATAGAATCCAGACGAGATTCCGGATCGGGTAACAAATCAGCTTTTTTTATTTTCGTATTCGATATTGTATTATCATCTAAGGGTAACGATGCTACTGATACAGTATATTTTTCCATCTTGACTGCTTAAAATTAATTGGCTTAACGTTACCTGAATTGATTGTTTGTGCAACGTAATTTGATTGGCCAGCGGGTAAATGTAAGGATTTTAAACTTTCTAAAGAGTTTTAGAAAAGGACAAATTGAAGAAAATAATGCAAAGGGCAGGGAAAGTTTGTTATTTTTAAATACAAAAAATGGCATACGATAGGTATGCCATTTTGTAATTTTAATTTTTAATAATGTGATTATTCATCGTCTTTATTAAGATCATCCTGTTTGTTGTTAACAGAAGTATCTTTATTGATGGTTTTATCCTTATCTTCGGTCTGTTCTGATTTGACATTAGAGATGTTTTCAAGATCAATTTCAGTATTTAGATCTTCTTTGAATTTTTCCTCATATCGGTACGGATCTTCATCTCTTGCATAATTGTCATGATCAACAAGTGTTTCCTGGTCGATATAATCAGGGTCGCCTTCTACAAATTCCGGGATAGGTTCTGTAGTAATGGTTCGTTTATATTGATCGTCGCTTTGAATGCTATTTCCGTCAACTAGCGTATTTTGATCAATAAAATCAGGGTCTGTCTGACCGTATTCGTTGCTGTTTTGCTTTTCCATAACGCTATTTTTTTAAATTAAACTTCTTTACTGACTGAAGCTTTTATGTCTTTTTCTATTAAAAGAAATAGTAAAGCTTACTTTTTTAAGGCGTGTATTTTACAAATTTAGTGCAGAGGTTACTGGTATTCATTACAGGAAAATAAATTATAGTTGCATAATTTGTAGGTTTTAATAAAGTATAAGATTAAATCGATTTTTTTGAATCTAATGAATATCAATTTTAACAGATTCATTTTAAACTTAAAATTAAAGAAGTTTTAAGTTGAAGTTTTAACAGGAAAACGTTTTTACTTGTTGTTAATTTTTACTAAAGTATCTGGATTCTGCTGTTTACAGAGAATAAAACAACAATAACAAGCGTTCTTAAACAAAACTATATTATGGGCTTATTTGATTTTATGATAGTGGAAATAGCTATGGATTTGGGAACAGCGAATACTTTAATAATTTATGACGGAAAAATTGTAGTAGATAGTCCATCGATTGTGGCAAGAGATATAAGAAACGGAAAAATTATTGCTGTAGGCAAAGAGGCCAGTTTAATGCAGGGTAAAACACACGAAAATATTAAAACAATCCGACCGCTAAAAGACGGTGTAATTGCAGATTTTGATGCGTCGGAAAAAATGATTAACTGGTTTATCAATAATATACCGGAAATTAAAAAAAATCTTTTTAAGCCTTCTTTGCGAATGGTGGTTTGTATTCCCAGCGGTATTACCGAGGTTGAAATGCGAGCGGTAAAAGAGTCGTGCGAACGTGTAAACGGAAAAGAAGTATTCCTGATTCATGAGCCTATGGCGGCCGCTATAGGGATGGGTATTGATGTTATGCTGCCTCAGGGTAATATTATTGTGGATATTGGAGGAGGAACCACCGAAATCGCGGTTATTGCCCTTGGCGGAATAATTTGCGATAAATCGATCAAGATTGCCGGTGACGTTTTCACGAATGACATCTTATATTATATGAGAACACAGCATAATCTGTATATTGGAGATGCCACGGCAGAAACGATAAAAATTGAAGTAGGTTCCGCAATGGAAGAACTCGAACAACCTCCTAATGATATGCTCGTTCGAGGAAGAGATTTGCTTACCGGAAAACCCAAAGAGATCAAAATTACCTATAGAGAAATTGCGAAAGCACTGGATAAATCGATTCTTAGAATCGAAGATGCTATTATGGTAACGCTTTCGCTAACGCCGCCCGAATTGGCTGCCGACATTTACAACACAGGTTTATATCTGGCAGGAGGAGGAGCAATGCTTCGTGGTCTCGATAAAAGGATTTCTCAAAAAACAGATTTACCCGTTTATATTGCCGAAGATCCTTTAAGAGCTGTAGTGAGAGGTACTGGGGTTGTATTAAAAAATATTGCCAAATACAAAAGTGTATTGATAAAGTAAATTTGTCAATTGAATATTTATAATATAAAAAAACCTCGCCGATTGGCGGGGTTTTCTATTTCTATTATTTGTCGATTATCTTTGCGGGCACGGAAAGAATTTCCGCGCTGTCGTTGCGCATATGCGAGCGATCGGGAATTCTATTTTAACAGTTTGGTACACTTTAAAGTACTATAAAAGCAAAAGCCACTCCGTTATGGAATGGCTTTTTTTAAAATTTAAAGATTATGATAATCTAATAGATCAAAGAACAAGCATAAATAGTAAAATCGAGATTATCCAAAAAACAGCGTTAAACCAGCCATCTATATACAACTCTCTATTCATTGTCCAAAATGTGTCATCTGAATTTCTATCATATTTCTTAAAATACCATTTACTCATATAATGGTAGATTAATTGACAAATTAAAGGGATAAATAATGAGCGTATAGCAGTATTCGAAGCTACATTGTTTAATAAAAGTAGTGATGTAATCAAAAATAATAATGCATTAAATGCTAATATTATATTAAAGTATTTTTTATTGTCTAAAATCCTCTTGTCAAAAAGAAAGATTATAGAAACGTTCATTCCAATAATAATAAAAATAATATTCATAATTTAGTCAAATTTTTGGTAAAGTCCATCAAAAGCACCTACTCCGTCTAATACTCCTAGTCCAACAGATAAAAATGGTCCAACTACTGGAATAAAAGCGGTTCCTGTAATAATTGCCGCACCCGCTAATCGAGCCTTATCTGCACCAGAGCCATCACTTTGGTAATATGTGTAAAGAGAAGCGGCAGCTCCTGCAACTTGAAAAACTTTACCAGTAGTTTTAAGTGTCTTTGTAAAACTTGTTGTCAAATTAGTAGTTTGCATTGCTTTGAAAGTTTCGCTAAAACGCGCTTTCATCACTGCATCCCCCACTGTACTTGCTAACCCAACAGCTCCAGCATGAACAGAATTTGGAATTCCTTCATCATCATATTCTTGATTATTAGAATATATTGTACCATCAAATGATTCTATTTTTTTCTGTGATTCTCCAATTTGTTTTAAAACATTATCGTGAAAATCATTTTCAGACTTTTTGCTCCCGCTCTGGAGTACTACCTCTTGTAATTCGTAAGCAAATCCATTATTTGCATCGAAAATATGCTCTGACATTTCATTAACAGATGCTTTTTGATTATTTTTCAAATAGTCAGTAAATATCGCAATCTCTTTTTTGTCGGTAATAGTTATGTTTCCATTTCCGTCAACTTCATATAATCCAGTTGGGTCACTAAAGAAAACAGGGTTATTATATGCAAAACGGTAAGGTGTAATAGAATGGGATAACTCAGAAAAAACATCTGGACTATAAAAACGACCTATCGCACTATCATACTGTCGATAGTCCATTGCCGTAACATTAAGCCCCAGCTCGTCTTGGAGTTCTTTGCCGTTGTACTTATACTTATTCTCTACACCAGATTTAACATTATTATAGCCTTCGTGTTTTAATCCAAAAGGATAATAATTGCTCTCTTCTTTAATTGCCAATGTTTTATCGTAACTCAAACGAATGTTACCCAAATGATCTTTGTACTGGTATACATAATTAAAAGAACTTCCTACCGGCTCTACATAACCTTCGGCTGTTGGGAAAAACCTCAGGAAGGTGTTACAGGTCTGGCAATCTTTACTATATTGATAACCTGCCAAATAATAGGTTGTCTCAACGTTTGCCGAAGCGCTGTTAGTTACTACCTTTTGTACTTTTTGGCCTGCCGCATTGTAAAGATAACTAATATTTCCGCTGGTTGCAAAGGTTATAAGGGTTGGTAAATTTAAGTGATTGTAAGTAATCGCTGTGATATTTTTATTGTTGTCCTTGGTCATATTACCATTGGCATCATAGCTGTAATCATCCACGCTGTTAGAGGCGCTGTCCACAAAACCGTTTGCTTTAGAAGCTGCCGGAGCACTGTCGACTACTTTCATGAGCTGGTTGGCCGTATTGTTATTGGCATAGGTGTATACCAGATCATCAATTTGCGTGGCGCTCTCACTGCTTCCGTTACGGGTAAGACCAGTAATATTTCCATTTTTATCATACCATAAATTTTCGTTATAAGCATTGGTTTGTGAGCCTGCTTTTTTGAAAACACCTTCTTTTAACCTGTTAAGGTTATCGTATTTATAGCCATACGATCTTATTACTCCCTGTTCCTGAACTGATTTAGTTGCCCAATAGGTCTCTGAGATGTTTCCGTTGTACAATGGTTTTACATCGGTAATTCCGGAGGTGGGGGTATTGTAATTGATCCTAAAGGCAAATAAATCGTCACTCAGGGCGTCCACATTATTGATGTCCTTAAGCCATCCGCGAACATTGTAGCTATAATTGATATTCTGGATATTGTTTCCTACTTTTTTAGAAATCAGCTGTCCGAGTTCATCATAAGTATTGTTTGTGATGAGCTCAATGGCACCACCATTTATCTGATGAGTCTGGGTTAGCAGGCGATCCTGAGGCGAGTAGGTAAAGACATCTTTTGTTATAAGCTCCGCGTCACCTGGGGTTCTTTTGTGTTTGGTGATACTGTATTGCAGCTGTCCAGAGAAAGTATCCAGTTTACTATCGGTATACGTGTACCCACCCAGATAGTTTTGGGTATAAGTACGAACAGGTCTTGCCTTGGCCTCATAAAAAGTAGCGGTAGTTTCTCCGGCTAAACTTCCAGAGTCAGAGAGTACCCTTATCCAGGAAGCTGTTTGTAGACCTTTTACCTGACTTGTGGTTAAGGTAGTTTGTCCCTCTATACTTGTAGGTATTATTATAGGAGGTGTGCTTGGGAAACTATAATCATCATAATAATTTACGGAAAGTAATTTAAAAGCAGTAGGAACTACCTCATTACTGTAATAAGCTGGGATGCCATCGATGGCTCGAGTTTGTTTTCTTTCATTAATGATGGCAATGGCGGGATTATTCTGATCCGCCTGCAGCGCTGTTCTTCCCGCAGCAGTAGGAGCAGTAGCACTTGTCCAGCCTGTATATACCGGACGGCTAAAAGCATCATACTTAGTAATAAGCCATCCGGCTAAATTAATATCCAAAAAAGGGGAATTGGCCGGTCCTGTAGCTACAGGGCGGTCCAGTTTATCATAAACAATAAATTCCCATTGTTTACCCGGTAGTTTTTTCTCTACAAGCCTGTTGCGATGATCATATTTGTATTGGTAACAAAGTATATCCAAAATCCCTTGTGTTCCATTGTCAATAACGGCAGAAAAAGTACTTCCTGCCTGAGCATGAAATCCTTCTAACAATGTGATAGAGTTGGTGGCTTTCAGGTTTAAAGTATTGCCCAGAGTAATTTTTGCAGTTGAGCTTTCATTAGCCAGTATAGTTGTTGTTGCCCCAATAAGGTCTACTGCTTTTGGAGGGATAACATAAGTAAGATTTCCGTAGATATCATATACATAATAGGTGTCATGTTTTTCATTTGTAGTTCCCTTATCTACAACTCCGTAAGTTCTTTTCAGAATAACCTGTCCTTCCTTGTTTTTAAATTCTACAGTAGATCCATTGGTTTCAGATAATGGAGCTACAGAATTTTCATCATAAGTCACGGTTTTGTAAAGTTGGGCAGGCAGGTAGTAACCGCTATTTACAAAAGAAATCGTATATAATCCGGATGCTGCATTCCAGGCGGTATTGGCCGTGAATAGTTTTACTTCTTCAAAACCATTGGTTTGGTAATCTATTTTTATTTCATGACCCGGTTCTAACTGCCAGGGATCTCCCGGAGCTGCTTGTTTCAGAACACGATTAAGAGGTGAGGCTTCGAGTTCTTTTTTGCTGAAAGGAAAGGAAGTGGCTTCAAAGGTTGGGTTTCCATTCACTGCAGGATTTGGACTTGCATAATAAGACGAAAGATGTGTTTTTGCCGCTGTATCAAAATCCATCGTGCTGCCTGAGGATCTAAAAGGCAGGTATTCTTCTGTTTGTCTTCCAAAGCCATCATATTCGATGTGGGTAATGATATCCTTCCCTGAATCAGACTGCTGGGCAGCAATTTGCTGTATGGGTCTTCCCAGTCCGTCAAAGTAGGTAACACTTTGTGCTGCCTGAGCGGGTGTAGGGGTAGGGATTGTAGTGGGAGTGGCCACTTTATAAGTGGTGGTTTTAATATAATTTTGGGTTTGTGTCTGGCCAATTGCCATAACCGGAAACAAAACCAAAAGGAGTTTTAGTATATTTTTCATGATGCTTTTGGTTTATTGTTTGTAGTTGTATTGGTTCTCAGAAAGGATGTTGTCATTTTTGTCTTTTACAAATTGCAATCTTCCAAAAGGATCGTAGGTATAGGTTATTTTGTCTCCTTTAGGATCTGTTATGGTACTTACCCCAACTAGTGGAATGTGGGTATAAGTGGTGATCATACAATTAGCAAAAGATGGATTATTGCGCAAAGCATTTATTGCATCTAGATTTATTTCATTTAAAATACTCACGCTCGAAAATCCTAAAGCAGCTGCTATTTGAGCATTTGTAGCATTTTCTATTTTGGCAATTGGCTGCGTTTTACTGTAACCCCAGATAATTGAAACAGGAGCGCCATTTTTTAGTGTATATTGTAACACATTTCCAACCTCATCATATTGATTATAGGAAATTATTTTTTCTAAATTTAAACTTCCTTTACTTAGAGTCTGTGGAGCTATCACACTTCCAAAGCCATTATACTCTAATGAATTTTTACTTACAGCAATTCCATTATTTTTTTGTGTTTGAGTTATTGTTGGTGTTAACCAGTTTTTTTCTGATACCATCACACTATAAGGGTACACACCAAACTTTGCATAGTTTGTAGGATATTCGTACTCTGTTACAATTTCCTGATTAAGACTATTCAAACTTTTTTGTTTAGATAGTAAGTAATTATCTAAATTATAATCATAGCTTATAGTGTTTTCTAACTGCCCTTCTTTAAGATAATCAATAGTTTTCTTCTCGGTCAAGAAATTTTTAAAGCCTCTATAAGGATATACGTACATAACATCTGCTCCAAAAAAACACTGCTTATTACCTGCTGAAACTGCTGTAACCTCTTCACCAACATGGCTTCTTTCTAATTGATAGATAATATTTACAAACTTACTTTCTAAATCAAAAGTATTATATGTAAAAATCTCCTCTTTGATGATATCATTATTTTTGTTACGGTAATCTATTTTCTCAACTGTACCGTTAAGCAATGAATTATCGCTCAAATGGTTAATTACTGAGAATACAGGGCTTACAGGTGTGTTTTTAAAGTATTTTTCTAGCATGCCATTATTATTAGAATTTTTATCAATTTGCTCCGTTGTTACTTTGCTGTAAGCAACTGTTGCGCCAATAGGTGCTGTTGCATAATTTCTAATAGAATTTGCATATCTTGTTCCTGCATAAGTGGGTACAGATCCAACAATTTGATAGCTTAATGTTCTTATCATTGTTAACTGATTCATCAATTTACCCGAAGTGTAAGTATATTTTTTACTATTTAGGAAATTTCCATTAGTATCGTAATTTATAATTTGATTTATTCTCAGTCCTCCCCCTATAGACTCTGAATGACTTGCGATTATCTCGTCCAGGTTAAAACTTGGATATTGTACAGTTGTTGTGACAATGGATGGATCCCATGAGTTTGGTGCAGTTATATTGCCTGAAGTTCCCGCCATCAATACGTAAGTACCAGGTTGTAGTAATATTTCTTGTTTAATAGACTGATAGCCCCCATTTGCGGTTAAGGCAGCACAATTAAACTCTAGATATGGCGTATAAAAACTTCCGTTTGGACCAAAAATACCAATCCTTAATCCTGCTAATTGAGAACAACTATATTTACCATTAACGTTATTTATATTACCTGTTAAAGTTACTAATGTTTGTTTTAGCAATGTAAATACAGTATTGGGAGTGGCGGTGCTGTGGCCATTAAAATAAGCATTGTAACTATTGTTTTTTGAAGCAACTTTAGATTCTTCAACAGTCGACAGAATAACTTGATTATCAAAAGTATGCGGGCTAAAATTAAATACAGTTTTACCTCCGGTTGGATACGTTATAGAAGACAATATGCCGGCTTTCATATATTCACCATTAGCACCTCTTAATGCTTTATTTGCAAGATCACTATTCGTAAAATAGTTATCAAAAAGCCACTTATTATTTTTGTACATATTTTTTAATCCAATGTCAAACGCCATTACGGATAATAAATTAGGAATAGATGTTTGATTATTTACTCCATTATAAAATCCCCAGTAATCTTTTGCAAATGATGTTTTGTAAGGCAAAGGTGTTGTATTATAAGCAAAAGTATGTTTTTTGGTGTTTGGGCTATTCAGTTCTCCTCTCTCGGAAACACCTAGCAATTTTAGTCTTTTTTTAAAATAAGCAGGTGTGGTGTGGGTTGGTCCTACAAACGTATCTTTGGAATAGTAATCTCCTCCCACATTTGTACCTTCGAAATAACCATATTCAAAATTAAAATATCTTTTTTTATTACTAATTTTATTTACTATTTCTAAAGATTCCAGTTTTCTTTTACCTTCCCCTTCGATATCATCCCTTGATGAGTTTACATTAAACAAAACTTTTTCTAAATCTGTTTCGATTTCAGTAAGAACAAGAGCATCTAAAACTGTACTAGGATCATAAGCTAGTTTATATTGATTTTGATCTGAAGCAATAGGAACATACCCCGTTTTTATCTGCTCATGAAAAGATATAATAGGTTTGATTTTACCAAAATTAGTATATTTAAATTTTATCCAATGATTAGTTTTAAGATCTCTAATCTCTGATAAATACCATGCACTAATATTTTGGGGTTCTAGCTCTTTTGTTGTAAAGATGTATTTAACCCCATCTTCGTTAATAATTTCAAACCCAAAATGATTGTTTAAGGGCAGGATTTTATATTTATTTTTTTCTCCGTAAGCTTTGATTTGTCCTGTTCCAGGATGAATATAAAAGCTACCTGTGAGCCCTGGACAATTAATTTGAAAATAATCTATTAAGGTATATTCATTTACAGCAATATCTACAATTTCCATCATTTCACCATATTCTGTATATGAATTTAGACCTTTGTAACACGAAACGGCCGATCCTTCACTATTATATTTAGCGTAACCGGCTGCCGGATCTTTCTCATCCTCATAATTCTGTGGATTAGGCATGCTCTGCTTTAATATATCGTCCAAAAGAAGTTCATATAATTGCCAATTTTTACGAATAGTTTGGTTTTCATTATAAAACATAGAATTTTGTTCAGTTTTACCTACAACTCTGTAATTGATGGCCGCAATTGTAGAAAGCTCCCATCCTAAACCTACCCAAGAAGCTTCCTGGTTAACACGTATGCCAGTAGCGTCATAGTATAAATTGATTGGGAATTGTAAACCTCCAGTCTTTAAATTATATAGTGGAACACTTATATCTGATTTTCCTGAATACTCGCCAACCTGAATATCTCCGTACTGTTCTAAATTCGCAGCTTGTGGTGTTCGTGGTAGAATGTTTGTAACTCCAGTATCGGAACTTTGTGAAAATCCTGAAAAACAAAGGAAAGAAATAAAAATTTTTAATAAAGTAGTAATTTTTTTGATCATATTTTTTGAAATTATTTATTATAAAACTCGTTTTTTTATTAATAGAAAACTTATTCATTTGTTATGGTAATAATAACCATAAGTTATTTAATATAAAAATTTTTATATAAAAATTTTCTTGCTTTAAATATTGTTTTTTTAACCAATAGCACTACTCAATTGAAACATTGGCAAATACATCGCCACTAGTAAAACAGCCACCAAAACCCCCACAAAAAGAATAATAAAAGGTTCTAAAACAGTGGTCATGATTTTAGATTGCTGTACGACTTCCTGATTATATTGTTCGCTCAATTGTTTAAAAACGTATTCGGTTTGGTTGGTTTCTTCAGCCACTTTTACAAGTGTTATGATTCGGTTGTCGAAAAGGGGAGTGTTTTTTAAGCTTGAACTCAGACTATTTCCTTTTAAAATACTTTGTTCTACTTTTTCAAGAGCTTCTTGCAAGGGGACAAAATGAATCATTTTTTTTACCATTTGTATACTGTTTAGTAAGGGAACTTTTGCCGTAGTAAGCAAAGTAACTGCCTGAGTAAATTGTGCGAGATAAACTTTGGTCATAAAAGTTCCTAATACAGGAATTTTAATTAAAAAGTAGTGTAATGTTCGCTTGTATTGGGCATTGTTTTTAAAGAAACGAGTAGAGAAAATAAAAGCAATAATTGCTAATAGAAAATAAATACCAAAGGTTTTTGTCCAAACAGAAAGTTTTACAATTATCTGAGTCAGGAAAGGCAACTCCATATTGTTTTGTTTAAAGATATCCTGAAACATAGGAACCACATAACTCAACATAAACACTACAACAAGAACAGCTGTACTCAATACAATAGAAGGGTAGGTTAGGGCCGCGACGATAATTCGTTTTTGTTCGTTCTTACGTTCAAAAAAATGACCTAATTCATTACAAACTTGCGCAGTTGTTCCGGTTTCTTCACCAATCTGAATAGAAAAGTATTCATATTCAGTAAAGGATTTCGAACCTGCAAGGGCTTCTGAAAATGGTTTTCCGTTTACAACCTGGTTAAGTATAGATTGAATTAATTCTTTATCAGCATTCTTTTTTAGGGATTCTACAATTAAGGATAATCCTTCTTTAAAGCTAACTCCGGCTTTTAATAAAATGGCCAGTTCCTGATAAAAAGCCTGTTTCTTTTTATTATTAAAACTGTCACCAAAAAGAGAGATTTCTTTTTTTAACAGACTTTCAATACTACTCGAATTTTTAGTCTGAGTTGTTTTTTTATTTGGGGTATTTTCTATTTTAAAGGCCATTTTCCTGATTCATGAATAAGGTTACATCATTTTTTTTCGAAACAAAAATTTGATAATCAGGTAATTCTGTTTCAGCAAATAAAGCTATTGCATCAATAGTTCCGGATTTTATTTCTTTTCCTTTAAAAAAGATTTTATTGGGTTTTATTTTTATTTTGATAGTATCAAGATTTCGCATTGTAAATTTTTCCTGAAATGAATAGGTTACTGTATCTATTTCTGAAGTCATTATTAAAATATGTTTGTTATCATCATAAACAATTAAATGTGGTTCATTAAAATCCTGCCAAATTTTTTGTTCAAAAAGCGCCAGAATACTCGTCTTTTCAAAATTAGTCTGAATAGCGTAAATTTGTTTTTGAACTAAACGTAATACACTAAACGCCATACCCACGACAATAGCAGTAATAATCATGACAACCAATAATTCGGCTAGTGTAAATGATTTTAATTTTCTTGCGGCCATACTATTTGTTGTTTTGAAATTTCTTTTTTTGAATTAGTATTTATTGCCGAAAAAGAAATTATCTTTTTGTTTAAAATTGTTTCTAAACTAATAGTGATGTTCCATCCTTTATAATTTTCATGATATGGTAGTTTTAGAATGTTGTTTTGAGTTTCGTATTCAAGTTCATTTATTCTGCTTTCTATTGCATGGGTGTTTTTAGAAAAAGTATTTAAAACTAAATTATTCAGCACTAAACTTGCAATTACAAATATAATTACGATCAAAACTGTGGCTACGAGAGCTTCAATCAGGGTTGCCGATTTTACTTTTTTTAATACAACCATTTCAAAACAGTTTTAGGTTCTTGTTCTAAAGGCATTGCTCCATATATAGGTGGTACACTTTCATTTTCAATAGTTCCGTTATAAATGTGATTCATAAAAATAGATCCTGATTGATTTGCCAGAAATTGTGTGGTATAAACACATCCGGATACTGTTCCTCTCAGCTCAAAATTACCATTGCAGTATACCTGACCTTTTATTTTAGCTTCTTTTTCTAAAACAATTTGTGTGAGATAATCGGGTATTTCTTTAGTTTGAATATAAGTTACTATTCCCTTTACTGTACTTTTTGTATCTATAAATATTTGATTGTCAAAAGGAATGTTTGATATTTGATTAGGTGTACTTTTATTATCTTGAAAAAGTAATAAAGCAGATGGATAAGTTAAATTACAGTTTTTACCAAGAGTAATTTTTTTTGAAGCTATCGCCTGAAAGTTGCCTTGGGTTTCGTCTTCAATTTCTATAATGGGCGCTACTAGTATTATATCTTTTAACAAAGCTGTTTTTTTTATTTTAATAGCCGTTTCAGATTTAATAATAATATTACCGGAGATAATTTTATTTTCTATTAGAATTGGATCTGTAGAATAGTATCCTTTTGTTTTGGAGGCAAAAGAATTTATAATTCTTGAACCTGAATTTAAGTTTATATAATCTGTTTGATTGTTGATTTTGTATTCGTTTATGTAATATTCAATTGCATCGAGAACTGTTTTCTCTGGCTTGGGTAGTTCTACAGTACTTTTTTTAATAGATCCGTAGATGAGTTTTGAGCCATAGTAACTATTACCGGCTATATAACCAGAATTTACTCCCTGGACTGGTAAATAGGCAATTCCTCTTATGCTTGTAGTACCTACTACAGTTAAGGCATTATGTGTTTCTTTTAGAAAAAGGGTGGGAGATTCGGTTGCTTTAATAAGCGAACCAATTATGGCAATTTTAGTAAACTTCTTTTTTCGAAATTGGGTAATAGCAATCCCTTTTTGAAAAAGCCCCCATTGCGATAAATGAATTTTGATACTCTGATTTTCTTTTTTTATAAAATCAACCTGAGCAGTATCGGTATTAAAATCTCTTTGTTCTAATAATGTTTGAATTCCTATATCTGCAAACTGAATATTTTCTATAGCCCCTTTCGACTGTTCTTTCATGTAGATAAACGTATAGGCATACAAAATAAGCCCAGCTAAAAGCAGAGCAATTAATACCGCTACAAAAACAGTAAATTGCAAGGCACCAGATTTAATTTTAAGATTTAGTTTCAATCCTGTAACATTATAAGATTTAGATTTCCTTTGTATTTTACATAAATAGATTCTTTATCTCCACTTTTTAGAAAAATTTCATTTTCAGTATCTCCAATTTTCATGAAATAATTTTTTTTATCTATTATGAGCATAAAAATTTTGTTTTTGTCCTTAGTATCAGATATTAAGCCTTTGTATGAAATTGTTGGCCACACTAAGGTTTCTTTGGGTTTTGCATCTTTTGCAGCAGAGCTATTTCCTTTAATTTTTGGCGCAGCATTTTCTGCATACATTTTTCCTAAAAAAGGATCTCTATAATTTACGTCTATACTAAAAGATTGCCTTTTATTAAATTTTAAAGGTTTGATAGTTAGTTCTGAATTATTAGAAACTATGATTTCATTTGAGTTAGTAAACGAAAAAAGTTGAAACAAAACTGCCCCCCATACAAATAATACGATTGGCAAAAGAATATAAATGTTTTTTTTATTTTTCATTACCATTTTATTTTTTACTTAATTCATTTTCGATTTTAGCAACACGCAAAGCTAAGTCTTTCAGGGTTTCGATTTCTTTTGTTTGTACATCTATTTTTTTATTTTGTTCGATACTGTAAAGCGTTAACTCTTCGATTTTTTTTAATAAATGCATATTCATTGCTGCTAGCATTAAACCATTTTTTTCGATTTCCCTGGCAGAAGGAATTTCAGGTAAATGTTTATTTTTTTTAATGAAATCTTCAACTTCTTGTAATGATTTAAGTTTATAATCATTTGCAAATACGTAATCAGGTACACTCATAGGACTCTGTAGATCAACCTTTACTTCTTTGGTATGAATGGTTCCGTTTACTGCTAGTTTTGTATCAGGTGCTACAGTACCTATGCCAATATTTCCATTAACATCCATATGAAAAAATGGTGAATTTTGATTATCCGTCCAATTGTAAATTGAAAAACTAGATTCTGTTATCATGTTGGCACCGGCACTAATGGCCCAGGTTTTACCGGCAGGATTTTTTAGGAATATTTTTGTTGTATTTGCATTTACGCTTTCGCTACCAATACCTGCACTACCTATAACATCTAATTTATAAGATGCAGAAGGTGTACCAATACCGACATTACCATTGGAATCAGCCATTAGTATTTGCTGCCAATTTCCCCATTGCGGATCTAAAGGATAAGCATTTCGATAAAAAAGGCCACCTTCATTTAAATTTAACTGATAGTTTTTACCTCCTGTATTATCCGTGTTAACCCATGGTGAAAAAGTTAGATTAGCAGACCACATACCAGAACCTGGAGCGCCCATAATACTTCTGAGTTTAAAGTCCGCTTTAATACTATGGGCAGAAGAATTGGGTAATTCATTCGTATTTCTTGTATCGCTTATTGTTAAATAATTTGCTGCCTGCGCAGAAAGGTTGTTTTGTACAAAAATGGTTAAAAGTGTAAGGAGAATTAGTGATTTTTTCATATTATTACTTTTTTTCTTTTTCTAATTTTTCAATACGTTTATTTTGTTCAATTACATAAAGCGTTAACTCTTCTATTTTTTGAAGCAATTTGGCATTCATTTCCCCTAAATTAATTCCGTTTTTCAGGACTTCTTCTTCGTTTGGAATATTTTCTAAATGTCCTTTTTCAGTAATATGCTTTTCGACTTCTTCAAGAGTTGGTAAACTATATTGTTTTGTAAAGACAAAGTCTGACCAGCCTAACATATCAACTTTTACTTCTTGAGAATGTATTGCTCCCTTTACGTCTAGTTTAAAATTAGGAACCATCATTCCAATACCTACATTACCATTATCAGTTATTGTAAATCGATTATCGCACATTCCGCCTTCCTGACAACCTAATTTATCATAAATCCAAAATTGTAAGCTGTTGCCATAGACACCTGTCATATTATAAATAGCCCATCGCTGCCCTAGGCCGTTAGAGTCTTTAGAATAGTTGAATAAATTTAATTCAGAACCATTAATTTGCTGAGAAAATGATGTTAAGGTTGTGAAAAGTAGAATAATTATTGATATTGATTTTGCTTTCATATTTTTTTGAGTTATTTATTCTCAAGAATCATAATTCTTTCGTTTTGCTTTTCTATTTTTTTATTTTGTTCAATTACATACAGTGTCAATTCCTCAATTTTCTGAAGTAATTTAGCATTCATTTCCCCTAAATTAATTCCGCTTTTCAGCACTTCTTCTTCATTAGGGATATTTTCTAAATGCCCTTTTTCGGTAATATGCTTTTCGACTTCTTCAAGAGTTGGCAAATTATATTCTTTTTTGAAAACAAAATCAGACCAGCCTGTCATGTCCACTTTTACTTCTTTAGAATGTATGGTTCCGTTTACGTCTAGTTTGTTAGACGGAGTATTGATTCCAATACCAACATTACCATTTGATGAAATTCTCATTCTTTCTTTTAAGGCACTAATTTGAGGGTTGTCAATATCACCTTCCCATCCAGAATAAAACACCAGGGCTTTTCTTCCATAATTTTGATCGCTGATACCTTGTAAAGCAACTCCATTATTAGGCAAATACCCCCCAGTTAAAAGCAAATATGGTGTATTTGTATTATTGTTTCCTGCAACTGCATGAATTCTAAGTCCAGCATCACTATTAGGAGCGTCTATTTGTAATTTTTTTTCTGGATTGCTTGTACCGATACCACTATTTCCTGTTCCGTTTATTTTCAAATTTCCAGAAGATTCGACATCATTTTTAGAGTCTAAAACATAACGCCAATCTTGCCATGCTGTTTGTCCATAAAATGCGCTTCTGTATAATATTCTTCCATTGTCCCAGCTACCTGTAAAATAAAGTTGTGAGTCTAGATGTGATTCTTTTCCGTTTATTTCTAATAAAGTTCCCCATTGAGAAGGTGCATTGGCTCCTTCATAATTATCCCACAATTTAATAGACATAGGAGCAATACCAAACCTTGGGGCACTATTAAAATCTTTTTGTTCTGTTGTCCATTTTAAACTTTGTGATCCTAAATTGCCATCAAAAGTTTGGCTTTGTAGATAGGAATGAAATAGAATTACAATTAAAGATGCTGTTTTTTTCATTATTTTAATTTTTGCTCAATTTTTAATAATCTTTCTAGAATAGATTTAAAAGAGTCATTTTCTTTTCTCAATTTGTCAATCTCGTATTGAGACTTTTTAATTTCTAAAGATTGATGATTGGATTTTCTTTCTTGTTCAATCATGTACAAAGTCAATTCCTCAATTTTTTGTAGCAATTTAGCATTCATTTCCCCTAAATTAATTCCGTTTTTCAGAACCTCTTCTTCATTGGGGATATTCTCTAAATGTCCTTTTTCGTTAATATGTATTTCGACTTCTTCAAGTGTTGGTAAATTGTATTCTTTTTTAAAAACAAAATCAGACCATCCAGTCATATCTACTTTTACTTCTTTTGAATGGATAGTTCCGTTAACATCTAGTTTGTTTTTTGGAGTTATTGTTCCGATTCCAACATTTCCACCAACTTTAATAAATACGCTTGATAAAATTTCACTTTCACCATAATTAGTAAAGTATAGACCACTTAATGATTTATCGACCTGATGTGACATATAGCCAATGTTGGAAGTATTCCCGAGTTGCCCAACAGATTGACCATAGGTAATTGCAGTATACCTATAATCCTGATATATTTTTCCTCCTACATATGATGATATAATTTGATTTTCAGAATTATCGATCACTGATAATTTACTTTGAGGATCTGTTGTTCCTATTCCAACATTACCCGATATATATTGGTTGCCTATAAAAGAATTGTTTCCTCTTGTAGCTAGTTCATTCCAATTCTCAGATGATGGTAATAAATTATGACTAGCAATTTTTCTAAAAAATAACCTATCATTTACAGTTATTGAGGAAGCAATTTGCAATTGATGGTTATTATTTTGGTCTGTATGCCTTACCACAAATAGATGTTGCCAACCATTGCTAATATCGGGTGTTATACCATTGGGGGCCGAACCATTATAAGCGCCTGATTTTAAAGGGATATTAAAATCAGGAATATTTGGAGAATAACCATCACTTATTTGCTGCGAATATGAAAATGTAGTAATAAAAATAAAGGCGATAGTTGTGAATGCTTTTGTTTTCATGATTTTATTTCTTAGAATATTTTTTGATTTTTAAAGCTTTTATTTCCTTATCTTGTTTTTTATTCTCTTTTTTAATTTCAATCACGTACAAAGTCAATTCCTCAATTTTTTGAAGTAATTTAGCGTTCATTTCGCCTAAATTAATTCCATTTTTAAGAACCTCTTCTTCATTAGGAATATTCTCTAAATGCCCTTTTTCGGTAATATGTTTTTCAACTTCTTCTAGTGATGGTAAATTATATTCTTTTTTGAAAACAAAATCAGACCAGCCAGTTGCCTGAACCTTAATTTCTCTAGCACCAATTGATCCTTCTACAGCAAGTTTATGAGTTCCGGTTGATGTTGTGCCTATTCCCACATTGCCACCTATTGGATTAATTATAATATTCTTTTGCCCAACCCCACCTTTAACAGCTTGTAAATACGAATATTCGCCTTCTGAATTTACACCAATATTAATACCTAATCGATGGACTGCACCATCGTGTATTGAAATACCATCTGAACTTGATATACCTGCGCTTGTAGGTACTTTGACCTCAAATGTATTCAATGGAGATATTGAGTTAATTCCAACAAGACCACCTGAGGTTATTGTAAATCTTTCGAATGTATCACCTAAACCTCCACTCATTATTCTAATTCTATTTGATCCTACTCCAATTCCTGCTAAACCAGTTGAACCAAAATTATCATAAAACAAAATATTGCCAAAATCGTTAAGAGCTCGATTTCTTATAATTATACCCTGTGCATATGAATTACTTACAATATCTAATGGGGCATTAGGGGAAACTGTGCCAATTCCAAGATTACCATCTATATTTTGGTTACCAATAAAGTTATTATTTCCTTTTGTTGCCAATTTGATCCAGGCCGTGTTTGATGATAATAAATTACCACTAGCAATTTTTCTAAAAAAAAGTCTATCATTTACAGTAAATGAAGATGCAATTTGTAATTGATAATTATTGCTCTGATTTAAATGCCTTGTAATTAATAGATGTTGCCACACATTACTATTATCTGGTGCCATCCCTAATGTCGAAGTATTTAAACCATTGTAAATTCCTGATTTAAGCGGTAATGAAAAGTCAGGTATAATGGAAGGAGCATATCCGTCGCCAATTTGTTGAGCAAATGAAAAGGTTGGAATAAGAAGTAAAATTATTGTAGCTAATTTAAATTTCATATTATTTTTTTTGAGATATTATGAGAGTTTTAAGGCTTTGTATTTCGTCATTTTGCTTTATGCTATTTTTCTTGATATCAATAATATATAGTGTCAATTCCTCAATTTTTTGTAGTAATTTAGCATTCATTTCACCTAAATTAATTCCATTTTTTAACACTTCTTCTTCATTAGGAATATTTTCTAAATGTCCTTTTTCGGTAATATGTTTTTCAACTTCTTCTAGTGTTGGTAAAATATATTCTTTTTTGAAAACAAAATCAGACCAGCCAGTTGCCTGAACCTTAATTTCTCTCGCACCAATTGATCCTTCAACTGCAAGTTTATGTGGACCTGTTAATGTTGTTCCTATTCCTACATTACCGTTGATATACATTCTGTCAGGAGAATTATAAGTTGGTGGATTAAAACCAATACCCATGCCGTAAGCATTTACTGATAATATGTTGCCTTCTTCTGTGCTATATATATCTATAAATCTATAATTACTTGCGTATTGAGCAGTACCCCAGGAACCCTGATACATTATTTTTATTG
This sequence comes from Flavobacterium sp. C3NV, assembly GCF_046825355.2. NCBI lineage: Bacteria > Pseudomonadati > Bacteroidota > Flavobacteriia > Flavobacteriales > Flavobacteriaceae > Flavobacterium > Flavobacterium sp. C3NV. Next base: position 127,217 of record NZ_JBKQBJ020000001.1, on the reverse strand, counting down.
CTTTCGTAATATTTGAGTCATAAGATTTTAAAACATCTAAACCTGCTTTTGGGTCTTTAATGCCAATTCCTAAATTTGCACTTATAATTTGATTACCAATGAAATTATTACTTCCTCTTGTAGCCAATTCATTCCATGAATTCCAAGTATTATTATCTCCATTTTTGGTTCTGTAAGATATATGATTACCCCCAGTTGGTCCATAATCCGAGCTAATCTGACAATCATAATTGTTATTTAATCCGCCAAAACTTATTAATGCACCATTCCAGGGAGTTCCGGAAGTTGCATATGAAAAAGTGTATCCACCTTTAAATTCATTTGCAGAACCTGCTGTAGATATGTTAAAAGTAGGGTTTAAGGTTTGTGCCACTATATTAGTTCCATTAAATAATAAAACTAAACTGATAAATAATAATGTCTTTTTCATTTTTATTCTGATTTTTTTTCAAACTTTTCTAATCGCTTTTCCAAATTATTCATTTTTTTATTTTGATTAATCATGTATAACGTCATCTCCTCAATTTTCTGTAGAAGTTTAATATTCATTTCAGATAAATTAATTCCGTCTTTTTTCATTTCTTCAGCAGATGCAATTTCAGGTAAATGTTTGTTTTCTTTAATGAATTGGTCTACAGATTCTAATGAAGGTAAGTTGTAATCATTTTCGAAAACAAAATCGGCTCCGGCATCTACCGTTACTTTTACTTCGCGAGAGGCAATGTTTCCTGCAACCGTGAGCATCGCTGAAGGATTTGATGTACCAATACCAATTCTTGCAGCATCTAAAACAAGAGGTTGATTACCTCCTCCGGTACCAATAACAACAGGATATTCATTACTAATAAAAGTAGGATTAGAAAAATAATGTTTAATAGAAAATTGTCTTGCATCACCACCACCTATTCTAATCGGGTAAAAATTAGAAATTCCATATACTGTTAATGGAGCGTCAGGAGCAGAGTTACCAATACCAACATTTCCATTAGTATTTAAGTGCAATTGGTCGAAATTCTCTACACCACTAATTTTAAAAGTATGCATATCGATATTAGCATTCCATCCTTTACTAATTATCCTGGATATTCCATTAGTGTCTAGGTCAAATACTAAATTTGAATTTAATTTTTTTAAATCTAAAACGCCTGTTGGAGTTGCAGTACCTATACCAAAATTTCCTGAATTAATAAAGGAATTCCCGCCATCTTTGAAATATACATCATTACCAATTCTTGTTCCACCTGTAAAATCACTGGCGAAATTTAAAGCTAAGACATTATAATCAGCATGTACAATTGCTCTTCCACCTGATCCTCGTGGAGGATATTTGAAAATTAGATCGGCATTGCCGTTATAATAAAATATATTGTCACCACTTGGTGATAGAATTTGTGAGAAAGAATTATAGGTTGTAATTATTAATAATAGAGTTATAATTTTTTTCATTTTATTAATTTTTCATTTTTTTTAATAATTCAATTTCTTTTTTTATTTCAATCATATACAAAGTCATCTCTTCAATTTTCTGCAATAATTTGATATTCATTTCAGATAAATTAATTCCATCTTTTTGCATTTGTTTAGCAGAAGCAATTTCAGGTAAATGTTTGTTTTCTTTAATGAATTGGTCTACAGATTCTAATGAAGGTAAGTTGTAATCGTTTTCGAAAACAAAATCGGCTCCGGCATCTACGGTTACTTTTACTTCTCGCGAAGCTATGTTACCTGCGACTGTAAGTTTTGAGGTTGGGTTTATTGTGCCAATTCCAATGTTACCTGTTATTCTTGATATACTAAATAAAGAAGTTGTTTCAACTTCTGCGTTAACTCCAAATATAGACAGTAAGCCAGTTAAGTTATCTGTTTTAAATCTAAATCCATATGAAGATGAATTAAATCCTCGCTCACCTATTGCTAACATAATAGCTGTTCCAAGTCCTGGCGTGAAATCCGAAATATCTAGTTTTGCATTTGGCGAACTTGTTCCAATTCCTATGTTTCCACTAGTATTTATAGCCAAAACCTGTGTGTCCAAACCTCCGGATGTAACAATATTAAAGGACATTGCCGCATCTAATAATCGAATATACGATCCACCTCTGGCAGGATTTAATAATCGTAATCCACCATTCACATTATTAAAATTATGTATATTATTGCCAATTCCAACCCCTGCATAAGTTAATCCAGGTTCGCTTGCCCATAGCATTAAATCAGCTTGGGTGGCATCTGAACCTCCTCCATAAGAATGAAGCAAAATTCTGGAGTCACCATGACTGCCATGTAGATGTAACAAATGTTCTGGGGGAGTTCCCACTCCTACATAATTATTATTTGATGGTCCTTGTACAGTTCCATCAGGAGTATAAATTTGAGCATTTGTAAATAATGTAGAAATAAATATTAATATAATAGTTAGCTTGATTTTCATCTGTGTTATTTTAATTTTTCTTCGATTTTAGATAGTCTTTCAAAAACCGATTTAAAAGTGTTATTTTCTTTTTTTAGTAATTCAATTTCTTTATTTTGCTGATCTATTTTTCTATTTTGTTGAATCAAGTAGAGTGTAATTTCTTCAGTTTTTTGCAACAATTTAATATTCATTTCAGATAAATTAATTCCGTCTTGTTTCATTTCTTCAGCAGAAGCGATTTCAGGTAAGTGTTTGTTTTCTTTAATGAATTGATCTACAGATTCTAATGAAGGTAAGTTGTAATCATTTTCGAAAACAAAATCGGCTCCGGCATCTACCGTTACTTTTACTTCGCGGGAAGCAATGTTTCCGGCAACGGTAAGTTTTGAAGTTGGATTACTCGTGCCAATCCCTACATTTCCTCCAAACGGATTTATGTTTAAAGAATTAGACGATAAGTAAGCATTATTAAAAGACTGAATAAAAGGTGTGTCAGTATTTAGATAGCCAAATCCTAAACTTATAGCAGGATTCGCTGTATTTATTCGTTGAGTTAATGTATTATTTATATTTGTAAGGCCTGTTGTTATTTCTCCACCTGTAACTTCTAATTTGGAATTTCCAGCTACTAAATTTCCAACTACTAAATTTCCATTAATATTTTGATCCCCAATAAAGTTATTTGTTCCTCGTGTTGCTATTTCATTCCAAGCAGGACTATATGAATTGGAAATTTTTCTAAAAAAGATTCTATCATTCGCACTAAATGATGAAGAGAATTGTAATTGAAAATTATTACTTTGATTTGAATGCCTCATTACAAAAAGATGCTGCCAACTATAGCTTTCATCAGGATTTATTCCTAAAGAGTTAATCTCATAAATTCCGGATTTTAAAGGCTGAGTAAAATCAATGTTAGTCAGGCCTGTAGCAAAACCATCTCCTAGTTGCTGAGAGAAAGAATTTGCAGTTACAAAAAGAGCGATTATTTTTGTGATTACATTTATTTTGGTTTTCATATTTTGCAATTATTTAGACGATAATTTACTTTCTAGTATCATTATTTGTTCATCCTGTTTTTTGTTTTCTTTTTTCATTTCTTCATTATCTTTTTTCATTTCGATCATATACAAAGTCATCTCCTCAATTTTCTGCAAAAGTTTGATATTCATTTCAGATAAATTAATTCCATTTTTCTGCATTTGTTTAGCAGAGGCAATTTCTGGTAAATGTTTGTTTTCTTTGATGAATTGATCTACAGATTCTAATGAAGGGAGGTTGTAATCGTTTTCGAAAACAAAATCGGCTCCGGCATCGACGGTTACTTTTACTTCTCGCGAAGCTATATTGCCTGCAACCGTAAGTAACGAAGTTGGATTTTGAGTACCAATTCCCACATATCCATTTCCTTTTATTATAAATGGTATGCCATATCCTGCGCCAATATCTCTTACTCTAAAATAACTGCTTCTAGCTGCATTCTCTCCTGTGCCAAACGAACCCACATCAATTGTAAAAGCATCAATAATATCTTGACTACCGGCAATGTTTAAATTAATTTTTGAGGTGTTAATTGTTTTGGCAGTAAAATCGGTATTTACATTATTTAAATTGCCGGAATGCCAAATTTTATTCCAGCCTTTCCATTCATAATCCCATCGTCCAAAATACAAATCGTTATTTCCTATTCCATTCATCAAACTGACATAATTATTGGCATCAAAACCAAAATTGATACCTTGATAATAAATTGAACCTAAAGTGTTATTATTAGGAGCTAAAGCTACCCATTGTCCATTAACTAAAGAAAAAGATTCTAAATTTGTTTCTAAATTTGCTATTGGAAAATAGGATTGCGCTTGTGTTGAAATACTAAATAATAAAGGAAAGAGAAGTAGAAAAGTTGTTTTTGCTTTCATGTTTGTATTTTTAATTTGAATTGGCTTCAATTTTTTCTAATCGTTTTTCTAAATCAGTAAACTTTTTATTTTGTTTCTCAAGCTCATTAATTTTTTTATTTTGCTCAATCATATATAATGTCATTTCTTCCATTTTCTTCAACAGATTCATATTCATTTCTGCCAGCATCAATCCGTTTTTCTCAATTTCTTTGGCAGATGGAATTTCAGGTAGATGTTTGTTTTCTTGAATGAAATCTTCTACTTCTTGTAATGATTTTAGTTTATAGTCATTTGCAAAAACATAATCCGGTACTAACGCCCGGCCATATCAACACGTACTTCCTGTGTATGAATTTTTCCTTTTACGGTTAGTTTTTCGTCTGGAATTGCTGTTCCAATCCCAACGTTTCCATTTTGAATTGCTTTAATAGCTAATGAAGCATCATTTGAAGAAAAAACATTTCCTACGTACAAATCCCAGTCTGATGTCATTGGAAGGAATTTTGAAACTGTGACATCATTTCCAGTTGTATTTAAAGTTGTAAATGCAGTATTTGAGTTTATTGAACTTACTTTTATGTAGACTGTAATTGGAGTATTTGTCCCCAACGTATTAATTGCTCTTATTCTAAAGCGAGGATTAGGAAATTCAGTATTACAATCAACAGTGAAGTTAGTTCCAAATCCTACATATGGGTTATTATTTATACGGCCTGTTTCTCTCCAAAGAGTTGGATTCGAGTGTGATATTGAAGCAACATGTGTTGCGGCCGATGCTACATTTCCTCTTGTATAATTAATTGAAATTTGGTAAAAGCCACTTGCTCCAGCTGATATTGGGCTGACACCTAAAAATTCGATGTAATCGCCAACAGCATATCCTGCTGGAAAAGTTACACTACTTTCATATTCATTAGCGTTTGCAATATAATTAGAAGAAGAAGAATTACCATAAATTTTTGATTGGCAAAAAACAAATAGTATTGCTATACAGAGTAATTTTTTCATGTCAATAAGTTTATTTTTTTGAGATTAATTCGATTTTCCTTTCAAGATTTTCTATTTTTTTATTCTGCTCAATCATATACAACGTCATTTCTTCCATTTTCTTCAACAAACTCATATTCATTTCTGCCAACATCAATCCGTTTTTCTCAATTTCTTTGGCAGATGGAATTTCAGGTAGGTGTTTATTTTCTTTAATGAAATCTTCTACTTCCTGTAATGATTTTAGCTTATAATCATTTGCGAAGACATAATCAGGGACTAACGGTCCAGCCATATCAACACGGACTTCTTGTGTATGTATTTTTCCTTTTACCGTTAGTTTCTCGTCTGGGATTGTAGTTCCAATGCCTACATTTGCTGCGAAATAGGCATTTCTGTTTTGATATGTTCCAGTTGTGATTGCGTATTCTTCAACTGTTGTTTTGAAGCTATGAGCAGGACCGTTGACTTCGTTATAGGGTAATGCATTTTGGATGCCATCATAAATTAATGGATTTACAGCATAGTTGGATTGATAATAGTAAGTAGTTGATCCACCGCGAAGCCAAATAATAATTCTGCGTTCGCTATTTGATACAGATGCGTCTTTCCAAGCAGCAATAAAGTTAGTTTGCGATCCATAGGTTGAAGATGCGGGTTTAATATTTGCATCAATAAATTCCGAGTGATTTCCCCATTCAGTTACGTGGAAGTTAAAAGTAGCCATAAGAGAACCTCTCCAGGAAGAATCTCCATGTACATTACTTCTACCTAAAGATAAGTTTGTAGGAACATTGTAAGCCCATCCTCCATCATAAAAAGTAACTGGATAGAATTTATCAAGGTCTCCACCCACAATAAAACTACTTGATAATTGAGAATGACTTATTGTTGAAGTAAAAATTAGAAAGAATAAAAAATATAGTTTTTTCATAATGTTACTTTTTTAGTTTTAGTTCTAAGATATCTTTTTTCATTTCTTCATTTTCCTTTTTCATCTCAATCATATAAAGTGTCATTTCTTCCATTTTTTTCAACAAGCTCATATTCATTTCTGCCAGCATCAAACCATTTTTTTCGATTTCCTGAGCTGATGGAATTTCAGGTAAATGTTTATTTTCTTTAATGAAATCTTCGATTTCTTGTAATGATTTAAGTTTGTAATCATTAGCAAAAACATAATCAGGTACTAATGGTCCAGCCATATCAACTCTTACTTCCTGAGTATGAATTTTTCCTTTTACAGTTAGTCTTTCATCTGGAGCTATTGTGCCAATGCCAACATTTCCTTCTAAATTAATGGCTAATCGTGTAGTGTAATCTAAGTTTTCTAATGAGTTTGAAGGATTTGCAGTTTGAATTAATAGACCATTCATGCCCGTGTCGGTCCCGGTATATAAGCGCACTCCAAATGAATTTGTTACATTCGTGTGCGTTATCATTTCTAAACCATTTCTCCCGTTTCCGTACTGGCCCAATTTAATTTCTTCAAAATTATAAGATCCAGGTAAACTTAATTTATAATTTGAGTTGTTGGTAAATTCACCTATTTGTAATACACTTTGCGGATTTGATGTACCAATGCCAATGTTACGATTAGGCAAAAAAGTAATGTATTGATTGTTATGGTCAATCCCTATATAGCTATTTATAACAGAGGAAACCCCATTGGTAACAAATCCGTAAGATCCTAATGAAATATAATTTTGATTGCCAGTTTCATTAGCTATAGAAAATCCTCTTGCCCATCCATCTGTCTGATTTGGAAAATTTGCTTTTATTTTTGTACCATATGCTGGATAATCAATACCAATTGATACGTCATTAAATGTAGTATTCTGTGCTTTTATCGAAATGCTAATGCAAAAAAAAATAAAGGTGAACGAGATTGTTTTATTCATAAAAAATCACAATTAAGATTTTAATTTAAAAGATAGGATAGAGGGTATGTATAGAATTTCTAGTTGATAGTAAAATTAAAAACAGTACTTCTGGGACTTACGTTTCCGGCTTCGTCAAATGATTTTATAAACCAATAATAAGTACCTTTTGTTAGGGTTTTATTGTAGGGTGTTGTGGCTTTATCTTTAAAGTTTAAATTTGTTAAAGCACTTTCTGTATAGACATAAATACTATCTTTTTCTGTACTTCCCGTTATTGGAGTTCGGCTCCATTGAAAATTGATGCTAGTATTTGTAGTAGTGCTCGCATTTGCCGGATTTGATAGAGTAGGAGTATTAGGAACTTTAGTGTCTACTAAAATAGTTCGCGAAGTGTATAAAGTTTGTGCAGTACCATTACTGGCTCTTACTTTCCAGGTAAATTTTCCTTCATCAAAAGTAAAATTTATCAATGTGGCCACTGTGCTTTGTTCTTTTACCAATGTATTATTTTCATCCATTATTTGAAGCTGATATTCACTGGCTCCAATTATAGCATCCCAGGATAGTTTTTGCAAAGCCGCTTTGGTGATTATGTTATTACTTGGTGTAAGTAAGATTACTGTATTTTTTTGAAAGTCATCGTTATTCAAAATTTCAAAACTTCGTTTGGTATATTTGGTTTCATAACCACTATTTACTGCTTTTACACGCCACTCGTATTTACCAATATTTAATTGTTGTGTAAATGAATTTTTTGAAACTAAAGTATCCAGCACTAATTGTTGCGGAGCATCAAAATTTGGTGTTGCAATTTGCAGTTCATATTTGTCAGCATCTTTTACAGTATTCCATGATAAGTTTACTCCTGATGTAGATAGTACAGCGTTGTTACCGGGGGCTACAAGAACGACTTCGTCTTTTGATATGTCAGGAACAAGAAGTATTTCTTCGCAAGAAAATAAACTTAGAAATAATAAGAATGTGAAGTATTTGTAGAATGAAATCTTATTCATGATAAAATAGAATTGTATATTTTTTTAATTTTGAAATGAAACGTGTTCACCGGATGGTTTACATATCAAATAAGCTTTTGTTTTTTTTCTTTTGCGTTATTCTCTTTTCTGTTATTCCTTTGCAATTACTGTTTTCGTTTACAAGATCAGCTACATACCATTTTCCTCTTTCTGAAGCTGCCCAGCAAAACGAACTTAGCCTGTACGCTACAATTGTTTCGGGGTTTATATCGATAGTATCCACTTTCTTTCCAGATTTAAACAAAGCAATTGCATATTTTTTATTTTGATTGTTTGTTAAGTAATAAGCATCGGCTTGTCTAATTTTTGCAATCTCGTTAGTAGATAAACTAACAGCTAGACTTGAAATAATTTTAGAAGTTTGAGTATTCACTAAAAGATTTAAAACCTCGTTATTATAATCTGAATTTATTTCGTGTACTAAACCGGCGACATCCAAAATTTTAATTGTTACCAACTCAGGTTTTATAGGCAGACTATCTATAAAAGCAACTTTAGTCTGATTCTGATTGTACTTTGCTTTTGATTTGTAAATTTTATTTAATCTTTTATTATAAGGAACGACGCCTATTTCGACGCGAATATTATTTTGGAGATTAGGTAAAGCTTTGGTCTCGAATATATTTTGGTTGTAGGTTAACTTTGAATCGCCAATACTTCCTAATTCAACAACTGAAGTTGAAAATTTGTAATCTTCATTTTTAATTTTGGTTGTCTGGCAAGCAGTACAAATTAATACAGCCAAAGCAACAATTTTTTTTAACATAACTCGATTGGTTTTTAATTAGATAGTATGATTTATCTGAAGTCAAATAAATATTTATTATCAATTAGGATTCATTAATATTTTCTTAACAAATCTAATAAAATAGATGTAAATGACTGTTAAAATTTAATTTTTATTTTAAGAGTTTTGACGTTTTTAAGCGCGACATTTATTTTCTCTTTCTTTCAATTTTGGTGGGTACCTAATTTTAATGAATTTGTTTTGCTTTGAAATATTTTTTTTCAAAATATAATTTTTTTTGTTAAATTTTTGAAATTGTATTATTAAGTAATATCTTACATTTTATTTACTTTATTGCAGTCTAAATTTATTAATTTTTTAAAATTCGAAGAATGAAAAAAATACTACTCCTATTGACAATAGTATTGTGTCAAAATATTACAAGTCAAACGTTTTCAACTAATTTAACACCAGTAGGTTGGGAACATAATATTTTGTTTAATGCCACAACTCGTTATACCGTAACGCAGCAGGGGCCGATTCAAAATTTAGCAATGATGTTTGATGGCGGTATGATGCCGTCGTATGTTGACGGAATTTCTTCTGCAAATCCTACAGTGATTCTAATTGAAAATTTGCTTTTGTACATACACAGTCTGGCGCTTGGTTGGGTTGGACTACGCGTTATCTACCAGCGACAAGATTTAAGATCGAGGGATTTGATACTTACAGTACTCCGAATACCTGGAGAGTTATAGCAGATTATTCTATGACAGATTACGATAAAAATAATTTTTCAGTACAAATTGGATTTCCAGGAGCATATACTAAATTAAAATTTACTTTTTATAAAGGGATAAGTGGGTATGAAGGCACATTTGGCCTTTCAGAATTGTTTTTTATTCACCCTGAAGCAACTTCACCTTACGCAGGTTTATTATCTCCTTCAATGGGTAATTTGCAAAATACCGGAAGTAATTTAGTGTTTAATAATGGTAATGTTGGTATAGGAACTTCGGCTCCAGATTCCAAACTTACTGTTGCAGGTACCATCTCTTCCAGTGAAGTAAAAGTAACCGTAGATGCCGGAGCCGATTTTGTTTTCGAAAACGATTATTCGTTACCTACATTAGAATCTGTAGACCAATTTATAAAAAAGAACAATCATTTACCGGGAGTTGCTTCTGCTCAGGAAATGCAAAAAGAGGGTATAAATTTATGTGAAATGAATATTAAGTTGCTTCAAAAGATTGAAGAACTTACACTTTATATAATTGATATGAATAAAAAAGTCAATGACCTCCAACTTAATAATTCACAACTGACAGGAGAGAATAAAGTTTTGATTAAAAAGGTTGAAGATTTGGAGAAGAGAAAGTAAGGATTTTGTAAGAAGAGATTAAAAATAACAAAGCAACTCATTTGAGTTGCTTTGTTATTTTTATGATAGACCTAGATTTATTCATTGAAAGCCTTAGCATGGTCGAGGTAATTTTCAATCGTAAAACTTTATAAACAAATATTGTAATCAGCAATATTATTTAAAGTATTAATTATTAGTGAAATGGGCATGGAAAAATTCCCAAACTATCGTAGTTTTTATCCGCGTGATTGGGTTTATTGTTTTTGTTTTTTTGGATTATGGCTGTGAGTACTAAGTCAGAGACATTCGCCACAGTACCATGTAAGAACTTTTTGGAGAGCTGGTTGACATTCTTGCAGAAAAAACAAGCCGATAAGTAAAGAAAACATAAAAAAACCTCGCCGATTGGCAAGGTTTATTGTTTCTATTCTTTGTCGATTACCTTTGCGCCACACGAAAGGATTCGTACGGGAGCGGGGGAAAAACCTTAAAAGGTGAATTCAATATTAGTAACTTAACCAATGATAATGGTTTTCCATTAGGTTACTGTGACGGTACTAAAATAGTAGAAAAAAGATTCAATATCACCACAGGTACATTTACGGCTATTCCCTAAACATTTAGCAACTCCATAAAAATCAAAAGCCACTCCGTAGTGAAGTGGCTTTTTTTGATTTTGGACAACTTGAAGGTTGTTTTAATTTTAATGCAATATTACTATAAATTACTGATTATCTGTGAATGTTAGATAGAATTATTAACCACCAACGCATCTCATAGATTACCAGCACTTGTTGGATTTACCTTTCAGGAAATTTCAAAATCAACTGCTCTAAATCTTGTATTAGTTTTTTAATGTTTATAAAATTTAAATCGAAAAATAGTTTGTATTCTTCATCTTTGCCATAAACATATCGCTCTTTCTTTGGATGAAAATCAAAATCTAAATTTATGCAGATTCGATTTTCATCTTTAAAATACTGAAATGATAATTCGTTTTCTATAAAATCAATCCTGTCTACTTCATTTTTTCTATCTTCAATTCCCTTAAACCAAAGGTATAGCTGTTTTAGCTCATTAGTTCTAAGAAATGCGCCCTTAGCGTTCCATTTATTAAAATCATCATGAGCCCATATTTGAATATTTAGCCAATTCAAATCTTCTGAAAATGTAGATTTATCGAATTCATAACCTTTTATTTCTAAAAGGAACTTTCTATCTTGTTGTATTAGCATCATAATTTATCTAATTTTTGCTGGTCTAATTGTAATAATAACTTTTGTCTCAGCATTCCAAATTATTTCTAAGCCTTTATATGACTTACCTACAGCTCCTGCTCCAGCATCAAAAGATACACCTTTATTAAATATTTGTTTAATATCATTCAAAGAGTTAAAGCCTAAATTTGAGGTTCTAATATCTTTTAATCTCTTAATAGCATGACTAGAAAGCGTGAATCCTGTACCATTAAATGCTCTTACAAGTTGTTGATGTGTTAACCCTCTCAATGATAAATTCTGAATTAACCCTCTAAATTTAAGAATTGATTGACCGCTACCAACTCCACCAACAATACCTAACGCACCTGCCCCACCTAATGGTCTGATATGTCTAATTGTACCATCGGCATTAACTTGATAAACAAGTCCAGTTTCTGTTTCTTCCCATTCCCTTGGCTCTAAAGAAAACCAAAGTTTAGATAAAAAACCTTTTTTTTCTTCTAAAACTTTTTTCCCTTTCGGCGGGTCTTGACTAGTATTTGCATCAGCACTACTATTCCCATCTACGGTATTTCCGTCATTATCGATAGTCTCACTTGTATTACTTGAAAAGGTACCATTACCATTATTAGTATATGTAGTACCACTAGCAGAATTAATTATTTTATCCATAAATCCTTGAGAAAGCATCCCGTCTGGGTCAAGAAAGTAAACTGGATTATTCATTGCATAATTGTAAGGAGACCATCTTCGCCCTTCCTCTGCCAATGGGTCAATATTCATCCAGCGACCAATTGCGGGGTCATAATTTCTTGCCACGTAGTCGTAGAAGTTAAGCCCCAGCTCGTCTTGGAGCTCGTTTTCGTTGTACTTATAATTAAAATTGTATGTTTCAAAAATTGTTGTCTACTCCATTGGTGGCAAAGAATAATAAGAATTAAAAATAAAGTTCTTCGATGTAACTTCCAGAACATTCCAAGTGAACAATCCATAAAAATAGATATTTGTTTCATAATTTTTGGTATCGTCTAAACTTCTCATTTTAATCTTATTTTTCCCAAAAGTAAGATTAACACTTTTAGAGTACGAAGTGGGAATGTTAACATTCAGCGTATCTATGTTATTTCCATTTAAACACAATACAAAATCACTTTTATATTTATTTAACTCCCCACCTCTCACTACTAAATGAGAATTAGCCTGAAAACTGATGAAATAATATCCCTCGTAGAATAATCCTAATAATATAATAGTATATATAAAATATTTGATTTTATTTTTCATTTGTATATTTTTCAATTTTATTTTCTTTTTTTTGCCCTACCATTGGTATTAGTCATCATCAATTCTTCTGAAGGAATAATCCCCGAATTTGGAAGTCCATAAATTGTTGCATTAGTGCCATAATTGAGCTTGCCAGCTTTATAACTTTTTATAATTGTTCCAAACTGTGTGTCTGTCAAATTTGTTCCAGCTCCACCACCTTGCATCAACCCCCCCATTTCATGTTCTAGTCCAAATAAGTGACCAAATTCGTGTGCTGCGGTTCTTTCTCCTTGGTTGCCAATATATTTATCATAAAAACCTGTGAAATAATCAGCATCAACAAAAGCCACTTTACCTCCAAAAAAATTACTTATTCCAAAAGGCTCGCCTGTCATTTGTCCATTTTTATCAAATTGGGGTTTTATTTTTTCAGTTAAAACCAGCAAATGGTCACTATCTTTGACATCATTCATAGAATTTGCGACAGAAAAATTTGCAGTTGCTTTGACTTTAGCATCACCAAAGGCTCCACTAAATGATTTTTCTAATGATGTTGTAATATCAGAAACAGCCTTATCCATATCAACATTATTATCTGAAAAATTTATTACTTTTCCAGTAATAGTAATATTTACATTTGTTAATGTTCTATTACCATCTTTATCTCTAATTTCCTTTCCATTCTTATCTTTTTTGTATATTAAGCTAATATCAATTTCTTTTCCATCAGGGTCAATAAAATAAACAGGATTATTAACAGCATAAGTGTAAGGGGAAAAATTAAAAGTTTTCTCAGCTAGAGGGTCAATGTTCATCCATCTTCCTAAAGCAGAGTCATAATTTCTTGCTCCATAGTCGTAAAAGTTAAGCCCCAGCTCGTCTTGAAGCTCCTTTCCATTGTACTTATACTTATTAGCAGCTGCATTTCCTAAAGAATTTACTACATTATTATTGTCAGTTTGTTTTAAACCAAAAGGATAGTAATTGTTTTCCTCTACAATGTTTAAGTTCTTGTTATAGCTTAAACGAACATTCCCCAAATGATCTTTATATTGGTAAATATACTCAAAAACTCCGTTATTATTGCTTACATATCCTTCTGGCTGAGGAAAAAACTGTAATAGATTGTTTTCGTACTGGAAACCGGTTGAATAATCAGTTGTAATGGTTCCGACAATTTTGCGTTGTTTTATCCCTGTAGCATCATACACATAACTAATTGTACCACCCGGAAGGGTTATTTGAGTCGGAAGATTTAAATAATTATAAGCTATATTTGTATTAATGCCTTTGTTTGCATCGGTTTTCATGTTACCATTATCATCATACGAATATTCAACAGGAAGATTGGCGCCATTTTTGAAACCTTCAGAAGAATCTGCACTGTCTTCTACCTTAATAAGCTTATTACCTTGGTCATAGGTATAAGTTAAATTATCTAAGATTTGCATCACTTTTTTAGATGATCCTGTATTTTTAGGTCTTATTCCTGTTCTATACATGCTCATTATGTTTCCATTTTTATCATATGATGCTAATTCTTGCTGATCATCTGACTCCCCAATTGCATATATTAATCTATTCAGTTCATCATAGCCATATGTATAGCTTTTTAAACTTGTATCGATATTTGCTGTTTTCCAAAATGTCTCGCTAATGTTTCCATTAAATAATGGAGTCGACACATCATTGTTAGTAATATTATTGTAATTAATTTGAAAGGCAAACAAATCGTTTCCTATTGCATTGATGTCGTTAATACTTTTAAGCCAACCTCGAATGTTATATTTATAATTAACTGTTTGTAGGCTTGCAACCGTACCACCAACATCTTTAATGTTTAACTGTCCAAGATTATCATAAGTGTTAGCAGAAATTGTTTCCTGAGTTTGCCCGTTTATTTTTTGTTTTTGCGAGATCAATCTGCCAGCATGGTCGTAGGCAAATGTATCAGTAATTATAATAGCACTTCCGGAACTTTTCTGATGTGTTGAAGTGGTCTCAAGTACTTTACCGACAAAATCAAGCTGTTTTTTGACTGTATTGATCGCAGTTAAGTAATTGTTTTTACTATATGTATATATTTCTCTTCCTTTATTGTCATAGTAATTTACATTAGTTGTCCAAAGTGATGTTTCTAAAATTCTAATTTTAGATGCAACGGTTAGCCCTTTAGCGTTAGTAATAGGTGTAATGTCATATGATACAGCTGTTGTACCTCCGTCTAGATCAATATTATTATAATCGTCATAATAAGTAATGGTAAATGGTGTGATACTACTTTTCGGAAAAGCATTATTAGTATAATTAATAGCAATGTCACCAATAGTTAACGACTGTACAGCACGATTTTCAAACAATGTTGATTCACTAGCCAACATCTGGATAGCCGCGCGGCTTGTTTCTGTAGTATTTACATATTCCCCGGTATAAACTGGTCTGCTAAAAGTATCATATTTTGTAAAAATCCATTTATTCTGCTCTCTCAAATTAGAATCCTGTGTAAGAACAGGTCTGTCAAGTTGATCATACACAATAAATTCCCATTCTTTACCGGGTATTTTTTTCTCTACTAATCTGTTTCTTGAGTCATATCTATATTGGTAACATAAATTACTTAAAACAGAAGCATCTATAGCGCCATCTGCTTTTGGGGGTAATACATAAGTTAAATTACCATAAATATCGTAAACATAGTAGGTGTCGTGAACCACACTCTCAGCATTGTTATTTACAATAGAAGTACCATATGTTCTTTTTAAAATTATACGACCATCTTTGTTTTTAAATTCTTCTGTTGTATTTTCATTTCTACTGATCCAGTTTTCATCTTTTGTAACTGTTTTGTATAATGTTCCTGCACCATAAAACGTAGTTCCTGTTGCATTTTCTAACTCAATTTGAAATATACCTCTTACAGAATCCCAAGTATTTATTGCTGTAAAAAACTTTACCTCATTAGCAACATTGGTTTGATAATCCATTTTTATTTCATGTCCTGAATTCAATGCCCAAGCACTTCCGGGAGCTGCTTGCAACATAATACGATTTAAAGGAGAATCATCAAACTTTTTTTGAGAATATGGGTTAGGAGTGGCACTGTTAATATCATTAGAATAATGAGTTACATAATAATTATTGGTATTTGTCTCTGCATCTGTTCTATAACTAGCTATAGCCCCAGTTTCAGCTAAATAGGGGAGATAGTCTTTGTCTTGCCTGCCAAAATCATCATAATCTATATGGGTTACAATATCCTGTTTAGATGGGGAAGCTTTTATAGCTATGTTTTGCATAGGTCTGCCCAGCCCATCAAAATAACTTATAGATTCATTTACATCGGCATTAGTGGCTATATCTGAAGGATTCGCCATTTCTTTTTGAAACGAGCGCGTAAAAATGTAATTCTGATTGCTCAGGGTTGTTGGAATATAGGCATCGGCACTTATTCTGGCGATAAAAGTACTTCCGGATTTTATCCATGTATTGGGTTTTAGTATAATACTTTGGGAGGCAACAAGGGTCTCTGATTGTGTTACAATGTAATCAAGATTAGGGCTTTCTGGTTTTGTTATTAGAGTCGGCGTTTGGGCAAATAAATTTGTACTTATAAAAACCAGAAATAAGGAAATATGTTTGAAGATATTTTTCATCGTATGATTTAATTTTTGTAGTGATATTGATTTTCAGAAAGAAGATTTCCTTTAGCGTCTTTAATAAATTGAAGCCTTCCAAAAGAATCATATGTATATCTTATTTGGTCTCCTTTAGGATCTGTAATAGTACTTACTCCAATAAGTGGAATATAAGTATATGTACTTACCATTGCATTTGTTAAGGAACTTCTCAATGCGTTTAAAGCATCGATCAAATCAACTTCAGTTCCTGTATTAGAACGATTTTGAAGGTTTTGCACATAAGAAGAAATCTGGTCATAAGTGGCATTTTCTATTTTCGCAATTGGATATTCATTATTATAGCCCCAAATATATACTATATGAGTGCCTGCCGAGGTAGATAATTCTTTCACTTTCCCATCCAAATAATAGCTATGATATTGAATACGATTTTCTAATGGGCTTATACTTTTTGCAGCTTGAATAAATTCCGGAAGAACAATATTATTTGTCCAGGTTTTAAAATTAGTTCTTTGTGTGTTTTTTAATGATTTAGATCCGTCAGGATTTCTTATAAATGTTTCTGTTTGGATAGGTATAGAAACAATGTTTTTGTCTATTAAGTTATTAATTGTTTGACTTTGAAAAGTATCTAAACCAGTTATTGATCCCTTATTATTGGGATAATATGTTTTAGTGGTTACAAGCTGGTTTTCACTATTAAGAGAACTGACTTCTGTTGGGTAGCCTGTCTGTTCATCATATATATATGAAGTAACATTTTCAGTAGTTCCATTTTTTTCTTTAGTAGTTGTACTATTATAATTTAACTGAAAATCTCTTGCTGTATGTTTTATTGATTGTATTGCAAAATCACTTGGTCTGCTAAATTTCAGGACAGTTCCATACTTATCCATAGCAATTGATTCCATTGGGTATCTTAAAATCTGGCAGTCAAAAACATAATTTGAAGGATTAATTTCTGTATCGTTGTATGCATATTCAAGTGTTTGTTTGCTAGTAAAAGCCCCGGAATTATTTTCTAGCAAGTTTTGCTTAAGAATTTTTCCCAATCTAAATTCAATATCAGGATAAAGATCTAAAAATGGTTGAAAAGATTGTTTAATGTAATTGGTATAGTAATTTTCTGTTTTACCAATACTTTCATCATTATTAATAATATCTACCTGAGAATAAAAAATATGACTTCCTAAAAAAGACAACGGAGTGATAGGTCTTAAATTAAAGGTAGTTTCATAGTGCGTTTGATAGGAAAATGCTCCACCATCATTTTGCATGAGTATATTTCCGTTAGGTAATTCCATAACGGTTGTGGCAACGTAAACATCTTTACGAATCATAGCACTTTTGAATCTTGGACTTGGTTCTACAAGAAAACCACTTGATATCAAAGGGTTTAAAGAATATGAGTTATCAATATATTGATACTTTTTAGTAACACAATTCCCAGATTCGTGATTAGGGCAATCTTTTGTCTGTGCTATTCTAATTCCTCCCACTTCAATATTTGAAGAGGAAGGATCATCTACATAAGGAGTCGTTCGGTATTCAATAGTTGTTTTCGCATTATGGTTACCGCTTTCTACACCTATCTCGCATAAGTGTGTTCTTAATCTATAGTTACCTGGTTCTAAATATCTAAAATATTCTTCGCTATAATATTTTGGTCCTGTATTTACTTCGTTATTTTGATATAATCTATAAAATTCCTGACCATTGCTATCTAGAAATGAGCTCGTGGCAGAACTTTTTCCTGCAGTTACATCAACTTCAAGTGTAATTTTGACTGTTTGACCGTACGGAATGTTTACAACTTTTTCGTTTTGGTCGCAGTCAAATCCATTGTTTTCAGAAGATAATGACACAAATTCTAATGCATTATATTTAGGATTTGAAGATTCGTAATCTCCTCCAACTCTCTTAATTTGATTAGGTTCATAAGTAATTTCTGTAGTTCCTTTGGTTGGATAGGTTATCTTTTTTAGTGCTCCTATTATTCCCTTACTAAATGAAGGGCTTAAAGAATAATTTACATTATATTCAGAGAAAGGGATTCCACTATAAAATCCCCATAAATCAGTCATATTATTTGTAATTTTATGAGTTGGTACCTCTTGTAAATTTTCGTAGTCAAAATTGTAGTAGTCAATTATACTACCATTACTATCTTCCTTTTTAATAGAGGTCAGGTAGTAGTAATAACCACTATCATAATAATCAAAGTTAAATTTTTCAATTAATTTGTTTTTTAAATTATACACACTAACAGATCGTAATTTGACCTGATAAGTGCCTTCTACACTTGTAGGATCAGGAAGTCCGGAATATGCAGGTCTGTAAAAAATATTTTGATCAAAAAGTATGTATCCATTCGGGAAATCAATTCGTTTTATGATTTTTGACTCTGTAGTTTCTAAACTAAAGTTAGATGAATAACCACCACCATTCGCAGGCGGTTCTATACCTAATTGTGTATGTACTGTTTTTGTATTAGTTGTATATCTATGAATGGAATTATAATTATCGTATTGAAAATTAAGCTCCTTATTGGAGTTGGGTAATGTTATTTTACTAAGCATAAAAGAACTCATATAATCAGTTTCATCACTGGACCATGTCCAGTCCATAATCATAGTATGTTCAAGATCGTTAAATTGGTATAAAATTCCCTTATCATCTTTAATACTGATGAATCCATTAAAAGTTGCTTTATAATTTTTCTGTTCTGAAAATACAGATGTTTTATCATATTTGAATCTGAAACTTCCATTAATGGTTGCTGTGTTTAATATAAATTTGTCCGGACGCGTATCATGACCATAATCAGTTGCATTTTTTAAAGCTTCAACTTTTTCTGCGACAGAAAGATTATCTAAGTTTTCATATTTACTACCTCGAACAAAATAACCAATATAAGGATCTTCATCTTCAACTCCCTTCATTTGCCTTGCTACAACACCACTAAAATTTGCTGTCCATCCCATTCCTACCATTGTAGGATCGGTTTCTGGTTTAAAACCATTATAATTATATGATAGCGTTAAGGGATATTCAAAATCTCCTGATTTTATTGTATAAATTGGTATAGTATAATTGATTTGTCCTGTAGATAAATTAACAGGAACTCCTCCATATTGCCCAAGACTTGCAGCTTCTGGAGATGCAGAAATAATCTTTGGGAGAGATGGAGATGTATTATTTTGGCCCAATACAAAAAAGGAGCTTATCATAAACAAGATTATAAACTTAATTTTCATTGTTAAATAATTTTTTTAAGGTTTAGTTAGTTTTTTGCTTTCTTAAATTAGAATTTCATCTGCTATTTTAAATTTAGAACAATAATAGTAAAATTTTTCTTATTATTTTAAATAATTATTAACAAATTATTTCTCATAATTTTGATTGTTGTTTTTTCAATAAAAAAGATATATTTGTAAAAATTAATTTATATTTTGCTTTGAAAAAAAATCTGCTAAAAAAAATGCCTTCTTTCAACCTTCAGGAAATGTTGATTGTTCTCGCTATTATAGGAATCTTACTTTTAATTGCACTGCCTAACTTAATGCCGCTAATTACTAAAGCTAAAAGCGTCGAGGCTCAAGTACAGTTAAAAGCTATTTATAATGCTGAAAAGCAATATTATTTTATGTATTCTAAGTACAGTCCTAATTTTACCGAAATTGATTTTGAAGCTCCAAAAACGACAAAAGAAAATGGGAGCGCTAATTATGTTTATGAAATTATTCAGTCTACTAATAATGAATTTAAAGTAAAAGCAACAGCAATTACTGACTTTAACGGAAATGGCGTTTTTAACGTTTGGGAAATTGATCAGAATGGAGTTCCAAAGCAAATTATAAACGACTAAATGTGGTATTTAAAACTTCTGTTAATTAGTGTATTTGCAATTGTTCTTTATCAGGATTTTAAGGACCGTTTGGTATACTGGTTTTTATATCCTATTATAGGCGTTTTGTCTTTTGTGATTCAGTTGTATAATGTACCAACAACAATTGCATTCTTTAATTTAGGAGTAAATTTATTATTTATAACCCTAATTTTAGGGATTAGTTTTTTATATACACGATTTCGCAATTTAAATTTTGCAAACGCAATTGGGATAGGTGATATCTTATTTTTTGTTTTTGTTTCAGGTACATTTTCCATAGTTTCTTTTTTTGTTCTGTTTGTTTTTGCATTACTTTTTTCTATCATTTTACAGCAGGTATTAATTAATAAGGAAAAAGATCAAACAGTACCTTTAGCAGGTTATATGTCACTCTTTTTTGGAGTGGTGTATGCAATGACTTTTTTATCTAACAGCACTTTTTTATACGCCTACTAAATATGAATAGTTTCGATATTCCGATAGAGTTTCAGCAACTTGTAAAATCAGAACAGGCTTATTACTACAGAATCATTCCTATTGGGAAAAATGATAATACGGTTCTGTTAAAAACAGATGCTCCTGATATTCTGGGATTGCAAAATGAGCTTGGGATTTTATTAAGTTTTAAAGTAGCATTAGAAAATGATTCTACAGAAAATATTAACCGCTATTTAAGTACCAATTATAGAAAAACCTCAAATAATAGCGTTTCAGAAATTCATTATACAGCTGATTTCTTAGAGAAAATTGTATTAAACGCTAAAGAAATAGGCAGTAGTGATATTCATTTTGAACCTTACGAAAAAAACGCCAGAGTTCGTTTTCGTTTAGATGGAAAATTAAAAGAGCAATTTCATATTTCGGTTGAAGAATATCCTATTATAGTCAATAAAATAAAGATCAGGGCACAGCTCGATATTTCTGAGAAACGTTTACCGCAAGACGGCCGTATTACCATGGTAACAGATTATCAGGATTTTGATGTTCGTGTATCTGTATTACCAACTCTGCATGGAGAAAAAGTAGTTTTACGTATTTTGAGTAAAGATACCAGTCATATTGATATTAATTCTCTTGGTTTTACAGAGGGAGAATTAAAGTCTTATTTAGAAAATATAAAGCGGCCTAATGGTATAGTTCTTATTTCCGGACCAACAGGATCGGGAAAAACGACTACTTTGTATGCTACTTTAAAAAAATTAAATGTTCCTAATACTAACATTTTAACAGTAGAAGATCCTATAGAATACACTCTGGAAGGCATTAATCAGGTACAGCTTAGAGAAAATATAGGACTGGATTTCGCTACTACACTGCGAACCTTTTTACGACAGGACCCTGACATTATTATGGTAGGAGAGATTCGTGACGTAAATACAGCCAATATGGCAATTCGTGCTGCTTTAACCGGGCATCTTGTTTTATCAACGATTCATACCAACTCAGCGTGGGCAACGGTTTCAAGATTGATTGATATGGGAATTCCTTCCTTTTTAATTGCGAGCACCTTAAATATTAGTGTTGCGCAACGGTTGGTTCGTAAATTATGTGAGAGCTGTAAAGTCGAAGAAAGTATTACTCCATCAATTTTCCCAAGCGGATTTGAAATACCAAAAGGTTTAGATTCACATCATATAGCTGTAGGTTGTGAAAATTGCTATCATACAGGCTATTTAGGACGAAAAGCAATTTATGAAATTTTACCTATTAACAGTGAATTATCTAATTTAATAAAGAACAACCAGCTCGATATTAATGACTATCTGGAAGAAAATGACATTTTTACACTAAAACGCAATGCATTGTTATTAATAAAAGAGGGAATTACTTCTGTTGATGAAGTTTTTTCATTACTCTTGTAATAAAATACATATATAAAGTTTGCAATTGAAATAAATTCATGAAAAAAATAATTACGCTTTTTTTAATATTCATTTTTCAAGTTTCATTTTCGCAGGAAAATAGAATATTACAGCTTAAAAATCATATCGAATCAATTACTGCTGATGCACCGGGTTTAAATGAAAAAATTAATGTAAACATTAAAGAAGCTTCCTTATCCAGTTTTTTATTGGCAGTTTCTCAAGTTCATAAACTAAACATTAGTGTTGCTCCTAATTTGGGCCAGATCAATATTGTAAATAATTTTTCTGACGTAACTGTAGGTGACTTGCTTATATTTTTATGTAAAGAATATAATCTTACTATTGATTTTACAGGAAATATACTTTCTATAAAATCATTTGTGAAACCAGTTGAAATTCCTGCTTTGAAATCGATAGATGTAAGCTATGATTTAGCGAATGATTTGTTATCATTAAATTTAAAAGATGATAAGCTATATGACGTTTTTAGAAAGATAATGGACGAAAGTGCCAAAAATTTAGTTTTTGCGCCTGGTCTCGAAAATCAACTTTTGACTGTATATATAAAAAGTATGCCTTTTGATGCTGCTCTAAATAAACTTGCATTTGCTAATAACCTAACAGTTACAAAGTCGAGAGATAACTTTTATATTTTCGACAAAATCGAAGGTAATTTTGTAGCAGAAGGAACGCAGGATCCTAATGGAGCTATAAGACAAAATAAGCCACAAAGACCAAGAAAATCTAACTTTTTCTTTAAGGTTATTGATTCCGATAAAAAATTACTTGATGTAGATTTCGAAAATACGCCAATCTCCAGTATTGTATACGATATAGGTCATGAGCTGGATATAGATATGTTTATTTCAAGTCCGCTGGAGAGTGCGGGTAATGCAACAGTAAAAGCTAAGAATATTACTTTTGATGCTCTTTTGGTTAAAATATTTGAGACCAGGAATGAAAGTAATCCTTCAAACAATTCTCAGCAATTTAATAGCAATTCAGTCGCTGCTGCGCCATCATCTTCAGGAGGTTCTTATACTTTTATGAAAAATGGTTCGATTTATTATTTTGGTACAAAAGACCAGTTAGTAGTGAGAACGATTAAATCGATTGCTTTAATGCATCGTTCTATTGAGATTTTGAGCGACCCGTCAAAAGAAGGAAGAAGTGCGGGGAGATTAAATAATGCCAATAATTATACCAATTACAGTTCAAATTATAATTCGAACTATAATTCAAATAATAACTCCTTAGATAATAGGAGTAATTCTAATTACCAAAATCAAAATCAAAATAGCAATTATAATAATTCAGGCAGTTCTTCATCTTCATCCTATAGCAGCAACCCTTCAGAATCGATTTTAACGATTATTCCCGATGAAATAAAAAGAGATCTCGATATCAAGGTTGATAAAGAATTAAATAGCTTTTTAGTTAATGGTCCGGCTGCTAATATTGAACGATTTGAGTCTTTTATACAATATATCGATAAAGCCGTTCCGGTAATTTTGATAGAAGTGATGCTTCTGGAAGTAAATAGAAGCGCTACTGTCGAAACAGGAATCAAAGCTGGTATTGGAGACAAACCGGTTACAACCACAGGTAAAGTATTTCCTACGGCAGATATAAATTTAGGAGCGCAAACGATTAATAATATTATTGACGGTTTTAGCGGCTTTGGTTCTTTAAACATTGGGAAAGTGGTACCTAATTTTTATTTAAGTTTAAAAGCGATGGAAACCAACGGAAATTTGAAAGTACGTTCTTCCCCTAGATTATCTACCCTAAACGGACATAAAGCCTATTTGTCTATAGGAGAAACTACCTACTATGTTGTGACCAATCAAAACTATTATGGATCACAGATTCCACAAGCCTCAGAGGTGAAAAATTATCAGCCTATTGATGCTGAATTATCTGTAACCATTATGCCTTTGGTTTCCGGTAATGGGCAAATTACAATGGATATAAAAGTAATTCAATCTAGTTTTAATGGTCAGAAAGTCGATAAAGATGCACCTCCGGGAATCAATTCAAGAGAATTTACATCGATTATCAGAGTAAAAGATCAGGATCTTATTGTATTGGGCGGACTTGAGGAATCGGTAAAAAATGATTCAGGAACTGGAGTACCTTTATTGTCCAGAATTCCTATTATTAAATGGCTATTCAGTTCACGTAAAAGAGAAGATTCAAAGAAAAAATTAAGCGTTTTAATTAAACCTACTGTTATTTACTAATGACCTTACCATCAATAACTAACCTTTTGCTTGGCAAACAATTTATAGGCATTGAACACTTCACTTTAAATAATGAAGACAGGGTAGCATTGTTGTTAGTTGAAAAAAGAAAAGAAGGATTAGTAATTGCCAAAAAAGACAGGGTTACTTATAACGGAAAAATAGCAGAAAAATGGGATCCTAAATTGCCTTTTTTCATAATTATCAATACCAATCAGGTTATTCAGAAGGAAGTATCAGGAAGTGATCCTTCTGACGAAAAGCTACTGCACAAAGCATTTCCAAATACAAATTGGGAGGACTTTTATTTTGAAATCTGGAGACTAAAAACAAAATCAATAATTGCCATAACAAGGAAATCGTATTTAAATGAGATTATTTTAAATTATGAAAATCAAAAAATAGCCATTGCCGGAATCAGTCTTGGTATTTGTTCTATCGTTGAAATTATTAATTATACCGAAGAAACGGAGCTTTTGACGAATTGTCAGACAGTTTCAATGCTAGAGCAAAATCAGATAATTTCATTCGTTTCTCAAGAATCAGCTATAGCTTATAATATAAATGATCTCCAGATAGAAAACAGACAATTATTGGCCTTTTCAGGAATTCTGAGATTGATTATGAATGCAACTTTAAATACTGGTTCGATTATATTTTATAGTGAAGAGTTATATGACAGATACAATCAAAAAGAATTTTTTAGTAAAGGGATAAAAATCATGGTTGGAATACTTCTGGCTATTTTAGTGATTAATTTCCTTTTCTTTTCTCACTATTACAAGTTGGCTCAGGAAACCTCCGAAACCTTATTGGTAAACAAATCGTCTATTGAGGATGTAACTAAAATAAAGCAAAGAATTCTTGTAAAAGAGGAGAAAGTAAAAAATATTATTGGAAAGGCCGTTTCACAAAGTTCACTTATTATTAATGAAATTGCCAATAAAGTTCCATCTTCTATTTTACTAACAGAGTTAACTTTTAATCCGCTAGAGAAAAAAGTAAAATTAGATGAGCCAATACTAGCTCAGGAAAAAACGA
This sequence comes from Flavobacterium sp. C3NV, assembly GCF_046825355.2. NCBI lineage: Bacteria > Pseudomonadati > Bacteroidota > Flavobacteriia > Flavobacteriales > Flavobacteriaceae > Flavobacterium > Flavobacterium sp. C3NV. The sequence continues at coordinate 101,747 of NZ_JBKQBJ020000001.1, read as the reverse complement.
TAACAATTTCTGGTACTACAATCGCAAATGAGGCATTCACAAATTGGGTAGAAGCGATCGAAAAACTAAGTTGGGTAGATAAGGTTTTGATAACTCATTTTGGAAAAAATGAAGCTAATGAAACAGCATTTTCAATAAAATTAACTTTGAAATAAGATGAAGTTAGATAAAAAAAACAAACTGCTTTTGGTTGGGTTTCTTTTAGTACTCTATATATGCTATTCGTTTGCAATATCAAATACGATAAATTATTACAATGAATATAAGGCAAAACAGGAACAGATAGCTGCAGATAGTAATATGCCTAAACTAGTAGGGCAGCTTGTTCAGAAAGAAAAACAATTAGATCAGGCGCTGTCTTTGTATGATATAAACATTTCAGAATCGTTTCAGAATGATTTATTAAAACAACTCACTTCCTATAGTGATACTTACAAACTTAAAATCGTAGATTTTCAGGAACCCCATTCAGTATCACAAAAAGGATTTACTGTAACAAGTTATATTTTTTCACTAGAGGGTTCTTTTAATGGTTGTTTAGCAGTACTTAATAAAGTTGAAAATAATCCTTCTCTTGGGATTATCAAGCATTTAAACTTTGTCAAAAAGAAAAACTATAAAACCAATACAGATCAGTTATTTGTAGAGGTTATTATGCAAAAAAATAAGGGAGTTTAAGTTAAACTCATTTTCAAGAAGCAAAATATAAAAAGAAATTATGAAAAAGACTATTTTATTAGTTGTGGCATTTGCCGCACAGATCAATTTTGCCCAAAGTGTTTTTCCTATAGATGGAGGGAATGTGGGAATTGGAACAACTAATCCAAAAAGCAAATTAGAAATTACTGACTGGACTACAGCATTGACTATTGGCTCGAAGAAAAATACCGAAGCAATGGTAGACAATGAAGTGCTTTGTAGTATTGATTTTTACAAACATTATAATATAGGATATGCAGGTGCTATAAAATTATTGCAGGCTGGAGCTGGACATCAATATTCTCAGGCACATCTTGCTTTCTATACAACTAGTAGGGAAAATGTTTATACAACAGCTCCAGATGAGAGAATGAGAATTACATCTTTAGGCAATGTTGGTATTGGAACGGAAACGCCTGATTCAAAATTATCTGTAAACGGAACAATCCATTCAAAAGAAGTAAAAGTTGATATGAAAGGCTGGTCCGATTTTGTCTTTAAAAAAGAATACAACTTACCAACTTTAGAACAAGTCGAAAAACATATTACTGAAAAAGGACATTTAGAAAATATTCCAAATGAAGAAGAAGTAGTAAAAAACGGAATCAATTTAGGCGAGATGAATGCAAAGTTGTTACAGAAAATTGAAGAATTGACATTGTATGTGATTGAAATAAAGAAAGAAAATGCAGAGATGAAAAAAAGCATAGAACAAATTAAAAATAAGTAGCATTATGAAAAAGACTATTTTATTAGTGGTGATATTTGCCGCACAGATCAACTTTGCTCAAAATATTTTTCCTACTGATGGTAATGTAGGTATTGGTACCAATATGCCAACAAATATATTAACTATAAGAAAAACTCCAGATCAAAATTTTGCTCACATATATTTTGGAGAACCAATAGCAATCTCTGGTCAGCCTTCTGCTAGTCTTTGTTTTGGAGGATCCGGAATACAGAATTCAGGATTTACATGGTTACCCAATAATATTGATGATGGTAAATTACATCTTTCATTTGGCGGACAGGATAATGGAATTAAAAATCCAATAAAAATGACTTTTCAATCTAATGGGAATGTTGGGATTGGGACTACTGCTCCAGGTCAAAAATTAACAATTGTAGGTGATCAAACACTAATAGATCAAGGTGCTCCAGCTACTGGAAAGAATTCTACAGCAATTTTAAGACTCCAATCTTCTTCAGGAGGAGCAGGAGAAGTTTTGGACTTTGGAATGAATATAAAAAGTTATGGATGGATTCAGCCGCAAGATTTTAATGATCCTAATGCTTTTTATGATTTAATTCTGAACGCTAAAGGAGGTAATGTAGGTATTGGAACAGCTTCACCAGATTCTAAATTGGCTGTAAACGGAACAATCCATTCAAAAGAAGTCAAAGTTGACATGACAGGCTGGTCCGATTTTGTCTTTAAAAAAGAATACAACTTGCCAACTTTAGAACAAGTCGAAAAACATATTATTGAAAAAGGCCATTTAGAAAATATTCCGAGTGAAAAAGAAGTTTTAGAAAACGGAATCAATCTAGGTGAAATGAATGCTAAACTTTTGCAAAAAATTGAGGAGCTAACTCTTTATATGATTGAGATGAAGAAGGAAAATATGGAGATGAAAAATGAGAATATTGAAATGAAGAAAGAGATAAAAAAAATAATGAAAAAAATAGATAAAAAATAATATTATGATGAGAAAAATCATTTTAATACTTATTGTATTTGTGGCGCACACTTGTTTTGCCCAAAATGTATTTCCTACTGTTGGAAATGTGGGAATTGGTACACTTAATCCTGTAAATAATTTGGATGTTAATGGTAATATCCAAATATCAAACTCTTCAATCCCCATGGGGATAATAACAGAAGTAGGAGGTACTACTCCTCTAATGAATATGAGTTTAAATTTTAGAGAACCTAATAAAAATTTGAATTATATTGGAGCAGGTTTCAGAATTGATTCTAGAGATAACTTACCTCTTTTTCAATGGTTAAAAAGAGAGCCAAATACAGAAACTGAGCAAGTTCTAATGTCTATTAATCGAATTGGTAATGTTGGTATTGGTACAATTAATCCTGATGCTAAACTTGCCGTAAATGGCACCATTCATTCAAAAGAAGTAAAAGTTGACATGACAGGCTGGTCTGATTTTGTTTTTAAAAAAGAATATAACTTGCCAACTTTAGAACAAGTCGAAAAGCATATTATTGAAAAAGGCCATTTAGAAAATATTCCAAATGAACAAGAGGTTTTAAAAAATGGAATCAATTTAGGCGAAATGAATGCCAAGCTTTTGCAGAAAATGGAAGAAATGATGCTTTATATTATTGAGGTTAATAAAAAAGTTGCAGAAATTCAAGAAGAGAATAAGTCGTTAGTTAAAAAGGTTGAGACTATTGAAAAAAGAAAATAATATTTCCTCTAAACAAAAAAGGGCAACTCAAATGAGTTGCCCTTTTTTGTTTAGAACTTATGATTCGAATATGTCGAGTTAAAAAGAACTTATTTAAGATGTAATGGAAATTAAATTTTGTTTTTATTGTTAAGTAATATCTTATATTTGTTTGCAATAATCAATTAAAATATTATATGAAGCTTTTTTCTATTCATTTCTTTCTGTTTTTTCTTTGGAATGTTTCTCAATCACAAACTGCAGTATTAGGAACTAATCCTAGTACGCAACTAAAACTATTTGAATATTATAATCATACAAACGAATCTAAATGGATAAAACTGTTTCGGATTAAAAATTACAATGCATCAGCTGGATTTTGGGGAAAGAGTGGTGTTTCAGGAACTGTGTATTACGTAGATTACCAAGGAGAAGGTGGCGCTAAAGTAGATTTTGTTTTTCCACAAGCTTTAACTGCAAATCAAAAACCCAATATTATAAAAGCAGGAAATGCTAGTAATGATTTTTCATGGTATATTTTAAAGAACAATGATGTTTCTGGTAAGGAATTTTATGATGTATATGTTAAGACTTCCCCAGCGCATCTTGGACTTACTTTTTTGGTTAGAGGAGCTGACTATGAGGAATACTTTATTGAAGAAGCTCCTCTAAGTCAAAATTGGGCTTGGAACTCTATTAGTAATCCTGAAAGTGTAATTTCCTTTATGGGAAATGGAAATATTGGATTTGGAGTTAATAATGCGATAAACAAACTAGATGTAAACGGAACAATCCATTCAAAAGAAGTAAAAGTCGATATGACAGGCTGGTCCGATTTTGTCTTTAAAAAAGAATATAACTTGCCAACTTTAGAACAAGTCGAAAAACATATTGTTAAGAATGGACATTTAGAAAATATTCCGAGTGAAAAAGAAGTTTTAGAAAATGGAATTAATTTAGGTGAAATGAATGCCAAGCTTTTGCAGAAAATTGAGGAGCTGACACTTTATATGATTGAAATAAAAAAGGAGAATATGGAGATGAAAAAGGAGACAGTTTCGGTAAAAAATGAAAACGATTTAATGAGAAAGAATCAAATTGAGCTAGAAAAAAGAATTTTGAAAATTGAAAATAAATAGAATTATGAAGAGAATTATTTTAATGTTAATATTTTTTACATCGCAAATTAGTTTTGCTCAAAATACATTACCAGTTGGAACTTTTCAGATTACTAATGATGGGCTACACAATACAATAATAAATAGTGCAGGAGTTGCACATATGTCGATGGGATTTGATGGAGCAAAAGGATACATAAGTTTTGGAGCGCATACAGGAGGAGGCCAACGTGGAGATATTCTTTATATGAGGGGAAGTGATGGAAATGTAGGTGTTGGTACTGCAAATCCACTTGCTAAATTAGAAATTAGAGGTGGAAATATATTGGTTAGAAATTCCGCAAATGTAGATAATGAATCTTCTATTATGATTGCACATTCAATTAATATAACTAATTATGATACTTTCGGAACTTCAGTTCGAACCATTACTCAAAGTGCTGGTAATAATACTTATGGCATGCAATTTTTTACTCAGGAATCTTATTTGACAGGTCAAACGGAAAAACTAAGGATTCAAGGCAATGGGAATATTGGTATAGGAACTACAAACCCACTAAATAAACTTGACGTAAATGGCACCATTCATTCAAAAGAAGTCAAAGTTGACATGACAGGCTGGTCCGATTTTGTCTTTAAAAAAGAATACAACTTGCCAACTTTAGAACAAGTCGAAAAACATATTATTGAAAAAGGCCATTTAGAAAATATTCCAAATGAAGAAGAAGTATTAAAAAATGGAATCAATTTAGGTGAAATGAATACTAAACTTTTGCAAAAAATTGAGGAGATGACACTTTATATGATTGAAATAAAAAAGGAGAATATGGAGATGAAAAAGGAGAATATGGAGATGAAAAAAAGAATAGAAAAAATTGAAAAAAAACAGTAATATGAAAAAGATAATTTTGCTTCTTGCTGTATTTACTATACAGGTAAATTTTGCTCAGAATACCTCACCATTCCCAGTTTCAGGAAATGTTGGTATTGGAACTACTAATCCATTATACAGACTCCATTTGTCTGGTAATCACTATGATTCTCAGATTTTGTTACATTCTGTTGGAGGAGGTGTTGAAGATCGCCAAGCAGATTTAATGCTTTGGGCAAGTGAACCGGAAGTAAGCTATTCCGGAGTTGGAATTGGCAATAATGTAGCGGTATCTGCATCAAAGGGCTTACATTTATTAAATCTAATAAGAGGAGGGTCCTATCTTAGATTATTAGATAATTCTATGTCATTTGGTATTGTTTCATCTTTGGGTGTAAATAAGCAGCCTCTAATTATAGATACTGAAGGAAATTTAGGGGTTGGCACAAACAATCCTATAAGTAAATTGTCGCTTGAAGGTTCATTAACTATAAACGGAGGACTTACAAATACTTTATCAAGACCAGTTATTTCTGTTGGTACTTTAGTAAGTGGAGAAATTAGAGGTTATAGTAATGGCGGTAAATATTACGATGACGGTTTTTTAAGATTATCTGCAGGTGGAGGAACAAATGCAGGTATTAGGTCATATATTGATGTGTCGGGTTATTCTACCGTACCGGATATGAATGGAAATATTGTTTTCGGGACTTATGGGGTTGAACGAATGCGCATTGATAGAAATGGTTATATAGGTATTGGTATAGCAAATCCAGATTCTAAATTAGCTGTAAACGGAACAATTCATTCAAAAGAAGTAAAAGTGGATATGACAGGCTGGTCAGATTTTGTCTTTAAAAAAGAATATAACCTACCAACTTTAGAAGAAGTGGAAAAGTACATCGCAGAAAAAGGACATTTAGAAAATATTCCGAGTGAAAAAGATGTTTTAGAAAACGGAATCAATTTGGGTGAAATGAATGCGAAGCTACTACAGAAAATTGAGGAGTTGACACTTTATATGATTGAACAAGAAAACAAAAACAATCTACAATCTGCAGAAATAAATATATTAAAAAAAGAAAACCAAAAATTTCAATCTATTCTTGAAAGAGTAGAAAAATTGGAAAATAAATCAAAATAAAATTGCAATTTTATGAAAAACAGAATAGCCCTCATTTTAATTATAACTTTTTCATTATCCATTAATGCTCAAATTTATACACCAGTAGGAGGAATTCAAGGGACATCCATTGATAATAATGTTGGGATTGGCACAAATAATACAGTTGCAAAACTTACTATTCAAGCAGGGCCAGATAATTATCCTACACCGCTAAAAGCAATTAGTATTTGGGGGCCAAATTCACCTGCAAATTCAAATTCGGCTCAGGATTTAAGTTGGGATTTCGCTGCCGCGGGATCAACAGTTATTAGAAGTTATAGAGGTTCGAACTGGGATACTTACTTACAATTTATGACTAATAATATTTTAGGAGGAAATGCTCCACAGGTTCGTATGCATATTAGTGAAAATGGGAATGTAGGAGTTGGAACAACAAATCCACAACAAAAATTTGTAGTTTCTAATAACGGGGCAGAAGGTTTTGAACTTTACTTGAATCAACCATCTGATGTTGTTGGATTGCAATCTTATAATAGAAGTTCAAATGTTTATTCGAAAATGCAATTAGATGCCAGTCAATTTTCATTTATGTATGGTAATGTAGGTATAGGAACTACAAACCCAACAAATAAACTAGATGTAAACGGAACTGTACATTCTCAGGAAGTAAAGGTTGATATGCTGGGTTGGTCAGATTTTGTATTTAAAAAAGAATATAACTTACCTACCCTTGAAGAAGTTGAAAAACATATCGCTGAAAAAGGTCATTTAGAAAATATTCCGAGTGAAAAGGAGGTTTTAGAAAACGGAATCAATTTAGGTGAAATGAATGCGAAGCTTTTGCAAAAAATTGAGGAAATGACTTTGTATTTGATTGAGATGAAAAAAGATATTAATATTCTTAAAGAAGAAAATAAGATTTTGAAAGGTAATAAATAAAATTATTATGAAAAAATACTTAGTGATACAGATGTTCTTTATTGCATTAATTACTAATGCACAGAACTATAATAATATAGTGAATTATTCCATAAGTGGAACTCCGGCTTATGGTGTTAAAATTAAAACAAACATGCCATTTATTCCAATGAGTCAAATGCCAACAATAACAATAACGGGTTATAATTACAATACTTCAGAACCAATAAATTTAACGCTTGTTTATTATATATATTTTAATGGTTCTGAATCAGATCCTTCGGGCTATTATTTTCATTTTCCAAAAGTATCTTCTTCCGGAAGTTACACTCCTCAAATTTATTTATCTAATGAAAATGGTAAAGTGGTTATTTTTATAAATGATAAAGTTTATTATCAAAGATTTACAGTAAGTACTTATGCAAAAGGAATGGGAGAAACCAATGATTGGTTTCAGGGCTGGACTGCTGTTGACGAACCTATGACAGGAACTCAAACAATTGAAGTTCCATATCAGAACAGATTTAAAGGCAATATTTTTTTGTCAGGAAACAGTATCTGGAATGCAGATGGAAATGTTGGTATTGGTACAACTTCTCCTGATGCTAAATTAGCAGTAAACGGAACAATCCATTCTAAAGAAGTAAAAGTAGATTCGAGTGTTCCCGCACCAGATTATGTTTTTGCTAATAATTATAAGTTAAGAACACTACAAGAAGTAGAAAGCTATATAAGTAAACACAGCCATTTACCTGAAATTCCTTCAGCAAAAGAATTCGATAAAAATGGAATTTACTTAGCTGAAATGAACATGGCATTGTTGAAAAAAGTTGAAGAATTAACTTTGTATGCAATAGATCAAAATAAGCGTTTAGAAGCAATTGAAAAAGAGAATAAGTCTTTAAAAAATGAAATAAGGTCAATTAAAAAGAAATAAACCTGAACAATAAATATTTTTAAACTAATATATGGAATATTTTAAATTCTCTTTACCTCCGGCTGGCGCGAGCATCTTGCTCGTGAACACAAAGAATTTTTATTAATTATCTTGATCATGATATTCAAAGATGTAATGAGAAAATACTTTGCGTTAGCTTCTTACGGAGATCCCTCGTTCCTCCGATGACAAGATTGCGTAATCAAAACTTACCATTAAAAATCCGCAACAATCCTTGTTTTCGCGATAGCGAATCTGTGTTATCCACGTGCCATTTCACAAATTACTATATGATACATTGATGTTATTTAATTATTAGATATTCTTTTGGCATTGGTTCACAAAGTTGTTTTTTTATTTTATTCAGGAATATTACCTATAAAAATATAATACTCATCCTTATCGATTAATTTAACATAAATACTATCTTTATTTACCCTTTGAATATTGTAGATTTTATTAAAAAAAGTAATCTGATTCCGTGTCTTTGATATTAATAGTTGTTTAACTTCTTCATCTTCCTTTGAATATTTTTCATTTTTTTCAAAGTCATCTGTATAAAGACCTTCTGATGCGCAACCTTGATAAGCAATCAATTTCCCATCATAGTATTTTCTAATATAATCAATTACAAAATAATTTTTATCTTCAAATTTAACAATGCAAGGCCATTTGTTTTCAGACAGATGATATTTTATTACTTCAAAAGTACCCTGATATTTGCTACTGCAAGAATTAAAGGTAATAATTAAAAAAAATAGTATTAGCAGGCGCAACTGTCGGTGTTTTTGGTACATTTTCTCTAGGTTGTATAATTATATTAACGTTCACTCTGGCGCGAGCATCTTGCTAGTGAACGGAAAGCAATATTTTCAAATTTAATATAATTTCTTTTTAAGATGAGTTTTTAAATGATCTGATTCTATTATATTTTATACCTTAAAATATCATTGCTTCTATATACAATCAACAAATAATCCATTATCTTTGATAGAGAACTAAAGAAAATTAAACATTGTAAAAAGTAATTTATTTACCCGTTATCAATGCATTGATTCAATAAAACTTAAGAACCAAATCTAACGAAATCTTAAGTTTTAAAATGATTTTTAAAAACAAATAGTATGGAAAATTTAAAGAAAGCGTATATAGCCGGAGGATGTTTTTGGGGTATGGAAGACCTTTTTCGTGTTCGTCCAGGTGTAATCGATACTGAAGTGGGTTACATTGGCGGGGAAAATGATAATCCCACTTATCAAAATCATCCCGGACATGCAGAAGGAATGGAGATTACGTATGATGCCAATACAACATCTTTTAAGGAATTGTTAGATTACTTTTTCAGAATGCACGATCCAACAACAGTCGACAGGCAGGGTAATGACAAAGGATCAAGTTACAGGTCGGCTATATTTATTCAGAATGAAGAAGAGGAAGAGGCTGCAAAAGAAGTGATTCAGCTTGTTGATGATTCTAAGAAATGGCCGGGAAAAGTGGTTACGACATTGGAACCGATTAGTAAGTTTTGGGTTGCCGAAGATTATCATCAGGATTATCTGGTCAAAAATCCAAATGGATATACTTGTCATTTTGAACGATTTAATACTTCGTTTTTATAATTGTTACGAAGATTCGTTGAAACGTTAAAAATAGAAACCTCTAAAGTCATTGATTTTAGAGGTTTTTTTATGCTAAAGATTTAATGATCTTATCTTATATAGGATAGACATTAAATGTTGTTGAGAAAAAAAATAAACTCATTAACTATTTTTTACCACAGAGAATACAAAGATTTTTATCTAAGGATACTTTTAAAAACACAAAGTTCACAAAGCTAATTCAACATGTAGCTTTGTGAACTTTGTGTTTTTTATAAAAGAGAAAGATAAAAAAAACTTAGTGTTCTCTGTGGTAATTTTTTTTCTCCATAGTTTTTTGAATTAATATCAGAATGATAAAATCATATCATTTTGATAGGAATATCATTTGATCAGATTTTTATGTTTTGCGCTTAAGTTGTTGATATATTGGTTTTAATAATTGAAATAAAAGAGACTTTAGAGAATTGGTATATTAATTGAAAATTCTGTTTCGTATTTCCAAATGCATAATAGATTGTAGTATTAATAAAATAGGGAATACATCAAACTACATATGAAAACCCTACAACGTACCATAGATTTTTTCGGCAAAGATTTTCCGGAACCTGATCCGTTCCCCAACAAACAAATCATATTACACAATAGTCAGATTGCTGAAGAAATACCGAATTTTACGGTTGAAGTCGCCAACGCCAAACATGTTTTTTGGACAAAAGAAATTTGCGACGTCACATTATCATCTGCCATAGCCCGCGGAACGGGTATTTCAGGCCGTTCTCGTGAATTGCTGGAATCAAAAATAAAAAAAGGCGAAGCTATTATCGCTTTTACACAAGAGGGAAAATGGGCAGGATTCTCTTTTATATCTTCCTGGGAAGATGGACGATATGTTTCTAATTCCGGATTAATTGTAGCACCTGAATTCAGACACACAGGTTTAGCAAAAACAATTAAAAGAAAAATCTTCGAATTGAGCCGTCAAAAATATCCTGATGCAAAAATATTCAGTCTGACGACTGGTTTGGCCGTTATGAAAATGAATCATGAATTGGGTTTCGAACCCGTCACATATTCAGAATTAACGACCGATGAGGTTTTCTGGGAGAATTGTAAATCCTGTGTCAATTGCCCCATATTACTGAGTAAAGAAAGAAAAAACTGTTTGTGTACAGCCATGCTTTACGATCCTAAACATAACGAATCCTTAAATATTAAAATAAAAAAAATCAAATCATTTTGAAAATATAGAAGTAAATAATACCCGATATTTGCAACATAAAAAATACTTCAATTTTTATGATAAAGATTAACGAAAAATATGCATACGCATTCAAAGAGGTGCTTTTTACATTTGCCCTGGCTTCTGAAGCAGCCGAAGTGTTTAAAGATCATACGGCACTTATTACCGGAATTGGAAAAGTCAATGCTGCCTACGAATTAACTAAAGCGATACAATTAAAAAGACCTTCGGTAATTGTAAATCTGGGTTCGGCGGGAAGTACTCATTTTAAGAAAGGTGATGTAGTTTGCTGTACAAAATTTGTTCAAAGAGATATGGATGTTAGAGGATTGGGTTTTGCTCTGTACGAAACACCTTTGTCCGGTTTGCCGCCAGTTTTAGAATATGGTCTGGAAATGAACGGACTGCCTGTAGGTATTTGCGGTACAGGAGATAGTTTCGAAATGCAGCATTCTGAAACGATTTATGATGTCGTAGATATGGAATCTTACGCGTTGGCTATGATTGCTATGAAAGAAAATATTCCGTTTTTGTGTTTAAAATACATATCCGATGGCGCCGATGATAATGCAGCCGAAGACTGGAGTGTTCAGGTTCATAAAGCCGCTGTTGCTTATGGCAGTATTTTAAAATTGAATATAAACGAAGCTGCAGCGAATTCTTAGAGAATAATGAATAAGATTTTTTCTCTCGCAGATTCAGCAGATTTTTTGATAAAGTCTGACAAAAAAAATCTGCTAAATCTGCCAAATCTGCGAGAGTGATATCAGTGTATTTTTCAAAATCATTTTAATCCCATAATCTGTGGCAGAATAAAACTTTGCCCCTGGGACTTTACAATAAAAAAAGGCTGCCTGAATAGATTTCAGACAGCCTCTTATAACTGCAGTTTTTATGTACTAATTCAAAAGTTTACGACCAATTAGTTACTTTAAGATTAGTTTATTCCACCTCCTAAAGCTTTGTACAATAAAACCTGTGACTCTGCATTTTTTAATTGAATGTCAACAAAATCCAGTTCGGCCTGCAGTTTATTTTTTTGAGCATTAATGATTTCCAGGTAATTGGCATAACCGCTCAAATACAAATCATTCGAAACGTTTACGGCAATTTCGAGATGTTCAATTTCCTTCGATTTGTATTTTAAAACTCCAACAAAAGATTCTGTTCTGTGCAGTAAAGCACTCAGCTCATTATACGCTGTTGTAATTGTATTTTGATATTGCAGAAAAGAAATTTGCTGTCTTCTATTAGATACAAAAAACTCCTGTTTAATCTGACCTTTATTAAATACCGGAGCTGTTAAACCGCCAAGCAATTGCCAGGCAAACGATCCGCTATCAAAAAAAGTGGAGAAAGAAAACGAATTAAAACCAGCATAACCTCCCAAATTTAAAGTCGGGAAGAAAGCCGCACGTGCTGCTTTTGCATCAGCATTTGTGGCACGCAGTTCATGATAGGCTTCAGCGACATCCGGTCTTTTATGAATGATGGAATCTACGCTTATTTTTTGATTTAAAACCTCCAGATGACCGGAAAGGAAATCAGCACTTCTTTCGATTTTTCCGCCGTATTCTCCTAAAAGATTTAATAACGCTTTTTCGGTTTGATCAATACTTAAATTAAGTTGTTCGGCTTCCGCCAAAATATTATTGTTCTGTGCATTAAACTGCTGAACAGCCAATTCTGTCGCTTTACCCACAGATCGCTGCGCCGAAATAATATCAAGCGCTTTCTGCTGCGTTTTAAGGTTCTTTTTGTAAATCTCAGCCTGTTTGTCCAGCGCAATTAGTTTATAATACAAATCGGCAACATCACTTAACAATCGGGTTTGCAGTAAACGCATTCCTTGTTGAGAAGCAAAAAAACGTTCGCGAGCGGCTTTTTTACGATTGCTCAGTTTTCCCCAGATATCAGCTTCCCAGGAAACTTTTCCACCTAAAAAAAGGTTAGGAGAAACACTTTCATTTATCCTTTGTTTTTCATTAATGTTTTGGGAAAAATTGGTATCAAAATTCCCTACACCATCCATAGTATATTTCCCGTAATGTGTTCCAGAGACATCTGCAACAAGATCTAAAGATGGGAGCAAAGCCAGTTTTGCTACTTTTAGGTGAGAATTAGCAATTAAAATCCTTTCCTGCACAATTAAATAATCAGGATTTTGAGCAATAGCTTTCTTTAAAAGATTTTCCAGTTTGGCATCTTTAAAATACGTTTCTGTTTTTAAAGGAATAAAATTTTGCAGACTATCAGTTGCTTTTTTTCTTTTCAGGTCAAAATTTTCCGGCAGCTGTTTCGCTGCCAGATTATCATTGATTTTTGGAGCGGAGCAAGCTGTAAGAAGCAAAACACCGCCAAAGATTATATATCGATTTATTTGTTGTTTCATGTTTTATTTTTTATTCATTGCTTTTTCTAATTTGGCAAACAAGATGTAAAGTCCCGGAATTATTACCAGTCCAAAAACGGTTCCTATAAGCATTCCTCCGGCGGCCGCGGTACCAATAGAACGGTTACCAACAGCTCCGGCTCCGGTTGCAATACACAACGGAATCAATCCGGATATAAAAGCAAATGAGGTCATAAGAATTGGCCTGAAACGAAGTCTCGCTCCTTCGATTGCTGCCTGGGTAATTTCGCGTCCTAACTTATTTTGAGCCATGGCAAATTCGACAATTAAAATGGCATTTTTGGCGAGCAGACCAATCAGCATGACGAGTGCGACCTGAGCATAAATGTTGTTATCTAAACCAACCATTAAAAGCGCGAGATAAGAACCAAATACTCCTACCGGCAAACTTAAAAGTACCGGAAACGGCAATAATAAACTTTCGTACTGCGCGGCAAGAAGCAGATAAACAAACAAAATACATAAAGCAAAAATGTAGATGGTTTGATTTCCGGACAGGATTTCCTCGCGTGTCATACCAGACCATTGCAGTTCAAAACGGCTCGGGAGTTTTTCTGCTGCAATTTTCTCAACTGCTGCAATGGCTTCTCCTGAACTATAACCTTCGGCAGGTTCACCGTTGATCATCGCCGACATGTACATATTATATCGCGTTAGAACCTCCGGACCATACACACGTTCCAGTTTTATGAAGGTAGAAAACGGAACCATTTCGCCGGCATCATTTTTTAGATACATATCGAGGATACTTTCCGGATTTTTTCTAAACTGCGGACTGGCCTGAACCATTACTTTGTACATTTGAGAAAAACGAATAAAGTTGGTCGCATAAAATGAACCCAGCATCGTCTGCAAAGTTGCCATGGCATTATCTACTGAAATTCCTTTTTTGGCGGCCAGATCATAATCAACATGAATTAGATATTGAGGAAAAGTCGCATCGAAACTGGTAAACGAATTCTGGATTTCAGGCGAAGCATTTAACTCTTTTATAAAGTTTTTAGTGACTTCATCTGTATTGCTTATCGTTCCTCCGGATTTATCCAGTAAACGCATTTCAAAACCGCTCGTATTTCCAAATCCCGGAACTGTTGGCGGAGCAAAAATTTCGATCTGTGCATCTGTAATGCCTTTTGTTTTCTCAGTTAGTAGCGCAATAAATTCATTCACAGAAATATCACGTTCCTTCCAGTCTTTCAAATTAATCATTCCCATTCCGTAAGAAGCTCCGGCGATTTCAGTTACAATGCTGTATCCCGCAAGTGTAGTAACGTTGTCGACACCCTTTATTCCTTTGGCAAGTCGGGTTACTTCATCAAGCGCTTTTTCGGTACGTTCTACCGTTGCTCCCTGAGGTGTCGTTACATTTACATACACCATTCCCTGATCTTCAGAAGGAATAAATCCGGAAGGTAAAAACTTGCTTGTTCCCCAGGTTAAGAAACAAAACAAAACCAGTAAACCAACGGTAACTACCGTACGATCTGCAAATTTTACAAGTACTTTAATGTATCGTGAGGTAATGTTGTCAAACCATTTGTTGAATCGGTTAAAAAAGCGATCCAGTAAAGAAGTTTTCTTTTTATTAGGATCATGCGCCTTAAGCATAATGGCGCATAAAGCCGGTGTAAGTGTAAGAGCGTTAATACCTGAAATAACAATACTAATCGCCATAGTTAAGGAGAATTGCCTATAGAAAACCCCAACCGGACCGCTCAGGAAAGCTACGGGAATAAATACGGCAGCCATAACAATGGTAATGGCAATAACGGCTCCGGTAATTTCTTTCATAGCGCTAATGGTCGCGGGCAGCGGATCCATATGTTCTTCGGAAATTTTTACGTGCACGGCCTCGACGACGACAATCGCGTTATCGACCACAATTCCGATAGAAAGAACCAAAGCAAAAAGCGTTAGCAAGTTGATAGAGAATCCCATCATCGACATAAAGGTAAACGAACCAATAAGTGCTACAGGCACAGCGAGAACAGGAATTAAAGTAGAACGCCAATCCTGAAGAAAAATGAAAACAACAAAAGCAACCAGAATAAAGGCTTCGATTAGCGTTTTTATAACTTCATCGATGGAGGCATCAAGAAAACGGGATACATCATATGCAATGTTAAAATTCATTCCCGGAGGAAAAGAAGTACCTTTAAGTTCGGCCATTTTTTCTTTTACGCTGGCAATAACTTCAGATGCATTCGAACCCGGACGTTGTTTCAACATGATGGAAGCTGAGGGTTTTCCGTCGGTTTTAGAAACCATTCCGTAACTCATCGAACCGAATTCAATATTCGAAATATCTTTTAATCTTAAAATTGTTCCGTCAGAATTTGCTCTAAGCGGAATCTCTTCATATTGTTTAGGCTCGAAAAATTTCCCGCCGTATTTTATAACGTATTGAAGTTCATTGTTTAATTGTCCTGATCCTTCACCAACTTTACCCGGAGCAGCAGAAATGTTTTGTTTTTGAAGTGAACCAATAACCTCATTTGCCGAAATATTATACGAAAGCATTTTTTGAGGATCCAGCCATACACGCATCGAATATTCTTTCTGCCCCATGATTTCGGCACGGCCAACACCATCAATACGTTTTAGTTCCTGTAGAATATTAATATCAGTAAAATTGAAGATAAATTGTTCATCCTGAGTTTCATCTGTACTGGTAATATTCAGGTACATCAACATACTGTTTACCTCTTTTTCTGTGGTAACTCCGGCCCTGATTACCTCTTCAGGAAGTTCGTCGAGTATGGTCGTTACACGGTTCTGCACGTTTACGGCCGCTAAATCAGGATCGGTTCCTACTTCAAAAAATACCTGAATAAGTGTTAAACCATCATTCGAAGTTACGGTCGACATATACGTCATTCCCGGTACACCGTTTATGGCACGTTCTAACGGAAGCGCCACGGCATCGGCAGAAACTTCGGCATTTGCTCCTGTATATTTAGCCGTTACAGTTACAGAAGGCGGAACAATATCAGGAAATTGAGTTATAGGAAGCTGGAATAAAGCTAATATTCCAAGCAGTACTATCATAACCGAGATGATTAATGATAATATTTTTCTTTTAATAAACATTTCGATCATTTTGAAATCTTTTTATGATGTATAATAATTACAGGTTTACACTTTGAGTTTGTTGAATGTTGATTTTATCGCCATCTCGTAAGGATTGAATTCCTTCCTGAACAATTAAATCATTGTTTTTTAAACCTTTATTTAAAATATATACATCATCAAGAGTACTCCCAATGGTTACGTTTGTCATTTTAATAATCCCTTCTTTATTCACAACAAATACAAATTGTTTGTCCTGAATAGAAAAAACGGCTTTTTGCGGAATTACGATCACATTCGTTCTTGGTTCAGAAATAATAAGTTTTCCTGATGTACCATGCTTGATAAAACCTTGCGGATTATGAAACTTAGCTTTATATTGAATAGATCCTGTTTGTCTGTCGATATCTCCATCGGCAGTTTTTAATTCTCCTTTTTGGTCGTAAACCATTCCATTTGGTAATACTAGTTTAATATCGCCTTGTGTATGAAGGGTTTTGTCTTCCATCATCTGGAAATAAGTATTTTCAGGTATAGAGAAATAGGCATATACATCGTCTAACTGCGACACCGTTGTAAGCAGCGATCCGTTTTCGACCAGACTTCCTTCTTTAAACGGAATTCGGTCAACTGTACCATCAAACGGCGCACGTATCGTGGTAAAAATAATCTGCTGATTGATCGCTTTTTTTTCCGCGGAAGCGTGAGCTACTTTAGCAGAAGCCGCATCATGTTTTGCCTTAGATAATTCTAATTCTTTATCGGCAATTACTTTTTTATTGAAAAGTGTTTGAGCTTGTTCCAGCTCTACGGTTGCGATTCTTAAATCGGCCATACTGCTTTTGTAAACAGCCTGGGCTTTTAAGAGTTGTATTTGAAGTTCTACATCGCTTATTTTAAATAAAAGCTGGCCTTTTTTTACTTTTTGGCCTTCGCTTACATATACTTTGTCGAGTAATCCGGGAATACGAACGTGAATTTCTACATTGTTTTTGGCATGCACATCGGCAACAAACCGATTGGAAACTATGGTATCTTTTGAAGTTACCTTATAAACAGGAAATGTTTTTACTTTGTTTGAATTCTTTTGGGTTTTATCTCCACACGAGACTAAAACGAATAGCGATAAAATGGCGATAAAAAATGAACTGTTTTTAATTTTCATGATTAATTTTTAAAAAAAATAGTGTATAAATAGGTTCTCTCCCTGATCATTAATAGACAGGAAGACAAGGAAATATGTTTGGAAAATAATGGATGTGCCGGCAGAAGCCCTAAGAGCTGTGCCGTGTTTTTTGAGAAATATTTTTATAAGTAATGTGCCCTTTATAAAAAATAAAAGACAATCGAACAGCAGTTCTTTACATCAAAAAATAAATTAAAATCTAGAAAAGTTGGTATAAGTGCAGGTGACTATGACACTGAATTTGATAAAACGTAGTGACACTGTAAATTAGTTTATTTACTAAAATTTTAAAATGTAAAAGCTTAGAAAAAAAAGGCGTTTTTAGTATCGTGCTATCTGAAGTTGTAGCCCTGTGTTTTATTTTATTTTTTACTATGAAATGAATTTCCAGATTTTTAGATAATGAAAAATCTGAAGATAGAAAATACGGAATTTCATCGGCAGAAACAGTATCCAGAGTACAAGAATCAATAAGTTCTGGCTGATATCTATTAGGCTCTGTGCTTCTTATAAAAGAAAGCGAGAGTAATAAAACAAGACAAAAAAACTTAAAGTGTTTCATGAACAATATTCTGCGACCCCTGAAAGGATTCATTAAAAAAGACAGGAAATAAATTTGATGGTGCGCCAAATATACTAATTTGAAAAATAAGCAATTCTTAATTTTTTCTAAAAACGGTAAAAATTTAAGTTTTAATAACATTGAATGGAAGATAATTATTAGTCTGATTCTAATTTTAAGATCCCGTATTGATTTAAGAATTCTACTTAGGGTTCGCTTTAAATCTTTAGAAAAAAAACAGTAAATATTTGATCTTAAATCAGATATTAGCATTTGAAATTTGAAGAAGCGCTATCGAAAAACTAAAAAAAACAGGATAATAAATTATGCAGCAAAACTATTATCCAATTCTGGAATAAATTGGTAAAAGAGGAGTGATAGCGCAGGTTTTTTCGATTTAAAAGTTCATTTTAAAAATAAATAGCAGGCCAAATAATGTAAATAAAAGAATAAACTTACATAAAAAGAATTGGGGAAGTTGATTTTCTCTAAACATCAATTTTATTTAGGATTTTCTGGATGGGTTTTAATGCGTAATAAAAGCACTAAAATTATTCTTTTATAATTGGGAAACTAAAATTCTTAAAAAAGTTTACGAAGATTAATTAAATTTCTGTTCTTTGCCAATTAAAGTTTTTATCAAAAAAAAGTAACGAAATCCAAGTCTTAGCGACCAACTGAAAGCACAATATTATCAGGTATTTTAAGTTAAGATTAATCATCGTATTTACGTTTATGGACAACAGGAAGTTTATATTAAGTTTAAAAAAAGGTAATGAGGCTTCTTTCAAAGAAGTTTACCTGACTTATTATGATAAACTGATAAACATTGCCAGACGTTTCGATTTTACAGTGCTGACTCCGCAGGATTTTGTTCAGGAAACTTTTTTAAGATTGTACAACAAAAGAGAATTACTAAACGAAGAGGTTTTATTCGATAAACAATTGTTTACAATCTGCAAGAATATCATTCTCAATCATGTTAACAGGGAAAACAGAATAATTCAGCTTGATCCTGAGTTCGAAAAAATGGAACCTGAGGATACAGAAACCATAATTTTTGAAGAAAGGAGAGAAAAACTACATAATTTCATCAATCTTCTTCCGGAACAGCAACAAAAAATATTTACTTTACATAAACTGGAAAACCTTAGCTATAAGGAGATTGCGGCAATTACAGACCTTTCTGAAAAGACAATTGCCAATCATATTTATCTTGCCAGTAAATTTATTCGAAAAAAAATCGAAGAGCATTAGGAACTTTTGTGTTCTCGTTTGTTATACTATTAAACGGAAACATAAAATGCATATCGAATCTTATAAAACAGATGTTACAACCAAAGAAGATGCAAGCTTTATTGTAGTGCTTCTGCAGTTTATCATTTCTGATTGTATCATGAAATTCGACTTAGAAAATAATAATCATATTCTAAGAATCGAAACCAACAGGGATATCAAGGAAATGGTTTACGGTGTTTTTAATAAACAAGGATTTTATTGTCAAAAAATATAACGCCCCAAGCAATGGATGAAAAAAAATTAGAAGAAGAATTAAAAAAAATCTGGGACGAAACCCCCATTTCACATTCTGATAGTGAGAAAGAGGCTTCGTGGGCAGAATTTCAATCGAAAGCCTTTCCTTCAAAAAAGAAGAAAAATAACTCGTGGCGTCATTATGCAGCAGCGGCAGCGATTTTACTTTTTATTTTGATAGGAACTGGAATTTATTTTAATGGTCCTTCTTTAATAAACAGTACGAGTTTAAATGTGGCCGGAAATACGATCGAAAATACAACTTCGATCATCAAAATTATTGCCTTACCGGATAGTTCAAGAGTAGAGTTGAGTCCGAATTCTAAAATTGTTTATGCTGATAATTTTGCTGTAAACAGAAAACTGGAAGTTTTTGGAGAAGCGTATTTTAAAGTAAAAAAAGATAAAAAACATCCTTTTCAGGTAGTTTGCAACGAAACGACAACTACAGTTTTAGGAACCTCTTTTACAGTTACAGGATACAACAAAAATAGAGTAGAGGTTGCCCTTTACGAAGGAAGTGTACAAATGAATGTAAAAAATCAGGACAAGAAGTGGATCCTGAAACCAGGCGAAAAATTTACCTACGGAAACGAAACCGTTTCTATAGTTGATTTTGAAAGATTTAAGGATTTTGATGATCAAAAACTAACTGATGTTGCTTCTTATATTGAGTCGAATTATGGCTACAAAGTAATACTTCCGGCAGAATATACGAATCAGAAGATTACAGTACGCATCAATAAAAAAGAAGAATTAAAAACGATTCTCGAATTACTATCAGAAATGTATAACCTAAACTTTGAAATAAATGAAGATTTAAAACAGATTACTTTTCAATAGAAAAGAAAAGGATGCACTAGCCGCGAAACTAAACATCCTCCTCATTGTCAAGATAGTATGAAGCTATCCTATTTAATAATATTCAAAAATACAAAATTTCATGAAGCATATAATTTCAGCATGCTTTTTTTTATTCAGTTGGTGTATGTTTTCCCAAAACGTAACCGTAACGGTAGACCAGACTGTAACATTAAAAGAATTTTTTAAGCAGATAGAAAATCAAACCGATTTTAAATTTGCCTTTACAGATCAAATTAATACAAGTCAAAAATATTTTACCCAAAAACGTACGTTTACCAATACCGATATAAAAGAATTGATCAACGAACTGAATAAGAGTGCATCAATTCAATTTTCGATCGTAGGCAATAATATTTTCGTAAAGCAAAAAACGACGAAATCAGCTTCAGCTAAAAAAAAAAACAAGCTAACCGGTCAGGTTCTTGACGATAACAGAGAGCCGGTTATTGGTGCTAATGTTTATGTAAGAGAAGCTGGTACTGGTGCTACAACTGATGCAAATGGGTATTTTTCTATAGAACTAGACAACGGCAGTTATACTGTTGAGATTAGTTATGTGGGTTTGAAAAATAAAGAAAAGCGTATTACGATTTCTGATGATGAAAGAATGAAATTTAACATGGAATCAGACAGTCAGCAATTAGAGCAGGTGGTCATTACAACAAGCAAGGCAGTTGATGTAAAGAATACCCAAATGAGTGTGAATAAACTTTCGATGGCCGAGATCAAAAGACTTCCGACTGCGATGGGCGAGCCGGATCCTTTAAAATCATTATTGACTTTGCCGGGTGTTACCAATGCCGGCGAAGCTTCATCAGGGTTTAATGTTCGTGGTGGTGCCGCTGACCAGAATTTGATTCTTTTGGATGGGGCTCCGGTATATGGAGATTCTCATATGTTTGGTTTCTTTTCTATTTTTAATGCAGATATTGTAAACGGATTAGATTTATACAAAGGAGGAATTCCTTCTAAATTTGGAGGACGTGTTTCATCAGTTCTTGATGTAACTCAGCAAACCGGAGACCTTAATGATTATAAAGTAAATGGAGGTATTGGTCTTATCTCAAGTAGACTTTTAGTGCAGGGTCCTCTAAAAAAAGATGTGGGTTCGTTTATTATTGCAGGACGTGCTTCTTATGCGCATTTATTTTTAAAACTTACTGACATCAAGAGTTCTGTAATGTTTTATGATATTAATGCTAAGCTTAATTATCGTTTGGGAGCCAATAATACAATTGCTTTTTCCGGTTATATGGGAAATGATTTATTTGATATTAATAACTTTTTTGCCAGTACTTATGGTAATACTATGGGAACGGTTAGCTGGAAACATAAATTTTCGGACAATCTAAATACGAACCTTTCTGTTTTTTACAGTGATTATAAATTTAATCTTCAAATACCTTTTCAAAAATTTGAATGGGATAGTAAAATTACCAACTACGGACTTAAATACAATTGGAATCACACGATATCAGACAATTTTAAACTGAATTATGGTATCGATGGTTTGTATTATGATTTTAATCCGGGAACTGTACAGCCTTATGGTGTCGATTCGCAGTTTAATTACAGTCAGTTAGATAAAAAATATGCTTTAGAGACTTCTGCTTTTCTTGATGTCGAAAATCAGGTTACAGAAAAACTGAATCTTCGTTATGGTCTTCGCTACAGTACATTTTTGCGTTTAGGCGGAGAAACTATCAGTACTTATGAAAATGGACAATCAGTAGTATACAATCCGTTGTATCATATTTACGAAGAAGCAGATCCAATAGGAAGTAAATATTACGGAAAAGGAAAAACCATCAGTAAGTTTGATAACCTTGAACCGCGATTGGCTTTGTCTTATGCTTTTAATGATGAAACTTCGGTAAAAGCGAGTTATAACAGAATGGCGCAATACATTCATATGTTGTCGAATACCCGCGCTCCGTTGCCTATGACGATCTGGACACCAAGCGGACCTTTTACAAAACCGCAAATGCTGGATCAGTATGCAGTAGGATATTTCAAGAATTTTAAGGAACGCGAATATTCATTTGAAGGAGAATTATTTTATAAAAAAATAAAAAACCGTATCGATTATATTGATGGTGCAAATTTATTGGGTAACAACAATATCGAACAGGATATCCTGAACGGAGAAGCGAGATCATACGGTATGGAGTTATTGTTCAGAAAAAATACAGGTCGTTTTACAGGATGGGTTGCGTATACTTTGTCTAAAGCTGAACAAAGAACGCCGGGAAGAACGCCCGAAGAACCGGGTATTGCCAATGGCGGCTGGTATTTATCAGGTTACGACAAATTGCATAATCTGAATATTACTGCCAATTACGAATTCAATCCTAAATGGTCGTTTAATGCTAATTTTACGTTACAATCAGGTCAGCCTGTAACGTACCCAAACGGTTATTATGAATTTGGTGGAAGAAATGTACCTAATTATACCTTGAGAAATTCAGACAGACTTCCTGCATATCATCACCTGGATATTGGCGCAACTTATACGCCTAAACCAGATAAAAAACAAGGATGGCAAAGCTACTGGGTATTTAGTATTTATAATCTTTATAACAGACAAAATGCTGCATCGATTACGTTTTCTCAAAATGATACTACGGGAGGGAATGAATCCAAACAGCTGTCTATTTATGGTTTAGTACCTGGAGTTTCTTATAATTTTAAATTTTAATAGTATGTTACGATTAAAAAAATACAACTTAAAAAGTAAAGCATTTACTTTATTTAGTCTTCTTTTTGTTTTACTTCTTTCGTCCTGCGACAAGGTAGTTGAACTTGATCTGGAAACAGGAGATCCTAAAATCGTGATCGATGCCGAGATCATTTGGGAAAAAGGAACAAGCGGAAACGAACAGTCGATAAAAATAACCAGAATGGCTTCGTACTACAGTCCAACGACACCGAAGGTTTCTGGAGCACAGGTAAGAGTTGAAAATAGTAATGGAGATATTTTTACATTTAATGAAGCTGAACCGGGTTTATATAAGTGTACTAATTTTGTTCCTGCAATTGATATGGAGTATAAATTATTTGTACAAGTTGATGGACAAACCCTAACCGCTACCGAAAAATTAGTTTCTGTGCCGAAAGTTGAAAGAATAGACCAGGAATTTATGGCCGATGTAACAGGAGAAGATCTTATTGTGGTAACATTTTATTATAAAGATCCAGCCGATCAGGTCAATTATTATCTGACAGATTATAAAACGGATATTTTGCCTTATCCGGAATACTCATCGACAAGTGATGAATTTTTGAACGGAAATGAAATCAATGAAAAATTTACAGATGAAGATTTAAAGCCGGGGAAAGTTCTTGATATCACACATCGTGGTATTTCTAAAAACTTTTATAATTACATGAATTTGATTTTAGAAGTAACAAATTCAAACCCTTTCGCTGCAGTACCGGGCAATATCAGAGGAAATATAATTAATACTACTGACGCTAACAATTTTGCTTTAGGCTACTTCAGGCTTTGTGAAGCAAACCGTATGTCGTATACAGTAAAATAAGAATTTAATTGGAGGTTGATTTGTAAATACATCTGGCATATAAATAATTATGTCAGGTGTATATTTTTTTATATAAAATTGGATTTTACTCCTTCTTCAAATTCCTAATCTCCTCAGCAGAAACCTTTATCACTGTACCATGTCGCGTTCCCGATGGAAAACTAACCTTGTCTGAAATATCCTGCCAGCCTTTTGAAGTTTGTTGTACAGCACCGTATTTTTTCAATGTATACTTATCAAAATAAACCGTCCATTGATTATCGATCTGAATTGCTGTTGGTCCTTCGGCCCAATAATTTCCCGTAATTGGTTCGCTTGCTTTACTATAAGGACCCGTCAGGTTTTTACTGATGGCGATTTTTAAATTTTTCTGTACCGGATTACGCGTTTCATCTTTAAGGTACATTACATATCCCTGATCCTGTTTTACAATCGAAGCATCGATAACATTAAAGCCCGGTTCGTACAATAATTTTGTTTTTTCAAACTTTTTAAAATCCTTCGTAGTGGTATAATAAATGCGGTGATTGTATCCTTTTTCTTCATCCGATTTTGTTTCAGGAAACTTCCCGTCAATTGTCGAAGCCCAATAAATCATATAGGTTTTATTTTTTTCGTCGAAAGTAATTTCGGGAGCCCACGTATTTCTGGCTTTTTCCTCATGCGCCATTACCGGAATAAATTCCTGTTTCGACCAATGAATTAAATCTTTTGATGAAGCATAACCAATCCCTTTATCCGTCCAGCTCACTGTCCAAACCATATGATACAATCCGTCGCCGCCTTTTATCACACAAGGATCTCTCATCAGTTTGTCTTTGCCTACTTCGGGAGTCAAAAAGGATTTGTCATTTTTTAAAGTATTCCATTGGTAACCATCTTCGCTATACGCCATATGAAGGCCGTCTTCGCCATTTCCTTTAAAATAAGTAAACACATATCCCTCAGGTTTCAGAATATAATTGTTAGCAGCAAGCCATTTCTCACAGTCTTTTGGCCATGATGCATTCGTTCCTTTTACGCCCAAACCAAAACCGTGACCGCCATCTTCATACAAATGCATTTCTGCAGATACCTTTTCTTTTTTTAAAGCCAGATAATAATCGATGCTGTTTTCAACCGGAACCGCTTTGTCGTCTGTAGCATGAACCAAAAAAGCTCGGGGAGTTGCCGCATTGATCTGTTTTTCAGTAGAATATTTATCGATGGCTTCGCGACCAGCATTTTTGCCTAATAAATTATCCCTTGAACCTTCATGAGTGATTCCGTTTTGCATGGAAATAACAGGATAAATTAAAAGAGAAAAATCAGGTTTAGCACTTGTTGTATCAATTGGCGTGTACACTTTATCATTATAATGCGTACTTAATGTTGCCGCCAGATGTCCTCCGGCAGAAAATCCCATAATCCCAATTTTGTTCGGGTTTAGTTTCCATTTCACGGCATTTCTACGTACCAATCGAACCGCTTCCTGAGCATCCTGCAAAGGCCCAACTGTTTTGTTTTTCATGATCAGATCACTTGGTAATCTGTATTTTAAAACAAAAGCATTGATACCTAAACTATTGAACCATTCGGCTACTTTATAACCTTCTTTATTAATCGCCAGCATGCCGTAACCACCACCGGGACAAATGATAACCGAAGTTCCGTTTGATTTTTCAGCATCGGCAAAATAAGCAGTAAGAGTAGGTAAAGTGACTTGTCGGACTCCTTCGGAAATATCGCCTTTGCGGTCTGTTATTTCTGAATAAGTTGTCGATTGAATCTCATCAGGAATTTTATCCCATAACGGAATTTCTTTTTTTTGTGCAAATGATGGAGTGAACATCCAAAAGGATATAAAAAAGAATAAGGCTTTTAGCGGTTTCAAATTATTTGATTTTTTCATAAAATTCTATTTCAACAATACGTAATTGTCCGGTTGCATCTACTGATGTTTTATCTTTATATAAATCTAGTTCTTTTGTGGCATCTACTTCAACAATTTTAGCAAAACCGTCTTTTTCCTTGCTTGATCCGATCAATTCAATGGTGATTTTTTCGGCAAGAACAGGCTCTAGAGCGATAGTAATATAACCTAAACTTTGAGTTGTATTACCTTTAAAAACTTCTTTTCCGTCGGCCAAAATACGAATAGGATAAATTTTGGTTCTCCAGCCCGTCATCTTTACCACGCATTCGTTTACTATTGAAGGTTTCGAAAGCGTGTACGTTATCGATCCGGTATTAAGGTTTCCGTCATTTCGCCATTCTGTCAATTCATTGTCATCGTAACTTTTATAAGTATCATTATTATTCGATGGCGATACAGCGTTCAGGATATTTACAGCAATTCTTTTTTGTGTATAAGAAGGCGTTCTTGGCGTTGGGCCGCGTTCTAAATTCGAAGGAAGATCTATTCCTGGCAATTCTTTCGAAATGCCGTTTACAACCGTTACAGGCTTTGTTTCAAAACTGATTTCGGCTTCTTTTAGTCCTTTCGCGGAAGCGGTAACCTTTATTTTTCCGGCTTTCGCCAAAGATTGAATCATGACTCTGTTGATACCATTTTCGACCGGAATTTCCTTTGAAAGAATGTAATTGTTTGGCCCTTGCGCAATTCCTCCAAGCCAGTTCGCCGCACCATCAAGAGTAAAAGTGATCAAATCATTACTGATCGGGCAACGGTTTCCGTTTTTGTCAACCACTTCAACATCAATCAGAGCAAGATCATTACCGTCTGCCAACATTCCTTTAGGTTGAGTGCGTAATTTTAGTTGTATTGCTGCCGGTTCATCAGCCGTGATTTTAGAATCTTCGCTTAAAACAGTTCCTTTTTCATCGTAACCAATTGCTTTAATTGTACCGGATTTCCAGGCTATATTTTCGAAAGTAAATAAGAATTCGTTGCTTTGTTTACCAAAACCCTGTGAAACTCCATTTACAAATAGTTCAACTTTAGAAGCTGTCGAAACTACGTAAATGTTTTTGACAACTTTATCGGTATAATTCCAGTGCCCCATAATATGAGTGCGGTGTTTTTCGATATCGACCCAGCCATCCCATATGACCTGATGCGCCCAATAACCGTCTTTGGGAATGCGCATGGCATCGACTTCGCCGCTTGTTCTGTAATTTTGCTCCCCGCGATGGTGCGTATTCGAGTCGGAAAATATGATATTCACGCCACCGGAATTCACTCGTTTTCCGGTTCCGGGTCTTTCGCGATAATAATCGTGCCAACGCACGATATTTTCGATAGCATGCCGATCCTGATTGTGATTGTAATCCTGAGCAGGATTGCCACGATACAAAGGACCGTCGCCTTCTTTATGAAACGGAGGGGAGAATTCATCCCAATATTTACGCAAACCTTCATCTCTCGAGTATTCAGTCGCCCACAAAGGTTTTCTGGCGCTTTTATTAATATAAAGCATTTCTCCACCATATTCAGCTTCCTGACTGTCCAGCATTTCGCGCGAACCAATCGCACGTCCTCCAAAAGGATCATAAGTATCCCTGAGGCTTTTCATTTCATGCATGTGCGGTTCGCTTATCGATTCGTTGCCGCTTTCATAAAAAATAATACTCGGATTGTTTCGGTTATAGATAATAGCATCGCGCATCAGGTTTACTCTTTGTTTCCATGTATCGCCCTGCGCATCTTTTTCGGCGTCGCCTGCGGGCATTGCCTGTAATAATCCAACTCTGTCGCAGGATTCAATATCTTGTTTCCAGGGCGTTACGTGCATCCATCGGACTAAATTTCCATTGCCTTCAACAATCAATTTATTGCTAAAATCACTCAACCAAGGCGGAACCGACATCCCAATTGCCGGCCATTCATTACTCGTTCTCTGTGCATAACCTTTTACCTGAAGTACCCTGTCATTCAACCAAAATTGTCCTTCTTTAAATTCCGTTTTCCTGAATCCGGTTTTAGTCGAAACTTCATCAATAGTTTTTCCATCTACTTTCAAAATGGTTTTTACTGTATACAAATAACCGTATCCCCAACTCCAGAAATGTAGATTCTGAACCAGATGATTCGCTTTTAAAGTTTTAGTTTCGTTAGGTAAAAGAGTCATTTTTTCACCAGAGAAAGAAGCAATTTGTTTCCCGTCGATATCTTCAATTACTACTTCATATTCAACTGTTTTAGCTGTATTAAATTCATTGCGAATTTGGGTTTCAGCATTTATTACAGCACTCGAAGCGGTAATATCAATTTTAGAAGGATAAATATAAACGCCCGTAGTTTTTAGAAAAGAATAGAGTGGAAGCGTCTGATATAATTTACTAGTAACATGCAAAAAGACGTTTTTAGGAATACCGCCATAATTGGCATTAAAATTAATATTGTTCCATTGATAAGAAGCTCCGGTAGCTTTTTCTTTGTATTTCCAGTCATTATCAATTCGGAGTGCAATAGTATTTTCTGAAGGGAATGGTTTAATTAAATCCGAAATATCAAAGCCAAAAGCCATTACGCCATTTTCATGAAGTCCCACTTTTTGTCCGTTTACATAAATTTCTCCCGCTTGACGGATGCCTTCAAATTCAATGAAAATTTTGCGATCCTTAATTCCTTTAGGCAATTTGAATTTTTTACGATACCAGACAATTCCCGTGGTGAGATGTTCGATGTCTTTTTCAAAAGCTTCTTCCTGATTGTACGCGTGCGGCAAGGTTACTTTTTTCCACGAGTTGTCATTAAAATTTACTGTCGCTGCGTCTTTAAAATCTCCTGTTTTTAGTTTCCAGTCAGCATTAAAATTTAATTTTTCTCTCTTAAATTCCTGAGAGAATAAAACGGAATGAAACAGGAATATAGTAAAGTATATAAAAACTTTTTTCATTGGGATTGTTGATTTATAATAATGTGAATCAGTTGGATTGCTAATTCAAATTCAACTTTTCAAAATCTGAAAAATTATCAAAGTAAAAGTAGCAGCATAGAGTTAAATTGCCATCCTGTAGCATCCTGTTTAGAGAATTAAATACGCAGTAAATTGTAGTCTTTGTTTTTCAATCCGTAATTTTTTATAGAAATAAATAGGAATAGTAAAAAAATAAATAATTATTTTTTTTGATATGATATTTCGGTGTGATCCTGTTTAAATACTGGTTGTAAATCAAGCTGTTGTGTGTTTTTTCTGTTAAGATAAATACAAAAAATAATATAAGATATTGAAAGCTAACAGGATACTACAGGATACAGAGCATGGAGGTTCTCGATAAATTTGGATTAACTAAATAATTAACCAAATTTTAACTTTTATGAAAAACAAGCTTAATTTTTTGCTGATTTTTGCTCTGTTTGCCTTATTGCATACTACAGCTTATTCGCAAAACAAAGTGGTTAAAGGAACGATCACAGATGTATCTGGTTTACCAATACCGGGGGCAAATGTGCTTGTTAAAGGAACCAAGACAGGAACTACCACTGATTTTGATGGCAAGTTTTCTGTAAATGCAACTCAGGGCCAGGTGTTGGTTTTTTCTTCAACAGGTTCTAAAACTCAGGAAATTGCTGTTGGAACAAATTCAGAAATCAACGTAAAACTTGCAGACGATATAGCACAACTTAATGAAGTGGTTGTGGTAGGTTACGGTACACAAAAGAAATCTGATGTAACCGGAGCAGTTGCAAGTGTAAGTGCAGAGCAATTAATGAACAGACCTGTTGCTAATGCACTTGAGGCACTGCAGGGAAAAGCTGCCGGAGTTGATATTACAAGCAACGAGCGTCCGGGTTCTATTGGTACAGTACGTATTCGTGGTACACGTTCGTTAACAGCAAGTAATAATCCTCTTTATGTGGTAGATGGTGTTCCTTTGTTGTCTGATTCGTCTATTGAAACACTGAATCCAAGAGATATTGCGTCTATCGACGTACTTAAAGATGCTTCTGCAACCGCTATTTACGGTTCAAGAGGTGCAAACGGGGTAATCATTGTGACGACGAAACAAGGAAAATCAGGGGTTTTTAGTTTGAACTATGCCGGAACATTAACGGCTTCTCAAATTGTAGATCGTGCTCCTTCAATGAATGCAGCTGATTTTATTCAGTTCAGACGTTGGGCGGCATACAATCTTAATTCTACAACTTATGCGCATCCGGATTCTCCGACTTTTGCAAATGATAAATTGATTTTTGACAGTGCATTAGACGGTCAGACATCAAGAGATAATGTTTTAAAGGGATGGCAAAGCGGTACCTGGGATGCTTCAAAAGTAACCAATACAGACTGGGTTGATCTTGTAACGCAAGCAGGAATTAGTAAAGAACACGTTTTAAGTGCAAGTGGTGGATCTGAAAAAGTAAATGCGTACGGGTCACTTGGATACCTGGATCAGGAAGGTACTCAAAAAGGACAATGGTACAAACGTTATACTGCTAAATTGAGTACAAACATCAATCCGGTAGAATGGTTTAAATTCAATGCTTCGTTAAATGCTTCATGGAGTGAGCAGGATTTTGGTATGTCGACCCTACAAGCACGAAGCGGAACAGCGCCAAATGCAATCTTAGGAGCGGCAAAATCGATTTATAACATTGCAGTTCCTTATGATGCAAACGGTAAATTGATTATTAACCCGGGTGGTGAATCAGCTGTATATACAGTGATGGACGAATGGGATAAAAGCACACAAAGATCACAGACTTTACGTCTTTTAGGTAATTTTTCAGCCACAATTGATTTAGGTAAATTAGTTACTCCTTTGGAAGGACTTAGTTATAAAATCAATTTTGGACCGGATTTTCGTCATTGGAGAGAGGGTGTTTATGTTGATGGAACTTCATCACTTAAAATCAATGCTGATGGAAGTTCGGGCGTAAATTACGCACGTTTGCAAAACCGTAGAGACCTTTCATGGACTTTAGACAATATGATTACTTACGACCGTACTTTTGCGGCTAAGCATAAGATAGGAGCAACCCTGCTTCAGACAGCTTCATCATGGAACGTTGAAAATTCATCGATGAATGCTAATAATATTCCAAACAAATCTTTTTTATGGAATGCAATGGGAACAGTCGATTTGACCAATCCTGCTAATAACGGGCGTATGAGTTCAGGTCTTACAGAACGTCAGTTAAGTTCTTATATGATCCGTGCGAACTATGGTTACGACAATCGTTATTTATTGACAATGTCAGGTCGTTGGGATGGAGCTTCGCAATTGGCAGAAGGATACAAATGGGATTTCTTTCCTTCAGCTGCTTTAGCATGGAGAATTAACAATGAAGAATTCCTAAAAGGTGTAAACTGGATTGAAAATCTTAAACTTCGTTTAGGATTTGGTACAACGGGTAACTCATCTGTAGATCCTTATAAAACAAAAGGGCTTGTATCTTCTATCTATCTTCCGTTCAATGGTATGAGCAACCAGATTGGTTATACTACCAATGAGCCTTATTATACAGATACTCAGTTATCATTGGCTAATAAAGCACTTGGATGGGAAAAAACAACACAATACAATCTCGGTATCGATTTTAGCTTCTTTAAAAACAGAGTAAGTGGTGCTATCGATGTTTATCAATCCTATACAAACGATTTATTAATGGCGGTAAAAATCCCTACGCTAACAGGTTTTCCTTCGACTTTTGCGAATGTTGGTAAAACAAGTAATCGTGGTGTCGAGGTTACGCTTAATTTAATTCCGATTCAGACAACCGGCGGATTTACCTGGGAAACAAATTTAAATGCGGCATGGCAGAAAGATGAAATTGAAGAATTAGCCTACGGTAAAAACGATATGCCGGATAATACATGGTTTATTGGCGAGCAAATTGCTGTTCGTTACGGTTATGATAATTTAGGTTTATGGCAAAATACGCCGGAAGATCTTGCTGAAATGGCAAAATGGGGTGCGAGTTACAATTTTACTCCTGGAAATGTACGTCCGAAAGATCAAAATGGTGACTACAAAATGGATGCTGCAGACCGTGTAGTATTGGGTAACAGCAATCCAACCTGGACAATGGGATGGAACAATAACTTTACATACAAAGGAATTGAGTTAGGAATCAATATTTACGGACGTGCGGGTTACTTAACCGAGAAAGTCGAAGAAGCGCTAACAGCACACGGTAACCAAAGAGAAATTGATTATTGGAGACCGGACAACACAGATGCTCAGTATCAAAAACCTATTTTGGGTCAGGCGTCATCAGGATCAGCAGATAAATTTTCCGGACTTCTTGGTTTTCCAAAAGCATCTTTTGTAAAAATCCGTAATATTTCATTAGGATATAACTTCTCGAGAGATTTTACAAAAAATATTGGTTTATCAAACTTTAAACTTTATGTGCAGGCAGTAAATCCGGGTAATATTTACCAATCATTAGACTTTTATGACTTAGATACAAATTCAACCTATTCTAATAGAAGTTTCGTTATGGGTCTTGAAGTTGGATTTTAAAAATAATGTGTTGTAACGAACTAAGTATAACAAAAAAAGTAAAAAAATGAATAATATAAAAAATATAGGAATAGGACTTTTGGTAATGATAGGATTATCGATTTCCTCTTGTTCGAAAGACTTTCTTGACGAAGAACAGAATAGCCAGTATTCGACTGATTATTTCGAAACATCAGAAGGTCTTCAAGCCCTGACAGTATCACTTTATGGAAATATAAGATGGCATTTTGGGTTCGAATGGTCATATGCCAATACCTTGTACGGTACAGATGAGTTTACGAATGCAAACGATCTGACCAACGAAATGTGGAACACTTACGACAATCGTTTTGGACCAATTGGTGCTACAGCAGCTACAGGAGCAGCAAACGGAAACGCAACAAATCCTGCAGCACTTTGGGATGAAATGTATTACGGAATTGCTTCTTGTAATACCATTATTGCCAATGCAGAAAAAATCGATGATATAGCTATCCGTAACCGTTGCCTTGCACATGCTTATTTTTTACGTGGCTATAACTATTATCGTCTTACTGCTCAATACGGTGGTGTTGTATTGCAAACTGTACCTGCAACAGGTGTTGTTCGTAATTTTACACGTTCTACAGAAGAGCAATGCTGGGAACAGGTAATATCAGATTTACGTAATTCTTATAATCTTTTTGCAGGTGAGGTTTTTACTTATGGAAAAGGAATTACATGGACAAAAGCTACTGCAGCGCATTTCCTTGCAAAAGCACTATTATTCCGTGCTTCAGAACGTAATGATAAATGGAATTCAGCTTACAAAGCAAAAGATCTTGATGAAGCAATTCAGGCTTGTAGTTATGCTATTTCTGCCCGCGGACCATTAACGAATAACTACAGTGATCTTTATGCCAACTGGACAGGAATTGACTGCCCGAATGAGCAATTAAGCGAAATCTTAATGGCGGCAGGACATAACGGAGATGCCGCTACGGTAGGTCGTTTCGGAAACCGTACTTACAGCTATTTTGCCCCGCAATTTTCAAGTTTCTCAGGCGGATGGGTAAAACGTGGTGTCTGGATTGGAAGTATGGATTTTCAACGTTGCCGTCCAACTGAATATGCTTATGCAGTTTACGATCACGTAAATGATGCCCGTATGTGGAAAACGTTTAGAACTGTTTACGGAGCCAATACAGTAGTTACTGCCAATGCAGGAGTGAAAATTGGAGATCCGGGTATTGTAATGATATTAAATACTAAAGATGATAATACCTATAACGGAGCTAAATTTGGAGCAAGCGTTCAGGCGCCAACCTGGACAGATGCAAACGGCCGTTTACCAGAATGGACAACTGGAAAAAGACAAACTGCTACAGCAGGAACTCTGTCAGCTGTTAAAGGACAATATGTTCCTAACTCATCAGTTTTGTACCAAAACGGAACTTACGTAGCGCCTACATTCAAAAATCAGCCAATTTGTAATTTCTTTGCCGGAATCAACAAAACGGAAGATGGTACAAGAACCGCAGAAAGGGGAGATGCACACCGTGATGTCATCATGGCACGTCTTGCCGAAACGTATCTTGTTCGTGCAGAATGTTATGCACGTTTACAGCAATATGGTAATGCAATGCAGGATATCAACGTGATCAGAGCAAGAGCACAATGGAAAAGCGGTGAAAACAGATCGTATTATAACGACGGTTCTCAGGCGTTTAAAACAAATGCGTTGAATACAGGAACTGCAGCGACAAATTTTACAGCTTCAAACTTAGATATGAACACATATTATTTATCTAATCCAACAATACCGGTTACAACTGCAGCATCAGATTTAAGATTAACGTCATTTCCTGCTAATTTACCTGCAGAAGATGAAGCTATTATTGCTAAAGTTGGAGCCGGAAGTGACTACGAACGTGCATTAAACTTTATCCTTAACGAATATACACGTGAGTTATTAGGAGAATGGCAGCGTTGGGAAACACTTTCCCGTACAGGAATGTTAATCAAACGTGCCAAAGCATTCAATGCAGAAGCAGCAGCTAATATCACTGCAAACAAGCACGAACTTCGTCCTATTCCTCAGTCATTCATTGATGGATTGCTGAATGATGATGGTTCGAATTTATCAGATGCCCAAAAGAAAGAGTGGCAGAATCCTGGATATTAATATCTTTTAAATTTTTGTTTTTGAAACCGTCTCAAAAAAGAGACGGTTTTTTTAGGATTTTACCTTTTTGTAATTCTTTAAGCAGGGAAGCACAGGATGCCAATATCGTCTTAGTGTTTTAATTTTAAAGTCAACCTTTTAATGTTATTTTTTTATTTTTAATATATTGAATTACAATATATATAAAGCGAATTACTTCAACTTATAGTATAGTATCTGGTATTCGATAAAAAAGAATAAAATGGTCACATTTAATTGAAAATTAAATAAAAAAAATGTCAAGAATCTACCTGAAATATTTTTTAGTGAACTTTGTAATACTGCTTTTTTCTCTTCCTGTTTTCTCTCAAAAAGACATAAAAAAAGAGAAATCTCATATTGCAGCAAAGCCTTTATATCGCGATCCTGTTTTTGACGGAGCCGCCGATCCAACGATTATTTGGAACAATAAAGAAAAAAAATGGTTCATGTTCTACACCAATCGACGAGCAAAAGATACTACAGCCAAAGGAATAACCTGGGTGCACGGAACCCGAATTGGCATTGCTGAATCTACAGATGGTGCAAATTGGAAATACAGAGATACTTGCAATATCAATTATAAAATTAAAGACGTAACACATTGGGCACCGGATGTAATTCAATATAAAAACTTGTATCACATGTATTTGACAATTGTTCCTGGGATTTTTAACGATTGGTACCATCCACGATCTATAATTCATTTGACCAGTAAAAATTTAATCGACTGGAAATTTGAATCCGAATTGAAACTGGCTTCGGACAGATGTATTGATGCTGCTGTGTTTAAATTGCCAAATGGTTCATGGAGAATGTTTTATAACAACGAAAACGACGGGAAGTCAATTTATTATGCAGATAGTAAAGACCTTTATAATTGGGTTGACAGCGGAAAGAAAATTATAAAAGACAGGGGCGAAGGTCCAAAAGTATTTCAATGGAAAGGCAAAAACTGGATGATTTCGGATTCATGGAGAGGGTTGAATGTATATTCTTCAGAGGATTTACTGAACTGGAACCGACAAGAAAAAAACATTCTCCAAGTTCCTGGAACCGGAGAAGATGATAAAGTAATTGGGGGACATCCGGATATTATTGTGAATAACGATCGAGCCTATATTTTTTACTTTACACATCCCGGAAGAACACCTGAAAATAAAGGTATCGATAGTTACGAAACCAAAAGAAGTTCGATACAGGTTGCCGAGTTAGAGTATGTAAATGGAGAAATTATCTGCAATCGCGATCAACAAGTTTTTATTAATCTAAAACATTAACTAAAGTTTTTTAAATATCTTATTTTTAATTATTTATAAATTAACTATAGAAAATATCTGTTGAGTGGAATTAGCAAAAATAGCTTGAAAATTTACTTTCATATTAACAAAAAACAACTACCAT
Source organism: Flavobacterium sp. C3NV (assembly GCF_046825355.2). Classification (NCBI taxonomy): domain Bacteria; kingdom Pseudomonadati; phylum Bacteroidota; class Flavobacteriia; order Flavobacteriales; family Flavobacteriaceae; genus Flavobacterium; species Flavobacterium sp. C3NV. The sequence continues at coordinate 65,679 of NZ_JBKQBJ020000001.1, read as the reverse complement.
GAATTATAACCTAACCAAAATTATAACCGTTTTCGCTATCGGAATTTGTACCAATATAAATGCCCAGACAAATGACGTAACGGCACCATTGCATTTAATGAAACCCGATTATATAACGCCATATGTTATTCCCGAAAAAAGCAATATCGAAAACGTATTAAGCAGAGTTTATACTTTTCTGGAAGAAAACACAGCTTCAAAAGCGATTTATGTAAGCGATAATTCAGAAGTAAAAGATTTCAAAAAAGCAAAAGGAAAGATCGCATTTTCTGCCGGAGCTTTTAGATTAACAAGTTACGAATGGGGCGTTACCTATGCCGGAATGCTTTTGGCAGGCGATGCGACAGGAAAAAAAGAATATGCAGCATATGCCAATAAACGTTTAAAATTGATCGCAGAAATCGCAGCCAATTATAAAACCGAAAATATAAAAGATTCTCCCGTGCATACGGTTTTACAACCAAAAGCTTTAGACGATGCAGGCGCATTATGTGCAGCATTTATAAAAGCAAAAAAGAACGACCCAAATGCAGCTTACGATCCTGTAATTAATAATTTCATCAAATACATAAGCGAAAAAGAACATCGCTTAAAAGATGGAACACTGGCAAGAAACAGACCGCAGGACAATTCGCTTTGGTTAGATGATATGTTTATGAGCGTTCCCGCTTTGGCACAAATGGGCAATTATACCGGTGATGTCAAATATTTTGATGATGCTGTAAAACAAGTCAATCAGTTTTCTGAAAGAATGTTCAATGCTCAAAAAGGACTTTATATGCACGGTTGGGTTGAGTCGATGCAGGTACATCCTCAGTTTCATTGGGCAAGGGCAAATGGCTGGGCAGTAATGACAATGGTAGAATTATTAGAAGTATTACCTAAAGGTCATCCGGGCTACTCTCAGGTCTTGTCTCAACTGCAAAAACACATTGCCGGATTATTACAATATCAGGACGGAACCGGATTTTGGCATCAGTTAATAGATCGAAATGACACTTATTTAGAAACTTCGGCAACAGCCATTTATGCCTATTCAATTGCCAGAGCCATCAATCGCGGCTATGTCGACAAACTGGCTTATACACCCGCAGTTTTATTAGCGTGGAATGCAGTAGCTTCAAAAGTAAATGCAAAAGGTCAGGTCGAAGGAACCTGCGTAGGCACGGGAATGGGTTTTGATCCCGCTTTCTATTATTATCGCCCCATAAATCTGTATGCTGCACACGGTTACGGTCCTGTTTTATTGGCTGGAGCCGAAATGATTTTGTTACTGAAAAACAATCAGTTCGAAATCAATGACAGTTCGATACAATTGAAGGTTAAGAGTTAATGAGTTATGGGTTGTGGGTTATGAATTATGAGTTATGAGTTAGAAGTTAAAACTTTGTGTACTTTTTATTTCGCGCAAAGGCGCAGAGGCGCAAAGGAATATTAAAAAACTATACTATAAAACTTTGCGTCTTTGCTCCCGATAGCTATCGGGATTGCGCGATTAATCGACAAAGTGTAGACACGAAACTTAGCGACTTAGTGTCTTCGTGGCAAATTCACAAAAAAAAAACAGCATATGAAATTAAAACCAACAATAAACACACTTTTTCTGTTATGCACAATAACAGCTTTCAGTCAGATTGGGAGAAGATTTCCTTCTGAAAAAAAGATCATCAAAGACCCCGTTACGGGTCAGGAATTAATTTTTTTGACCACAACATCAGCGGGAGATTCTAAAACCTATCCAACACATCCACAATGGACATCTGATGGTGAATGGCTTATTTTTAGAACCAAAAGAGCCAATGGAGAAGCCGTCGCAGTTAATGAAAAAACAGGTGTAATGGTTCAGGTAACAGAAGGCGGTTATACGGGAACATTATGCATGGCCCAAAAGTCAATGAAATTGTATTTTATGCGTAAAGCACCAGAAGATAAAATGCAGATTATAGAAGTCAATCTAGCCGATGTTTTTAAAGACAGTCAGACCGGAAAAATGAAAACCATTGCAGCTTACGAACGTGTTTGCGGTACGGCTAATCCTGAAATGGGCGCTTCGGGAGATATGGCTTTGGATGCTGATGAAGAAATAGTATATTTTAGAATTGGAAAAGAAGAAGCAGCAAAACACTTAGATCCGAATATTAAAATCGAAAAGAGTTTTGGCCCAAGAAATATGGGTGCAGGACCAGGCGGAATAAGCAGTATGAATTTGAAAACAGGAGAATTCAAACATGTTGTTTCAGTTCCGTTTCAGGTGGGACATATTCAATCGAATATATGGAATCCCGGCGAACTGGTTTTTTGTTGGGAAACAGGCGGAAAATCACCTCAAAGAACCTGGACCGTTATGGCCGACGGTTCCGGTTTAAGACCTTTGTATCCCGAATCAGATTATGAATGGGTAACGCATGAAGCTGTAATTTCTAAAGATGAGGTGGCAATGGCGATTATGGGGCATCGCAAAATCGACATTCATAAAGAAAAACCGGTAGAAGTTACAACTAGTACTGAAGTACGCGATCCTGAAAATCCCGGACAGGAAAGCAATTGGGGAAATTCAGGAACGCGCGAAAAACCAACAGGCCTGGCGATTGTAAACCTTAGAACCAGAGAAATGATTATTGCAGGACAAACTAAAAGCGGCAGCGGTTTATGGCACGTACACGGTTCATCTGACGGAAGATGGGCGGTAGGAGATGATTTCTCAAGAAGTTTGTATTTAATAGACCGAAAAACAAACGAAATGATAATGCTCACCACAGGACACAAAGAAACCGCAGCAGACCATATTCATCCCACTTTCAATAGAGACGGAACGAAAATTCAGATTCAGTCGGCAATGCTTTCTAAAGACAATCGCACGATGAATATTTGTATTGTAAATGTGCCTAAAGAGTGGTTAAAACGTGGTTTTTGAGGTTCAGAGGAGCAAAGGGACAAAGCAACAAAGGCTCAAAGATTGGATTGTAGAGACGCACAGCAGTGCGTCTTCGGGTAATGAATAAATAATCTCGCAAAGGCGCAGAGTCGCAAAGTTTTTAATAACGGTGAGAATAAAATCACAAAATGATTTAATGTATTTCAAATAAAAAACTTTGTCACTTAGCATTTTGCAAAGCTCAAAATAAAAAAGCTTTGCGACTCTGCGCCTTTGCGAGATTAATTAACCCAATAAGAAAAAAAAATTTGTGCCTTAGCGCCTTAGCGGCAAAAAAAACAGCGTAAATCCGTAAAAATCCGTTCCATCCGTGAGCCATTTTAAAATAATTCAAAATGAAGAAAATAGCAGTATTAATTTTTACTATTTCCACTTTAGCTTCCTACAGTCAAAGTAAATTAGGCTATTACGTTTATAGTGATAAAAGTAACAATGCCATTTATTCCGGAGTTCCCTGGCTGGATCAAAACGGAAATATAGTAAGTGCACATGGAGCAAATATTATAAAAGAGAAAGATACATTTTATCTTTTTGGAGAAGCACACACAGATACCAGCAACGCTTTTGTTGGATTTAATTGTTATTCCTCGAAAGACCTTTATAACTGGAAATTTGAAAGTGTTGCACTTCCTGTACAAAAATCCGGTAAATTGGGTCCTAACAGAGTTGGAGAAAGGGTTAAAGTAATGAAAAGCCCAAAAACAGGAGAATACGTTATGTACATGCACGCCGATACTTTGACTTATAAAGATCAGTTCGTAGGGTATGCGGTTTCAAAAAAGATAAAAGGACCTTACGAATTCAAAGGCCCGCTTTTGTTTCAGGAAAAACCCATAAAAAAATGGGATATGGGTACGTTTCAGGATGATGATGGTTCAGGTTATGTTTTAGTTCATGGCGGTGAAATTTATAAATTAAGTGATGATTATAAATCGGTCACAGAAAAGGTAAACGAAAATATTACAACAGGTTTTGAATCACCTACAATGCTTAAAAAAGATGGTTTGTATTATTTTATAGGTTCGCATCTTACAAGCTGGGAGAAAAACGATAACTATTATTATACCTCAAATTCACTAAAAGGCCCTTGGACATCCAGAGGATTAATCGCACCGGAAGGAACATTAACATGGAACTCACAATCGACCTTTGTTTTACCAATTCAGGGTACAAAAGATACGACGTATATGTTTATGGGCGATCGCTGGTCTTATCCTAAACAAGGATCTGCAGCGACTTATGTCTGGCAGCCGCTTGTAATTTCGGGAACATCAGTTTCAATGCCAAAGTATCAGGAAGCATGGCAAATTAATCTTTCAACTGGAATAGCTTCTGCTTTAGAAAATAAAGAAATAGTACTGAAAAACACTGACAAACAAATTCAATACAAAGGAAATTGGAAACACACCGAATCTGAAGGTAAATCAGATGAAAAAGAAGCTTCTTTTTCGATCAAATTTAACGGACGACAGATTACATTGTATAGCTTTTCAGGGCCTGAAAATGGTTATGCAAAAGTAGTTTTAGCAGATGAAAATGAACGTAACATACTAACAAATACGATCGATATGTACAGTAAATTTTCAATTAAAGGACCGGTATTTCGATCTCCGATTTTAAAAAAAGGAAATTACATTTTAACCGTTTATAATACAGGAGAAAGACCCAATTGGTCCGATAAAAAGAAAACAAATTATGGAAGTACAGGGAATTATATTTCTGTAAGTCAAATAAGTATTGAGGGAGGTTCAAAGTGACAAAGCAACAAAGGTTCAAAGATTGGATTGTAGAGACGCACAGCAGTGCGTCTTCTGGTAAGGAATAATAATCTCGCAAAGGCGCAGAGTCGCAAAGTTTTTAATAACGGTGAGAATAAAATCACAAAATGATTTAATGTATTTCAAATAAAAAACTTTGTCACTTAGCATTTTGCAAAGGTCAAAATAAAAAAGCTTTGCGACTCTGCGCCTTTGCGAGATTAAGTAATCCAATAAGAAAAAAAACTTTGTGCCTTAGCGCCTTAGCGGCAAAAAAACAGCGTAAATCCGTAAAAATCCGTTCCATCCGTGGGCCATTTTAAAATAATTAAAAATGAAGAAAATAGCAGTATTAATTTTCACAATCTCAACTTTAAGTTCTTATGGTCAAAATAAGAATCTAAGCGACTTTTCTATTGCAGATTCTAATAAAGTAACGTCCATTTATATCGATAAAAATACCGATCCTTTGATTATTTGGGCGGTAAATGAATTGGCGGATGATGTAAAAGATATTACCGGAAAACGACCTGAGATTATTCAAACGAATACCATTTCTAAAAAAGGTATTTATATTGGGCAATTTTCGTCTTCATTATTTAAATCGAAAGCAACTCAGAAAGAGCTTTTAAATCAATGGGAAAAATTCTCCATCCAAAAAGAAAAAGACAATCTTTTAATCGCAGGATCAGATGTTCGGGGAACAGTATATGCTATTTTTGAAATAACAGAACGACTCGGTGTTTCACCTTGGAAATGGTGGGCAGATGTTCATTCGATCAAAAAAGAAAATCTGGCATTACAACTTCCCCGAAAGGGAATTATAACATCGCCATCTGTACAATATCGCGGTATTTTTTTAAACGATGAAGATTGGGGATTACAGCCGTGGGCCGCTAAAACTTTCGAAAAAGAAACAGGTGATATTGGCCCCAAAACGTACGAGAAAATATTTCAATTGTTGCTGAGATTAAAAGCCAATACCATTTGGCCGGCAATGCATCCGTCTACAAAAGGTTTTTTTACTATTGCGGGAAATAAGGAAATGGCGCAAAAATACCATATCGTTATCGGATCATCGCATGCAGAACCGATGCTTCGTAACAATGTTGACGAATGGAAACCAAAAATTCATGGCGATTATAATTATTTTACGAATAAAACACAGGTCGATAAATACTGGCAGGATCGTTTGGATGAGTTGAAACTGGCTCAGAACGAAACTATTATGACATTGGGTATGCGAGGCGTTCATGATAGTAAAATGGAAGGCGCAAAAGATTTAGCAGAAACGATTGCTATGGTTGAAAAAATCATTGTAAATCAGCGTGAAATGCTTGCGAATACTTTCAAAAAGCCTTTGGCAGATATTCCGCAAGCTTTTGTTCCGTACAAAGAAGTTTTAGAATTATACGATAACGGACTTAAAATTCCTGATGATATAACTTTGGTCTGGCCGGATGATAATTATGGTTATATACGTCGTTTGAGCAATCCTGGAGAGCAAAAAAGATCGGGTGGAAGTGGCGTGTATTATCATATAAGTTATTGGGGAAGACCTCACGATTATCTTTGGCTGAGCACCACACAACCCGGTCTGATTTGGTATGAAATGACGAAAGCGTATGAAAACGGTGCAAAAAAAATGTGGATTGTGAATGTGGGCGATATAAAACCTGCAGAATATGACACCGAACTTTTTCTGGATTTGGCATGGAATATCAACAGTATAAAATCAGACGGACTTAACCAGTATTTGAAAGATTGGATTTCAAGGGAATTTACGCCTGAAATTGCATCTGATTTGAGTGTTGTTTTTGAGGAATATTACCGATTGGCTTCACTGAGAAAACCGGAATATATGGGATGGAGCCAAACGGAACCGACAACGCCCATAAAACTTTCTGATTTTACAAGGGAAGAATCTCTGAACAGAATAAAAGCCTATGATGATCTAATAAAAAAAGTAGATAGTTTGTCGGCTTTTGTTCCGGCAGAAAGAAAAGCTGCATGGTTTCAGTTGGTGGAATATCCGGTAAAAGGAGCCGCTTATATGAATCATAAGTTTTTGTATTGGAATTTAGAAGCCACAACTTCAGATGAAAATCAGAAAAATAAATATGAATTGTTAGCTTCGGAATCCTATCAGAAGATCAGGGAATTAACGGATTTTTACAATACCAAATTAAGTGATGGAAAATGGAATCATATGATGTCTATGCATCCGAGAAATCTGCCCGTTTTTGATTCGGTTAAAAAGAATACTTTTTCGAAAGAAATGGCTATTAAAACAACGAATCGAATCGATATTCAGGCGAATAAATTCAGTGGTAAACAAGATGCAAAAGAATACAAGTGGAAACCAATTAACGGTTTGGGATACAGTAATAATGCGATTACTTTATTTCCGTTTGATCAGCATATTTTTAAAAATGAAAAACCTGCTGTTTCTTATGAATTTGAAATTGATCAACAAGATAATTACACCATCGAAGTTCGTTTATTGCCCACACACGCAAATAATTTCGATCATGAAATAGGAATTCAACTAGACGGAAATGCAGTACAATTTTTTAAAACCAATACAAAAGACAGAGATAATACCTGGAAAGAAAATGTATTGCGAAATAGTGCGATTGTAAAACTTCCGGTTTCTAATGTTTCAAGAGGAAAGCATACCGTTACAATACAAGTCAACCAAACCGGAATTGTGCTGGATCAATTGGCGGTTTATAAGACAGGGGAGTAGTTATGAGTTGTGAGTTATGGGTTATGAGTTATGGGTTTGAAATGAGAATTTAACCGCAGAGAGCGCAAAGGTTTTTTCTAGCTGGGTTTTTATAAAAACACAAAGTTCGCAAAGCTATATCAATATAAAGCTTTGCGAACTTTTTTTTGAAACAAACTCAAGGAAAAAAAACTTAGCGACCTTTGCGTAAACCTTTGCGTTCTCTGCGGTTAAATTCTCATTTCAACTTGAAACCTGAAACAAGAAAAACTCTTTTCTAATTGTTTCTAAAATCAAACCATAAATTCATTTTAATCCCATCGTCACCGCTTTTAATACGAATGTTGGTTGGCTGACTTTGTGGGCCTTGTTGCTCTAAAGGTTTGAAATCTCTCATCGCCGGAATTTCGTACATGAAAGAAATATCACCTTCGGGAAATGCGGGTTGTGGGTAACTTCCTGTGAAAGCATTTTTAGGCAAATCGGGAGTAAATAATCTTAAAAATAAATTATCAGATTCGCTAAAAACTTTAAACGATGAAGCTCCGGCTTTAAGGTTGGCGCCTAATAAATTGGCGTGATATCCTTTGAATTCAGGATAAATGAGGTTCTCAAAACTTTCACCAGTAATGGTATTATTGTATTCTTTTTCCCAAATGCCGTAAGTCGTTCCTTTTATTCTGTTTTTCCAGACATGGTACGGACCTCTTCCAAACCATTTAATTCCTGTAACTTCTTTTTCAGGAAAACTGAAAGTGATTCCGAAAGAGTTGATTTTATCTTCAAAAAAAGCACCATCAAAACCTTCTCCGCCAGAAGCATTTTTTAAGGCAACCAATTCCATTTTGAATCTTCCGTCCGGTTCCATAATCCATTTTATAGAAGATAATCCGCCTGAATAGTTGACTTTACAAACAGCTTTGTCACCTTCCTGAGAGACCTGAATGTCTTTTAATTTCGCTTTCATGCCAATCGGGCGAGGACCATTGGTAAGCGGAATAGTTGCTGTTTTGTTTTTTATTGTTACAATTTCGCCCGTTGCAGCATCTATAGTAACCGTTATATCGTTTCCTTTTAAAGTAATTTCGTTTCCTGTTTTAATTCCGGATGCTTTGGTTTTGGTGTCTTGAACAGCTAAAAACTTATCCGCATAAAATTTTGCTTTATGAATTGGCCATGTCCAGGTATAAATTTCTTTATTGAACTGATCGTAAGCAGTTATTGATAAGATATCTCCTTCGGCAAAATTGTTAGGAACAGTAAATTGAATTTTACGTGTTTCTCCAGGATCAATACTCGGAATTTCAATTTTACCTGTACTAATTTCCTTCGCAACCCCATTTGTATAAAGTACGTCGTTATCTGATTTTAATACTTTAAATTCCATTTTGCAGGAATTCAGATTACTAAAAAGATAATCGTTTTTGATTAAAAAAGAACCGTCAAAAGTTGCTGTAACTTGTTTGGGCTGAAACTGAATAGGCGCCCAAACTTCTTTTACCGTATAATAACTTCCTTCTCTTTCACGATGCGGTCCCAAAATTCCATCAGCGGCAAGCGAACCTTTCGAATCAAATTTTACATCGCCCGTCCAGTCAGAGCGTTTTACTGCTTCATCGAGCATGGCCCACATAAATCCTCCGGCAAACAACGGACTTTCTTTATAACGATTCCAGAAGTCCTCTAGAGCGGCTCCGTGTCCGTTATCGTACGTTCCGTGCATGAATTCGGTAGGGAAAAATACATTTTCACCTGCATTAAAACGGTGCATTCCCGTTAAATAAGTCGGATAATGGTGTGTATCCCAACCATTAAAATCGGCCCACGGATGAATCACAATTCTTTTTTGAGGATCATTATCAGCAAAAACTTTATCTACATCGTAGTTCCAGCCGCCTTCGTTACCGTTATCCCATATAATTACCGATGCATGATTGACATCGCGCGTCACCATTTCCTTCACCAGTTTTGTTCCTGTCTCTGTATCATAAGAGTTTTGCCAGCCCGCCAATTCATTCAAAACAAAAAGTCCTAACGAATCGCAAACCGCCAGAAAGTGATCGTCCGGCGGATAATGGCCACGAACCGCATTCATATTCATATCTTTCAGTAATTTACCGTCTAATTCGCTGATACGCTTGCTGGTGCTTCGTCCGCCTTCTGGCCAGAAGGAATGACGATTGATCCCTTTCATGATAATTTTAGTGCCGTTTACATAAATCCCGTCCTGTTTTTTAAACTCTAAAGTTCTAAAACCAATTCGTTTGTTGTATTGATGCAGAACGGTTCCGTTTTGTTTTAAAACCAATTCCAGATTGTATAAATTAGGATTTTCAGGATCCCACGGTTTTACTTTATTCCATTGCGCGGTTATACTTTCTTTGGTACTTTTTGCTTTAACAGGAAAAGTAAAAGTTTGGAAACTTTCTCCGTTTAAACCTTTTAGCGAAGCTTCGAGAGTAGTGTTTTTTGGGATGTTTTTCAGGTTAAGATCAACTGTTATCGAACCGTCCATTTTTGGGTTTACGGCGATATTTTCGATATGGGATTTCGGGGAAACTTCCAGCCAAACCGGACGATAGATCCCTCCAAACAACCACCAATCGGCTCTTCTTTCGGCAGCATTTACGGATTTATTGGCAGAATGTTTCCAGACATGAACTTCTAATATATTTTTGGTACCAAATTTTAATAACGATGAAATATCATATTTAAATTCATAAAAACCGCCCTGATGAATGGCTCCGGCCAGTTTTCCGTTTACTTTTACTTCAGTATCTGTCATCGCGCCGCCAAAAGCAATTACAACGTCTTTATCTTTATAATTGGCAGGAACTTCAAATTCATATTTATACAAACCTTCTTCTTTGCTGGGTTCTTTTTGGTTCAGCTCCTTGTACCATCTTCCATAGGTATATTCGCCAAAACCTTCTAATTCCCATTGCGAAGGAACATTTATTTTAGACCAGACTTTACTGTTATTTCCGCCGGTACAATAAAAATCCCATTGTACGGGATGTTCGAAATCTTTTCCCGAAAGATAGATTTTATCGGTTTGCTGCGCCGTATTATTTTGGGATATAAAAAGCGTAAAAGCAATAATACTAAACTTTTGAATGGTGTTTTTGAGCATCATAATTGGTTTGAATTCTTTGGTCGGTTAGTTAGTTGCCATCTGGTTTCGCAATTTCGAAACGAGCACTCATAGGTAGTGTCCAGCTGGAAATAAAATTAGGTTTATTTGGATTGTAATCCGAAGTTTCTTTTTTAATTTGTTTTTGTAACGGAATATCAAGTTCGCGAATTCCTTTGACTACGCAAAGTGCAATTTCGTTGGCTCCAAAACTATTAAAATGAGTATTATCGTCCAATGCTTTTTCCTGTCCCGGAAAAGTATTCGCGGGATATTGTACAAAAGCTTTTCGTGAAACTTCGTCGCCCCAGGCTTCGTATAATACAGTTGTCATTTTGGTAATATCGATAAGGGCAATGTTGTTTTTTTGAGCCACAGCGCGCATTGCAACGGGAAATTCGCCGTGAGTTTCTTTTAAAGTGCCATTTTCATTAAAGAACCTTCTTTGCGTAGGCGTTACCAAAACAGGAATCGCTCCTTTGTCTTTGGCCGATTGAACAAATTCCTTCAATAATTCCGAATAAGATCCCCAGGCTCCATTTCCTTCGCCTTTGATTTTTTCGTCATTATGTCCGAATTCAACAAACAAATAGTCTCCTTTTTTAATTTGCAAAAGTATCTTTTTTAAACGATTTGCTCCTTTAAAAGAACTCAATGAAGATCCTGAATACGCATAATTGGCCACCACAACAGTATCATCAAAATAATTGGTAATAAATTGTCCCCACGATGCCCAGGGTTCAACATCCTGATCGGTAACCGTTGAATCTCCGGCCAGATAAACAACTGTGAGATTGTCTTTTGGAGTGATTTTTATACTTTGAATACTAACTTCGCCTAAAAATTCAAGAGTCAGTTTATCATCCCAATTAAAAATTTCTTTTTCTCTGTCTTTCAGACTGATATTTGTTTGATCATCGATTTTAATGCTTCTTACATTCACATTAAAAGTCTTGGTTATTTTTTGTCCTTTTTGTATCGGGAATTCCCTTAGCATTAATCTTCTTGATTCGGCTTTTATGGTGACATTCGATGGAGTTTCAGTGCTTCCTAAAACTATTTCTATCTGATAATTTCCTTCAGGAACTTTTACAGAAAAGTAGGTTGGTTTTGTGGTAGAAAAAGAATTTGGGTTGATGTTGACATTCGAAACTGAATTAGAATCAAAGCCATAACCTATATTAGAATCATATGCAATCGCACTCTTAACTATTGTTCCTTTTGAAGTTTTTGCGGCAGTGCCAAAATAAAACAACAAAGATTTTGCGTCCTTATCATTAGCTGTCGAATTTACTTTTGGCTGCATGGCAAATAAAAAAGCCGGCATACAAAAACAAAATAAAAGGGTTCTGATTTTTATCAATTTTTCAGGGTTTTAATTTATTTGATTTTCAAATCTAAAATTTCTGTTTCGATAAAGTATCCTGTACTATGATGTTAAAAAGAAAACGTATTTATTTTTTTGTTTGAAAGTTTATCAGAATTTTAAAATTATGAAATCGTTTGTTATATTGACTGTTCTTGAGATATACTTTTGCAATTTGATTGTTTATTTAATGAAATCTTTGATTTTTAATATAAAATTGATCAATAAGAAAGGATAGTACAGGATAGTTTTCTTTTTTTGATTGTATTATTTTACAAAAGCAAATTACAGAGCATAATTGCTACTGTATAAAATGCATTTGTTGAAAATGATATTGCCTGAAATTTGATAAGGCAATTAAAGATAGATTGTTTAAGTTTTTAAGTTTGTTTAAAGCAAAAGTGGTTTTTTGTGGTCTAATGCCCGATATCCTTCGGGCATTATATTTTTTAGCAAAGCGTTAAAAATTTTTTCTCGCAGATTTTGCAGATTAAGCAGATTTTACTTTTTAGTCCTTTATCTTGATAGTTTGTGTTTAGATAATAGCATGTTTCATTAAAAAAAAATAAAACTCCATCATGAAAAAAATAACGTTTTGCTGTTGCCTTTTAGTCTCGCTTATTTTTTTATCCTTCAAAAAAGATCCAACTTCTGTAACACAAACAGAAGTCGTAGTAAAAGCGCCTTTTGAAATGCCGGCAATAAAAATTCCTGATTTCAGTAAATGCAAAAAATTTTCGATTGCAGATTTTGGAGCCATTAAAGGCAATAAAGAAAAAACATCAGAAGCGATTAATAAAGCCATTGCAAAAGCCAATAAAGCAGGCGGAGGAATTGTGGTGATTCCGGAAGGGGAATGGCTTACAAAGAAAATCCATTTTAAAAGTAATGTCAATCTTCATCTCAAAAAAGGTGCGGTATTACTGTTTTCAGAGGATCCAAATGATTATTTGCCAGCCGTTCGCTCGACTTGGGAAGGATACCAATGTTACAATTATTCGCCTTTGATTTATGCGTACCAATGCAAGAATATTGCGATTACCGGCGAAGGCGAATTGAAAGCAAAAATGGACGTTTGGAAAGAATGGTTTGCCCGCCCAAAAGCGCATATGGAAAGCCTGAAGCGATTGTATTATCTGGCTTCGTACAACAAACCAATGAAGGAGAGACAGATGGTCAATGATTCGGCGCATTTTCGTCCGCAGTTTATTCAGTTCAATCGTTGCGAAAATATTTTGATGGATGGCGTTACGATTACCAATAGTCCGTTCTGGACGATTCATCCTTTTTTGTCGAAAGATGTGGTGCTTAGAAACCTAAAAGTCTACGCACACGGACATAACAACGACGGAGTTGATCCTGAAATGAGCCAAAATGTGTTGATAGAAAACTGTGTTTTTGATCAGGGAGATGATGCCATTGCCATAAAATCAGGAAGTAATCAGGATGCATGGCGATTGAATACGCCTTCTAAAAATATTGTAATGCGCAATTGTATCGTTAAAAACGGACATCAATTAGTAGCAATAGGAAGTGAACTTTCGGGCGGAATAGAAAATGTATTTATAGACAATTGCACGGTTGTGGATGGGGCAAAACTCAATCATTTGTTATTTATAAAAACCAATGAACGAAGAGGCGGTTACGTGAATAATATTTATATGAGTAACATAACATCGGGCAAAATCGACGAAGGAATTCTGGGAATCGAAACGGATGTTTTGTACCAATGGAGAGATTTAGTACCCACAATTGAACGCAGATTGACACCAATAAAAAACGTCTATCTCGAAAATATAAAAGCAACTAATGTCAAGTTTGTTTCCAGGATTTTGGCGCAAAAAGAACTTCCGGTAGAGAATGTCTTTCTTAAGAATGTTACTGCTGATAAGGTTTCGGGTGAAAAATCCATTCATGAAAATGTAGTAAATTTTGTCGCTAAAAATTAATTGGTTTAAAATTTCTATTTTAATAAAAAGCTTAAAAAAATGAAAATCAAAAGAAAATATTCCCTAAAAGTCATATTGATTTTTTTGTGTATGATCAATCTGTGCAGTATTTATACGGTTTCAGCGCAATTGTTGAATATTAAAAATGATGTTTTTAGGTACACCAAAGACGGACAACCTATTAATAGTCAGGGTGGAGGGATATTTAAATTTGCAGATCCTGTTACGGGAAAACAAAAATACTATTGGTACGGCGTTCATTATGTCGAGGCTGATACGTATCGTAATGATCCATCGGTAACTTTACCCAATGCGACTTTTCAGTCGGTTACGTGTTATAGTTCTAATGATTTAGTCAATTGGGTTTTTGAAGGAGATGTTTTATCGAAAGAAAAAGTCAATCAAAATGGCAAAACGTGGGTCGGCCGTTTGGGAGTGGCGTATATCAAAGAATGGAAAAAATATGCCATGTTTGTTCAGCATGATAAAGAGGTTTTAATTACTGTTTCAGATACTCCAACGGGTCAGTTCGAATGGCATCAGAAAATAAATATGGAGAAAATGATCGGGACGAGTAATACGGGCGATCAAACGGTTTTTACAGATGAAGATACCGGAAAATCGTACCTTATTTATTCTTACGGAAGAGGCAGAAATAAAATATACGTTTCGGAAATTGGCATTAAAGAAGGAAAAATTAATTTATTGGATTGTACCGAAGTTTTTAAAGGAGAAAGCCGTGAAGGAAATTGCCTGTTCAAGTACAACAATAAGTATTATATGTTTGCCTCTAATATTTATGGCTGGGATGGATCATTTGCTTATTACTTAGTGGCTGATGATATCAGAGGGCCTTATCTTCCAACAAATGATATGTTGGTGATGAATGGAGCTTCGGAGGATTTTGCGCATGTTTCGCAAACCGGATTTTTCTTTTCTGTAAAAGGAAACAAACAGGAAACCATCGTTTTCTGTGGTGACAGATGGGCCAATTTTGCCGGAAACGGATTAGGATATAATCAATGGTGTCCGCTTTCATTTGAGGGTACAACTCCTTATTTTAATTCATTAAGTTCGTGGAATCTGGAAGAAAAAACCGGTATCTGGAAAGTAGCCGATGATAACAATTATATCAAAAACGGAAGTTTCGAAGCGGATCGCAGGCATATTCCAAGCCCTGTAAAACCGGTGCAAATACAACTAACGGGCTGGGCAAGTGAAGTTATTGAAGGAAATTCGATAGGATTGGACAGTATTAACTCGCCGGTTTTAAATCATTTTAATACTCAAAACGAAAGAAAAGTAGTTATTGGCGAAAAAAGCTTGAATATCAGTGATAAAATTAATTTTAAAAGAAAAACATTTCAAACTATTACATCTTCGGCCTACGTAAAACTCGAAAATGGTTTGTATACCTTAACAGCCAAAATAAAAAACAGTGATGATTTCAGCAATCTGGAAATGTACGTTTTAAGTAACGGTAAAAAACTGCAATACAACATCAAAGAAAAAAATGAATCCTGGAAAACAATTACAATTGTAGATATTCCGATAGAAGGAGGAAAGGCGGAAGTTGGTTTTCTGGCAGAAGGTAAAGCAAAGGCTTTTTGTTATGTCGATGATGTTACTTTGGTCAGGATGAAAAAGTGATTACTTATTCGCTTTTTTAACCCGATTTTGACTTCTCATTAAACTGTAATCGCAAACTCCGTTTAAGGCATATTCTATTTTATGCTCAGCGAGAAGCTGTGTCACTATTTGCATAGTGGCATTTTCGTCAAGACCAATTTGCGCACCAAGATCTATAACATTATGGTGTCCGTTACTTTTTATTAAAGCGTTCAGGAACCGATCTTTATCTCTCATTGTTTTTATCTTTTTTTGAAATGCAGCTGTTATTTTTACAAAACGATACATTAGCGGTTTGCTTTTCATGTTAATTGTTTTATGCGTTTTAATTTCCATTCGCTTTTTCGAAAATTAAAGAAGAAAAACTTCGTACTCCGGTTTTAATACATTCTTCATCTACAGTAAAATTAGGCGCATGATTCATAGCAATAATTCCTTTTTTGAAATTAGAACCTCCAAGAAAAAAGTAAACACCCGGAATTTTTTGCTGGAAAAAAGCAAAGTCATCATTAAAATAAGGAACCTGACCATAATCTGTCACTACGAATCCTTTGCCGTAAATAGCGTCAAGTGTTTTTACTGCGCCGCTGGTTAATTTTTTATTATTAATAACGGTTGGATTTTCCTGTGTAAATGCAATCGAAAGCAATTTATCCTTAAGATTATTAGCTTCTATTACTTGTTTCACTTTAGGAATAATATTTTTTAAGTTTGAAGCATTCGTTTCATACAAATAAGCATCAAGAATCATTTCATTATTTTTAGAATGAATAGCAAATTTCTCGTCCATTATTAAGTAATCTTTAAAAATGGTATTTGCGTTTGAAAGCCCAATCTTTGGGTCGGTCATATTTTGTATTTCCCATGGTTTAGTTCCTGCTGCATATCGGGATAAAGCATCATAAATCTTTTTGGTAAGTGCTGTTGTCTGCTCTTTTGTGAGATCTTCTTTAAATTTAATTTGTATTCTTTTTTGGTACGCAAACATTTCATTTGGCTTGACCATTATTTGATCGAATGGCAAGGCGGTTATATGCAGTCCGTAAATTTCATCTAGGTGTATTGTAGCAAATGAACTGCTGCTGAGCATGTTTTTTGCCCCCACAAATGTTTCTTCTTCCGGTTGAAAAATAAAATAAACAGTTCCTTTAAGGTCTTTTTTATGCTTCGAAAGAACTTCGGCTATTCCTAATGCGATTGCCATATGTACATCATGTCCGCAACCATGCTGAATGCCTTTTGCTTTAGATTTAAAAGCAACATTATCAGCGAAGTCATTTGGGAGTGCATCCATGTCGGCACGCCAGGCGATATTTTTTCCTTTTTTGGCACCTTTTAAAATCCCTACAACGCCGTGACCATAAATGTTGGTTTCGACATCGAGTCCAAGATCAAGTAAATATTGTTTGATTTTTTGTTGTGTGCGAATTTCATTTCCGGCCAATTCCGGATTTTCATGTAAGTCTCTTCTAATGTCAACGAGTTTATTAAAAATATGATCTGTTTCGGTTTTTATCGATTCATGAATTACATTCTCCTGGCAAAAAGCCTTTTGGCAAAGCGCAAGAATGCTTAATATTATGTATACTATAAATTTTAAATTCATGATTTCGGTTTATTTTGGCTTGTTTAAGAGTACAATAGAAGAGACGACATTTTCTGAGAAATGTTACATTATTTTATTGATTGTTTTTCAGCCACTCTAAACGTCTTTGATCCGGAAGATGCGTAATTTTAAAATCTTCAAATGTAGCAGTAAAGCCTTTTCCGTCAGGACTTGCCGCCATCATACCTACTTGTACCGTTTTATGTTCCGGAAAATAAACCGTATTGGTCATCGTATAATTGACTCCGTCTATCGAATAAAAAATTTCTACTGCGTCCAGTCGGCGTACGGCTTTCATCCAGACATTTTTTGGTTTTTCTTTTAATCCCATTACACTCCACGAACTTTTATCAATGGTGTGTACAGTACTAATATTATAAACGCCATCTACATATTCGACACCGGTTTTGATATAATTGTTTTCATCAATTCGCAGCATTAGGCAAACCTGATCGAATCTGGTTTTGTAAACGCCACTCATTTTTACAACAGTTTCAAATTCACCGCTTCTTTCTGTATACAAAAATGGCCCGTCGTAAACTGTAAATCCGTAATGACTTTTGTTCCAGTAATCAGATTGAGGCGTAACCTGCATCGTGAGTTTGTTGTCTTTTATTTCCCACTCAGCGGGCTCATTAAGCCAGTTCATTGAATTTAATTTTTGAGCATTTCCTTTTACTGTCATAATACCTATAAAGATTAAAACTAAGTGCATTCTCTTCATGATTTCTTAAATTTGAATTTTATTAATAATCTACAAAGTAGGCGATTCGTTATTTTTACTGCAATAGTTATTTATAACCATTTTGAGGTTTAATGAAATAATTGTCTATTTTTAGCCCTCTCTATGGTAGTTTCATACTATTAGATAAAATGAAGTAGTGTTATGAATCCCATTTCCAAATTAGAAGATCAATTTTCTTTTGAATCGATTGACAGCCTGGACAAGCGCAAAGAAGCTTTGCAGGAGGCCATTTGTACCATGAAAGAGTTTGTGAAAATCGATCATTCGGTAGCGGTATTATCAGATCTGGCCGATAATAAAAGCTATATTTTTACGGGTGATTTTGGGAGCTTTTTTGAAATGGACACTTCCGGTTTTTTGACCATTGATTCTATTTGGGAAGAAGATATTTACCAGCGCATTCATCCTGAAGATCTTTTTGAAAGGAATCTTCTGGAACTGGAGTTTTTCAATTTTTTGAAAACAATAGAACCCAACGAAAGACTGAATTATGCTACTAAATGCAAAATCAGAACTTTGAACAGTAAAAACGAATATCAGCGTATTTTACATCGTAGTTTTTATCTCAAAAACAGTTCAGAAGGTGGTTTATGGCTGGCGGTTTGCCTCTACAATTATTTATTTGAGAAGAAAGAAACGCTAACCGGTATCGACGGGAAAATTATTAATACTAAAACGGGAGAAAGCTTTTATGTGGATACGTATGTAAACTGTATCAATTTGCTGACATCGCGCGAAAAAGAAGTTTTATTGTTAATAGGTAAAGGTGTTATCAGTAAAGAAATCGCGGATCAGCTCAATATAAGCATAAATACAGTAAACCGACACCGACAGAATATCCTCGAAAAATTGAATGTAAGCAATTCTATTGAAGCTGTACGAACGGCGGATGCTTTGAATTTGTTGTAGGTCAATTTTAATTTGTAATTTTAATATAATATTTCAGCCATTTTTTTATAGAAAAGAAGATGACAAATTGCTGTTGGTAAGTGTTTTCATGGCTGTTCTTTAAAATAGTAAGAAAAATACCTGATTTAAAGCTATTTGTAGATAAAAAAAGTCCTCATGTGCTATTATTGTGGCTCAGTTGATTTGAAAAAGGTTTTTAATTTGCATTATTGTTATAAAGTGCCGGATTTACTTTTCTTTATAGAAGTTGTACGGATAAGCTACATTTAAATATTGGAAGATCTCAAATTTGCTTTAGATAGAATTTAAGCTATTTTTTTAGCTATATATTTAATCCTGACACTTTAAAATCATTGCCACGCAATTTAATTAATTACTTTATTTAGAGGTTTTTAATTATCAACTTTAGTAAAGATATCTATGAAAAAAATTACACATCATTATGGCGTAACGCTGGATTGGGTCGAACCTTTGGCTTTTAAGCTTGAAGGAAAAGTCGAGGGAAATTTTATTACCGTCCCGGAGCATATCCATACTGGCGACAGATATTTTCTCGAATGTGGTTTTGGTATTTCAGTATTGTATCTAGATGTTGTGTATCATTCTGATATTCATTTTAGACAGGAAAATAAAAATGATGACTTTATAGGGATTTATTATAATTTAACCGAGGGCGAAGCAGTTCTGATGTCTGATGAACTCGCTAATCCAATAGGCCGTTGGAATTTTAATTTAGCAATTGTAGACAGTGCACTAAACTCTGATTATATCGTAACGGCTGGCAGTCATACATTTGCTGTTTGTATCTTTATTAAGAAGAAAGCAATAGAGAACTATCTTCTTGCAAATTCTTGTCTTCAGGAAAAAGTTGATCTTATTTTAAATTCAAAAAAGAATACAATTATTGAGTTTACCAGAATGAGTAATGAAAGTTATCATCTTTTAAATAAGTTAAAATCCAAAAATATCAGAAGCATATCTTTCAATCTTTATTTAAAAGGTACTGTAAATAGTTTACTGGCAGATTATATTGAGAAACTAAGTGTCGAAAAAGCTATAATAGATAATGTAAACGATAGTGATTTAACTTATATTATTCAATCTCAATCCTATTTAATTGAAAATTTATATCAAATTTTCCCCGGCATAGATTTTTTGGCTGATAAAGTAAATATGTCACAAACAAAATATAAAAATCTATTTCGAAAAATTACCGGGATGACGCCAAATTCGTTTTTTATCGAAAATAAACTGACAGAGGCTAAACGGCTTTTGAGCGAAGGACAGGCTATTTCCCAAATTTCAAAAGATTTAAATTTTACCAGTAGTTCTTACTTCGCTTTAAATTTTAAAAAATATTTTGGAATGCTGCCAAAGGATTTCGTAAAACAATTAGAGTAATGATAGTGCTTAAACATACCTATACTGTAACACCAGTATGGCATCGCAAATTCGTAAAGAAGCTTGTTAAAAAATACAAGGCAGAACTAATAAAAGAGAAATTGCTTATCATGCCCGAAGATATTGCTTCTGGAGGTTTTTTCTATACAGAGGTCACAGAAGGATTGTCGGTTGTGATATGGGATCTGATATTCAAAAAGCCAATTATCGTAAAAAGAGGAGCATTAGAAAATGAATTGTATGTTATTCATTTCGATTTTAGTGATGATATGAATTTGATACATTTACAGGGGGAAAAACATAAAATAGGATATAAAGCTAATTTAGGTCTCGGCGTTTTTGATAATGGTATTGCGAATGTTTTTGAGCCTGTTGTAGGAGAACGTGTTTATGCTATGAGACTTTTGGTAACCAGCGATTTGCTGGGGTTTGAGATCAATAATAAAAGTTTAAAAAAGTTATGTGATAATAAAAAAGAACACAGAAAAGCGCTTTTCTTTAACGATCACATTGATAGTGAAAGCAAACTAATAATGCATTCTATAAAAAATAAATCTTTTCAGGATCCTGCATTTGAAATTTATTTAAGAGGTGCCGCTCTTAGGTTATTGGCAAACTTTACAGATCGCTATTCAAATTTCACTCCAATTCATCATTATATTACAGAGAAAGAAAATGAATCTTTAAATGCTGTGAAGGACTATTTGCTTGAAAACCTGATGAAAAAATTTCCCGGAATTCCTTTTTTGGCAGAAATGGCCGGAATGTCTAATACCAAATTTAAGATCATATTCAAAAAGAAATTTCTCATTACTCCTAATGATTTTTTCTTGAGAGGTAAGATGATTTTAGCAAAAGAACTATTAAATAGTGGCGAATTTAATTCTGTAAGTGATGTGGCTAATGAGTTGCATTATAAGGGTTTAAAAAGCTTTTCAGCAAAATATTTTGAACAATACAGAAGTTATCCACGGTATGATTTGGTCCGTAACACAAAATATTCCGTATCTCTATAATTTAATTTTATCATTTTAATTTCTCAATTTCTGAATTAAAACATTTATAAGCCTTTGCAAAAAAAAGTCTTATTGTGATATTATTTGGGCGTGGAAATTTTAAAAAAAGCAGTCTCTTTGTATCCTTAATTAAGATGTGATACGGGTATAGAAATGTAGTTTAGTTATGCCTTAAATAAATAATCTTTTGAATTGACAGATTGAAAATTTAGACATGAAGGTACTAATGATCAAAAGAGTATAAAGTGAAAAAAATGATAAAAAAAGGATTGGTATATGACAGTCAAAAAGGGTTTTCAAGATTTTTAAAGTATGAATTTAAAGAAGACTACACGTTTGATGTCTATAAGAATTTTAAAAAATTTGATGATGTAATTAAGGATTACTATGTGATCATATTTGTGGTGTATTCTGATAATGAACTTCTTGATTTGATGAGAATATATAAAAAAGGTGTTCCACTCATTGTTTCGACAGTAAACAAGGAAATTAAATCAAAGTTGGAAAAGATTGAGGACCTGCTAATTTTTGATCCAACCAAAGTAAAATCAGAAATGAGATTACAATTAAAGTTTTATTTTAATATGATCTAGTTTCGGGTTGATTTATAATAGGCATAAAATGTCATGATTTAAAAATCATTAAAAATAACCCCATGGCAGAACACGATTTTCAAGGAAATTCCTGGCGCCCGGCAGGAACTCAAATTGACATTTCTTTACATAGAGAGAAGGAGATGAGTTTGATGAAAAAAAATGAAAAAATGTATGATCAGCAAATGAATAGGCTGATAAATTTTTCGAATATAATTTCTCATAATTTAAATACACATGTTGGTAATATTAAAATGCTTCTGGATATTACGGATATAAAAGAAGATCAAAGTAATGCCGAAATTCTAAAAACGCTTCGCATTGTATCAAATGATCTTAATGATACTATAAGTGATTTAACCCAGATTGTTAAAATTCAGAATAATACCAATATTATTGTAAAACCTGTAGATGTAAATTTTTACCTTAACAAAGTAATAGATCTGGTTAATGGTTATAATTACAATGTTAAGGCTGAAATTATAAATAATGTAGCCGAAGGTTCAATCGTACATTTTAATCCTGCTTATCTTGAAAGTATTTTGTTGAATTTTAGTACGAATGCGATAAAGTATGCTCATCCGGAGCGAGTACCTAAAATTACATTCGATTTTTTTATTAAAAACGGAATAAAGACCTTAACAGTGACTGACAACGGTGTAGGTATTGATCTTAATAAGTATGGTGATGTGCTGTTTGGTCTTTATAAAACTTTTCATAAAAATGAAAAGGCGAGAGGTTTGGGGCTTTACATGGTAAAAAATCAAATCGAAACAATGAAAGGAAAAGTAAGTGTTAAGAGTAAAGTTGGAGAAGGAACAGTTTTTAAAATCAAATTTAATGAATAAAACTGAAGTTAATATGAATACGAAAAAAAGTGTTACAATTGAACCTATTGTAGACAAAGAAAAATATAGAGTTAACGGACATTTAGTTTATAAAAACCAATGGAGTAACTGGTCTTGCGAACAGGATTTGTCTGATGGTGAACTTTGGGCTTTTACTATTTACGAAAAGTTGATCATCAAAAATCCAAAAATAAAAAAACATACCAAGGCTTTGTATAGTATGCCTATTAAGAACAATTAGATTTCTGAGTTGATTTCTTTTTTAAGATTAAACAGCTGATGCTTTGAATTTGCTGTAGAATCTCATTTTAATATTAGCCTTATAATTTAAGTGTTATTTTGTAACTTTTAGAAATGATTGTATAAGCATTGATGCAGGTCTTTTAAGTAATTTTAATACAACTTAAAAACGCATCACATGAAAACAAATAATCAAAATCAGAATACTGCTAAGCAAAGTGGTACTGATAATCGAAGTGACATGAGAAAACATCAATATAAGGATCATGATGAAGTTTTAACAAACGATGAAAATTATGATGTTGATACACACAAATTTAAAGGTGAAGAACCTGATTTCGACGATAAGTTGGATAATGAAGAAAAAAAGTAAAAAAAGAAAAACGTCTCAAACCCTAAAATTTGAGACGTTTTTTTTTTTGATTATATGCTGAGTTTTAAAACAATTCGAGTTGATTGCCCGGATTTGGTGGTCTTTTTTTGGGAGGTTTAGCATCGCCAAAAATAGTTCGTCCTCTGTATTTGTGCGATTCGTCCCGTTCTCTTTGTATGAGGGCATCAAAGTTATCATTGGGCGTGAAACTTTCTTCTGCTTTTCGCGAGATTTCAGATAATTTACGAATAGCATCGATCTTATCATTGTTGCCAATTTTTGCACGATTAATGGCTCTTTGCAAAGTATCAATGGTCTCGTCGTAGATTTTTACCGGAACAGGAAACGGATGTCCGTCTTTTCCTCCGTGAGCAAATGAAAAACGCGCAGGATCTTCAAAGCGGGTAGGAGTGCCGTAAATTATTTCACTCACCAATGCCAATGACTGCAAAGCTCGTGGTCCCATTCCTTTTAAAAGTAATAACTCCTCAAAATCTTCAGGCTTGTTTTCGTGAGTAGCCCAAAGCATGGCGCCGAGTCTTTTCATATTAACATCTTCCATGCGTACATCATGATGCGCGGGCATCGAAAGATATTGCATCTCTTTTATGATTTTAGCTGGAGATTCTTTGGATAATTCTAAAATACCGTCTCTGGATTTTGCTGCCGTTTGAGCAGTAAGGTTTAAAATCGTACCTTGATTTTCACCATATATAAAGGTATGAGGTTCCTCGACAAAAGATTTTAAATCCTGCGAATGCCAATGGTATCGTCTGGCAGTCTTAGAATTTGGATTCATTCCTTGCTGAATAACAGCCCATTGTCCTTTATTGTCGACAATAAAATTATGCTGGTACAATTGAAATCCGTCCTGAATGGCTGTGTTATCAACTTTAGCTGTAAGTCGGCTGCAGTTGGCAAGATTCATGCCGTCGAGACCTGTTTTTTCGCCCACAAATAAAAGTTCCTGTGGCGTTAGCATCGAATGTTTTCCTTTTCCTCCGCAGATATAAATTCCAAGTTCTTTAGAATGCGGATTTACGGATTTTTTTAAAGCTCCAAGTACCGAAGTTGTAATTCCGGACGAATGCCAGTCCATTCCCATTACAGCACCAAAGCTTTGAAACCAGAAAGGATTACTGAGTTTGCTGATTACTTCGGCAGTAGAAAATTCCATTGCAATAGTTTCTACAATAGCAAAACCGAGTTTAGACATACGTTCGGCGAGCCATAAGGGAACATGCCCATAATGCAAGGGAAGATCTGCTGTACCGGAACGTTTCATGTGATAGGATTGAATTTATACAAAAATACGAAAAAAATATCCGTAAATTTAGAGTTGCTTGATGGTGGCAGTCTTCATAAAAACCATTTATTCAATAAATTAAATTTAAAATTCAATACTATGTTTTTATCCTCTAAGAAAATGCTGGCTATACTACTTCTTTGTTTTGGAGTACATTCGATATACGCTCAACAAAAAGACGACAGCCAAAAATGCCGTTATGCCAAAACCAATTATGGCTATTTGATGGTAATGCGCGAAGGCGATAATGTTCTGGCCTTAATCGAAAATCTGGCAAAAGAACAGCAGATTCCGTCGGCCAACTTTACCGGAATTGGTTTCGCGCAGGAAGTAACGTTTGGCTTTTATGACTTTAATCAAAAGAAATTTAACCCCAAAACCTTCAATAAAGTAGAGATGGGAAGTTTAACGGGTTCTATAGCCTGGAACGAAGGGAAACCATCCATACACATTCACGGAGTTGCAACAGATGATAAGTTTGATGCTTATGGCGGACATATTCTCGCCCTGAAAGTAGGAACGGGTTCTATGGAAGTTTATATTACCGTGAATAGCGAAAAGCTGGAAAGAAAAATAGAACAGCCTTTGAATGCTAATGTGCTGCAATTGCCTTGTTTAAAATGATATAAAGCGCTTTTTATATTTTAAACGAATCCCGATAGCTATCGGGGGCTAAGGGTTACGCAAACTTCGCAAAGTTAAACATAAAGCTTTGCGAACTTTTTATTTAGTAAAACCACAGTAATAAAATCTTTGCGCGCTTTGCGGTTAAAATTAAAATAAGCAGCAAGAAATTACCATGAAATCAGGTATTGTTTTAAGTACTGCGCGTTACTAAATTTGTTGTGAATCAAAACTCATTATAATGAAAAACAACAACAATAGTAATCGTTCTTTAGCAGTAAAATCATCATCTTTCAAAAATAAAGCCGCGAGATTAGTGCAGCAGCTGTTTTATGCATCGGCATTTATCTTGTTATTTTCAGCATGTTCGAGTGATGATGGAGGATCTGATGAAAATAAATCAGACTATTACTTTAGAGCAAGTGTTGGCGGACGAAAAATTGATTTTCGTACGGCGAAATTTCAGGGCGGAGGTAACGACGATCGTTTTGAAATGATTGTAGTGGGAGGATTTGACGGACCGCATCCGACTAAAACTGGAGAAGTAATGCCGCCATCATTAGATTTTGAAATATGGAGAGTAGGCGGCAACATTACAGCAGGCACTTATTCAACACCTGCCGAGTTGGAAATGATGGGTCGATATGCTATTCAGACGAAAGACGGAACCATACTTTATAACACCGCTATAGGCGACGATCTTTTTACAGTAAAAATTGAATCTATAAGTAAAAAAGGTATCAAAGGCACATTTGAGGGAACAGTTCGAAATGTGTCATCAGGTGAAACGATTAGTATTACCGAAGGTACTTTTAATCTTCCGTATGATCAGATCGTGAATCCTTAATCAGTTAATTGGAAAGATCCACTGTTCATAGTAAGGGCAATTCTGGCACTTTTTATAAATTCTATTAATTCATATTGCTTTAATGCGACAATTAGATTATTAATTTCTTCTTCTTGTCCTGTAACTTCAAATATGGTGTAATCCTTTTCGATTGTTATGTATCGGGCGTTGTATTTTCGAAACAACAAATCTGTATTTTCGGGATGGATTACACTAGAGGTTTTTACTTTAAATAATGCTATTTGCTTCCAGACGATTTCTTCGTTTGTGCTGTAATAACACTGAAAAACCTCAATAACTTTTTCGATTTGAAGCGCTACATTTCTTACAACTTCGAAAGTCTCGTTTAGAACAAGGGTAAAAAGATACATTTTATCCATTTCACAGGTAGAAATATTAAGGCTTTCCAAAGTTATTTTTCGTCGGGAAAGGATTACGATGATTTTATGCAGTACTACCATTTGATCTTCTGTGTAAACGGTTAAGGTGTATTCTTTTTTCATTTGAAATCTAGTTATTATTGGAGTTTATTGGTTTGATATTTTAATGCCTGAGTTTGCCGGAAAATAAAAAAGCCTTTCTCATTTTGACTGAGAAAGGCTTTTTATTAGTATACAATAGAATCCTGTCCCGTCATAAAAGACGAATAATAATAATTATGCTAATATTATTTTGTACTGAATTTTTCATGTTTATTTTAAATAAAAAAACCTCCCAAAGAGGGAGGTTTTAAATGTATCTGTGTACTTATTTATATAACATCCCTGATCATTATCGAATGATAATAATGCTGCTAATAATAGTGATGTTAATTAAGTTTTTC
Organism: Flavobacterium sp. C3NV; assembly: GCF_046825355.2. Lineage (NCBI taxonomy): Bacteria > Pseudomonadati > Bacteroidota > Flavobacteriia > Flavobacteriales > Flavobacteriaceae > Flavobacterium > Flavobacterium sp. C3NV. The sequence continues at coordinate 38,851 of NZ_JBKQBJ020000001.1, read as the reverse complement.
ATTTTTCTTATTGATGAGCGACAAATGTATTGATTTTTATTAAACAGTTTACTTTGAAAGAAAAAAATATTAATAATCGAGCCATAATTTCAAAAAAGAAGCTTTTGTCCTGCTTACAATAACAGCTTCGTCCTTGCTGTGTTTGATTTTTAGTTTCAATTTACCATTAAAATAGTTATCGATTTTTTCGATAGAATTTATATGTATAATATACTGGCGATTTGCCCTGAAAAAGCTTTTAGGATTTAGTTCCTGTTCGAGAGCTTCAAGCGTATACGGTACGACAACTTCTTCACCATTAAATAAATAAGCATAATTAATATTCAGGTTCGAGTAAAAGCAGGCAATGTCTTCTACATCAATTTTTCGATATCCATCTCTGTACGGTATAAGAAAACGATTCCTGTATTCTTTAGGCTGCATGTAGGCTATCAGTTCTTCAATCTGAGAATTGGGTTTGACAGACTGTTTCAAAGAGTTTTCTAGTTTAATGATAGCTGCTTCGAGTTCGGTTTTTTCAATTGGTTTTAGCAAATAGTCGACGCTATTGTATTTAAAAGCTTTAATGGCATATTCGTCATAAGCTGTAGTAAATATAATAGGACAGGTGACATTTGTGAGATTAAAGATTTCAAAGCTTAGTCCGTCTGCCAATTGCACATCCATAAGGATGAGATCGGGAGATTGGTTTTCGGATAACCAGGAAACGGTATTTTTAACACTTGCCAAAACGCCCACAATTTCGGCATCAGGTTTTATTTTAAGAATCAAACGTTTAATTCTCTCGGAGTTCAGCTTTTCATCCTCAAGGATTAATATTTTTTTTATTGTATTCATTTAATGAGTGGTACTTTGATGGTAAAAGTCTCCTTATTTTCTTCGATAGAAACTTTTCGATCGCTTAATAAAGCATAACGATTGATAATATTTTTTAATCCAATTCCTGTAGAAGGCGCTTTTTTTATGAGCGGTAAAATAGTATTTGATACTACAATCTCTTCATTGTCATTAGAATAAATCTTAACCTGTAATGGATTTTCTTCTTCGGTGCGGTTGTGTTTCAGGGCATTTTCGATAAAAAGCTGTAACGTAATGGGCGGGATCTGCATGCTGAGTTTCGATTTATCAATGTCAATATCAAAAGTACAGCCATCGCCCATACGGTTGTGAATCAGAAAAAGATAAGCCTCCAGAAACTGCAGTTCTTCCTGTAACAAAACCAGTTTTTTTCTTGAATTAATTAGTAAATACCGATAGACTTTTGCAAAGTTTTCGGTGTATTCATGTCCTAATTGCTGATCTTTTAGTATCAATTCTGAAAGTACGCTTAGGTTATTAAAAACAAAATGGGGATCAAGCTGTAATTTGAGGGCTTGCAGTTCGATTTCGGCTGCTATTTGTTTACTCTCGGCTGCTTTTACTTTGTATTCTGCCGCTTTTATGGTGGCGTTTTTCCAGTTTTTTAATAAAAAATCACCTGTATTAAGTGCGCTTACCATTAATGCCCACAATATGATCGAAATAATGGTATAAAATGTTTCCCGCAAACCTATTTTAACTGGAGGAGTAACGGTTAAATACTCTCCGTACATATAATAGATAATACATAAACCAATAATTACGAGCAATGCGCCAAAGCTTTGAAATATTATCTGAATGATGAGTCGTTTTACAGGATTTACCATCCAGGATATTTTCCTGTTTAAAACCCTGTCAATAAAAAGGCTAACAATCAATATAATAGCGCAGAAAATGATATTGGTTAGTACATCCAACAGCATTAAATGTGATGGTAAGTTAAAATAATCCCGCCAATACGAAAAGGGGAATAAGATAAATAGGGTCGAGTAAGAGCCTAAAAATAAGAACGTAAAAAGAAGCAGACTCTTTTGGTAGCTCTTTTCTACAGGACCAGTTATTTCTTCGGTATGATTCACAAGATTGTTTTTTATAAGAGATCAAAAGTGGGATGATTTCTTTTTGAGTCTGCAAATAAAAGAATTTTGATGGAGTTTTAGCCGAAATAAAAGTTTTTTTTGACTATCGAGTTTATATTTTTTGTGATGTGAAGTCACTGTCTATAAGGGTTTTTGATTTGAAACAAGGTTCGGTTTTTAATTCAACAGATCAAATTGACGGTTCACCCTACAGATTCGTCAGTTCACTTAATAAATCCCCGGAAAAGGCACAGACGGAGAATATTTTTGCACCATAATTATAACAAATAATCTAAAACAATGAAAAAAACAATGGTAATGACACAAGAAGATTTCTGTAATGCAAAAACGAATTCGCAAGTAGAGCAGTATAAAAAAAATGCAGTAATTTTTCTTTTTATGGTGCTTTTTACTTCTATGGCTTCGGCACAAAAATCAAAGGTATTAGATGCCTTTTTTAAATACGGAATCGATTCCAGCATTTTGAATCCGGAGAAAACAAAACGACCTGATAATCTTGCTTTCGATTTTAAACAAACCATCATAACGAGTGCGAGCGAAGCCGTAACGATTGCTAAATTCGATCCGTCTGCTTCCGGACCAGAGCAATGGAGTGTGGTTTCTATAGACGGAAAATCGCCTTCTAAATCAGCAACAAATTCTTTTAGAAAAAACCAAAGCAAAACTTCGCCAACGCCTCCTACAGATGATACAAGTTATAAAATCGAGAAAGAAACAGCAGATCAACTGGTAATTAGTTACAAAGTCGAAACAGCTTCTCTTACCAAAGAAAATGCTTTTGTAAAAGATTGTAGATTTTATATGACGATTAATCTTAAAACCAAAAAGATGGATCAAATACAAACGCTTAACGAAAAGCCTGTAAAAGTGAATATTCTTACTGCAGATAAATTTGATATTGTAGTGAAGTACAAGTGGAATGACGAGGCAAGACAATATGTTCCTGTAAATGAAAATCTTAATATGGAGGCTAAATTTATAGGACAGGCCACTAATATAAAAACGATTACAGAATACTCCAATTACACGAAGAAATAATTTAAGAAGCGGCAGGTTTTTTAGATCTGCCGCTTTTACAAAAAAAAACAGTAGTGCGGGATCGTATTATTTTCAAATTAAAAAAATATTAAAAAATGAAAAAAATTATTACAGCGACAGCTTTATTCATGTCCATATTAGGTTACAGCCAGATACATGTTGGCGTGAAAGGCGGTGTAAATATGAACAAACTCGATGGTAAAAATTTTGATAGTGATTTTGAGCTGGGTTATCAGCTGGGTGGTTTTGCTTACTACAATTTTACAGATTTTGTAGGGGTGCAGGGAGAAGTATTATTCAATCAGACGAATACTAAAATCACGGATAATTATAAGGATGTTTTTAATGATGCTTTCAAAAAAGACAAAACGCTTAACTATATTAGTGTGCCGGTATTACTGCGTTTAAACAGCGAAGGACTGATTACTGTTGTTGCGGGTCCGCAGTTTAGTTTTCTTGCCAGTGGGAATGAAACGGTTTTGAATAATAGTAAAAAATTGTTCAAGAAAACTGATTTTGCCTTTGTTGCCGGAGCAGAGGTAAATATAAGACCGGTCACTATTTTTACCAGATATGTATGGGGATTTTCTGATGTGAGCGACTTTGGCGCAAAAGCCAACAGTCATCAAATTCAGGCAGGATTGTCTCTTCGCTTGCTTTAGTATAATGGATTTTTATAAAATACTAAAAGGCCTCCTTATCACTTTAGCAATCTTGTTTATCTCCTTATGCGTCGTAATTAGTATCGCAATTACTTTTGTTTTAAAGGCAAGAACAGAATTAAACGAAAAGATAAATAGTAGTTTAGGTATTGATAAATGATGAAAAAGGTTCGCTACAAAAGCGAACCTTTTTTAGTTTAATGTTATTGTTTTGATCAGGTTGAGTGCTTTTTTATTTCATTGTACCTTAATAATTAAATTGTTTGATAATTTTTAATAAAAGTGAAGAATCAAAAAACAACTATGAGGTGATTTTTATAGATTTGTAAAATCTATATATTCGCCAAAAAATCATTGGGGAAACAATTATAAAATTTAAAGACAATGAAATTAGTTACTTCAACATTTTTATTTTTCATTTTTATTTGTTCTAATTCATATGGGCAATTGAGCTCAGATCAAATATTTGAAAGCTTTAAACAAGGAGAACGCACCAACTGTTCATCAATAGCTTTTATCAAGGCTTCGCTGAATGTTTATGGATTAGACAATCTTTTTGTAACCGAAAAAATAAACGATAATTTACAAAAGATAACGCTAAAAAATGATGCATCATTTGAGTTGAATAATGAAGAAATAAATAAAGCCAAAATATCTGCAGGTTTTATATTTATCAAAGACAATTGCGAAAGTGAAAAAATAACAGACTATGCCGTATTGACCTATGCAGTAATGGCAAAATACAAGCAGATTATTGATAAAGAAGCAACTTTTGACAGGGCATTAGAGGATTTAGAAGATGGTGCAGTTTATACGCCAACCATCTATAAATATTTAGGATTTAAACTAGGCAAACAAATACAAAAGCTAAAGCGACAATCAGGCAGTGAATTTTGCGGTGTTGTTGCATGGTCAAAAGTGCATGCGGTTTTTGTGTGCGAAGAATTTATGGACTATTATGGTAACAAAAAAAGTATCTGGATTAAATATCCGGGACGTTTTAGAATAATAAAGACGTAAAAATTAACAGTAATAGTGGTGAAATTTCAGCATCTCACAAAAAATAATTAAATAGTTAGAATAGAGCTCCATATAGTAAGAAATTACGACTATTAAATAAAAAAAGGAAGTAATAAAGTTGTATTTTAAGTTAATTTATATATTTTTGTTTTTATCAACAACCAATTACATTTATACAATGAAGAGAAAAATTACTTTATTATTATGCGTACTTTTCTTCTTGACAACCGGTGCAATTTCTGCACAGGCAAAAAACGCCCCAAGAAGTATTATTAGCACAACAGCCTTAATCCGTAAATACCATGATCAGAAAGAACTAAGCGGTATGCAAAAAGGAGAACTTCTGGAACTATACATCGAGCGTATTAAAGTTTTAGTAAAAACTCTGCCTTACATCGCTTTGGTTACTAAACCAGGTGTTACTATGGCAGACTTAGGAATTCCAGACGATGGAGTTCACAAGAAAATATTAGAGAACCAGGCACTTGGTACTACAACTTTCTTAGATACTACAGTAGAGTTTCAAAGAAAAATGATGCCATACTCAGACAAAGGAAATCTTGTTGCGGCAATCTTATTTTACGAAAACACATTAAAATCTTTACACGAGTTCAATGAATTGAACGAAATGTAATTTATAATTTTAAAGCAAAAAAAGTCTGTACTGAGAAGTATAGACTTTTTTTTTGCCTTAAAGTGAGTTTCTTCATTAGCCACTTTTAACTTCCGTTTTGCTTTTTTTAATGCAGGCACTTTCTCGTTTTTTAATATAAGATCATTTTCTTCTTCATTTAATACACTTTCCTAATAGATTTTTTGTGATTAGTAACCGCTAGGAATAATTGCCAAAACAATCCAATTATCGTCATTAATTCTGTCGTAATGCCTTTCTTGCATTTATATTAGATTTTAAATACACTTAAAATTTCTATTTTATTTTTATCTGTTTTAGAAAAATTCCTACACGCTATAAAAATTCCTAAACTGTTTAACTGTTTTGTTTTTAGTGTTTTAAAAAATCGACTTGATTTAATTAACATTATTTTTTCAAAAAATTCGGTTAAAATTTTGGAACTAGTAATTTTAATTTACCTTTGTTCTATCGATTTAGTAGAACTTATAGTAAAATAAGGCTTTAATAGTAATTTACGTAATTATTTTCAGAATATCAGAGCTTAATTTTGGCATTAAAATCTTTATAAGTTTAATACAAATAACAATAATCAAAAAAAAATAAAAATGAAAAGACGAATGCATAGCTGAAAAAAAAAAAGACCATTTCTGTTGCAGCAGAAATGGTGAAGCTTAAAGAAATTGTACATCTCTATAAGGAAGCTGGATTGAAGTAAATCTTCCAGGGCTCGCCTTATTTATTAAACTAAAACAAAGTAATGAAAAAAAAATTAAATAGATATGCATTTGTATGCATTTTGTTGATTTCCATAGGGATTAAAGCTCAAGAAACCAAGCCGTTAATTCAATCTAAACTCGAAGGAATAGTAGTTGATGCTGTTACAAAAGAGCCGGTTATTGGCGCTTCGATAAATATAAAAGGTACTACACACGGTGCTGTAACAGATTTTGATGGAAAATTTTATTTCCAGACAGGTCAAAAATTTCCTTATACACTTGTAGTAAGTTATATGGGGTATAAAAGAACAGAAGTAGTAGTTAATTCAAATCCTGTTACGGTTAGTATTACTCAGGAACAGAATGCATTGTCAGAAGTAGTAGTGACAGCGCTTGGTATTACTAAAGAGAAAAAATCTTTAGGATATACTACCCAGTCTGTAAAAGGTAAGGATTTGGAAACTACAAAGGAAACCAATTTTCTAAACGGTCTTAGCGGAAAATTAGCAGGAGTTCGTATTACCAATTCACAAGGAGATATGGGATCTTCACGTATCGTTATTCGTGGTGAAACCTCTATCGCCGGAAACAACCAGCCGCTATTTGTGGTAGACGGAATTCCGGTAGATAACTCGCAGTTAGGAAGTGTTGGTGGAGCTACACGTGATTTCAAAAATGCGATTGCCGATTTGAATCCACAGGATATTGAATCAATAAATGTACTAAAGGGGCCTAATGCTGCCGCGCTTTACGGATCGCGTGCTGCACATGGAGTTGTTCTTATTACTACAAAATCAGGAAAAGGTCAGCAAGGATTAGGTGTAACCGTTAATACTGGTATAACGATTACTGAAGTTTCTCTTTTACCTACTTATCAAAATACATTCGGACAAGGTTCAAACGGAAAATTCAGTTATGTTGATGGTAAAGGTGGCGGTATTAATGATCAAACGGATGAAAGCTGGGGTCCTAAAATGGACGGACGCCTTATTCCTCAATTCAATTCAAATGGGGTAGCAGTGCCTTTTGTAGCTCACCCTAATAATGTAAAAGACTATTTTAATGCTGGTCTTACTTATGAAAATAGTATTTCTGTAGCAAAATCAGATGAAAAATCAGATTTCCGTTTGGGAGTAAACAATCAAAAACAAATAGGGACAGTTCCTAATAGTGAAGTGACCAAAACAAACTTTAGTGTAAATGCCAATTACAAATTGTCAGACAGGGTTAAGGTAGGTGTAACAGGGAATTATATTGTTACAGATGCTCCAACATTACCTGGAGGACCATCAGGTAATCGTGCTGCGGGCGTGATGCTTCAGTTTACGTGGTTTGGACGCCAGGTCGATATGGATGCGCTTAGAAATAACAGAGATAACAACTGGAACAACAGTTATTACAGCAATCCGTATTGGACTGCTTATTATAATACCACAAGTCAGCAGCGTAACCGTTTAATAGGAGATATCCATTTGGATGTAAAACTTACAGATGACCTTAATTTTAGATTCCGTACCTCTGTTGACAATTATAACGACCGAAGAAAATACACGATAAAATATGGTACAAACGGAACTCCTTTTGGATCGTATGCTGAAGATGCTTATACGGTAAACGAACAAAATACAGAGGGTATTTTTACGTATACTAAAAAAATAAACGATGATTTTACTGTAGATGCTCTTGCCGGATTCAATATTCGTAACCATAGCGATGCAAACAATTATCAAAAAGCACCGCGTTTGGCTGTACCTGATTTATATACATTGACGAATTCAAGAGATCCGTTAACTTCATCAAATACATTATCAAGATTAAGAGTCTATAGTGCTTATGCTTCAGCGCAATTTGGTTATAAAAATTATGCTTATTTAAACGTTACGGCTCGTAATGACTGGTCATCGACATTACCAAGCAGCAACCGATCTTATTTTTATCCTTCCTTTAATGGTAGTTTGATTTTATCCGAACTACTTAATCTAAAAGGTAACACACTTGATTTTTTAAAGCTTCGTGGTGGATGGTCTGAAGTGGGTAATGATGCAGATCCTTATCAATTGAATACGGTTTACGATTTTCAAACGGCATTCGACGGAAATCCAATTCAAACTTCTTCTAAGAGAAAACTTAATGAGAATTTGAAACCCGAAACAACCCGTTCTACCGAAGTTGGTTTAGAAGCTACTTTCTTTAAAAACAGACTTCATTTTGATGTTGCTTATTATAATACGAATAGTTTCGACCAGATTCTGGAAATCAAAACAACTGCAGGAAGTGGTTATACATCACAATTGATCAACGCAGGTAAAATAAACAATAGAGGTATCGAAATTCAATTGGATGGAACTCCTGTTCAAACTGAGAACTTCAAGTGGAATATTGCCGGAAATTATTCAAAGAATACAAGTAAAGTAGATATTCTTGATTATGATAAACAAATTCAAAATTATACAATTGGTTCTTCAGGTGGTGTTGATGTTTTGGCATCTGTAGGGCAAGCTTATGGAGCTCTTTACGGAGTAGCTTATCAGCGTGATGCCAATGGAAATATCGTAGTAGGTTCTAATGGATTGCCACAAGCTGCAACGGATAAAAAAGTATTAGGACATTATACTCCGGATTATATAGCAGGTATTACAAATACATTAACCTATAAAAATCTTGAACTTTCGTTTCTTGTTGATGCTAACGTAGGTGGAGAACTTTTTTCAGGAACAAACAGAGTAGGGAATTATACAGGTGTACTGGCTCAGACTCTTCCGGGTCGTGATGCAGCAAATGGCGGATTAAATTATTACGTAACAACTGGCAGTGACGGAAAAGAGGTAAAAAATTTGGTATCAGGAGGAAATGCCCCGGCCGGATTACCAATATATGATGATGGAATGATCTTTAAGGGAGTATATGCAAACGGAACTCCAAATACTACGGTGCTTAGTGCGCAGGAATATTACAAAGCGTCATACAATATTAGTGAAGCTTATATCTACAGTTCTACTTTTGTAAAAATGAGAGAAATTAAGTTGACTTATAATGTAAACAAAAGCTTAGTAAGGAAACTGGGATTGCAATCAGCAAGTATAACTGCTGCAGGTCGTAACTTGTTTTTTATCTACAAAGAGGTACCCAATATTGATCCTGAAACGGCTTACAATACCGGAAATGCACAAGGATTAGAACAGTATTCCCTGCCATCTACGAGAAATTTCAGCCTTAATGTTAATCTTAAATTTTAAAAACACAAACTCATGCTAAAAAAAATAGCCTATATAACGCTTTTTGCATTGACATTTAGTTCTTGCAGCGATGCATTGGATGATATAAATAAAAATCCAAATGCAACCGAAACTCCATTGGCGCCATACCTGTTGACAGGATCACTAAAACAGGGTGCGGATTTATATTGGGGTTCAACAAATAACTTTGATTCCTCATTATTATTTGTTCAGCATTGGGCAAAAATCCAATATACAGAACCGGACACGTTTAATTTATCAAACAGTTCTTTTGTCACTTTATGGAATACCGGGTATTCGACTTTAATTACCGATTTAAATACGATTATTAATTTTCCGGAGGCTCAGGCAAATTCTAATTATAAAGGAATTGCACTTGCTTTGCGTTCATGGACTTTTTTATTGTTGACAGATGCTTACGGCAGTGTTCCTTATAAAGAAGCAGGCCTAAAAGTAAATCCGGCGTATAATACTCAAAAAGAAATATATACAGGATTATTGGAGGATTTGAAACAAGCTCAGTCTTTGTTAGGTACAGCAAACGGAGCTGTAACTGGTGATTTGTCTTATAAAGGAGACATTACAAAATGGAAAAAACTGGTAAATTCGCTTCGTTTGCGTATAGCGTTGAGAATTTCAGACAGGGAGCCTGCATTGGCTAAACAAACAGCTATTGAGGCAACAACAGATGCCGGAGGGTTAATTAGCAGTACCAATGATATTTTTAAGTTTACTTACATCAGTTCACCACAGCAAAATCCGGCTTCGGCCTGGTTTGAAACACGTGATGATTACCGTATTTCGAAAACAATGGTCGATAAGTTATATGAGTTATCAGATCCGCGTTTGCCTGTTTATGCTCAATTACCAACAGATGCTAGTGTGGGTAAATATGTTGGAGGTGGCAACGGGTTATCAGCTGCTGCAGCCAATGCGCAGGGACTTGCTAAAACATCAAGGCCAGGTAGTTACTTCCTGACTTCTCAATCGCCGGCTGTATTTGCGTCTTATTCAGAAACATTGTTTAATGTTGCAGAAGCAGTTGCACGTGGTTATATTGCCGGAGATGCAGAAGCGCTATATAAAAGTGCTATTACAGCATCATTCAACCAATTTGGTATTACAGATGCGACCGTTATCGCCAACTATCTTAATCAGGCAACTGTAAAATATGATGCAACTAACTACGCCAAATCGATAGGTACTCAAAAATGGATTGCGTTTTACGGGCAAGGTCTTGATGCTTTTGCAGAGTGGAGAAGACTTGACTATCCGGTTTTGGTTGCTGGTCCAAATTCGCTTTTGGAAGGAAAAATTCCTTCACGTTTCTTTTATCCTGGTACAGAGCAATCGCTAAATGGAACTAGTTATAAAGCCGCAGTAGACGCGCAGGGAAAAGATTTACTGACGACGAAACTATGGTTTGATGTGAAATAAAAACAAGTCCTGAAAAGATATGAAGTTGATTCTTGAAAAATACAGATCAGAAATGATTTTTATAATTAATGAATCAGCCTTATAAAATAAAAACCTCCAAAAATTTTGGAGGTTTTTTGTAAAAAAGCATTTTGTAATTCCTTACGATTTTAAAAATTCTAAAATGTCTTTATTAATAGTATCTGCTTCTGTTGTTGGCATACCGTGTGGGAATCCCGGATATGATATTAGTTTTCCGTTTTTTAATAATTTTGCAGCTTTAGGTGCTTGATTATAAGGTACAATTTGGTCATCTTCTCCGTGCAAGACAAGAACCGGAATATCTAAACTCTTAAGATCTTCTGTAAAATCCGATTCTGAGAACGCTTTTATTCCTTCATAATGAGCCAGTACAGAACCCATCATTCCCTGACGCCACCAGTTGTGTTTAATTCCTTCCTGAACGGTTGTTCCTTCACGATTCCATCCGTAAAACGGAATAGGGAAATCATAAAAATATTGTGCTCTGTTAAATCCGGTACCTTCTCTTATTTCATCAAAAACAGATAAGGGAACACCGTCAGGATTTGCTTCATTTTTTATCATTATTGGCGTTACGGCACTAATGATGATCGCTTTTGCAACACGGGCTTTTCCGTATTTTGCTGCGTAGCGTATTACTTCTCCGCCACCTGTAGAGTGTCCAATATGAATCGCATCTTTTAAATCCAGAGCTGCAGTCAATTCAGCTACATCTGCAGCATAGGTTTCCATATTGTTGCCTTCTGAACTCTGACCGGAACGCCCATGTCCGCGTCTGTCATGTGCAATAACGCGATATCCCTGTTTCAGGAAAAACATCATTTGTGCATCCCAATCATCAGCAGATAATGGCCATCCGTGATGAAAAACAATAGGTTGTCCTGTTCCCCAATCCTTGTAATAAATTTCTGTTCCGTCTTTAACTGTAATTGTACTCATCTTATTTTGGTTTTAGATTAATATATTTTAATTCAATCTAAGTTTTTGATCTTTTTATCTGACTTAGATTTCTTGTACAAATTTATATAGGATGAGAAAACCTATCCGTTAATCTAGATTAAGTAATGACATTCTCAAAATTATATTACACCTAATGACGTAAATAGTGCTTGATTTTTTGTCTTTCAAATTTAATTATATTTTTGTAAATATCTGTAAATTATATAATTACAAAATTAATTAAATGTAAAATATTTTTTTGAGCATTCTGTTATATTTATCGCCTAAATAATGATCGTAGAAAATAAAATGATACTAAATCATAAAATTGCTGTTGTGCTATGGCAACTTTAAATAATTAAACCAAATACTATGACTACAATAGAGGCAAGTAATTTCAGCAGACTTATTGGAATTTGGGTAACCAAAGGGACGATATTCACCAAGAGTGATAATGTAGCATTAATTGGTATTGATACTTACGAATATATTTTAAACGGAAATTATATTCTGCACAAAGCTGATGTAAAGATGGGTGATGAAAGAACTCAGACTTTCGAAATTTTTTCCTTGACTAATTCTAAAGAAAGAGCAAAAATGCAATATTATAATTCGAAAGGCGAAAGCGGATCTATGACGAGTTATCTGTCCAAAAATGTATTTAAAATTAAAAGCAGTATCATGAAATTTGAAGGTAAATTTAATGATGAAAATACAGAACTAATAGGGAAATGGTTTGTGAAAGAAAGCGATAAATGGATTGATTTTATCGATCTTAAACTTAAAAAGCAAAAAGAGTCGATTTAGAAATTACTCCATAATAAGTATCGTTTTCTTTCATTTATTTTTCTAAAATTTCTTTTCTAAAAATAACACCCCAATTCAGAATTTCTTCTAATAATTTTCTCATCGTCAAACCCAAAGGTGTAAGAGAATATTCTACTGTTACCGGCATACTGTCGTAAAGCGTGCGCGTAACAATTTTATTTGTTTCTAAAGCTTTTAGCTCCTGCGATAGCATTTTGGGTGAAATATCTGCGATATCCCGTTGTATTTCTCCAAAGCGTTTGTTGCCATGAGTTAATGAAATAATAATTGGCAAACGCCATTTTCCCTGAATTACTTCTAAAGTATCCCTTGCAACCAGCAATCGATATTGGCAAACATCCTCTTTCTGACTCATAATTATTTGATTTTAAAAACATACACTTACGTTAAGGTAACTACTTACTCAAAGGTAACTACTATATTTTGTATAGCAAATCTACATAATTTTGTCCTGATAATAAACATTAAAAAAAGAATTATGATCAACAAAACCACCTGGGTAATAGACCCATTGCACTCCGAAGTTTTCTTTAAAATTAAGCACTTAGTTATTTCTACTGTGACGGGTTCTTTCAGAAAATTTGAAGGAAATATAATTACTGACGGTACAGATTTTAGCAATGCAAAAATAGCAATCGCCATCGACGTAAAAAGTATCGATACCAACCAGCCGCAAAGTGATGAACATTTAAAAAACGGTGACTTTTTTGATGCAGACGCTTACCCGAAAGTTACCTTTGAATCAACATCTTTTGTAAACACCGGAGGCAGTGATTATAAAATGGCTGGAAATCTAACATTGAAAGGTGTAACTAAGCCAATTGAATTAAAAGTAGAATATGGCGGATCAGAAAACGATGGGCATGGTAATATAAAGCATGGATTTGAAGTTCTTGGAATAGTAAATCGAAAAGAATTTGGGATGACATGGAACAAAATGACAGATTCCGGAGGTCTTGGATTAGGTGAAGATGTTAAACTGATCGGAAACATTCAGGTCAGTCAATTAGCTGAATAAGCTAGACTTTTTTAATCTCGCAAAGACGCAGAGTCGCAAAGTTTTTTAGCTTTATGTTCTTAATTTCAATAAGATGAAATCATCAGAAAAGTACACTTTGCGCCCTTGCTCCCGAAAGCTATCGGGATTTCGAGATTATTTTACTCCAATAAAATATCGTAAGATGGTAAAATTATCCCCAACAATTTAAAATCTGAAATCAACAATCTAAAATCTAAAATCAGCAATATAAAATTAAAAACTAATCTTCTATCTTTGAAAAGGTAAAACAAACTATGGAAAAGCTGAGAAAACATATTGAAGAAATAATACCCGTTACTGACGAGGAGTTTGAATCTATCAAACCCTTTTTCACGATAAGAAGAGTATTAAAAAATCAATATCTTATTCAGCAAGGTGATGATGCAAAGTATGAATACATCATTATGAGCGGAATTTTCAGGGTTTTTTATCTGGATGAAGACGGCAAAGAACACATTGTGCAATTTGCTACAGAAAACTGGTGGATGTCTGATTACATCGCCTATTTCAATCAAAAACAAGCCAATATGTACGTGGTTTGTATGGAGCCCGGCGAAGTGTTGTGCCTGACACTCGAGGGCAGGGAACAACTCTCGGTTACGCTGCACAAAATGGAACACTTTTTTAGAATAAAGCTTACCAAAGGATTTATTGCGCTTCAGCAAAGAGTGATTTCATTGCTTTCTAATAATCCGCAGCAGCGATACAAAGAATTTGCAGACCTGTATCCCAATCTCATGCAAAAAATCCCCAAAAAATATATTGCAGAATATCTCGGGGTAAGCCGCGAAACCCTCAGCAGACTTTACTCCGGCAATAAATAATATACCTGTTTAACTCAAAGTGTGATTCCCGTCACACTTTTTTTGTGACTTTGCTCCTCGTATTGAGGAGTAGAGCCGGCATAAATTTGCCCTATAAATAATTCATAACAACCTAAAATTTATAGCCATGAAAAAATTGATGATCCTAACAGCAGTACTTGCCCTTTTTTCTTCTTATGCCCAAAATCAAAAAGAGAACAAAGCAGTAAAACAAAACACAACTTCTAAAAACGAAACAAAAATGAACAAGAAAATTTTAATTATCGTGTCGAATGCCAATGCCATTGGACCAAATAACAGAAGAACAGGAACATTTCTTCCTGAAGTAGCACATCCTTATGCAGAATTCGAAAAAGCAAATTACCAGATCGATTTTGCCAGCTTAACCGGAGATACACCTTATTTAGACGCTCTTAGTTTAGCAAATGATCCTGGAAATCTGGCATTTCTAACAGGAAAAGGCTGGGAAACTATGCAAAAAGCCGTTAAATTATCGACAGTAGATGTTACTCAATACGATGCCGTTTTTGTACCAGGCGGACTAGCCCCAATGGTCGATATGCCGGAAAATGAGTTGCTGAAAAAAGTAATTAAAGAAACCTACGAACGAAATGCAGTTGTAGGAGCTGTGTGTCACGGTCCGGTTTCATTATTAAATGTAAAACTAAGCAACGGAACTTACTTAGTAAACGGTAAAAACATTACTTCTTTTACAGATGAAGAAGAAAGAGGTTACGCCATTGCAGATGTGCCTTTTTTATTAGAAACTGCATTAACGAAACAAGGAGCAAAATTTCACGCTGCCGCAAATTGGTCTGCTCACAGTATTGCCGATGGTAATTTGGTTACAGGACAAAATCCTGCTTCTGCAAAAGGAGTGGCAGAAAAAATGATTGTTATTTTAGAATCTAAAAAGTAATACCATCTTAAGCTAGTTTGGTGTTAATTAAATAAAAGAACATATAAAAATGGAAAATCAAAATCCAATTCATGTTTTTGCAACATGGAAAGTTAAAGAAGGTCAGATTGAAAACGTTTTAAATTTACTAAAGCCAGTACATGACGAAAGCATTCAGGAAAAAGGAAATCTCTTCTATACCATTCATCAAAGTAATTCAGATTTGAATACTTTACTATTATTTGAAGGATATATCAGCGAAGAGGCTGTAACAGCACATCGAAATTCATCCTATTTTCAGGAGATAGTTTTGGGACAAATTGTGCCATTATTAGAAAATAGAGAAATTGTTTTAGCAACACCTTTAGATTATTAATAAAAGAAAACAAAAAAGTAACAGCCCTAAACTGTTACTTTTTCTATTAAGATCGATAAAACATTTTTATAGGTTTTACACCGCCAAAAATTATTCTTTTTTACTTTCCATTTCGACCCTGAATTTACCCCAAAAAGGACTGTCAGCCATTTGCGAATGTCCGATTACGATGATATAATTTCCTTTTTGTTTAAGAGGAACATTCAAATCCATTCCAAATGGGCCGTCTGAGGCGTTGTCAGGAGAGATAATCTGGTTGAAACGGATATTTCCTTTGCCGGTAGTAGGAACAATATTGGCTTTCAAATTGCCTGAATCTTCATTTTTAAATTTAACGTAAACTCTGGGATGAATAGAATCTATTACACCTTCGGCAATAAACAAATCTTTTTCATTTTTAAATTCCATGTAAATGGTATCGCCCACTTGTTTGTTCTCTTTTACTTCTTTCTTTGTGATATTTGTGGTAATTGAATCTGAAGTCGAAACAGGAGCAATTTTATTTTCTTTTTGTTGGCATGAAAAAAAGAGAATTGACAGTACAAGCATTGAAAAATTTTTCATAATAATATTTTTAGTAAAACATCTCAAATTTAATGCTTATTCGAGATGTTTTGTTATATAATAGCATTTGTATTTTGCAAGATCCAAATCAAATAAATTTTAATATAAGGAACTATAAATCAGTTTTTTTTAACTGAAATAAAAGAGACAGTTTTACACTATTTGTTGATTCATTTCTTAGCTTTGTACAACCACCAAAAACAAATCTTACCATGCCAGTAATTGAACAATCAGAATATAATTTTCCTTCTATTATTCATCGCAACAGGCACGTTTCTACTATTTATGCTGCCTTGTTTAAAAAGTTTGATGCTCCCGAATATACGAGAGAGAAGATAGAATTACATGACGGAGATTTTATCAATATTGATTTTATGATCAATGATCCTAAAAAAGCAGTTATCTTATGCCATGGTCTGGAAGGGGATTCCCGCAGAACGTACAATAACAGTTGTGCGGTTTATTTTCAGGAAAAGGATTTTTCGGTTTTTGCATGGAACAATCGAACTTGCGGAGGAGAAATGAACCGTTTGCCCAGACTTTATCATCACGGTGCAGTAGATGATCTTGATGAAGTGGTGCAGTTTGTTTTACAAAAAGGATTTGAAGAGGTTTATTTGATTGGATATTCGATGGGAGGGGTGCAGCTTCTGAATTATTTTGGATGGACAAAAATCGATGAACGTATAAAAGCAGGAGTTTGTATTTCAGTCCCTACTCATATTGCAACAAGTGCTGCTGTACTCAAACAAGGTTTTAACAGAGTGTATTTAAAGAATTTTACGATTGATATTAAAAGAAAACTGAAATACAAAGCAGCACAGTTTCCTGATTTTATAAACAGTGATCAAATTGACGGCATTACTTCTTTTGATGAAGTCGATCATTATTTTACAGCGCCACTGCACGGTTTTGCCAGTCGGGACGATTATTATCAGCGCGTTTCTCCTGAATTTTCTCTTAAAGATATTACTACTCCGGTCTTAATTATTAATTCTCTTGATGATCCTTTTTTAGGCGAAAGGTGTTATCCCAGAGCTATAGCGCAGGAAAGTGCCTATGTTTATCTTGAAATGCCAAAATACGGAGGACACTGTGCTTTTCCGTTACGTGATTCTATGTATTCGTACGCAGAGAAAAGAGCTTATGGCTTTTTCAAATCCTACCAATAGCGGGCAGAGAGACTCGAAAACTCCATAATAATTTTTTAGTATATTTGGCATCGATATTGGTTTTTATATTGAATTTAATGTTTTGAATTTTAATATTTTAATCAGTATTGAATCTGTCTTTTTTATTGTAAAGAGCTTACTTTGAAACAGTATTTTCATATAATAAAAGAGAAATAGAATGATCAAACCCCATTTTAAAATGAAAAAAAACCTAGGAATTCTTTTATTTGTATTGAATGTTATAAATATGTTTGGGCAAACGCCAACTGCATCAGGCAAAACTAATTATTCGAATAAAGCTTTAACCATTAATGATATGGTTACTAATAAAGTTATAAGTCCGCTTAAAAAAGTTCCGCTGGATGGACAATCGATCTTGATTTATGATTACGACGGTTCGCTGATGTCGTTTAATTTAGAATCCGAATCATTTAACTGGACTGTAAAAGCAACAGATAATCATACAGAAATGTGTGCCAATCAGGTAACGCTAAAAGATGGTGTTATATACGTTCCGTTTATTAATGGTGAAATTTTTGCAATTAATAATAAAACCGGTGAAATTTTCTGGAAATCAAGGTTGGGTAATATAACGGATCAAATCATACTGAAAAATCAAATTCCGGTTATTAATGATGGAAAACTGTTTATTACTACTCAGGATCCTAATAACAACATTTATGCTCTTGATCTAAAAGATGGAAGTTTAGTATGGAACTACAAACTGGATGCTACCAATAATGATATTCCGGTTCTCTTTTTTGATAACAAAGTTTTTACCCAAAGCGGAAACAATTTTTATAGTTTTGAAGCCAATACAGGAAAACTTCTTTCCCAAAAAAGCTTTGACGAACCCATACATGGAAAGGCCGTAACAGATGGTGAAAATATATTTGTAGCCAATGAAAAAGACGTGCTTTTTGCTTTAAACCCTAATACACTGGATGTTTTATGGCAGTTTAAATTAGACGAAGGTCAAGGTAATATCAAAGAACGTATATTTAGCAAAGACAAAAAAGTATATTTTGCAGGACAAGGCACGGAAGTTTCTTCTCTATATGCTCTGGATTCAAAAACCGGAACTCAGATTTGGAAAACGGACTTTAAAAATGACAATATTGAATATATTATTGAGGAAAGCGATAATGCGTGGGGATATACCCAAAAAGGAAAACTTTTTCAAATAGATATGGCAAATGGTGAAATGGCATTCGAAATAAAGCTGTCAACCTTACCCATTTCAAATCTTGAATTTGCTGAAGAAAATTTCTTGTATTATTATTCTGACGCCGCTTTAATTCAATTTGAATTTAGTACAAAAGACGAAAACGAAGTGTATTTGCGAACTTCTATTAAGGATGATGCTTATAGAGCTTATCTAAAAATACTTTGATAACAAAAAAAAGAAGCTGTCCTGATACTAAGGCAGCTTTTTTTTGACATTTAAGGATCAGGTTTTCATTAAAACTAATAATCCGTGACTTAATTTAAGTCGTAACAAATGGTTTCGTAAGTATGTTTAAGTCAGTGTTTTGCTGCTAAAATAAAAAAATGCAACTTTTTTTTAATCTAATTTACTCTTTTTCAGCATCGTGATGAAAAATGTAGTACATTTATGAACAATAAATAATTAATAAGATGCAAGAAGGTACAGTAAAATTCTTCAATGAAGAAAAAGGGTTTGGATTTATTACTCCAAAAAACGGTGGAAGTGAAATTTTTGTTCACGTTTCAGGTTTATCAGAAAATATTCGTGAGAACGACGAAGTGCGTTACGAAATAGCTGAAGGCAAAAAAGGGCCTAATGCTGTAAACGTCTCTGTCGTTTAATATATGATGAAAAATGATCTTAAGTACCTGCTGTGAAGCAGGTATTTTTTTTTATAAAAAGCGTGTCGAAATTGTGGCGATAATATACTGTACTTTAAATTTATACAAAGTAACAGCAATCTTGTCATCCTTGAGGAACGAGGGATCTCCGCAAGAAACTGACACAAAGCAATTGTTCTTTCGCCTCCTTCGAATAAAGATTTATTCAAAACAATGATGGATAAATACCGAAAGAGTTTACTGGATTTCTAACTTATAGAGATAATCCTATTTCGAATTCTAGTTTTCTGTTTTTGACTTTGCCTGTGATGATGCAGCATTTTTCATATTGTTCGGTTCATATGAATTTGAGCATGGAGCAGCATTATCAGCGAGGTCATCCCAGTGTCCCCAGTCGCCTTTATATTGTTTTCTGTAAACCATGTCGGTTTTATTGCCATAAATAAGGCTTTCATAAGGACATTTTTTTAGATTCTCGTTGTTGTTTGGGGTGGAGTTTTTCATGACGCTTATTTTTGAATGGTTAAGAGATTCAAAATTAGGTATATAAGGATGGATTATTTTATATTTAAAAGTCTATTTGTTGTCAAATTATCATGTTGGATAAATCTTTTAACGTGAGATCTAATAAATTGATATGCAATTTTTTAAAAAGTTTTTCCCAATTAAATCTTTGTTAAAAGTGTAAAGTCATTTTAATATTGATTTGAACTTTGTAAGAACTGTTTAACTAAAAAGAAATGATTATGGAAACGCAAATAATTGAACTGGAAAAAAAATATTGGCACGGAATGGAAAATCATGATTATGAAACGGTAAAAAATCTAACTGGTTTTCCGTGTATTATCGCCGGCAAAAATGGTGTACAAACTGTAAATGAGGCCAAGTTTAAAAAGATGTTTGAATCAGGAGATGGAGATAAAATACAAGTAGTGAATTTTTCTGATATAGAAGCGCAATTGGTTGCTGAAAATACTGCAATAATAGCCTATGTGATAGCATTAGGAATAACAGACAATAAAGAAAAAGCTCCCATGAAATGTGCCTGCACTTCGACCCGGATCAAAGAAAAAAACAACTGGATTTGTGTATTGCATACCGAAACAGAATTGTCTGAGTAATTTTTTAATTGAAAGAATGGGTCGCCCTGGCTAGTTCTTTCAATTAATTATTTGTGTATGCTCCATATTGTTGGCACACACTATAATTCACAATTTTTATAAAGTTACTATTGATCATCATTACAATAGAAAATCTCCATGAGCTTTTTCTTCAAGCGTACTGCAGAATTCACCATCAGGATAAGTAGAGTCTTTACTAAAGCACAATAAAGGTTCATTTACAGATTCGTAGGTGTGATCAAGATGGTTACGTTCATGTTTTTCCATAAATATTTGTGATCCTGAAAATAGAGATGTTTGCTGGTGATAATTATCGTATTGAGTTGTTATCATGTTGATTGTCTTTAAGTTTGATGATTTATAATTCAAATTTAGCGAGACAATACAGGAAATACTTATATGTTTTAGCTCAAAAGTTATTTAATTTTCAGTTTTTAAATCTCTCGAAATATCGAGATAGCTTTAAACTCAGTTGTTCATATTTGTCAATTGCATATTTGTCAATTGATGAAAAGTAGTCTTGAATACTGAAATATTTGAATATCCCGCTTTATATACAATTTCGGTACTTTTGAGATTCGTATCTTTTATTACTACTATCGCACGGAGCCCTTACTATTTCGCATATTGGACAAATTATACAGCTTGTTTTTAATTGAAAAAAAATCTGCCTAATGGTTTTTGGTAACATTAATTTGATGATTCAATAAAGACCTGTTAAAGATTTCTTAAAATCAAAAAGTTTACTATATGTCAATTTTTATTCATTTTTGCAGTGAAATATTTACTAATATTAATAATTTAACTGAAATGGAAAAAAATAGGTTTTTGATTTATGTGGTTTTCTTATTGGTTTCGCTGACAGCAGCAGGACAAAAAGGCGCTATTAAAGGTAAGGTTTTTGATGGTGCATTTCCGCTTCCGGGAGCGATTGTACAGTTGAATGGGACTCAAAAAAGCGCATCAACAGATTTTGAAGGAAGTTATAATTTTACCGGAGTCGACAGTGGTACTTATGAAATAAGTGTTACTTATGTGGGGTATCAAAAATACACACAGACCATTACAATCGAGCCGGGAAAGGTTACGGTTATTCCGGGTATATTATTATCAGCTTCATCAAATGACCTGGATGAAGTAGTGGTAAAAGAACATTCAAGAAGACTGAGCGAAGCAAAAGCATTAAATATTCAGAAAAATGCAATTAATTTAGTGAATGTTATTGCGGCGGATGGTATTGGAAAACTTCCGGACAGAAATGCTGCAGAGGCAGTACAGCGTGTTCCGGGTGTTTCTATCGAAAGAGATCAGGGCGAAGGCCGTTATGTAGCGGTAAGAGGTTTGCCTGCTGAATGGAGTTCGACTACGATGAATGGAAACAGGATTCCAACTGCGGCTGATGAAGGAGCGAGCAGAGCTACGGCATTTGATTTTTTTCCTACTGAAATGATTGGTTATGTGGAGGTTTCAAAAGCGCTTACGCCAGATATTGACGGTGATGCTTTGGGCGGAAGTGTGAACTTTGTAACTAAAACTGCTCCATCTAAATTTACTGTAGATGCGTCTCTTGGATTGGGATACAATGCAAAATCTGACAAAGGCGTTTACAGCGGATCGGTTTTAGTGGGTGATAAATCCAAAAACGGAAAATTTGGTTATATCGTGAATTTCTCTCAGTGGAACAGAAACTGGGCTTCGGACAATTTTGAAGCAAGAAGATCTGGAGACGAAGGTGTGTATCGTTTAGAATTAAGAGATTATACAGGAGTAAGAAAAACAACAGGTTTTAATGGTGGATTCGAATTTAATCCAAATGAAAGAAATAAGTTTTATGTAAAATTAAATTACGGAAAACTCCTTGATGAGGAAACTCATTTTAAACATCGTATACGATTTGATAAATTTAATACTGCAACAAATACGGGAAGAATCGAGCTTCAGAATATTTACAATGAATTGAATTTTGATTTTTACGGTGGAGAAGTAGGAGGAAAACACATTGGGAACAAAGGTGTTTTTACCTGGAGCTTGGCCACTTACAGTACTCAGTTTTATTATGGCAATGTTCCTGATAAACAAAATAACAGTTATTATTCAGTATTTTTTAAACAAGATGGCGTTGGATTCGATCCGGCGTATATTCAGAATAAAGGAAATGGGCCAAGAGCATATTGGAATTCTGATGGAGGATATATGAATCCGGATAATATGTTTGGTTATTTGTCTAATCCCAATTTTCAGGACAGTGCTAATTTGATGAATTTTACGACGCTGGAACTTTATAAAGTAGGCGTAAAGGAAAGAGACAATATTGTGGCCGCAGTAAATTATGAATTTGATGTAAATGAAAATCTGAAATTAAAAGTAGGAGGTAAATTTTTAGACAAAGACAGAATCGCTACTTTTTCTGATGAATTTTACAATTGGACGGGAGCCGCTGCAGTGCCAAAATTATCAGAGTATGGTCAGTACAATATATTGCAGCCGGGACGCACTGATTACTTAAAAGAGCTGAACACCAACATAGGAAATAGTTTTGGAGCAGTACTTTCGCCAACCGGAATGAATCAGTTTTATAAGGATAATTTCTTTAATGGTAATCTGACACTTTCTGAATCTGATTCTGAAATACTTGAAAACGGAGGAGGATTAGGGCGCAATTTTAATGTAGATGAAACTCATGCTTCTGCTTACGGAATGGCAACTTACAAAATTAGTGATAAACTAACGTTTCTTGGAGGTTTAAGAGCAACGAATACAAATACAAAAGTTAGCGGTTATCAATTTGATGTAACCCCTGAAAATCCTGATGGAGTACTTTCAAAAGTTACAAAAACAAAAAGTTACCTTTCTCTTTTGCCAATGCTGCATTTAAAATATACTCCCGAAGAAAATACAAATCTTCGACTGGCAGCTACAAGAACTTTTACGAGACCTGATTTTGGATATTTAGCACCGGGAGGAACTTATTTGGCGGCAGATAATGAGTATGATGGAGGAAATCCAAATGTAAATCCTACCTATTCTTATAATTTCGATGTAATGGGAGAGCATTATTTTGGAAGACTTGATGTGGTATCTGCAGGATTGTTTTATAAAGTGATTACCGATCCAATTTTTATGGATACCAAACAAGGTGATATCAACGGACATACCGGAGTAGAGATTTCACAGCCTATGAATGGTGATAATGCATGGCTTTTTGGAGCGGAAGTAAGCGGAAACAAGAAATTTGATTTCCTTCCGGGTTTTCTTAATGGTTTTGGAGTTCAGGCCAACTATACTTTTACAAAATCTAAAATGACTATTCCGGGAAGAGCAGGAACTACAAGTCTTCCCAGACAAGGTGATCATTTGGCGAATCTTCAGTTGTATTATGAAAAAGGAAGAGTAAATGTGAGAGCTGCTTACAACTTTAAATCAAAATATATTACAGAGCATGGTACAAGCGGTTTAAAGAGAGATGATGTATATTATGGTGCATACTCTGCGCTGGATGCCAACCTTACATTCAAAATATCGGATCACTTTACCATTTTTGCCGAAGCGAATAATCTGCTTAATGACAAATTGGAATATTATTATGGTGATGACAGCCGACCAAAACAAGTTGAGTTTTATGGAATAAGAGGCCAAATGGGAATCAAATGGAGCCTATAGAATTGTGTTTATTGTTTTTTTATTGGGAGCCGGCTTTATGCCGGCTTCCTTTATTAAGGGTTAATTCGTTTTTACTATTAATTTAAAAATTTTACTATTTGTAACATTTGTGTATTTTGATGAAACATCTTTTATTTTACTTTCTTCAAAATTATTTGTTGCTTATAAGCTGAACGCTTAGGTTCTTGTATTATGGTGGTTTAAGCTATTTAAATGGTGTTTTGGTACGCCAGGTCAGAGCTTTGGAGAAAATAAAATGTTTACTATTTGTAAATAATTTAATAATTAGTTTACTTTTGCTTAATATTAATCAGTGTTTTGAATGCTACTTTTGTACTTGTAAAAACGGATTAATCATGCGAGAAAAAGTAAATAAATTTACAAATAGTAAAAAAATGTCAACCGCCTTAATTATTGCAGCTGTCTTTTTATGTTATACAGGAATGTATGCCATTCGTAAGTCATTTTTGGCGGGACAGTACAATGATCTTTCTTTGGGTTTTGGACTTAATGCAAAAATCATTTTGGTTATAAGTCAGGTACTGGGATATATGGTTTCTAAATTTGTGGGGATCAAAGTGATTTCTGAAATGAAAAAAGAAAAACGAGCTTTGTGGCTGGTCTGTTTTATTACTTTTAGTTTGCTCATGTTGGGATTGTTTGCCATTGTACCGCCAAAATTGAAAGTTGTTGCGCTTTTCTTTAATGGATTGCCGCTTGGAATGGTTTTCGGAATTGTTTTCTCTTATATCGAAGGAAGAAAAAACACAGAACTTCTTGCTGCCGCTCTTAGTGCCACTTTTATATTCTCTACAGGATTGGTAAAAACAATAGGACTTCTTTTAATGCGTGATTTTAATGTGAGCGAATATAATATGCCATTTCTTACCGGTCTGATTTTCTTTCCGCTTTTTTTACTTTCTGTAGTGGTGCTCAACTATTCTAAAGGTCCCAGCGAAAGTGATATTATAGAACGTTCTGAAAGACAGCCAATGTATAAAAATGAGCGAAAAGATTTTATAAAAGCAAATTGGGTGGGTTATTTCGGTTTAGTAGCTGTTTATGTAGTACTAACGATTGTGCGCGATTTTAGAGATAATTTTATTGTTGAATTTTGGGCGGACCAGGGATATTCAGGAACTCCAAAAATTATCACCTTAACAGAAATTCCCGTTGCAATTTCGGTTTTGCTGATAGCCGCAGCAGGTACTTTGATACGTAAAAACAAAAAAGCATACAATATAGGTATGGGACTAACGGTTTTAGGATCTGTTATGGTTTTGATTTCGACAATTATGTTCAAAAATCATTTAATGTCTCCCGTGTACTGGATGATTGCCAGCGGTATTGGCGTTTATCTGCCATATATTTTATTTCACTGCCTGATTTTTGAGCGTTTGGTGGCGCTGTTGAGCTTTAAGGGCAATGTTGGTTTCTTATTTTACATTGCAGATGCGTTTGGTTACTTAGGAAGTGTTGTGGTTCTGGTGCTTAAAGAAATTACAGGTTTTAATCAGAGCTGGAGTGACTTTTTTATATCCTTAAACATAACGTCTGCTGTTGTAATAGGAATGCTGGCACTTTTTTCTATGTGGTATTTTAACCGACGTTTTGCTCAAAAAAAACTTAAAGCAGAAGTGATATTTTGTTCATAATCTTATATTAAAATAATAATGAATATTAAATACGATTTAATTGTTATTGGCGGAGGCGCGTTGGGTGCTTTCCATGCTTATCATGCACTTGAAGCAGGATTGAAGGTAGCTGTAATAGAAAAAGACAAACAGCCCATAAGTGCAACGGTACGTAATTTTGGTCAGGTAGTTCCCTCCGGAATGGATACCAAATGGCAGAATTACGGACGCGAGAGCCTTAGAATTTATGATGATATCCAGAGTCGGTTTGATATTTCTGTACGAAAAAATGGTTCCGTTTATTTTGCTTCAAATGATGAAGAAGTACAGCTTATAGAAGAGCTGAGTATTATAAATAAACACAATAGTTACGAATCTAATTTGCTTACAAAAGAGCAATGTCTTGAAAAATATCCCGGACTTAGAAATGATTATGTCAAAGCCGGACTGTTTTTTCCTGATGAAGTAACAGTGGAGCCAAGAATAATGATCAACCGCTTATTGGATTTTTTGATAAAGGAGAAGGGTTTGGATTATTTTGGTAATACAAAAGTGCTTAATTGTGATGCATCTTCAGAAGAAACCACAGTGATAACAGCGAGCGGGGAGATTTATAAAGCTTCAAAAGTGATCTTGTGCTGTGGTTCAGAATTCAAAATATTGTATCCCGACGTATTTGCAAAAAGTGATCTTGAAGTCACAAAGCTGCAAATGCTTCAAACCAAACCACAACCAGGTTACGAACTCAAAGGTTCTATATTGACGGGATTATCGATAAGACGTTATGAGGCTTTTTATGAATGCCCGTCTTTTACAGCAATTAAAGCAAAGGAAGATCTAAATAGTTTCGAAAAAAAATGGGGCGTTCATATTTTATTCAAGCAGGCAACAGACGGTTCGGTTATTATAGGCGATTCGCACGAATATGCAGATGCAGCGAATATAGACGATCTGGGATTTGATCTAAAAATGGAAGTGGATGATTTTATGATTGCCGAAGCTAAAAAGATATTTAATCTCCCAACATTCGAAATTCAAAATCGTTGGTACGGCATGTATTCCCAATGCAAAGAAAATGATATTTTTCAGCATACTGTTGACGAAAACATTCACATCATAACAGGAATAGGAGGAAAAGGAATGACAGGAAGTGCAGGATTTTCAAAAGAAAACATTAAGAATATATTTAATTTAAAATAGATGACAGATATTAAACTAGTAGTTTTTGATATGGCGGGAACTACCGTAAACGAAAACAATCTTGTATATAAAACCGTTCAAAAGGTGATTAATCAGGAAGGATTTTCGATTTCCCTTGATGAAGTATTACAACATGGTGCGGGTAAGGAAAAGCATAAAGCCATAACAGATGTTTTGACAGCCTGTACAACTAATATTGATATTGCAACGATTGCAGACAAAGCCTTTGGTAATTTTAAAACTACTTTAGAAACGGCTTATGAAGAAGCTCAAATATCGACATTTGACGGAATGCAGGACTTTTTTGATACGTTAAGAAAGCATGATATTAAAATCGTACTCAATACAGGTTACGATTCTAAAACCGCCAATAAGTTACTTGAAAAATTGAACTGGAAAGTAGGGAATCAGATTGATGCTTTGATTACATCTGATGATGTTGTAAACGGAAGACCTAATCCTGATATGATTCAGATGGCAATGGCAAGCTTTGGCATTACAGATCCTGCTCAGGTTTTGAAAGCCGGTGATTCTGAAATTGATATTATGGAAGGTAAAAATTCAGGATGTGCTATAACTGTCGGAGTTCTTAGCGGAGCCCAGAACAGAGAGCAGCTTCAGGTTGCCAATCCCGACTATATTTTGAATAATGTAATGGAGATTGAAAGTATTTTATTTCAATAAAAAATAGTAGTTGTAAAACCCGTCTGAAAAGGGCGGGTTTATTCATTTTTAGCTAGAAAGAAATAAAGAACCAGCATTTTTGATGGTACATTTCCTTTATTTACCGGAACGTGCGGAATCCTTCCGTCAAAAAATATAGAATCTCCTTCTTTTAGTAAAACTTCTTCCTGCCCGATGATATACCAGCATTCGCCGCTTAAAATATATTTAAACTCATAAGCATCCGTTTCTACTTTTCCCCGCTCAGAACCCGGCTGGACTTCCAGTAAAACAGCTTCAAAAGCAACAGACGATAATTGTTTACCAAAAATAGACTGATAAGCAAACCCCTTTGCTTCATCTTCTTTTTCAATTACTGCATTGTCTTCTTTTCTGGAAATTATAAAATTGCTTTTATCGGATTTAGGCAAACCGTTAAAAAAATCAGAAACTTCAATTCCAAGCGCTTGTATAATGTGTAATAGAACAGGAAGCGAAGGTATAGTTCGTCCGTTTTCAATTCGTGAAATAAGGCCATTACTCACATCGGCATCTGTAGCAACAGTGTTTATAGTGAGGTTATTTTTTTTACGAATCTCTTTAATTCTTTTTCCTAAGCCAATAAGATAATCTTCCATAAAATTTACTATAAGTAAAACAATTGTAAAAGTGCTAAAATTACTTTACAATTCAAAATAATCATTTTTGCAGTAAAATGCGCCAGTCAAAATGTATAATACTAATTGTCAAAGAAATAAATAATCAGCATTCTGGCTGGTTTTTTACCTTTATTAATGGGAACATGCATTATTCTTCCGTCAAAAAAAAGAGAGTCACCTTCTTTTAGTGTATACGTTTCGTTTCCTATTATATAATCGACTTCTCCTGAAAGAATGTATTTATACTCAAACGCATCAGTACTTACCTGTTCTCTGAAACTGTTGGGTTCCAGCGTTAAAAAAACGATATCAACGGTTGAATTCTTGATGCTTCGGGTTAAAAACCGCTCATACGAAAAACCATTTGATCCTTCTTTCTGGAAGTACTCATAATCACCTTTTCTTTTTATCAAAATCATCTCTTCTTCAGGGCTGATATCCTTAAAAAAGTCACTTAAATTAACCTGCAATGCCGAGACGATTCCCAATAATACACTTAAGGAAGGAATACTTCGTCCCTTTTCTATTTGCGAAATCATCCCTTTGCTCACGTCACTTAAATCAGCAAGCTCCTGAACTGTAAAGCTCTTTTCCAGACGGTATTGTTTTATTCTTTTACTGATTTCAAGTAAAATGGCTCCTTCCATGTTTAGTATTTGTACACAATGTTTAATGATAAACATTACTTCATATTATGTTTACATATAGTAAACAATTGTGTAGTAATATTGCGCTGTAAAAATAGATAAAAAAATGGAAATACTTCTATTTGGCCGATCTGGCGTGCAAGACAACACTAAAAATAATGTTGGCTTAACGTAAGGCGAAACTAAAAATGGTACCAAAAATTAAATAGTCGCTAATTTTCTGAAACAAAAAATAAAAAGAGCAAATTGTTGTACAAGCTTAATCCGCATATGATATATAATGATGTTGCAGCTCACGGATATTTTATTTTGAGTGTAACTAAAAAACAAATCACTATCAGTTACAAGTTTAATGAAGATATACTGTTGAGAGATAGTAAAGAAAGACAAGGACCCGATTTTGTCATCGATAACTCAAATAAATTAAAGAAAAATGTGTAGTTCATGCGTTATGCTGTTTAATGAAAAAAACGGCAGCATTCTTCCCGAATATACGGCTTTGCCTACCTTACAAAAAGGCGAAATTTTAGTAAAAAATAAATATACGACTTTGTGCGGCAGCGATCTGCACACCTTTACCGGAAGACGAAAAGAACCGTCACCAATTGTTTTGGGACATGAAATTGTGGGAGAAATTCTGGAATTGGCACAAAACGAACCTTTTTACGATTTAAATGGAAATATCTTAAAAGCGGGCGATCTGATTACCTGGACCATATTTGCAGCAACAGAAAGTGATGAATTCGTAAAAGACAAAATGCCTCAAAAGTCGGCAAGTTTATTTAAATACGGTCATGTTCAGTTTACCGAGAAAGAAAAATTCAACGGTGGATTAGGCACGCATTGTATCTTAAAAAAAGGAACGGGAATTCTAAAAGTACCATTATCAGTCGATGAGAAATTTGCTCCCATAATCAATTGCGCGGGAGCTACAGCAATGGCGGCTCATCGTTTAATTGACGAGATTGAAAATAAAAATGTGCTGATTCTGGGCGCCGGAGTTTTGGGTTTAATTGCTTCTGCGATTACCAAACAGAAAAAAGCGGCAACTGTTACGATACTCGATATTGATGATACCCGACTGGAAAACAGCAAATCTTTTGGTGCAGATAGTGTTTATAATAGTTTAAATCCTATTGAAGAGCTTACTGCGATAACTTCTAAATTTTATAAAAAAGGATTTGATGTTGTTATAGACATGAGCGGTTCAGTTGAAGCCATAAAAACTGGTCTAAAGTTTAGTGCAACAGGAGCACAGCATATCTGGATAGGAGCCGTCACGCCAACTGAAAATATCGAAATAAATCCGGAAGTAATGATTCGGAAATTGTTAAGTATTAAAGGAATGCACAATTATAATTATGAAGAT
Source organism: Flavobacterium sp. C3NV (assembly GCF_046825355.2). Taxonomy (NCBI): domain Bacteria; kingdom Pseudomonadati; phylum Bacteroidota; class Flavobacteriia; order Flavobacteriales; family Flavobacteriaceae; genus Flavobacterium; species Flavobacterium sp. C3NV. The sequence goes on along the minus strand of NZ_JBKQBJ020000001.1, from coordinate 8,706 downwards.
TTTATCAACGCAGTAAACTTCTTTCAAGATCATTTTACCGATTATCCTTTTGGCACTTTCATAGAGAAAGAATTTACATTACAAGAAACAGAAAAAGCATTTCAGTATGCCATTAAATATAAACCTTACAGGGTTTTAATAACACTTTAAAGTTAGCAGATTCTCAAAAATAAAAAGGTAGCAATGCTATTTTATTTTAAATTTACCAATAGAATCTAAACTTAAATTAAAACACTTAATGCTGATTATAATGAGACAAAAGATATTTATCATTTTACTTCTCACAGTGATATCCTGCAGAACAGATAAGGCTTTAACACCAGAACAAAATACTAGTTTGGAAGAAGTCTCAATAAAAAAAGAAGATATCCTGGTATCTGAACCACTTTCAGCCGAACAACAAGCCAAGTTAAAACCAATTGAAGTACTGGAACGATTAAAAAGTGGCAATAAAGCTTTTGTAGAAGACAACCTTACGATTCGTAATACTACAGAAAGGGTTAGAAAAGCATCTTTAGGTCAGTATCCAAAAGCAGTAATATTGTCCTGTTTGGATTCCCGTGTTCCGGTAGAAGATGTTTTTCATAGCGGTATTGGAAATCTATTTGTAGCAAGAGTGGCAGGGAATGTTGTTAATGATGATATTCTGGGAAGCCTGGAATATGCCTGTAAAGTTTCTGGCGCAAAGGTAGTGTTAGTTTTAGGTCATGAATATTGTGGAGCTATCAAATCTGCTATAAGTGATGTCAAATTAGGAAATATCACAACACTTTTAGATAAAATACAGCCGGCAGTTAAAGAGGCAGGTTTAACTTTTAAAGGTGATAAGACAGCTTCAAACGAAGCATTTGTAGAAGCAGTATGTAATGCGAATGTTTTACTTGCTATTGATCAGGTTCGTAAAAGAAGCAGCATTTTGAAGGAAATGGAACAAAAAGGCGAAATACTAATAGTTGGCGCTGTTTATAATATGAAAACCGGTAGAGTGGAATTTTTGACTCAGCGAGATTAGTTTGACATAATTACATCTGTTTTCAGGTAATGATTGAGAAGAATTCCCATTGCGGCAAATCTAATAAAACGTTTTGGAATTTATTTTTTAAAGAACCAGGAGATTGCAGAAGGAATATTACACATTTACAATCTATTAGAAGTCAATATTCTAATAACAAAAAGCCTTTTAGAATTTTAATCTAAAAGGCTTTTCTATTGCTATAAAGTTTGAAATCAGACTTTGGTATTATGATTCGAGATATAATTTAAGGTTTTTGATATCATCGTTTACGATTTTCTCAAAATAAGGATTGAGCAGTTTCGCCGCACCTTCACCTGCCAATCCTAGCGGAGCGCGATATGAAATAGTGACATCTATTTCTGTATTTTTCCGTTGGCTTTGAAGATTACTTTTCCGAAGTTTTTAACCGAGGCATCTGCAAGAGATTGCCAGCTTAGCAGTTTTTCTTTTTGATCTTTAATAATCTCTGCGTTCCATGTAAGTGTTCCAATACCTCCCGGACCTTTTGCAGTCCACTCAGATTTAGTTTCGCTTATTGTTTTAACCGATTCTAAGTGATTCATGAATTTAGGCAGATTTTCGAGATTACGCCAAAAAGCATATACTTCACTAATAGGTTTGTTGATAATGGCGCTTGTTCTGATGTTCACATTCGAAGGCTTGTCATTTTTTAGATGATCTACTGCACTGTAAACGGGGCAATAACCGCTAATTCCTCTGGCAAGCATGGCGCCGCCGGAACTGATTTTAGCGATACTTTTATTTTCCTGCGAAAGTCCTTTATATAAAAGGTAAGATCCGCTCGTGATCATTAATATTCTCTCCAATGTCGAAACATTGGCTATGCTGTTGGATGCTGATTTAGTTCCCATATTGTATGTTTTTATAATTAAATATCTTAAGAATTAGGCGTTGTCTTTTTAATCTCTTTTTCGAAAATTAATCGGTTGCAAAATTTTCAGATTCACTGTAATTTTCATCAAAGTTCTCTTCCGGATTATTGGTCTCATCTTCCTCCTGAGTGTCTTGATTTAGATGATGATTCTCTTCACTATTAAAGTCTTCAGGTTGCAACTGATTTTGTAAATCCTGCATTAAATTACGATCTCCCGGATGGTAATTTTTGTTGTCGTCTGTTATCATATCAGTGTGTTTAAAATATATTAATTTTCAGATTCTTATTTCTTGCCAAATGATCGGCTACTGTAAATCAGATCTTATGGCTCATTCAAAATTAAGAACAACAGCATTATTTGTTCTTATAAAATTTTAAGTAAGAGTTCTTTAATTATCAGGGATTTATAAAAACAAAAAAATCCTATCTCGTTTAGAAATAGGATTTTTAATAGAAAAGATTTGTCTGTTAAGTTTTTTCTTCAGGATATTTTTAGTTTAAAACAACTATAGTTTTGCCTATCAATCCCAAAAAAGAACTTAACTTTTTGAAAGTGTTTCAGAAATTTTTTCACCCAGAGCTTTTAATTTTTCAAAAGTTTCTTTAGATACTAATTCTTTGTCAATACTAGCTTTTAGTTTTCCATCCTTTAATACAAAAGAATAAGCGGTTTGTTCTTCGTTGTCTTTTTTCCAAATTTTGCTTCCGGCTTCAGTTGATAAAATATTGTTATCTAAGTTATCAGACAATAATTTCTCCAGTTTTTTACTTTTCGAAGCATCAAAATTTGCCGATAAAGAATAATAAGTATCTGAATTTGAAATAGAAACAGATACAGAAGATCTCGTGGTTTTTGTTTGACCTGAAGGAGCTTTGGCAACCGCTGTTGTATTTCCCGAAGTTGCTTCTGCTGTTTGTGCCTGCGCTAAAGTGTTCCAAATTAGCAAGGTTAAAAATAAAATGATTTTCATAATGAGAAGTTTTAAATTTTTATTCGTTTTTCGTATTAAACTTAAATCCCAAACCTCTTACGCTGGGAATAGAAATGTCCGGATCTTCGCTAAAATATTTTCTGAGACGGCTGATAAAAACGTCCATACTTCGTCCGGAAAAGAAGTCGTCATTGCCCCAGATCTCTTTCAGAATATCTTCACGTTTGACCAGTTTGTTCTTATTGGCATATAAAAACCGAATTAGGTGCGCATCCTTTTCGGTAATTCGGTGCGTAATTTTTTCATGAGTAAGGGTATAATTTTCCCCATCAAAAACATAGCTGCCTATAGAAAATACCATAGTTTTTGAGGTATTGTCTGCAACAGGTTTTTGACTTCGCTTCAGGATATTCTGAATCCTTAAAATCAATTCCTCAACTTCAAAAGGCTTTACTACATAATCATCGGCCCCAAGGCGTAGTCCTTTTATTTTATCTTCCTTAAAGCTTTTTGCTGTTAAAAAGATAAAAGGTGTTTCAGGATATTTGTCGATAATATTTTCAGCCAGCGTAAAGCCATCCATGTGAGGCATCATGATATCCAGAATGCAGATATCCGGTTGGGTAGCCGAAAAAATTTTCAAAGCTTCCTTGCCGTCTTTTGCCCAGGTTACATTAAATCCTGAAAATTCAAGATATTGCTTTAATATAGAAGCGTAATCAAAATCATCTTCGGCTAATAAAATATGATGTTTCATATCGGAATTGTTATTGTGAATAAAGATCCTGTATGTTCTTCACTTTTGACACTAATTGTTCCGCCATACGTTTGTACCAACTGTTTAATATAGAATAACCCCAGGCCAAGTCCTTTGTTGTTATGAATGTTTCCTTTGTCGACTCTGTAAAATTTATCAAAAATCGAAGACTGCTCCTGAACAGGAATACCTTTTCCGTTGTCTTCTACAGAAAGAATAAAGTTTCCGGCCGTTATTTTTAAGTCGGTCACAATTCTAGTAGCGCCATATTTCACGGCATTGTCCAAAAGATTGATTAGAATTGTATTAAGGTGAAAACGATCCATTGAGATTGTGAAGGCTTCTTTTTGGCTAGTGAATTCAATAGTGATATCTGGTTTAAAAAGCTTAAAATCGTCAATCATATTCTTTATTTCTTCGCTCGTAACCTGAATACTGTCCTTATTGGCAATAGGAGCGACAGAGGCTTCTGTTACCTGTCGAAATAATTTTTGAAGTCTTTCATTTTGTCTTGCAATCATAGCGAGCGTATTACTGTAATGTTCCGGGCTCATTTGTTTGTCTTTTCGCTGCAATGTTTTTATTGCAATATCCATCGTAGCAAGCGGCGTTTGAAATTCGTGAGTAATATTATTTACAAAGTCCGTTTTGATATCAGCAATTCGTTTTTGGGAGATAAGATTTTTGAGCGACATATAATATAAGAAAACCACAAAAGCCATCAAAGCGACTGAAAATAGCAATAAACCAGCCATTTTAGAAATAATGATTTGCTGCAATTCATCAAAACTGTAGTAACGGTTGCTTTTTATAACCAGTATCAGTTCGTCATTACTATCCTTAGTTTCCCAACGCCCCATCGAAGAAAGAATTTTGTTTTTCTTTAAAGTATCATTGGCTAAGATTAGTATTTTTCCATCAAATAAGGTACTTTTTTTTCCGTCCTTTATTACTGTTATTGAATTAAGATAAACAGAATAATCAATATCATAATCTTCCGGCTGTGCCATCTTTTTCATATACGTTTTCATCGCTCCTGAAAGCGAATCTTTTTTGATGGTGAGGTATTTAGTAAAAGCTGGTCTGGTTATCTTTCCTTTTGCATATTCTTTTGCATACTTTTTTGAATGTATCGACCAGGTATCGTTTATTTTTTCCCATTCTTCTGTATCTTCCAAACGGGCGATTTGTTTTTTGATAGAGGTATTTATTTCCTTTTCGTATAATTTGTAAGTATTGTAGATAAAATAGCCTTGAATTGTGGCCAGAGCTATTACTGTAAAGATACAGGCACCAATTAAGAGCGTTATTTTTCTTTTCATTTGTTTTTAATGTTTTGATCCGTACAGCGAATCAGTTTGTTTTTGTGGATACAAATCTATTATATTTTAAGCTTTTTCAATTTAAAAACAAGACCGTTAACCGTACTTTAACCCAATTACTATTCGATAAATCAAGCCAACGCCCGAGAGAACTAAAAAGTCTTTGCCAAAAGCTTTTTTGTATTTACAATACGTTTTTTATCCTATGGTGTTTAACCCTTCGTTAACCCTGTGTTAACCATTTTCGGAAAATGATTTACAGAGATTTGCATCAAATAAATCATCAATGAAAAAATTAATCATGTTACTGTTGTGGGGTTCTTTTGCGGGTTATGCGCAAGAAGTTTCCTTGTCTGGAAAGGTAGTCGACGGCTCTGATCAAGCCGTACCTTTCGCAGATGTCCTGCTTTTGCAGGCAAACGATTCTGTTAGTTATAAGGCAGAACAAACAAATGAGTCCGGAGAATTTCGTTTTGGCGGTATAGTAAAAGGAGATTACCTGCTAAAAATGAAAGCAATTGGTTTTGAAGAGTATTACAAAAAAATTACCATTCAAAAAGATACACTTTTGGGTGTGCTTTCTTTAAAAGAAATTTCGAACAATCTTGAAGGTGTTACAGTTACCTCCACAAGGCCTATTGTAAAACGGCTGACTGACAGGCTCGAATTTTCGGTTGAAAACTCATCACTTTCATCCAATAATGCGTGGGAAATTCTAAGTAAAACGCCCGGGGTAATGACCAGTTCCGGAGGAGGAATAAGTATTCGCGGCAGTCAGAGTATACTGGTAACGATCAATGATAAGAAGGTTTATCTTAGTGGGGAAGAATTAAAGCAGTTTTTAGAAGGTACAAGCGGCGAGGAGGTAAAATCGATAGAAGTCATCACCAATCCGCCTGCAAAGTACGAAGCGCAGGGAAGTGCTGTTTTGAACATTAAACTTAAAAAGAATTTATCATTAGGTTATAAAGGCTCTGTAAATACCGCATATGTGCAATCTAAATACCCAAAAGGAATTGCGTCTGTAAATCAGTTTTATAAAGGAGAAAAATTGTCCTTGGCCGGAAGATATGGCCTTGGTTCTGGAGTATATGTCAATGAAGGGACAGATGTTGTGCATTATTTAAAAGAAGATGGTTCGATCGATTCCCGCTGGGAAAGCATCATGAGGCGTAAGTCAAAGTCGCTGGAGCAGCATTCTTACCGCATTCAGGCTTCGTATGAAATTGATTCGCTTAATACGATTTCTGCCGGAGCAACCGGATTAGTAACGCCTCAACAAAAAGGAGATTTTACAGTACCAACGTTTATTTATGGTTCGAATGGTGTTCTGGATTCGTTGTATGTAACCCGAAACAATCGTAGAAATCCGTTACGAAACAATGCTTACAATATGTCTTTTGATCATTTGTTTAACGCAAAAGAAAAAGTATCGGTAACAGCAGATTTTACACAATATTGGCGTCAGGAACGTCAGGATATTGTTTCTGCATTTTCGCTTCCTGAAGAAAGTCCTTATCGAACTACGCGTTTTATTAGCGATAATGTACAGGATATTCAGCTTTTTTCAGCCCAGACCGATTATTCGAATGAAAAGAACGGTACACTGGAAGCCGGTCTAAAATTCGGAAACGTAAAAGCCCAAAGCAATCTTGATTATAAAGACGAAATCAATGGTGATTTCGTGAACAATCCCAAGAGAACCAGTCTTTTTCTTTATGACGAATCTATATTGGCGGGTTACACGAGTTATAGCAAAGAATTTGGAAAGTGGAGTCTTAAAGCAGGCTTGCGCGGAGAATACACAAGTCTGGAAGGAAATTCGGTTACTACTTCTGAAATCAATGAACAGCATTATTTTAAGCTTTTTCCAACATTTTATGGACTTTATAAGCCATCAGAAGGTCATGAAATTGGTATTTCGTATGGCAAGCGAATTACGCGCCCGCAATACAGCAGGTTAAATCCATTTCGTTCTTATTATAATTCCTATTCCTATTTTGTGGGAGATCCTAAATTGTTGCCTACCATTAGCCATAATATCAATTTACTTTATACGCTTAAAAATAAATACAATTTTGATCTTTTTTACCGTCTGGAGAAAAATCCTTCAATGGAAATTTCTTATCAGGATTATGAAACCAATATGCTGGTGTATCATTTTACGAATATTAAAGAAGATTTTGCTTTTGGACTGGAGTTTAATACCAACCTTACTTTGTATGATTTCTGGGAATCCGGGATTCAGGCAGGATTAAGTTATGTCGAAGATAGTTTTCAGGGTAGGGATGGGAATTTCTATAAAAACGGAAAACCGACTTATAATACCAGCATTAGCAATCGTTTTGTACTCAACAAAAAGAAAGATTTAACCGGAGAACTAAATTTTCAATACAATTCCTCATCCGTACAGGGTACTTTTGTGATCAGTCAGACCTCAAATCTTTCTGCATCTATTCGCAAGAAAATATGGAAAGGCAATGGAGAAGTGTATGCCATCTTTTCGGATATTTATCGCGGAGAACAAGAAAAGGTCGTTACCAATTATGCAGACCAGTATAATTACTTCAAGTCATATGGCGATACCCAGAGTTTTAGACTAGGATTTCGTTATAATTTTGGAAATCAGAATTTGGTCAACAAAAAGAAAGAAGGGCAAACCGAGGAACAGCAAAGGTTATAATTTTAAAAATTTTAGAAAATCAATAAAAAGAAGCCCATTTCGTATGAAATGGGCTTTTTAGATGTTAATGTTTATGGAGCAATTACAAACTATTTATTGAGCATCCCAAGCTGCACTGGCATAATAAATAGAACTTGTTACAGGAGCTTTCCAGTATTCCTGACTACCGCCACGGAAAGTATGAAGACTTACTGCGTTTACATTTCGCTTAGAATCGTTAGTTACCCAACGAATAGTTTGATTTAATAACTCGGTACCATTTACATAATATTTGACATATCCGTTAGTATTTGATCCTGTATTTAGTTTAACAGATATTTGACAATTATATGTCACACCTTCTTGTATGAAATATTTTTTTCCAAAATCATTACCAAATTGTCCCGGCTGATCTTTATAATAAACGTAAGGCTGAAGGTAAGCGCCACTTCCTTTGGCGCTGTTTGATCCGTTTGGACAATACCACATAAATCGGGCACTACCGCCATTGCCATCCCATCCCGGATCGCCACCGGTGTTTTGATCGCCAATTAATATACCATATCCGCATTTACCGCCTCTGCTCCAATAAAATCCTGAATTAAATTTCATCTGGAACCAAACGGTGTAAATATCCCCTGACCAAACGCCATACGATGTGCACAAACCACCCGGACAGGATAGTGTATTGGTTTGCAATGTAATTGTTCTGGCTCCGGCACCGCCACCTGCTAAGGCAGCAGCTGCGGCGGCTTCTTTGTTCGTGTTTTGCGACACATCTTTTGCACTTTGTGCTGCTTCTTTGCCAGCGGCTTGTGGCTCGTTTAATTCTTGTTCCTTTTCACAGGAATTAAAGACTACTGCCATAATAAATAGCAAACTTGTTAATCTGAAGAATTTTTTCATTTGTAAAAACTTTAAGGTTAATAATTAATTAATGGTTAGTAAAATATGGATAGTAATATCAATGTATAAGCAATTAATAAACAGCGCATTATAATTGATACAGCAAAGTTGAATAATAACAATTTGAAAGGGGAGTAAAAAAGTACGATTTTAGGTATGTAAAAATCTTACATATGTGTTTTGTGTATTTTTTTGGTGTTTAAAAAGTGTTTTTATT